>JBGSUK010000011.1:0-600000 GCA_041753455.1 Anaerolineae bacterium | reverse complement strand
TGAGATTCTCCAAGAAAAACAGATTGATGCTTGGATAACTTTTGTGCGCGAAACCGCCCACAATGCCGACCCTGCGCTAGGCTTGATTGCAGGCATCAATTTGACGTGGCAGTCAGCCTTTATCATTACCCGCAGCGGCGAAAAGATTGCCATTGTCGGGCGCTATGATGCTGAAAACATTGATCGCATCGGCGGCTATACCGAAGTTATCGGCTACGACCAGAGTATCCAGCCCGAATTGCAGCGGATTTTGAACCGGCTCAACCCCCGCCAAATCGCCCTCAATTATTCCGAAAATGACTCCGCCGCCGATGGCCTTTCGCATGGGATGTATCTCATTTTGAAACGCTATCTCCAAGGCACACCTTACGAACTCATCTCCGCCGAGGGCATCCTGAATTCGCTGCGGGGTCGCAAATCCACCACCGAAATCGCCCGGATTCGCCAAGCCGTCAAACTCACCGAAGAAATCATTGACCAGATTACGGCTTATCTGCGGCCCGGCCTGCACGAAAAAGAGATTGCCGCCTTTATCCATACTGAAATGTCCAAGCGCGGCCTTACCCCCGCGTGGGAACCCGAATATTGCCCGATTGTCAACTGCGGCCCAGATTCGCCAATTGGGCACGCCGCCCCGTCCGAAAAGTATGTGTCGCAGGCCGGCCAGTTAATTCATGTGGATTTAGGCGTCTATTTCGAAGATTACGTCTCGGATATGCAGCGCGTGTGGTATTTGCAGCCTGCCAGCGAAACCAGCATCCCACAACCGATTTTGGATGGATTTAAGGTGGTCAGTGGCGCGATTCAAGCCGCCGCCGACGTGATGAAACCCGGGGTAACAGGCAATGCCGTAGACACCGCCGCCCGTCAGCATATTATCCAGAATGGCTATCCCGAATTTTTGCACGCTACCGGACATCAAATTGGCCGCACCGTACACGACGGCTCAACCTTGTTAGGGCCGATGTGGGAAAAATATGGGCAAAGTCCAATGGGCCTATTAGAAATCGGCAATGCCTATACCCTTGAACTCGGTGTCCAAGTGCCCAATTATGGCCTCGTGGCGTTGGAAGAAGATGTCGTGGTCACTGAAAACGGCATGGAATGGCTTGCCAAACCTCAAACCGAGCCGATTGTTATTCAATTATAGAATATTGACTGCTAAAATCTTATTGAATATATAAGATAAACTACTAAACAAACTAGCACTAGAGGCGAAAAATGAGAAAACTTGCAATATCAGCTATCCTAATAGCAGTTGTATTGTCTCTCAAATCTGCATCTGCCCAAGATCCAACTGAAGTCTGTAAACCCGAAGAAATTGCAGAACGTTATATCGATTTATTATCGCAAGCTCAAAGTATTGAAAAGTTGCAGGAAATCAATTTGCAGCTTTCAAGTGAAATCACGCAATGTTCTGGCTTAACTTTTTCAGGTTCGGGAGATGATGTGTTTGGACCTGTGGACATTCCACCGGGGCAATATATCCTAAAATTCACAGGACAGGACAACGATACCGCCAGTACAGAAGTGCTACACGGCATTTGTCCAACTGTATATGCTTATATCGAATATCAGGGAACTACAGACTCTACTGAGGAAATCTTTACTTCAGAGGGTTGTCTGTTTCTTACTGAAATTGATGCCAAATCATCTTGGGTGTTAGAATTTCAACCTGTCCAAATATATGAAGTCATAACTCCTGTGAACGCAGAAATTGCCCTAGACGCGCTCTATCGAGGAGATATTCAGACCTTCAACTCGTTTAACTGTCGGCAATCTCGGATAAGTGATGAACAATTTCAGGCATTAGAGATACCTGAAGATGTGATAGTTAATAGCCTAAAATGTGATTTAGTAAACTATTTAATGGTTTGCGAAGCTCGATTAACGATCGACAACGGTGAGCGCGTTGTATGCCTCTTTCCTTAATCAAAAATCTTATCCAACTCGCCTGCCACTTCTAACCCGGCATAGCGGCCCGTCCCCTCAAAAACGGATTTTTCGGCACCATCCAATCGAATCAGGCGCACATGCACCGTCGCGGTGAGGCTTTCAACAATCCGCTGTACCATACCTGTGCGATAAGGTGCATGGAGCAACCCACCTTTTGCCCGTTCTGCTTCTAGTTCCAAGCGATATTTACCCTTTTGAGCGCCCTCCCCGGCCTTACCCGTCACATTCCAATGGACATGGGTATCGGTCAGGCCCAGATTATCAATTTTCGCGCCTGTATAGGTCGTAAATCGGTATAACACACCTTCATGCCAGAAGCCGACTAAAAAACCACGAAACTCGGTGAACATCCAAGGGATCATTGCCACCGACCCTGTGAAGCACGTCCCCGGTTGCTCAAAATGATTGGTCTGCATCCACACATACCCCCGTGGGAATGACTGCCCCCAATCTTTTTCGATATAGCCGTGCCCACCCGTAAAATCAGTAGTGACGCCATCCACCGTCAAGTCGCCTTCGATACGATGGTCGAGGCTGACGATACCGTGATAACACTCCATAAACGGCATGAAGGCGTACCAGCCCATCACACCCGGCGAAAATCGAGTTACAGGCCACGCCGATAATCCCTTAAAATACAGTTCGCCTTTCATGCGCTGTTCTGTGCTATCTATATCCAACGAAATATGATCCGCCTGAAAATGATTTGGCCCAATCCGAACCTCGAATTTTTCATCCGAGGCCCAAAACTCACTCAAGGGATACCGATGATAGGTTGAGCCACCCGTCACACCGTCGAGTGTTTGAACAAACGCATGGGATTCAGTGGGGTCTTGATGCAGAAAAATACCGGGGATAACAGCGTAACGACGATCACCTGAAGCATTGATTAGTTTAAAATACCACCCTTCAAAAAAGTCTGGTTTTTTGCTGTGCCCATGATACATATCCGGATTCCAAATGGGCCGGAGGTTCACGGTTTTTCTGTGATGGCGACGCGCTTCCATGTATTGCTAATCCTTTTCCGTAAGACTCGTTCCCGTTCCTTCAAGACACCTGTTGCTCGTATCAATAATGTACCAATAATTTCGGGTGTGTCTTCGGAAAGCTCATGAGGTTCTAATGCGGTTGGTGGCTCTTGGGACAAAGCAAAGGCAGATGCAGGAGGATTAAACACATACGGCTCATCGTAATTCCCCTGTGCGATGCGGGCAGCCCAACTGGTGCTGGCTTCAACCGATGCAGTGGTGTAACGCAGTTTTTCGGCGAGATATTGCAGCATCGCTAAGACGACTTGGGGACGACTTTGCATAAACATCAAGAATGCCTGTCGTTTCAATACCAAGACTTTGACCTTCCCCACCGCTAGGGCACGAGCCGAACGTGGCTGTCCATCCAACAGCGAAAATTCACCTACCACATCACCGGAACGGAAACTTCGCAAAAACTTATCTTCGCCATCGCTGCGAGAAGTCAAATAGGTATCAATGTTCCCCGCTTCGATCATATACATGGAATCACCCATATCACCCTGATCAAAAATCTGCACGCCATCGTCATAATTTTCGACCACAATCGCCCGACACAGGTTTTCAAGATTGGTCAGCGACACATTCCTGAAAATTTCCATATGACTCAGGCGCTCGGCCATCGCCGACAGCTGATCCACCGTAAACGTCTCCGCCAACTCCGACACTCGCATAAACATATCAAAAGTATGCACCAACGTGGGGTCATAATCGGCGAATTCAGCGTTAACCGTATCCCACAGCGTCTGATCTTCGGCAGGGAACACACGACGCATAAAACTGGTCACATAAACACCCAACTGGGAACGGATTTCGTCATTTTCGCGCTGATAGACGGCGATTTCTTCCTGCCATGCCCGTTTCAATCGCTCACTAACTTGGCTTTTGAGGTTATTTTGCAAAATGCCGATATTGGCTTGCACCACCAATAAACGACGGATAAGCGAGATATTATCTTGCCCAAAAAATTCCTTCATCTCATCCAAAATCTGCTCGATACCATTGCCACCTAGACGTTGAACGGCTTTGCGCTCGCCCGCCGAAACCCCGACTTCTAGCCCGAGCGTCTGTTCAAATCGGCGTTTTTCTTCTTGGATGCCTTGATTCATGACAAATAGAATAAAGGCACTGCCCGAAAAACCCAGTGTAATGGCAAACAACAGCAAAAACCGTCCCGCGCTGTAGTCTTCAATCCGCATAACACCGACGTTATAGATCGTATGGGCAATAATCGCTGCCACGATACCCAGAATGGGAAAAATACGCTTATTTTTTGATGTGGCCCTACGATAGCGTCCGAACATAATCCCGACCATCGCACTAGCCGTTGCGTGCATCAAAGAAGTCGAAAGCACTCGGCTAATTGCGGTGGATAGTGCCGCATCCCCTGCGTCGGGCAAATAGATCAATGCCGTCTCCGACATGGCAAATCCGATACCCACCGCAATCCCATAAATGGTGCCATCCACAATGTAGCGAAAGCGTGGTTGATTAATGAGGTAAATCAGCACCACCGCCTTGAGCAATTCTTCAAGCGTTGGCGCAACCCGTGTGGTGAGTGTCTCAAACTCGACATTATCAAACAGCAACTGATAGATCAGGTTGGCGATCCCAAATGCGCCGATCACCCCCCAACTAAAACTCACCAATACGGTGCTTATTCGACCCGTCCCATAAAGGTCAAAGGCATAGAACAGGTAGATGGTCAGGACAGGAATCGCAATAGCAATTAGATAGGCGATCAGAGTTGAAAAATTCATATCGCGCTTTCGAGAAAGGTTTTGTGTAGCTTGATTATAATGGAATCCGGCCCGTCATAAAAACAGATAAATTTTGTCGCAACAGACCGCCGGATGTGCTAACATTAGCGCACTTGTCGCATTTGCGACCTTCTACGGTAGGAAATTTCATGTGGAAAAACTATTTTAGCGTAACGCATTTGGATGAGGCATTGGCGTTGTTGGCACAGCATCGTGAAAGCGCCCGTATTGTCGCCGGTGCGACCGATATTTTGATCGAGATTGAGCGTCATCAGCGTCCCGGTCTTGAAACCTTGATTGACATTACCCGCCTATCTGGTCTTGACACGATTAGGTTCGAGGAACAGGCCATTCAGCTTGGCCCATTGGTGACCCATAATCAGGTGGTCGCCAATGAGTTGATTGTTCAGCGGGCTTTTCCGTTGGCCCAAGCCTGTTGGGAAGTTGGCGCACCCCAAATTCGCAATCGAGCCACCGTTGCAGGTAATCTCATTACCGCCAGCCCTGCCAATGATACCATCACGCCATTATGGGCCTTAGATGGGTCGGTCACGCTTGCCTCAACTTCTGGCACACGCACCCTAAGTTTTGCCGATTTTTATAAGGGTGTACGCAAGACTGCCATGCAGCCTGATGAGCTACTGACAGCGATTCACTTAAAGCCTATGTCTGATAATGAACGCGGTGTATTCCTGAAATTAGGATTGCGCCGCGCCCAAGCCATTTCAGTCGTTAATATCGCGGTGATTCTCAGTTTTGACGACGATAGAATTACCCATGCACGAATCACCCTCGGCAGCGTAGCCCCTACGATTATCCGTGTACCCGATGCCGAAAACTATTTACAGGGGCGCACCCTGACTGATGCCACCATTGCCGAAGCAGCTAAGTTAGCGGGGACGACACCCAAACCGATTAGCGATGTTCGCGCCACTGCCACCTATCGCACCGAGATGGTCAAGGTGCTGACGGCCCGTGCGCTGCGAATGCTCCGCGACCACCAAGAACGCGCCCATTGGCCCGAAAATCCAACCATGCTATGGGGAACAAACACCGTTCCACAGCATACCGCCCTACCCGCATCCGTCCGCCATGAAGATGACGCCAGCGACACCATTGTGACAACGGTCAATGGCGAATCGCACACCGTTACGGGCGCTTCCAACAAAACCCTACTGCGGTTCTTGCGCGACGATGTTCACCTAACCGGAACCAAAGAAGGCTGTGCGGAAGGCGAATGCGGTGCATGTACGGTCTATCTGGATGGGGTTGCAGTCATGGCGTGCATGGTACCTGCCCCTCGCGCACATGGGGCAGACATCGTGACCATCGAAGGGCTGGCAAAGGAAGATTCCCTGCACCCGATTCAAGAAGCGTTTATGGAAACAGGGGGTGTCCAATGTGGATTCTGCACCCCCGGTTTTCTGATGTCCGGGGCGAAATTATTAGAGGAACACCCCCACCCCACCCGCGACCAAATTGCCCAGAGTATTTCGGGTAATCTGTGTCGTTGTACTGGCTACTATAAAATTATTGATGCCTTTGAACTTGCAAGCGAAATAGCACAACAGAAGGAGCAAGTTAGCCAATGAGTATCGCCCGCCGTGAGGCCGAAAAAGAAAAACTAAAAAAACGAAGCCGATTAGTCCCCATTTTGGCCTTCGTACTCATACTCTCCATCATAGTAATTTCATTCCTCGCCGCGCCGCTGATTGTTAATGCTGGCAAAGAACAGAACGAGGATTTTAACCAACGGGTATTGGAAGCCGAGCTAGAGCAAAATGAAATCTTTGAATTAGTTGGCAACAGCTACAGCCGGGTTGATATTGCGGCAGCCGTTTTCCTCTCCATTATCATGCTTGCGCTTTCCGCCATGATTGTTGCGGCGGCTCTCGGTAGCGACTTCACCCGCAAAGAAGAAGGCATCTTGCCCCCGACAACGGATGATCCCAAAGCGATTCTCAAATATGAGAAAAAACGCGCCAAAATCCGCCAGCAAAAAATCAAAGAGGTCAAGCGGCTCAAAGAGATTCAAGACCGCGAAATGCGGAAACGGGGTCAAGGTTAGTGGCGTTTTTTTGGAATCCAGTATCTTGAAGGCAAAAAACCGTGTCTGATAATCAAACGCCCGCAATCGGCGTGAGCATGAAACGAATTGATGCGTTCGGTAAGGTGACAGGCCAAACCCCCTATCCGAGCGATTTTAATATGGAAGGTCAGCTATGGATGAAAATCCGATTTTCGGATCGTGTCCATGCGCGGGTAGTCTCCATTGATACCCACCTTGCTGAGGCCTATCCCGGCGTAGTCCGAATCTTTACCGCCCGTGATGTGCCCGTCAATGAATATGGCCTGACGATGAAAGACCAACCCGTCATTTGTGGCCCCGGCAGCACCATCCCCGGCGCGGATGTGGTACGCTGTTTAGCGGATGTGGTTGCAGTGGTTGTCGCCGATACGGAAGAAAATGCCGCCGCCGCTGCCCAGCTAATCGAGGTCGAATATCAAGACCTGCCCACCGTTTTTGACCCGGACGATGCGATGCAAGACGGCGCACCGCAATTGCATCTCAACAAACCCAACAACATCATCGTGCATTACAAAATTCGCATGGGTGATATGGCCGAAGGGTGGGCCAAGTCGGATGTCATTGTGGAAAATGAGTTTACTACCAGCTATCAAGAACATGCCTATTTGCAGCCCGAAGCGGGTCTTGGGTATATAGATGAACAGGGCCGTGTCACCGTTCTTGTAGCAGGTCAATGGGTACATGAAGATCAGGAACAGATATACCACGCCCTGAACCTGCCCCCCGACCAAGTGCGCGTGATTTACCCGGCGATTGGCGGCGCATTCGGCGGACGTGAGGACATGAGTGTACAGGTCGTCCTCGCCTTGGCAGCCTATAAACTGGGTCGGCCAGTCAAAATCATCTGGAGTCGGGAAGAATCCATCCTCTATCACCACAAACGCCATCCGGTCAAAGTTCGGGCCAAATGGGGCGCGACCCGCGATGGCAAATTAGTCGCCGCCGAAGCCACCGTGATTGGGGACGCCGGAGCGTACAATTACACCACCAACAAGGTTATGGGGAATGCTCATTTGATGGTGACCGGCCCCTATGAAATCCCCTACGTACAGGTGGATACCTATGGCGTCTATACCAACAACATCATGACCGGGGCGTTTCGCGGTTTTGGCGGGCCACAGGGTGCCTTTGCCGCCGAAGGGATGATGAACCGATTGGCGGAGGCTCTCGGCCTTGACCCGGTAGAATTCCGACTGCGGAATGTCATTCATGAAGGCAGCATTATGACAACGGGCACGCCTCCTCCTCCCGGCGTCACCATTCAACAAACAATTGAAGCAGGGGCTACCGAAAGCGGTGCTTGGTCACAAACTGGACAGGGCTGGCAAAAATCTGCCACGCATCAGCCACGCGAATCCTATAAACGGCGCGGCATTGGTTTTGCCTGCGGATTCAAAAATATCGGTTATAGTTTTGGCTTCCCGGAGCAATGTTGGGCCACTATTGAGTTGCGCGGCACAGGCTTGATCGAAGAAGTGATTGTGCGAACCGCCGGAGCCGATGTCGGACAGGGTGCCCATACAGTTTTTACCCAGATGGCTGCCGAAGCCGTTGGCGTCCCAGTTCAAAAAGTCCGGGTAATTTCACACGATACCGCCGAAACGCAGACCTCCGGTAGTACATCGGCTTCGCGTATGACCTTTATGACGGGCAATGCCATTCGTGGGGCAGCTGAATTGGCCCTCAAGAAATGGCAAGACGAAGAACGGCCTTCCATCGCCACCTATCAATATCGCCCCCCGGCTACTACCACTCTTGATAAAGAAACAGGCTATGGCACACCCAATTTTGCCTATGGCTATGTCGCCGAGGTCGCCGAAGTCGAGGTAGATTTGGAAACCGGCTTGGTCAATTTGGTGCGCGTCACTTGTGCCAATGATGTCGGCAAGGTACTCAATCGTATGTTGGTTGAGGGACAGGTCGAAGGTGCGGTAGTTCAAGCACAAGGCTACGCCATTATGGAGCATCTGGTCAGCAAGGAAGGGCGTGTCCTGAATCCCTTCCTCTCGACCTATTTGATTCCAACCGTCTACGATGTTCCAGTCGAAGTCAAATCCGTCTTGCTGGAAAATCCTATGCCGATTGGCCCTTGGGGAGCACGTGGGATGGCTGAAATGCCGTTCATCCCGCTTGCCCCAGCTATCGCCGCTGCCATTCATGACGCCACTGGCATCTGGTTCGACCACCTGCCTTTCATCCCCGATCGCATAGTAGAAGGATTACGCGAGCATGGACTCGGTGCCATCGTCTGATCCATTGCCCATTGTCCTCATTCGCGGCGCGGGCGACCTCGGTTCTGGGGTCGCTTTTCGCTTATATCATGCAGGCTACCCGGTGGTCATGGTAGATTTGCCGACCCCGTTGTTGGTTCGGCGCACGGTTTCATTTGGCAGCGCGATTTTTGAGTCGGGGGGTGTTTACCAAGTGGAGGGCATCACCTCGCGCGTCATTAAAGCCGATTCAGCAGTCTGGTTGGCAATACGTGGTGGTGAAATTCCTATTCTCGTAGATACAGACGGGGCATGGCGAAATGTCAACGCACAGGTCGTCATTGATGCGCGGTTGGCAAAACGCAATATTGACACCACCCTTGAAGATGCCCAATTGGTACTGGCCCTCGGCCCCGGCTTTGTGGCTGGCGAAGATTGCCATGCCATCGTCGAAACGCAGCGCGGACATTCACTAGGGCGGGTCATCTGGCAGGGCAGCGCCGCCCCCAACACCGGTATCCCCGGTAATGTCGGTGGCAAGGACAGCCAACGGGTGCTGCGTGCGCCGCGTGCGGGTCATGTCAAACCCAACGCCGAAATTGGCGATCCAATTGAACAAGGCGCGGTAATCGCCACCGTCGAAGGTGAGCCGATTCTCGCTGCATTCACTGGAATTTTGCGCGGCCTCATCCATGAAAATGTGGAAGTATGGGCAGGCCTGAAAGTTGGCGATTTAGACCCGCGTGGTGTCCGTGAACATTGCTTCACCATTTCCGATAAGGCACTGGCGATTGGAGGGGGTGTATTAGAAGCCATCCTCAGCCGGGGCATCTTACCGCTGCACAAACAAGACCGGGTAAGGGATGAGGCTGATGCGTTTACATGAGGCGTTGAATGTTCAGCGCGGGGATGTCGTAGCGTTTACCGGGGCGGGGGGCAAAACCTCCGCGATGGTGCGCTTGGGGCGCGAGTTGGCAACCGAAGGCTGGCGAGTCCTAGCGACCACCACCACCCGTATTGGCGCATCCGAACTCGAACAATTCCCCCATGCTATTCGTTGGCAGTCCAACCTTCTGCATGGTAAACGCGAACTCGCCACTCTGCTAGACACAAACCGACTAGTATTCGTCTATCAAGAGATTCGCGGAGATAAGGTGATTGGTCTGCCAAGCGAATCCATTTCGCGGCTGGTAGATGAAATGAATGCCGATTTGCTGCTGGTCGAGGCCGACGGGTCACGCCGCCTGCCCCTCAAAGCCCCCCGCCTACATGAACCCGTTATTCCACAGGATACCACCCTGCTCGTCCCGGTTGCTGGACTAGACGCCCTTGGCCTCCCCTTCGATGACACGACAGTCTATAACCCTGAGCCGATTTTCGAACGTTATGGTTTTCCGCTTGGGCAACCCATTCAACCCGCATGGCTGGCCCAGATTGTGCGTGATGAACAACTCGGCCTCAAAGATTTACCGCCGACCGCACGAGTCGTGGTATTGCTCAACAAAGCGGGTGATGGTCTAGGCCGGGGGCGTGCCCGTCGCATCGCCCAAATTATTCTTGCCTCGCCCAAAATCAACGCGGTAGCAATTGGTGCAATGCACGCCAAGAACCCGGTATTCGAGGTACAGCGGCGGGTCGGGGTCATCATTTTGGCGGCGGGTCTGTCCTCGCGTATGGGGGGTAATTCCAAAGCCCTGCTGAAATGGGGGCGGCACACCGTAATTGAAACCATCGTGAACACCCTTGTGCCATTCCGTCTGCCTGAAGTCGTCGTAGTAACGGGCTATAAGTCCGGTCAAGTCGCCAGTGTATTACAAAACAGCGCGGTCAAAATCGCATTTAACCCGCGCTTCAAAGTGGGTGAGATGCTGTCATCGCTGCAAGTGGGATTACAAGCTATGAGCAGTGACATTGATGCCTGTCTGGTGATGATGGGCGATCAGCCGCAAATCCGTGCCAAACTGATCCGCCAGATCTTAAACCTCTATGCCGAGGGCAAGGGGTCAATTATTGCGCCTATGTATCAAGGCCAGCGCGGGCATCCGATTTTGATTCAGCGCCGCCACTGGCCCGATATTTTGGATCTTCCGTTGGGGAGTGCCCCGCGTGAGGCCATCAATCGTAATCCGGTATATACATTTAAGGTGGATAACGACAGCATCCTGCGCGATATTGACACCCCGGAACAGTATGCTGCCGAAAAACGACTAGCCGGTTTGGAGTAATTGCCCTAGCCCAATTTGCCCAAGTACTCCAACACTACCCGGTTAAATTCGACGGGTTTTTCGAGGCTAACAAAATGCCCCGCCTTCGAAATTACAGCTTTTTGAGCATGGGGAATATCTCGAACCAGCACGTCCACAATATTCTGTATATCCTTTGCTTCATGTCCTCCCGCCATCACCAGTGTCGGAACTTGAATTTCCTTCAGTCGTTGAATGGTTGGGATATGCGCTTCTTGTGATTCAGCGGACGAGGCCTCTGCCGTAGCGACCACCTCATCCGGCGGGAAGAAGTGTGGAAAAGTATAGTCCTGCATCAATGCCCGTACTCGTTCACGCACTTTTTCATCGGCCCGTCCCACTGGGCTATCCACCGCAAATTCCATAAACCTTTCGCGTGCGCCAGCAAAGTCGTGATTTTGGATGCGTTCGATAAAGGCCATCCACTTCGGTTCAAATTCCTGCGTGCCCTCCACCGAATATTCATAGCCCTCCAAGCCGACCCCCGACATCACCAACCCGTCCACCCGTTCAGGATGTTCCAACACGAACTGCATGGCGATTTCGCCACCCATCGAAAGCCCAAGGATATACGTCTTTTCAATGCCGAGGAAATCCAGCAGTTGAACAATATCTTGAGTATCGGAGAACGCTTCTTTTGAGATTTTGGACTGCCCGAAGCCGCGCACATCATATCGAATGACCCGATATTGTTTCGCAAATTCGCCAAACTGGTCATCCCAATATTGATGGCTGGTCAGCATGGGATGGATGAGTAACAGGGAATGCCCCTCACCAGCCATCTCATAATACAGCTTGGAGTTTTCGACCTCGGCGAACCCTTTGGTGATATTCATAGATGCTCCCTCACAGATTGGTTGTTTCAGCTTTCTACATTTAGCGTATCATCTATACAGGACATTATCCGCCCTGATTTAATGGGAGATTTTTGTGTATCACCCTACGACCCGACTGCTCACCGTCTTGGAATTATTGCAGGCCTATCCCCAACTCAGCGGACCGGAAATCGCCAATCGTTTGGAAGTGGATGTACGAACAGTGCGGCGCTACATCGTCATGTTGCAAGATTTAGGGATTCCAATTGAGGGTGAACGCGGGCGGCTTGGCGCATATCGCCTGCGACCCGGTTTCAAACTGCCCCCCATGATGTTTACTGACGAGGAGGCATTGGGGTTAACCTTGGGGCTACTCATTACCCGACGGCTTGGTCTGTCCATCGAAGCGCCTGCCATCGAAGGGGCGCTCGCCAAAATTGAGCGTGTTCTGCCCGATGTCTTACGTGAAAAGGTGCAGGCGGTGCAAGAATCGTTGTTGATTCACCTCAATATTCACCATGCCGCCCCTGCCAGCGACTTGATTGTGTTGTTTAGTACCGCTGTCCAACAAAAACGCCGAGTGCAATTAACCTACACAGCATGGAACGCTGAAAACTCAACTCGACCATTCGATCCCTATGGCCTTGTGATGCACGGCGGGTTCTGGTACACGGTGGGGCATTGCCATCTGCGCGACGACCTACGTACCTTTCGCCTCGATCGCATCGCGGCGGCTGAACTTCTTCCCGAAACATTTACCCCGCCAATCGAATTTGACACAGTAGGTCAGGTGATGAAGGGCATCGCCAGCACACCGGGGGCATGGCGCATTGAGGTCATTTTGCAGACGACGATTGAACACGCCGTTCAGCACATTCCCCCATATCTAGGTTTGATGGAAGCCTATGGGGATGGGGTATATCTGACGATTTACACCCAAAAATTAGAGTGGGTGGGTCATTTTCTAGCAGGACTAGCGTTTGATTTTCAAATCTGCCACCCACCCGAACTGCGTCAGGTGTTGCGCCATCTTGCCACCAAGATTACGCGCATCGTCGAGGCCAGCGAGATTTAAAAACCGCCTGTCGCATTTTCGATGGCCCGAATTAGCTTATTAAGCGCCCGCCGATAGGTCTGTTCGGCGGTGGTCAGCACCACCAACACATATGGGCTAGTATCGTCTAATGTCGGCAGCATCAAAGGCCGACAAATCAACCGCCGCCCATCCAGATCATAAAAAACGCTTTCCTGCAATTGGGCCAACTGTGCTCGGCTTTCGGCATTCCCAAAAATCCGCCGGGTGGTCAGCAAGGGGGATTCGGCAGTCGCCTTATCCAAACCTACTGCAACATAAGATGCGACCACCTGATCACCGGGGCTGACCAACAAGGCCGCCAACAATCCGGCATCTTTGGCCTCATCGGTCAACAAATCTTGCAGTGGGGAGGGTGATTTTTTACGCGGGGGCATTTAGTTTGCTCCAATCGGCGTCGCCGTCGGGATGGGGTCACTGATGATAATGCTAATCTCGCAACTCGCTTTCATCGCGCTGGTGCTGTCAAACACGACCAAGCGATAACGGTATGTTCCCGGTAGATAATTTAGCGGCACGAGTTGACCGAGTTCGCCATCCACCACCGCCTGTACATAATCGCCCTGTGCCCCGCCAATGGTACTGAACATCGCATCCGACGAACCCGTTTCAGGTCGAATTTCAAACCGATAGAACGAAAAATCTTGGATATTCGCCGTTCCACGTATCGGAATCACATCAAACACGACCTGTCCGTTATCGGGAAATTCAATCCACGCCTGATCGCGGATACAGCCTTCGCGGGGATTGGCAGGCAGAATCGTCCCTTTAGGTGTACTAGGCGGCGGCGCGGTAATCGGAATGACATCGCCCCCATCCGGATTATTCGGCGTTAATCGAAAACCATCGCTACTAGCAGCCGTGCTGGTTTGATAAGCACGATTCCGCGCAAAGTTGGGGTCTAGGGTCGCCGGTAATCCCTCACGCCATGTCGGGGCCGCCATATTCGCCGTGCCCCAAAAGGTGACCAGCAAATTGACACTCAAAAATACCAGTGTCAGTGCCTTGCCACCGTGCTGTTGGGCCTGTTCACGCTCCAGCCGAAATTGTGATTCCCGCAGTTCGCGCCGCGCCCGCAGAAAATTGCGAAAACTCCACAGCAATCCTAGCCCCGTAAATATGTACAGCCCAACGGCGATGCTTTCAATGAAAGACAAAAAATCGCCCATAATCCCCTACCTCATTTTTCTGTCCTACTCCGGAAATTCGCGTAAGACCCCCCGAATGATGGTGATGAGATTCGGCACAATCTTCGCGCCAACCGCCAACACTTCTTCGTGGCTCACATCTTTCACCGAATCTTGATCATCAATCGCTTCATTCGTGATACTCGACACCCCCATCACCCGCATCCCGGCATGACGCGCTACCACGACTTCCGGCACAGTGGACATCCCAACGGCATCCGCGCCCCACATACGGAACATACGAATTTCGGCAGGTGTCTCGAACGCTGGGCCAGATAGGGCAATATACACCCCTTGTTGCAGCGTAATGCGTTCGCGTTGGGCAATTTCCAGCGCCTTATTCCGCAGTTTTTTGTCATAGGCCTGCGTAAAAATCGGGAAACGATCGCCAAAGCTCTCATCGTTCGGGCCAATCAACCCGTTGTTCCCCATTTGTCCGAATAAATTGATATGGTCGGTAATGAGCATCAAATCGCCTGCCCGATAGTTTGGGTTTAAGCCACCCGCCGCGTTGGTCACAATCAGGGTATCTACGCCCAACACCCGCATCAAGCGCACCGGAAAAGTGACTTGGTGCATATTGTAGCCTTCATAAAAATGCAGCCGCCCTTGCATCATCAAGACACTTTGACCCTCAATTTCCCCGATCACCAACTGCCCTTTATGCCCCATAACATGCCCGCCATGTGGGGCTTGGGGCCAATTTGGAATATCCCGATAGGGAATAACTGTCCCATTCGTGACGCTATCGGCAAGTGGCCCTAAACCAGACCCTAGAATAATCGCAATCTTGGGCACACGATTAATTCGACGACGGACTTCATCGGCAGCAGCTTCATAATCAGCGCGGGTGAACGCGGGTGTCAACATAATTGCTCTCCAATTGGAAAAGGTGCTTATGGTAGTCTCGCAGCAAAAATATCATAGCATTGTTATTCTAGCATCCTGAGCGCATTTGCCAACGGTCGGCAAGCGATTAAAATTGGGCAGTTGTCTGACATCTTCCCAAAACGCAGGAAAAACTATGCCCATTGATTACACCCCCGAACTTGAGACCCGTGTACAAGCATGGGTTGAAGCACATCTAAAACCCAAACGTATCCCCCATGTACGCGGCGTGGTCGAAACTGCCGACTGGATGGCCGAGCGATACGTCCCCGCCGAACGGATGCGGGCGCGACTAGCCGCATGGATTCACGACGCTGCCAAGCGCCTGCCCGATGATGACTTACTGCGGCTGGCAGAACTTCATCAACTACCCATTAGCGAGGGCGAACGAATGGTGCCGATGCTGCTGCATGGCGCGGTGGGTTATGTGTTGGCCGCCGAGGAATTTGGCCTAGATGATCCCCAACTACAAACCGCCTGTGCCTTTCATACGACAGGCGATCCCAGCATGAACGCGGTTGATATGATCGTGTATGTCGCGGATTTGATTGAGCCAACTCGTGATTTTCCGGGAGTGGAGGAACTCCGCGCCGAGGCCAAAGTAAGTTTGGAGGGGGTGACACTGATGGCAACGGATTTTACACTGCGCCACCTAATTGATCGCAAGAAATATATCGACCCCCGCCCGGTCTATTTGCACAACCGATTGATTCAGGCAGGGGCCAGCTAAATCACTACACGTCAGTTTGGGCAACTGCCACAAATGTGCCCGCGTCCAATTCAGCAATCGCATCTTTGGCAAGTTGGAAATTAGCATTATATTGTAGGGCCTCGTTCAATTGGGCTTTGGCGTCGGCGGTTCGGCCCTGTGATGCAAACACCAACCCGTGATAGTAGTCCCATTCTTCAACATAGGGGGTGGTTAATTTGGCCTGCTGCACCAACTCCAACACTGTATTAAACTCACCTGTCCGATAGAAGGCTTCCAAGGGCGAATGGCGATACCATAATGCTCGCCAAGGCAATCCGAGGTCAAACGCCACCCGGAAAAAGCCGGTCGCCTCTGCATAGTAGCCAAGATGGGTCAACGCATCCCCAATATTGAACCATGCCCATGCGTCTTGCCCATTGGCTGCCGCCCGTGCTTGGGCCATCTGGGACATCAATTGATAGGCTTGGGTCAAATCAGCACGCTCACCCAAAATTTGCATGACTTCGGCTTCACGTTCGGGCGCATATAGCACAATAAAGGTATTGCTAAAATTCCACCAATAGCTTTCAACGGTGGCATAGGGTTCTTTCAGCCCTTGAAAATTGCCATGTCCCAGATAGCTGTCGTAGCTGAAAAACACGCCTTCAAGATCGTCGTAACCCATCAGCAGCAAATAGTGGCCCATCCAATCAAGGTCTTCCACCTCAAACCCTTTTTCGATGATGACCGGGAAATCTGCCACCAGCAACCGCTTGATGAGTTCAAAATCTCCGCCGGGGCGATACAACGCCCGCACGTTGACCATGAGGCTGGCGACCTCATTCACATAATCCACCATCTCCCACGGCGAGACATTTTTGTCTTCCCCATTTGGTTTTAGGAAATTCGCAGCGGGGAGTTGATTATCGGTATAGCCAAAATACGTCAAGCCCATCGTTAACGTTGTCGGGCCGCAATTATTCCAACCCTGATATTCATGGCGCAGGCGGCTGATGTCGAGTTTAAAACTGGTCGGTAACGCTCCACCATCCTGTGCATTGACCTGTTTGCCGTGCGGTGCAATGGCGATGATGATAATTACAACGAGCAATAAACCAGTCAGGCGTTTCAGTCGAAACATTCAAAAGACCTCCACATGAAACTGCATTGATAGGGATTAGTATACGACAAGTGGACAAGCCAACACCGGACGGTCAAATGATGGCTGGACTACGGATAAATGAAGGTAACCTGACAAAAATCTGACACCGGGTCTAAGCCTGTCGTGTGGCAACGACCACCTGCGCGATGCTGTAAGGGCATTGCTCGACCAATAATTGCACCGCAAATCCGGCCTCCTGAAATCGCTGTTCTAAATCTATCGGCCACGGCCCACGCTGACCCGTCGCACGATAGGCGGCTTCTAGCGCATCTTTTGCCACCCCGCCCCCCGTTAGGATCCCATTCGGCACAATCACCAGTCGCTTACCCGGTTTTAGAATCCGATGTATTTCTCGCAGAGTTTCCATTTCGATGATAAATGGCGTCGGAAAGGTACTGACCACCGCATCAAAACTCTGATCCGGAAATGGGAGTTGTTGGGCACGCCCACGAACCAGCGGTGCGGCAATATGGTGTCGGAGCAGTTTACGCCGTGCAATCCGTCCCATATATGGACTAAGATCATAGGCAACCCGTTGGTAGCCAGCGGCATACAAATCCAATTGCAAATTCCCTGTGCCGTGTGCCAATTCCAGAATCATATCGCCCGGTTGGGTTTCTAAATGTTTGAGAGCTGCTCGCTGCCAATTGCGCCACTGTCCCAAACTGACTCCCCATGATACCGTGTCATACGTCCACGCCATTTCGTTATAAAGCAATCGGAAACCAAACATCACCAGTTTCCACCACACTTTTTCGATCAAGGAAGTTGGTTGATTCATAAAATTGCTGTTTCCATACTACCTACACCTAGCCTCAGCAAGGCGGATTTGTCCCAGTGTGCTATTGGCTTTGGGGCAGCGGCGCATATCGCTCACTGATGATTTCTTGAGCCTGTCGCTGTTGTGCCCAAACAATAAACTCATAATACCCATCCCCCGGCACAGGCGGCGTTGTTCCAACAATCAGAAGCGGTGTTCGGAGTGGATAGGTTCCATTGCCGACGGTCAGCGGCGTTGGCAGGACTGGCGTTTCTCCGGTTTCACCAACTAGCGGCATCACCCGCACCTGCCCAGCCTGCCCCGACATCAGCCCCATACTCATGAACCCAATCGCCCCCGGTGTCCGTGCCACTACATCCAACATCGCAGCGTCCGTTAGGGCTAGCACCGCGTTGTAGGTGATTCGGCGCTGCCCCAAAACCAACTGCTCAAAAACACGACGAGTATCTGACTCCGCCTCGCGGCTAACAACCGTGATCGGTACATCCGGCCCACCGAATTCGATCCAGTTTTCAACTGCCCCTGTGAAAATTCGCCGTAGATCATCAGCCCCGAGTTGGGGAAGGTTCAAACGAGGATGGACTACAATGGCGATGCCATCTTGCCCCAGCGGGGCTGCCCACAGGTTGTCCAAATTGGGCAAATAGGTGGTCAACGCATACAAGCGTTGATTCGATGACTCGCGGGGGTCAAATGCCACCGCAATGGATGTTCCATTGGCTGCTTGGTCAACAATCGCCACAAGCGAATTTTCACGGGTATAGGTTGCCGCTAAATTTCGGAGGAGGGTATCGGTACTGCTAGAGGTTACAAAGTAAAGAGGAACTACTTCGGGAGTCGAAGTTGGGGCTTGCATTGGCGCACGACAACTAGCAAGGGCTAATGTCACCACAACAAGGGTTCTTTTAGTTTTACGACCAGCGGCACACTTCATCCAGTGATTATCCTGACAGGTTGATTGCTCCCAATGACCGTTTGGCCTCCTCAACAGCTTGCTCGCCGGCCCCAGAGTGCCAATCAGTCAAAAATGCCTCAGCAAATATCCTAAATTCGGATTCGCCCTTAACAATGTTGGCCCGCATATCCCGCACCAGCTTTAACAAAAAGTGCAGGTTATGGATGCTCAACAATTGGTGTGCAATCAATTCTTTCGCTTTAATCAGATGTCGGATGTAAGCCCGCGAAAAGTTCTGGCAGGTGTAACATTCACACCCCACCTCAATCGGTTCCGGGTCATATGCAAATTGTTGGTTACGCATATTATAACGCCCAAACCGCGTAAGCACCGCACCATGACGGGCCTCGCGGGTAGGCAGCACACAGTCAAAAATATCTACGCCTCGCGCCACCGCCTGTACTAAATCTTCCGCATGACCAACCCCCATCAAATAGCGTGGTCGGTCGGTCGGCATCAATGGCATTGTGGCATCAAGTGTCGCCAGCATTTCTTTTTTGGTTTCACCCACTGCCAGTCCACCAATGGCGTAACCGGGCAGATCAAGTGATGTAATCGCCTCGACCGATTGTGCCCGTAAATCCGGGAAGATTCCGCCCTGCACAATCCCAAAAAGCGCCTGACGATTGGCATCCCCTTGTTCTGCATGATAGTCGGCACAGCGTTTGGCCCATGCATGGGTGCGGTGCATTGCGGCTTCAGCAACATCACGATCATTCGGCACGGCACATTCGTCAAACGCCATAATGATGTCCGCGCCCAACTGATGCTGAATCGCTATGGATTTTTCGGGGGTTAAGTAGTGCGAAGCGCCGTCCAAATGGCTGCGGAAGCGCACCCCATTGTCATCAATACGGCGTAGTTCTGCCAAGCTGAATACCTGAAAGCCCCCCGAATCGGTTAAGATTGGGCCATCCCATGCCATAAAATGATGCAAACCACCCATCGCGGCAACTAAATCGGCTCCGGGACGTAAATGTAAGTGATAGGTATTGGCAAGGATGAGGGTGGCTTTGAGGTCATGCAAATCACGGGGAAGAATCGCTTTGACAGTCGCCTGTGTTCCTACGGGGGCAAACACAGGTGTCAAAATATCACCATGCGGGGTCTTAAATATACCCGCACGCGCACGTCCAGCAGTGGCTTCCAGTGTAAACGTAAAACTCATAAGTTAGCTAATAGGCTTAAACGCGCAATCTTGATATTCTGAATAACGACACAGGGGGTCATTATAACAGCGGGTCAAAATTTTCACACAATCTCATCACTAAGGATAAATTCAGCCATATTGCCCTTTCACATAAAATAAAATTTTCGCTTTCAACGCATTCCGAGTATCATTAATCAGCAGTAGTGGTTTTATCACAAAGGGGCAGTTACCAATGCTCAACATCTCTCAATCAATGCAAGGTGACAAAGTGATTTTTCAGGTAGATGGTCGTGTCGATGGAGATGGGGCGACCAAGATGGAAGATATACTTCGCACCGCCGTCAAAGCCGGGAATCATCGTCTTGTGCTTGATCTCTCTCAGACCAATTATCTGAACAGTGCCGGGTTACGCATCTTAGCCGACGTTTTAACGCAGTGCCGTCAAAATGGCGGAGATGTCCAGTTGGCAGCCCCCAACCTCAAAATTATGCGTGTATTGGAAATCATCGGGTTCGATAAATTCTTCCATGTCTATCCAACGTTAGATGCTGCTGTCAAAAGCTAATAGGCTACCCTGTCTATTTTTTGACCCATTCCAATGGAAAGCGAAAACGGTTCAATGTCCGAAGAGCTTCTACTCAAAAGTGTCCAATTGGCAAAAGAGGGCCAACAAGAACAGGCCCGCCGTTTGGTAGAAGAATACACTCGCCAAAACCCATTTGATGCACGCGGTTGGTGGGTGATGGCAAATGTAATTGAGGACATCACCGTTAAACAGGCCGCCCTAAAGCAGGTGTTGGAACTAAAGCCCGACAATGCCAAAGCCCGCGCCATGTTAGCAGAATTGGAAATTGACGCGGTATTCAGTATGGCAGATTTGCCACCCGCATCTCGATCAGCCCTCCGAAAACCCAACCGCCCCCAAATTCACATACGTCCCGCTGACCTGTTATTGGTTGGCGGGGCACTGCTGATTATCGTGATATTTGTACTGATCGCTGGATGGTACGCCTATTCCTATCAACACAGTGGTATCTTCGGTCTGTTTGGGCCAGATTTATCCAACGAGGCCAGCACTGACCAATACTCCATTCACTACCCGGAAGATTGGGACGGGAAAATCATCAATTTCCAAGCCCAAGCCCAAAAAGTCACCGTTGCCGCCAATTATGAGATTGATGCGATTGTGTCACTTTTGGCAAATCAGCCGTCTGCCGATGCCGCCATCAGTGCATTGACAGGGAATGAACCCTTCGGACTTAATTCCGACATCATGAACCAAAGCACCAGCGATTTATCCGAAGAAGAATCGAATGAACTGCTCCAGTCTTTCGGCGTCCTCATTTTTGCGCCCGTATCACAGGAACAGTTTGATCAGATTCAAATTCAATTTCAGGGCCAAACTACCAGCATGGAATCGCTCGACTTTTTTGGGATTACCGTCGAAACCAACGCTGAAACAAAGGACATCGAGATTGACAGCGAAAACAGTCAACTGATGTCGTTTAGCCTCTCACTCAAATTTCCCGAAGAATTTACCGAAAACTCCACTTTGCCGGCGAACCAAATCAACGTCAGCTACTATCTCGCCACAACCCATCATGCCGGGCAAGCCTACGTGTTTTTTATGGTCGCCCTCGAAGAATCCCCCGGTGGTCAAGCCAGAACCGCCCGTCGCATCATTCGCTCAATCCAATTTAACTAACCGCCCGTAACATTTCAATTAATACAACACAGGTAGCCCCATCGGGCTAATTTCCTAATCCCCACATTCACGTATACTGGTAGGGTACTCACTTTACAATTTTGATAACTCAGCTTTCTCTTTTTTGTATTAGCTAAGGAGCCAGCATAATGCGAAAGCATCTCCAACGTTTTATCAGCCTCTGCCTAATTGGTGTCATCGCCTTAACCGCGTTTGGGGTGATACAGCCAACAGCGCAAGCAGCCCCCGAAACCCAGACGGGTGTTGGGTTCATTCGTTTTGCCAACGCCACAGTAACCGGCGGCGATATTGATGTTTATCTAGACAATCGGCTTGTTGCCAACAAGTTATTCAATGTCGTGGGCTATTTCACGTTCTACAGTGGCGACCACACCGTCGTATTCACGACTCCTGCGGGTGAGCCAATTGCGAGTGCCGATCTCAGCCTCCCCAATGCCACCCGTATGACCGCCACCTTGATTGGTGCGGGCGCTGACAGCCGCGTCGTGGTTACGGTAGATAATGCGGCCCCACCTGTGCGAAATCTGACCCGCGTGGCCTATGTGAACGCTGTTCAAGGCAGTGCCAGTCAGGATGTCCGCGTCAACAGTGAAGTCATTGCCAGCCTTGCATTTGGCGAAGTCAGCGAAGCCACGGAGGTCGTCGCGGGTAGCTATTCTGTGGCCCTCGGCAGCACCGCCGCTTCCGATGTCGTGCTTTCACCGGGACGATATTATCTGGTGTTTTTCGTCGGAGATTCCGCTAGCCCCACCCCACGCATCGTCCAATTGACGGGTCGGCCCTATCGTGTCAGCGGCACCAATCGTTTCCGTTTTATGAACTTGGTGGATGTAGCCGAAGGTGCCGAGCAAGTTACCTATGATGTCTATGTCAATGCCGATCCCATCGCCGTTTATGCGGGGATTCGCTATGGCGAAGCGACCAATGAAGTCGTCGTGACCCCCGGCAGCTATAACTTTGAAGTCTATGCGACTGGCACATCACCCGATGGTGGCACACCAGTCGTCACACTAGACCTAGAAATTGCCGAAGACCAAAGCCTGTTCATGATTCTCAGCGGTACACCCGAGGCAGTGAGTCTCGACTTGTTCGCCGACGACCTGACGCCCGTCCCAGTCAATTCGTCTCGTTTGCAGGTCATGAATTTGACGACCATTGTGCCAACCTTTGGAGTGGTATCACAAAATGGCATCACGCTCATTGAAGAAGTATCACAGGGTAGCCTTGCCTCTGCCAACATTCCCGGCGGCCTGTACGACCTAACCCTTGTGGATTCTAGTGACCCCGGCGTCAGTGTTGGGCGGGCCGAAGTCAATGCCCCGGCTGGCTCAATTGCGACCCTGATTATCTATGGCACCGATCGTCAGCGTTGGACGTGGTTTAATGAACCCGTTGAGCAGGTCGCCTCCGTGCGTTTTGCTCATGCCGCACCCGATTCACCATCACTAGACTTCTATCTAAATGGTGATTTGGTTCTCAATAACTTAAACTATCTCGACTTTACCGACTACTTGACCCTGTCAGCCGGAAACTATGAACTGACCGTCTACCCCGGTGATGTTACCCCCGCTGAAGGCGTTGAACCGATTTGGCGTGATCAACTGACCATCACGGCCAACAATTACCCATTCACACTGGTCGCGGTCGGCACGGATAACTTCCGCGTCAACGCCTTTGCCGATAATCTGGAAATCATTCCAACCGACCAATCCCGTATCCGCTTCATTCACGCAGTACGAAATGTACCGGGCATGTCTGTCATTAACGCAGCCAGTGGCGACGTTTTAGCAGGTGTTTTGGCCTATGGGCAAGGTAGCGACAACCTCAACACAAATGCCAATACCCGCACGTTTAATTTCAGCGACGGGCAAGGCAATGTGTACTATCGCATTGAAAGTCTTGAATTGGTCAAGGGCAACTACTACACCTTCATTGTAGTCGGTGATGCGGCTGACCCCACCACGTTCGGCTACATCCTCATTCAAGTCCAGCCATAACTCTGTACCCCCGCAGCACCACATATTAGAGAGCGTGCCACCTCGGTACGCTCTTTTTGTTGCTCATCTTATTTGAGTACAATAGAGACCATGCCAAAACAAGTCCAGCATGTTTCCCTCATCACACATTCCCGTCACTGCCTCAATCATTGGCTGTGGGGTTTGGTGTTGATTTTGCTCATCCTCAGTGCCACCTATTTTGCTTGGATAGCTGCATGGCATCAGCCCAACCGTCAACTCCATGCCGTTCCAACCATCGCCACACCCGATTTATCCGCCGAGCTTCCCCCTTCCAGTTATTATGCAGCAATGCTTCCCGGCATGGAACAAGCCCTCTGGAATGATAACGACGTGACTAATCCGGACGGCTTCCCTGTCGTCGCACCGGGGATTCCCCCTGTCGGGATTTATCTGCCGAGGACTGGCAACTCGCAGTTTTCGCTAACCACCCCAACGCCGCAATCGGCTTTACCACCGATTTTTCCGACCACTGCCCCCTTTGTCCCTACACTAATTCAATCGGACGATCAAGGGATTATCACCGCCACCCCGCCCGATTTTTTTGACCCCTCCGGTCAGGCTGGTCCAACAATTGTCGCCAACAGTGCTGTGCCAGATGGAGGATGTGCGCCAGCAGGCCTACCCGTATCAGGAATTTTGACCCAGCGGTTTCATCAATATCACAGCGGGATAGATTTGGGGATTCCGCTTGGCACGCCTGTCCAAGCCACCCACAGCGGCACGGTCACCTTTGCCGGATGGAGTGAAATCGGCTACGGCTATCTGGTCATTGTTCAAAGTGGAACGTTTATCACCTACTATGCCCATCTGTCCTCATTTAATGTCTCATCTGGGCAGTCGGTCGGGCGATTTTCAGTCATCGGGTGGAGTGGCAGCACAGGCAACAGCACTGGCCCGCATGTGCATTATGAAACGCGGATCAACGATGTCCCCGCTGACCCTCTCAGTTTCGAACAGCGTGGCTATGGAACGTGTTAGGGCTTAGTGAGGGAGCGTATCTGATTGATTTCGCGCAGATACGCCGTAACATCCGGGCGTATCCGCAGCAACCAACGCACGGTTGGCACAACGGGACGGACGCGCAGCCAAAGAATGAGCACCCGCCCCATCATCCCAGTTAAAGACATCAAAACAAAAATTCGTCGCATCAGCTTTTACGCTTATGGTTATTTGGCAAGTTCACGCCAACCCTGCTGTGTCTCCCGAACAAGTTGATCTACCACTGCATTTAAGGCTTCTTGGGTATCCGCCCCTTCATTCAAGCTCCGACGGAAGGTGGCAAGCTGGCGATCCGCGCTGGTGCCCTTCTCCAAAATCGTCTTGGCATATTCGACATCTTGGCGCGTACCGAGTTCGTCTACCACATCGTCAATGATTTCCAGAATTTCCTGCACCAACAACCGCATGGGGACTTCATCTTCGATGCCAAAGTCAATCAGTTTGCCATCAATACCCCATCGCACCGCCCGCCATTTGTTTTCGCTAATCATATGCGAGGGATAAATGCGCCAGCTCAAATTTTGATTGCGAAGTTTGATGAACTTGGCGACCAACGACTGAATCAGCGCCGCCACACACATGCACTCATCAACGGTGGTACACATATCCGAAATGCGGATTTCAAGCGTGCCCCAATTCGGATGAGGTCGCGCATCCCACCAAATTTTGGTTGCGTCTTTAGGTGAGGGTTCGCCCGACGGTTTGCCCGTTCCTTTTGGCCCCAGCGACCCCACCGCCGCCATCACATCCACATAACGATCATATTCCGCGAAACCACCAAAAACGGGCGGAATACCCGTGCGTGGCATGTTCTCAAAAACCAGACACCGATAGCTTTTCATGCCCGTGTCGCGTCCATGCCAGAATGGTGAGGAGGTCGAAAGGGCCAGAATATGCGGCAGAAAATAGCGAATCTGGTTCATGACATCCACGATCATCTCAAAGGCGCGACGATCTTGCCCAAAACCGACATGCACATGCATCCCAAAAATCAACAAGCGGCGGGCAGCGTCTTGCATGGTGGATTGCAGGTCATCATAGCGCTCCCCTTCCGAAAAGCGTTGATCCTGCCAGCGCGAAAATGGGTGGGTTCCAGCGGCGGCAATGGCCCGACCGTGTTCCTCAGCTGCTTCAAATACCGTCCGTCGCAAATGAATAATCTCTTGGCGGGCTTCCTGAATATTGGCGCAAACACGGCTACCCACTTCAATCTGAGATTGCATAAATTCAGGTTTTAGCTGATTACCAAGCGTGACCCGGCCTTTATTCATTAGTTGTTGGACGTAGGAAGTCAATTCGCGGGTTTGGGGGTCAATAATTTGATATTCTTCTTCAATACCAATCGTCATTGGAATACTAATCATGATAAAACTTGCTCCTAAATGCCGTCCGGGATACGCTTTTTGCCGCTAATTATCCGATGAAACACAAAAAACGGCAACCATGTTGCCTAGTAGATTTGATAAATTTATCAGCGAGTGATTGAGCTATAAAACGGAGTAATCACAATCAGGCTGAAGAACAAGGCCACCGTAATTCCACCCAAAATCATGCGGGGCAGTCCTAGCGGTGTAATATCATCATGCGGCGGTGGATGACGCAGGCCCGTCAGCAGCGCAAACAAGGGCCAGATCAACCATGCCGCCCAAAAACCCATAAGACCCAGTAGTACACAGATTGCGGTAACCGAAAACGCCAGCGGCCATGCCACTCGCCGACCAAATAGCGCATAGGCCACATGCCCGCCATCAAATTGACCGAGGGGCAGCAAATTGAGAAAGGTCAACAGTGTCCCAAACCAAGCCGCCAGTGCCTGTGGATGTCGAAAAAAGACCGTGCGGTCAATAAGGGCAACCTGCTGATCATTATAAACGAGGCGGGCGACCCACTCTAAAAACAGCGGCACACTGACCCGATCAATCTGAAGTTGTTGCAGCCACTCCAGCGGAATCCCGATAGTCGGTTGGGCTTTTAACCCGGTGATAAAAAATGGAATCGCCACCAATAGCCCCGCTAATGGCCCTGCCAAGCCGACATCAAACAGCATTTTGCGATTCTTGAATGGGCTGGTAATAAAAATCACCGCTCCCATCGTGCCAAGTGATAAGGGCATAAAACTGGACAGGGGCAAGGGAATGAAGAATGGCAGGGTAACTTTGACCTTATGCAACCGTGCCGCCACATAATGCCCCATTTCGTGCACGCCAAGGATCAATAGCAACGGAAAAGCAAACTGCCGCCCTCCATTGTACATTTCCCGCAGGGTCACCGTGTTTTGTTCATCCACCGCTGCCCGTATCGAGTCGAGGTCATACCCCACAAAGGTTGCCCCTGCCACCAATGTCGTAAACAGCGTGACAATCAGTAGCCCCAGATGAAACCACCAGCGTGTCTTTATCGTCCGTTGAAGCACTTGCCCTTCTACAATCAGCACTTCATCTTTTTTGTTCGTGCCGTGTTGCAAAAACAGTGTACACCCCTCCGCCTCGATCTTTTCACTGAGGAGCGGATAGGTCTCAGCCGCCGATTGCAACAATTTGCCACGAAACACTAAAGCTGTTCGTTTGGCAGCAGGCGCGTTGGCAAGATCGTCCTCCTCAATCGTCATGTAGGCTCGGACAATCTGGCGGAATCGTTCTTTGTGGGATTCATCCTCTGGCTCTACCGAAAACGTCTTTTGCTCAGGGATATCAGCGGGATGGGTAGTGTCTAGCGATTCTGAAATACTCATGGGGGCATTGTTCTTTGATAAAAGGGCGATCTTTATCAACCGCCCTTCCGAAAATTATTCTTCTATGTCAAACCATGTCGGATGGTCAGCAATCCAGCCCTCGGTGCCATCTTCAAGCCGAACCTGCCACCACACAAAATAGTCGGCAAATTCCGGCCCGCCAATCACTTCAAGTTTGGCTTCCTCTGTAACTGTTTGGATACGGGTCGAGGCTACGTCAAAATTCTCGCGTAGGTTAGCCCCGTCGCCTCTCGAAAGCACTTTCAGCGTCTTGTTGATGAATATACCCGCTATCACCTTGCGAGGATCAATTTGTGCGATGAAATTGCCATCAAACAGCAGATAACCTGCTGAGCCGTCATAGGTAGTAACTTTGGCCCACTGATTACCGCCGGATTCTTCTAACGTGCCATCCCACCCAACGCGATCACCGGGGAACAGCGTAGCAACCGTATCAGAGGTCTCGTTGGCCTCAGCGCGAACCTCAATACTCTCAAGGCCATCCACAACTTGCAGCACGTTTTCGGTTAGCGCCACTGCGGGCCACGGCTCCACAAAATAATTACCTTCCCCTTCAGCAACCCAACCCTGTGTTCCACTGTCAAGTTGTATCTGCCACCACGTAAAGCGACCACCCGTACAATCTGGCCCACCAATGACATAAAACTCTGTGCCATTCGTGATACGGGTAATCACATCCCCATCCGGATTGGCCCGCACATTGGTTGTACCCGTTCCAATCAAGGTAGTACGTCCGTGCATCCCCACTGCAAGCTGACTGTCCATTGTTGATGGGCAAAGCATGGAGGGCTGTGCGGTCAAAACAGGCACTTCCGCGACCTTTGGCGGTTCGGGTGTAGCTGTGTTCGTAGCAGTAGCAGTCTGCGTCGGTGTGGCAGTATCTTCCGGTGTACCACTTTCGGTGGCCTCGCCTGTCACCTCGACCAACGCCTGCGGGGATTGATCCACATCAGTAGCTGGGGTTTCGTCCCCACTGCCCTTGTCATCTTCCTGACTCAGCGCAAACAAGACAATTCCGGCTGCACCCCCCAACAAAATCAGGAGTACCAGTAGGCTACCAATAATGCCCAAAACATTCGGGCCTTTTTTCTTCGGCGCATACACTGGCTGCATGGTGTACCCGGCTGGCGGCGGGAAAGTCGGCGCTTGCTGCGGATACGACGTTTGATAAGGTGGATATGGCCCTTGCGCCATACCCGTCTGCGGTGGCATCTGCCCCATCCCAGTTTGTGGCGGAGGCATATACTGTGGCATCGGGGTCTGTTGTGGTGGCGGTGCAGGGGGCGTGTAGTGCGGCATCTGCGTTTGTGTAGGCGGCATCGCGTCCAACACCGTTCGCATCGCTTGTTCCGGGATGGGCTTGGCAGGGGCGGGTGGCGCGGTGGGTTCGGTGGTCGGCGGACGCTCCAAGCGCACCGTTAGCGGGATAAGATCACCCCGTAAATCTTCTTTTTGGCCCTTGATCGCCTCAACCAACTCTTTCGTTAGGTCGAGCGCTTTCTGATAACGATCTTCGGGTTTCTTTGAGGTAGCCTTCAATACCACCGCATCAATAGACGCCGACAACCCCGGCACTTTCAGGCTGGCACGCGGCATCTCTTTTTCCAGATGCGCAAACATCAGTTGATGCGGCGTTTCAGCGTGGAACGGCACATCGCCCGTCAATAGCTCATACAGGATAATGCCCAAGCTGTAAATATCGGCCCGCTGGTCAATATTTTCAGCCTTCCACTGTTCCGGAGCCATATACGCCGGCGTGCCCATCATCGTCCCCGTCGCCGTCATCTGCGTGCCCTGCATAATCTTGGCGATGCCAAAGTCCATTAAATAGGCATTGCCTAAATTATCCAGCAGCACATTGTTGGGTTTTAGGTCACGATGCACGATGCCATGTTGATGGGCATAATCCAACCCACCCGCAATCTGGGTCATCAATTTTTCAATATCCGGCAACGGCAGCGGCTTGCCACGAATCCGCCGATCCAGACTGCCCCCTTCCATTAAGCGCACCACCAAATAGACATATTCCCCCACCTGCCCATAATCGTAAATCGGCAGAATATGCGGGTGTTCCAATTTGGCAATCAGGTCAGCCTCGCGCTTGAAACGGGCAATAAAGTCAGGACTCCCCAATAATGCCGAGGACATCACCTTGACGGCGACATTGCGCTCGATATTGAGTTGGCGGGCACGATACACCACCGCCATCCCACCCCGACCCATAACTTCAATGAGTTGATAGTTATCAATAACTTGTCCAGCAAGATTTGGATTCATGAGCTTTTACGCTTCGTCCTCATGATGGAATTTAGAACAGGCATAAGCATAACCGTTGAAAGGCGCTTAGGGCAAGCATGATTCGCGTTTTCTACACCGTCGTTAGTCAAATGAAACATGAATGTTCTGCAATTGTCCCGCCCGTATCACCTGAAGTTCCGTCGCAGATTGGGCCAACATCGTATTCAAATCATCCAAGTGCTGCAACCGCTGACCATCTGCCGTCACCAAAATATCTCCCATAAACAATCCGGCCCGTTCCGCCACGCCATCCGTATCCACCCCCAACAGCATCAGGCCAGTGGATTGACCAACCAGCGTTTCGAGGGTTGGAGGTAGGCGTACCTGTTGTGCATTCACCCCCAACGAGCGATGTTTTTTGCCGCCATAGGACAACAAATCCATAATATTGAGATGCACACGCACTTTTTTCTCGGCAGGCTGTTCCACCAACTGCGACAGTAAATTTTCCATGCGTTCCGAGCGTTTCGGCGGTGTCCTCGGCTCAGTATTCGATGTACCAGTCGCGGCTTGGAATAGCTCACCCACTTTGGGCGACGAACGCGACGGCAATTCCGCCAGACCAGATAACAAATCGTGTAAGCGAATTGCGGGGATACGCCGCTGCGATTTTGCCACCTGTTCCTCGGTATGGGGTCTTGTCACGGCCCGCTGTGATTCCACAGCCTGTCTTTCTGATGGGGATGCTGCTACTTCGGACGCGGGTTCACCCAAAATATCAAGCACATCCTCTAGCAATTGGGCAAGGTCGCTGTCATCCGCATACCTTATATCATCTGATTTATTGGAGGGTGTCTCCAACAGTTGATTCATCTTAGGTGTTGGGCCACGCTGCTCATCCGAGGAGAGTTCCAAGTCTACCAGCACATCTTGCAGGGCATTTTGGGCAGGTTTACCGGGCACGCCCCGTTTAGCCGAGACTGGCATTCCGTCGCCACTGACCTTTTCGCCCCGCAGTGCCGCCGAAAACGCCACCGCGAAATCACCCGCCGTTGGATAGCGCCGTTTGGGGTCTTTAGCCGTCGCCCGCATCAAGACCTTATCTACCTCAGCAGGTAACCCATAGACAAAATTGCTGGGGCGCGGAATTTGTTCATGCAGATGGGCATACATATATTGCAGCGGGGTTTGACCGATAAACGGTGTGCTGCCCGTCAACATTTCATAAGTCATAATGCCGAGGCTGTAAATGTCAATCCGATGGTCAAACGGCGTCAACTTCCATTGTTCAGGGGCCATATACCCCGGCGTACCCATAATTGTGTTGGTCGTCGTCAGGGTCGAATCCGAGATCACCTTTGCAATCCCAAAATCCATCAAATAGGCGTTGCCATGCCGGTCTAACAAGACATTATTTGGTTTTAGATCACGATGCACTACCCGATGTTGATGGGCAAAATCCAGCGCGCTGGCAATCTGGGTCAGAAACCGATCCACGTCTTGGAGCGACAGTGGATTTCCATTCATATAAGTGTCTAGGCTTCCCCCGTCCATCAAGCGCAGCACCAGATAAAAATATTCACCCGCACTATCATAATCGTAAATGGGCAAGATATTGGGGTGTTCCAATGTCGCAATCAGGTCGGCCTCATGCCTAAAGCGTGTTAGGAAATCGCTGTCCCCTGTCAGCATGTTGGACATTACCTTCATCGCCACATAGCGGTTGATATTAGTCTGGCGAGCGCGATAGACCACCGCCATACCGCCTTTGCCCAGAACATCTAATAATTCATACTGATTTAAAACCTGTCCTGATAATTCGGTACTCATTTGGGGCCGCCATCTGCACAAAAATTTTTTAGAAAACCCTTTGATAATGGCTTCTTAGGATACATGCAAGTCCTATCAAAAGGCAAATTTAGACAATCTAATGGAAACTTAACCCCGCGTGTGCTAGGCTTTAAAGATGCAAGCAAAATGTATCTGGGAGGATACTGTATATGAAAAAAATATTGGTAGTCGAAGACGAATCCACAATGCGCGAGACGCTGGTATATAACCTATCCAAAGAAGGTTATAAGGTGCTGCACACCGGTGATGGCGCTGAAGGGCTAGACATGGCCCGCGAGCATACCCCCGACCTTATTGTGTTAGATTTGATGCTACCCTCACTCGATGGCATCTCAATCTGTCGCATCCTCCGCAATGAATCGAGCGTGCCGATTGTCATGCTGACGGCCCGTGACAGTGATGTGGATCGTATTATCGGCCTCGAAATCGGCGCGGATGACTACATTGTGAAGCCGTTTAACTTGGGCGAGTTTTTGGCGCGTATCCGGGCCGTATTACGTCGTGCCCCTGCCAGCCACACCGTCACCGATAAACTGGAATCTGGTGACCTTGTGCTAGATTTAATCGCCCGCCGTGCCACCCGCAACGACGCCGAACTGCGCCTCACTCACAAAGAATTTGACCTTCTGGCGGCCCTGATGCGAAACAAAGGCGCAGTCCTCTCACGCGATTTATTGCTAGAGCGCGTCTGGGGTTACGAATATAGCGGTCAGACCAAAACAGTGGATGTTCATGTGCGCTGGCTGCGTGAAAAAATCGAAGAAGACCCCTCGCGTCCGGCCCGTTTGGTGACCGTGCGTGGCGTCGGCTATCGCTTCGAGAAATAGTGGAGAACCTATAAATCCACGATGGACAACTTAACTATTCTAATGCCCTTACTGCTCGTGTTGGGCGGTTTGGGTGTGATGCTATGGAAGGCGCGTAGGCGCATCCGGACTTTGGAAAAGCAGATTCTGCAAGCGGAACATCTGCGAGAACGTGAATCTGATCAATTGCAAGAGGCCATCGTTTTACGCGATGCTCTCTTGCAGATTGTGGATGATGCCGTTTTAGTCATGAACCAAAAGCATCAGATTTTGCATGTCAACTCAGCAGCAGTGAAGTTGCTGGGCAGTAATCCTGTTGGAAAAACCCTTATACGGGCCACACAAGAAAACGAGCTTGAGGTGGTGTTGGAGGAAGCCCGCGAGGCTGATGACGATATTCCAGAACAACTGGTAGATTTGAATGGTAAAATGCTGCGGGTTCGAGCCTTCGTCAGCGAAGAAAAACCTAACGGGCATACACCGCTGGAGCTGATGACCTTGCGCGATATGACCGAAATGGTACGTTTGGGTCGGGCACGCCGCGAAATGGTCGCCAATATTTCGCATGAACTCCGCACCCCCATTACCAGCATTGGATTATTGGTGGATACGCTGTTAAATGGCGCGATTGATAAGCCTCGCCGCAGCAAAAAGATGCTCACGGACATCCGGCGCGAGGTGGATACCCTAACGCAATTGGTTGAAGAAATGCGCTATCTCTCACGCATTGAATCTGGGCAAATGCCCATTAAACTGTTGCCCGTACCATTGGAAGCCGTCATACAGGGCAGCATTGACCCGCTTCAGCCCATCGCCGAACGCAAAAATCAGCGCATTGTGGTCGAGTCCGTACCGCATGTCTGCGTCCTCGCCGACCTAACACACTGTCAGCGTGTATTGAAGAACATCGTTCATAACGCCCACAAATTTACCCCTGAAGGCGGCGAAATTCACGTTTCTGCCTCCGCCAATGACGAAGAAGTCACCATCAAAATTACCGATAACGGGCCGGGTATCTCCTCAGATGACCTTCCTCGAATTTTTGAGCGTTTTTATCAGGCCAGCCCCAGTCGTACTCGCGGCGATGGCACCGGTCTAGGGTTGGCGATTGCCCGCCACATCATCATCGCACATGGCGGCAAAATTTGGGCCGAAAGCAAAGAGGGTCAGGGCGCTGCCTTTTTCTTCACCCTACCGCTTATTGAAGAGGAGACCGCCAACTCAACATTCGACTAGTTACTCCTGAGGATTTACCTGTCCCCTCGATTGTGCTCCCCCTTGGTTCCCCTTTTTTCCGCGTATGCGTTAAAGAAAATTAATTAGCCCGAAACCCTAATTTAAACCCGTATTAGAGAGCGTTTTATCTTGCTCTTTTAACATTGCACCTCCGTGAGGAAAGCTGCCCAAAGTATTTTCTATAATGTGGAGGACATTTTCAGTATGCAGCGTACACGCAATTTGTTGCTAGCCGTATTAGCCCTAACTCTCGTGGTGACCCTCGTCGCCGCCCCAAGCCATAACACCAAGACCGCCCAAGCCCAAGAACCGGGCACCGTTCTGGAAGTTGCCGCCGCCGCTGGCAATTTCACCATCCTGTTGGCTGCGGTTGATGCCGCTGGCTTGACCGAAACCCTCAATGGCGAAGGCCCATTCACGGTTTTCGCCCCCAGCGATGAAGTTTTCGCTGCCCTTCCCGAAGCCGCTATTGCCGCCCTACTGTCCGATCCAGCCCTACTGACCTCAATCCTAACCTACCATGTCGTTCCCGGTGCCGTGATGGCCGCCGACGTGGTCACGATGGATGGTCAACAAGCTGTAACCGTTCAAGGTGAAGGCATCAACATCGCTATCGTTGACGAAGCTGTCGTGCTCGATGGCAACGCCAAAGTCGTGGCCGCCGACATCGCCGCCTCCAATGGTGTCATTCATGCGATTGACGGCGTTCTGGTTCCGCTGGCCGATGTTGACCCCCTCCTGACCGAAGGCGACATTGTGACCGCTGGTAGCTCCACCGTCTTCCCCCTGTCCACTGCCGTTGCCGAAGCGTTTGAAGCCAGTGGTTATACGGGCACGCTGACCGTTGATAGCATTGGTTCCGGTGCTGGTTTTGAACGTTTCTGCCTGAATGGCGAAACCGACATTTCCAATGCCAGCCGCGCCATCAAACAAGAAGAAGCTGACAACTGCACCAACATTGGTCGCACCGTCATCGAATTCCGCGTGGGCACCGACGCTCTGGCCGTGGTTGTGAATCCTGCTCTGGAATGCGTAAGCGATCTGACGATTGAACAACTCAATTTGATCTACTCCGCTACCGTCACCAACTGGAACGAAATCAACCCCGACTGCGGTGATGTTGCAATCAGCCTCTTCAGCCCCGGCACCGACAGCGGTACCTTTGACTACTTCGTTGAAGAAGTCTTCGAAGCTGACGACGCTGCCATCATTGCCGCCGACCCGCAATTTAGCGAAGACGACAACTTCTTGGTTCAGGGTGTTGAAGGCAACGCTGGTGGCATCGGCTACTTCGGTTATGCCTACTATGTTGCCAATGCTGGCGCCCTGAAGATTTTGAATATCGAAAGTGTTGAACCCAACGCAACCACCGCCGAAGATGGCTCCTATCCGCTGGCTCGTCCGCTCTACATCTATTCCGCCAACGAAATCGTGGCCGAAAAAGCTCAGGTTGCCGACTTCATCAGCTTCTACCTGACCAACGTTGATGACATCATCACCGGTGTTGGTTACTTCCCCGCTTCCAATGCTGCCCTCAGCGTTGCCAAGCTGAACCTGTACATCGCTCTGCACAACGCGATGATGTAATCTGAAATAGCAACTAGTTTTGAATACAAAGGGAAGGGGTGATATCACCTCTTCCCTTTGTCGCTAAACATCGAAGGTTAACAAACTTTATCTTCACAGCACTTATCTACGCGGTTCAATCAGGCCGCTGTCAACTTGGAACGGTGCTACACGTCAACCAAACCGTGTACACCGTTTTTTATGGATTACTCAAAGATCAAGGAGGGTTAAATGGCAAATCAGCAAGTGGTTACCGCAGATCAAACGCCTGTTGTGGCCCCCACCGCTGAAGCGCAGATTGACCTGAGAAAAAAGATGCGGCTTGGCGAGACTCTTGTTCAGGCATTTCTATTCTTCTCAGGGGCGGTTTCTATCCTAACATCAATTGCGATCGTAGTGGTTTTGGGGAACGAAGCCCTGCTCTTTTTCCGCACTCCCACTTGGCATGAAATTCGGGATGATAACGAGAAAATCGTCGCCTTAGCCGCCGAAGCCGAGGTTGAGGCCACCACCTTAACACTTCCTACGGGAACGGGTGTCAAAGTTCCGGTAAACGCCAAAATTCGTCTAGACAATGAGATTATGCGAGTCGTCTCGATTGAAGGGGATGTGGTGACCGTTGAACGGGGGTTAGAAGATACTAATCGCCTCACCCATCCCATTGGCACACACATGCAAGAAGAAGGCGATACCATCTCGCCAATCGAATTCTTGACGGGTACTACTTGGCAGCCACATATCGGTAAATTTGGGGTGCTGGCACTAGTCAGTGCCACCGTTACCATTTCATTGTTAGCGATGGCAGTCGCCCTTCCACTCGGGGTCGGTGCGGCAATCTATTTGAGCGAATATGCCTCCGAAGATGTCCGCAACAAGCTCAAGCCCATTCTTGAAGTCTTGGCTGGCGTCCCCACGGTCGTCTATGGTTATTTTGCCCTCACCTTCATTACGCCTATTTTGCAGGGGATTATCGGCAAAACCAATTTGGGTGTCTACAACATGCTTTCAGCCGGGCTGGTCATGGGCATTATGATTCTGCCGACCATCGCCTCCATGAGCGAAGATGCCTTGCGGGCGGTTCCCCGTTCCTTGCGTGAGGCCGCCTATGGATTAGGCTCAACCAAGCTCGAAACTTCGACTAAGGTAGTCTTGCCAGCAGGTATTTCCGGCATTGTCGCGGCCTTCATTTTGGGTATTTCACGGGCCGTCGGTGAAACGATGATTGTGGCAATTGCCGCAGGCGCACGCCCCTATTTCACCTTTAATCCCCTTGAAGCCGCCGAAACCATGACCGGGCATATCGTCCGCATCAGCACAGGCGACCTATCACGTACCACCATTGACTATAACAGTCTCTTCGCCATCGGCATGACGCTGTTTTTGGTAACTTTGGTCCTCAACATCGTCAGCCGTCAGGTCGCCACATGGCTGAGAGAGGAATACGACTAAGCATGAGCATTCCAGAAAACACGACCACGACCACCCAGTTTTTGCCAGACGAACAGCAGTTACAAAAGAACATCCGCCGCCGTAATCGTCAAGCCAAGTCTTGGAAATATGTATTTCTGTTTTCAATCATCTTGGCGATGTTCAGCCTGTTTATGCTGTTCTTTAGCATCATCCGCCAAGCCTTCACCTATGTCGTCATCTACGATCAGGTCAACCCGGCTACCCTCTCGGATAAGCCTCTTGAGGATTTGTCCAAAGAAGAATTAGGCGACATCGTTGAGACCTATTACACCGGAATCCGCACAGGTCGAAATGACATCCGCACGATTGTCTTCCAAGAGGTGTTGGGGCTAACCACCAGCCAACAAGAAGCAATTGCAGACCGTGAACGCGCCAAAGAAACCGTCACTGTGCGCGAGATATTTGAGGATAAGAATAAAGAATATCCGAGCGCCCTCGCCGATCAATCCATTATTCGGCTGCAAGTAGCTGATTATGCCGCCATCATTGAAGAAAATTCTGATCAATCTAGCCTCTATGATTTCGTCATCGAAAAAGTGGTTCAACCACTCATCGTAGATAGTTGGCCCATTGATCAATATCTGTTTGACCGGGACACGATTGATGCTGAGATCGCCGACGCTGAAGCCCGTTTACGTCTCGAAAAAGAAGACCCCACACTCAAAGTCACCGAGCCAGAATTCCGTTCGTGGATTCAATGGCATCTCATTGTTGATACCATTGATCTCAGTCGCCCCGAAGATGCTGGGTTGCGGACCGCGATCATCGGCTCCATTTGGATGATTGCCCTGACCATTCTCTTTGCACTCCCCTTAGGTGTGGGGGCCGCCATCTATCTTGAAGAATATGCCGCTGGTGGCCCAATCGCCCGTATCATCCAAACCAACATTGACAACCTAGCAGGTGTCCCATCCATCATCTACGGTATTTTGGGGCTGGCCTTGTTTGTGCGTCTCCTAGAAAACGTCACCAGCGGCTCGCTGTTTGGGTTTGGCTCTGGCGATGAGACAGCCAATGGGCGCACCATTCTCTCGGCCTCCTTGACTATGGCCCTGCTCATTCTGCCCGTGATTATCATCAATGCCCAAGAAGCGATTCGTGCTGTACCGGATTCACTGCGTCAAGCCAGCTATGGTCTTGGGGCCACCAAATGGCAAACGGTTTGGAATCACGTCCTGCCCAATGCCATGCCCGGCATTCTGACAGGCACTATCTTGGCGATTTCCCGTGCCTTTGGTGAAACCGCCGTCTTGGTAGTCGTGGGTTCAATCACCCGTATTACAGTTGATCCCAGTGGGCCATTCTCGCGTTTTACGGTGCTGCCGCTCCAAATTTTCGCCTTGATTACCCAACCGCAAGCCCAATTCCGTAACGTAGCAGCAGCCGGTATTTTGCTGTTGCTGGCGATTCTTCTGAGTTTGAACGCCATTGCTGTTATTCTGCGTAATCGTTTTAGTAAGAGAGCCGTGTAAAACCATGACCAATAATGGAACCAGCAAATACGCCCTTGAAGCACGTAATCTCCATATCTTCTATAGCTCCTTTCGAGCCGTGCGTAATGTCACCATGCAAATCGAGCCAAACAAGATTACGGCTCTGATTGGCCCATCCGGCTGTGGGAAAAGCACCCTCCTGCGCTCATTCAACCGGATGAATGACCTTGTGCTGGGCAGCCGGGCCGAAGGCGAAATTCTGTATCGCGGCCAAAATCTCTATGGCAACAATGTTGACCCGGTCGAAGTACGTCGCCGCATCGGGATGGTATTTCAAAAACCCAATCCCTTCCCTAAATCCATTTTTGACAACATCGCCTATGGCCCACGTATTCTGGGTCAGCGTAACAAAAAAGTCTTGGCCGAAATCGTCGAAAAAAGCCTACGCCAAGCCGCCCTGTGGGATGATGTCAAGGACAATCTCAAGAAATCTGGGTTGGCATTGTCCGGTGGTCAGCAACAGCGCCTATGTATCGCCCGTACCCTCGCTGTCGAGCCGGAAATCATCTTGATGGACGAACCCTGCTCGGCCCTCGACCCCATTGCCACCCTACGTATCGAGGAACTGATGCGCGAACTCAAAGAGCAGTACACCATCATCATTGTGACCCACAATATGCAGCAAGCCGCCCGTGTATCCGATTACACCGCCTTTATGCTGATGGGCAATGAACGAGCCGGTGAATTAATTGAGTTCGATCAGACCGAACGCATTTTCACCAAACCCGCTGACTCACGCACCGAAGACTACATCACCGGGCGCTTTGGATGATGACTACTTCTCCAAAGACCGTGTTGTTTCTCTGCACAGGCAATTCCTGTCGCAGCCAAATGGCCGAAGGGCTTGTCAATGGACTCCTCAGCGAGTCTTGGCAAGCCTTTTCTGCTGGCACTAACCCTGCCACCGCAGTTCACCCATTGGCAGTTCAGGTCATGGATGAACTCGGCCTCGATATTTCACGCCATGCCCCAAAACACACCGACCAATTTAGGGGCCAAGCCTTTGATGTGGTCATCACCGTTTGTGATAACGCCGCCGAAAATTGCCCTGTCTGGCTAGGTCAAGGCCACCGACAGCATATTGGGTTCGATGATCCTGCCGCTTTTGTTGGCTCACCCGAAGAAACGGTGGGAGTCTTTCGACGAGTACGTGATGAAATTCAAAATCAGGTATTGCAGTGGTTAAGAAACTTTAATCCATAGTAAAATGGAGGGGGACGAAAGGACTATGGGATTGCCAAATCGAACAATTTTAGACCAAGAAGAAAATGAACTGCGTGACAATATTCTGCGGATGAGCGACCTCGCCGATAAAGCCATTGATCGTTGTATCCAATCGCTCCGTACACAGAATATAGACTTAGCTCGTCAAGTAATTGCAGACGATCAAAAAATTAATGATTTACGATATGTTGTCGAAGAAGAGGCCTACAAGGTTTTAGCTCTCCAAGCGCCTGCTGCCCGCGATATGCGGAAGGTGGTGGTTGCCATCCACATTGCAGTGGAATTAGAGCGCATGGCCGATCACGCGGCTGGCATCGCCAAATTATGTGTGGAGCTTGCCAAAGAATCGCCTTTAAAGCCATTTGTAGATATTCCACGCATGGCTGAAATTACCCGCGAAATGCTTAAGGATGGCATCAAGGCCTATATGGATGCCGACACCCAGCTTGCCTCCAAAATTGTGGAACGTGATAACGAAGTAGACGAGTTGGACAAACAGGTCTATCGGGAACTACTGACCTTTATGCTGCAAGACGCCCGGAATATTAACCGCGCCACGTATCTGCTGTGGGTTTCGCATAATATGGAGCGCATCGCTGACCGAATCACCAATATCTGTGAACGGGTGATGTTTATGGTAACAGGCAACGTGCGCCAAAACGAAGAAGATTAACGACTGACACAGGAGGGATGCTGAACATCTCTCCTGATTTCTTGTATTTTATCGGCCCAGTGTCCACATCCATACATTTTGCAGGCGGCAGTACGCTTGCTGCGGTGTTGAAATGACAATATTTACCGCGAATGTCCCCACCACTGGCTGTAATCCAATCTGCCCCACCAACCGACCATTGACGAACAAACTGCCCTGTTCGCCATACGCCACTATCGTAAACCAGTTATTTTGATTCACACCGGGCAGAAGCGCTGGCGATTCAATGGCTATTCCATCGGCGACAGGCTCGCCATCTTCATAATGAATGAAATAGACTTGCCCCAAAGGGGTAAACAGCATCGTGGCAAAATTTGCGCCGTCCTGCTGCCGGAAAATGACCCCACACCCCGTATCGGCTGGCCCTTCCAATAGCGCCGCACTAAACCCCAAGACGTAATCTTGATAAGGATTTACCCCCAACATCGGATACGCGCTAAACCCGACATCCGACGTAAAAATGAACGCTTCAACCGCTTTGGCTTGTACTCCGCCTTCCACTGTAGGTATAAAATCCGATGCCCGCAGTTCATCCACAATTTGCTGTGGCGTACCTTGATAGGCATAAATTCGGTCACCGGGTTGATTCGGCCCAATCGCCCCCAGTTTGACGGGGTTATCTGCGTAAAAACGGCCTGTTAGATAAACCTCCCGCAGCGTTACCACAATATTTTCAGCATGATCCGCATCCGCATAAATCAAAACTATGGCTTCACCCGCCTCTACTGGCAGCGAATCCATCGGGGTATCCAGTTGAACAACGACCACTCCATTAATCGCTACCAAGAGAATATTGGATGCCTGCCAAAAGCTAAATTCAACCCGTTCGCCTAATGGCAAATTCAAGGATTCGCGGCTTTCAATTCCAGTGATTACTCGCTCATTCTCATCCTGTAAATTCAGCAACCAGTCCCCATGCGAAGTCAATTGAAATGACCAATAGCGGCTGTTTTGTGGCACTTCCCGCAAACGAAATTCGATTAAATAGGCGTCATCCGGCAAGTCTGCTGCAAATTCTAAGTAAAAGTCCTCAGCAGGCAGGTTTTTGATAGATTCGCGTGCCAACAGTTCACCCGCAGGCAAATTCACAACGGCACTCGTGCGCCGATCAGCATCGCGCTGGCTGTAACCATTGAATAGTGTCAAGCGGTACTCACCGGAGGTTGGCCCAAAGCCGCCCCCCTCTCGATAAACCCGCGTAATATACGTTCCATCTAATTCCAGTGTGACAGCCTCCAAACGGGCATCCGTCGTCTCAAAAGTGGCGTTGTCGTTGCTGGCGATAGTCTCAGCATTTGGGTTTAGCAGGGTCAGAACAACATCCAAATCGCCGCTGATTGTTTCAGCCACCAGTGAAATAATCTGCCCCGCCTGCCCCTCAAATTTCCATTCCTCCAGCACCAACCCTTCCCCCAAGCGCCCTGTCACAGCTTGAAACGGCTTAAGGGTATGCTCGGCCTGCTGCTTAACTCCTGCCCGCGCCATTGGAGGGTAAACATAAGTTATCATCACTAGCAGGGTAAACACAATTTGGGGTTTCAGTTTCATATGCGACCACGTAACTTTCTTCAGGAAAAATTCGGTAAATTCAGGACAAATCAAGTACGTCAGGTCTAGCATCCACTTCGCCTTGAGAGTATCATAGTTTTACACTTTTGAGCGACATGGTATTCATTTAGGGGAGTGCAAAATGGTCAATGCAATTGTACTCATCAATGTAGAACGTGGGCAGGTCAACCCCGTCGCCCAGCAGATCATTAACATTGATGGTGTGACCGACGTCTTTTCTATCGCGGGCCGCTATGACCTTGCCGCCATTTTGCGAACCGAGTCGAATGAACACGTCGCTGAAGTTGTCACGGTAATTATTCGGGGTATCAAGGGCATCCTTGCCACTGAAACCCTGATTGCTTTCAAAGCCTATTCCAAATCCGATCTTGATGCAGCTTTCAGCATCGGGAATGAAGAAATCAACAACAAGTAGGACATCAAATGCGTATTTTGTATCTCGAAGACGACCCCGCCAACCTCGCACTGTTTGACCGCATTGCTCAACTCTATGGCGATGAGATTATCAGCGTCGCAAATCCTGAAGACGCCATTGGCGAACTACAGGCCAGCCCGTTTGATTTGATTGTCGCCGACGTTCATTTGGGCACGGGTGTCATGGATGGTATCGAATTTGCCGAATATCTCCGCGATGTCGGATTACAAACCCCCATCATTTCTATTACAGCCTATGATTTTGACGAATATGAACGCCGCAGTGAAGAAGCGGGCACCGAATATCATATTGTCAAACCCATCGCGGTGAATGACCTGATCGCCGTCATTAATCAGTTCCGCGCCTAACCATTTTTAGGATGGTGACTGGTGTCCGCTGAAACTCCTTCGCCCACCCATCATCCCATTCTACAATCTACTACCCATTGGACTCGCTCCGACCTCCTGCTCATTCTATTGATTGCGCTGGTGGCATTTTCGGCGCGAGTCATTCCCGAACCCCGCACCGTTGACGATGCCTTCATCACCTTTCGATACAGTCGTAATATCATAGAGGGTGAAGGCTTCGTTTATAACGCCGACAGCAAGGTCTTGGGCACAACCACCCCTCTCTATACCCTTCTCATGGCGGGCATCGGGAGCATCCTAGGCAACGACTATTCGTGGTATGCCCTGTTCGTCAACGCCATAGCTGATACCCTTTCAGTAATGCTGCTCTATCTCCTAGGGCGTTATTTGACCGGCAGTCGTCTCGCAGGGGCTCTTTTGGGGTTGCTGTGGGGGCTGCTGTCCTACAGTGTGACCTTTGCCATCGGCGGCATGGAAACCAGCGTCCACAATCTATTCATGATTGCGGCATGGGTCGCCTATTTGGATAAACGACGCGGCTGGGTCGGCGCATTCGTAGCATTAGGCTTATTGACCCGCCCAGACGCCCTATTGTGGGCTGCCCCGTTGATGCTCCACCAGTTATGGACGACATGGCGCGAACGCACCTTCAATCAAACCCTGAGGTCATGGCTTCCCCTGCCCGATTACATAGTCGGCTTGATGATCGGCCTTCCTTGGGTCATTTTTGCGACGGCTTATTTTGGTAGTCCGCTTCCTCACACCATCGGCACAAAATCAGTCGTCTATGATGTAGCCAGCACGCAGGCTCTCATTCGGTTGATGCAGCAGTACGCCAATCCAATTGACCAATATGGGATTCTAGGGCCGCTTTTTGGCACAGCCATCGGCCTAATTCTGTTCCCATTTTTGGCATTGGTCGGCCTGCGGGCCATGTTAAAACCACACCCCCGCACCCTACCGATTTTCCTCCATGCGTGGCTTTATCTGATCGTATTTAGCGCCTCCAATCCGCTGATATTCCGCTGGTACGTTACCCCACCCATGCCCGCCTACTTTTTGGCAGTGATGTGCGGCGCGTACTCACTCGGTCAATCTCTTACCCCTTCGATTGGAGCGCAGCGGCTGAAAATTGCGGCGTATGGCCTAAGTGCCTTTGCAATGCTCTGTGTGTTGGCAGGCTGGGAGCTAAAACCCGACCACAAACCCAATCGCCCCGCCCCCAAGATGGCCTTCCATGAGATTGAACTCAATTATCAAATGGTCGCCGAACGCCTTGTCGCTGAAGAAGGCATCGGCCCAGACACCCTGATTGCCGCTGGAGATATTGGCGCGATTGGTTTCTACAGCCACGCCCACATTTTAGATACCATCGGCCTCGTGACGGATGGCCTCAATCGTTATTATGAGGTCGAAGGCTACCAAGACCTGATTCCCGAAGATGGCAACTACGCCATCCCGCCCCAAATGATTTTTGACCACCAACCCGTCTATCTCATTACGATGTTAGATTTTGTCAAACTCGGTTTACAACAAGACCCTCGTTTTGCCGAGCAATACGAACTCCTCTATGAAATCAAAACTGACTATTACGGCGGCGCGATGCTGGTCTATAAACGCATTGCCCCATCGAATACCACCCAGTGAGCCTACGTTTCCCCAACCGTGTAATTACTTAACATGGGCCTGCCGTGTAGATTTGTCTACCCCTCTGCTATAATGGCGCGGCGTTAAACTTTCTGGAACATAAGACGAGTAAAATGCGTTGAAAAAGTGGCTGACGTTTGGCCTCGGCGCGGTGGTCAGTGTAGGGATTTTTGTCGCGTTGGTTGGCTCAGAGCTAGATGCAGTACAAGATGAATTGGCGCGGGCGCGGTATATCTACTTGCTGCCCTGTGCCCTGCTGCTGTTTGCTGGATTATTGACCCGTGCGATGCGCTGGCATATCTTGTTGGATACGCACGTCAGTGTTTGGCACAGTTTCCACATCATGAATGTCGGCTATTTCGTCAGTTCCATCCTGCCCTTTCGCATTGGCGACTTTGCACGCGCATGGCTAACCAGCCGCCTAAAACCACCCGTCTCCGGCTTTACCTCCCTTAGCACAATCGTAGTCGAGCGTTTAGTTGACCTCCTTTTTGTTGTCTTGGTGTTAGGAGTCTGTCTCGCCGTTCTGGATGTCCCATCCGAAGTCACATCCGTCGGTATTTTAATGGGCACCGCCGCGTTGGCGGCCCTGATTACCCTGAGCATTTTCGCCGCCCGACCCATATGGGCCAAAGCCCTCCTAAATTGGGTCGAAGGCTGGTTGCCGATTCTGCGTCGCTTGAAATTGGATGAACGGCTTGACCACATCCTCAAAGGTTTTGCCCCGATTGGTCGCCCCAAAACCGCGCTGACCGTCTTTTTCTGGACGGCCTTCTCGTGGTTTTTCTCCATCGTGGCAGGCTACGCTCTCCTATTCATCCTATTTGACAACCCAACCATCGAAGCCGCCGCCCTGTTTGTGGTCTTGGGGTCATTCTCGGTGGCGCTTCCGGCTGTCCCCGGCAATTTAGGCCCATTTGAAGGCGCGGTAGTGGGTGGATTGTGGATCGCAGGATTGATTGATAAAGCCACTGCCCCAGAAAACGCCCCGGCCATTGCCTTTGCCGCGATTTTGCACGCACTATTGATTGCCTTGTATATTATCTTTGGCCTGATCGGGTTGTACGTCGAACATACCTCGGTGCGACAGGTACGGCGCGGCGCATCCACCCTAACCGAGCATGACACCAGCGTTAAGATTTTGGCGGAGGGGGTATCATGAATCACACCACACCCGCTGAGGAACTTGTGACCTTGTTAGATGATTATCGAGATACCGACCGCCCTCTGCGGATTCTGGCGGCGCTGCAATTCTACCTGCCCCATCGCACAGGCTATTCGCTGCATGTCCAGCGCGTTGTCGAAGGACTAGCCGCACGGGGTCATCAAGTAACAGTATTAACTGCCCGCCATCACATTGACCTCCCCCGTGATGAAACCATCAATGGCGTTCGTATCGTGCGTCTGTGGGCACCCATCAAGATCAGCCGGGGCATGGTAATGCCAGCCTATCCTTGGTCAATGTGGGGGTTTTTGCGCCAAAATGATGTCGTATGGCTTAGTTTACCGATGTTGGAAACCGCCCTCACCGCTTATCTCGCCAAACGGGTGCGGCGTGGCCTAATCGCGACCCATCACGGCGATTTGTTGTTGGGGCCGGGATTAAAAAATCAGTTTATCCAGTGGTTCACCTTCCAAAATTATCGCTATATGGCAAATCGGGCCAGTCGTATCATTGCCTACAGTCACGACTATGCCGACCACAGCTATTATCTGGAAGATTATCGGGATAAGGTCTCGGTGATTTTCCCGCCCATTCAAATCCCCCACCCGGAACCGGAACGTGCCGCCGAACTGCGTGAGCGTTGGCAGCATAACGGTGGCCCGGTGATTGGGTATGCAGGCCGCTTTGTCAAAGAAAAGCGCCCCGATTTGCTGATTCGCTCCCTTGAGATCATCAACGAGCATTACCCCAATGCGCGGATTGTGTTTGCTGGGGAATATGACATTAAATATGAAAATACGTGGGAAGAACAGCAGCCACTGGTGCGCCGTTTCGAGGAGCAGTTAATTTTCCTCGGTCTAATCACCAGCGCCCAAGCCCTTGCCAATTTTTATGCTGCCTGTGATATTGTGGTGCTGCCAAGCGACACTGAATGTTTTGCATTGGTGCAGGTCGAGGCTATGATGTGTGGCACACCCGTCGTCGCCACCGATATTCCCGGTGCGCGGGTGCCGCTGCAAGAAACCAGCATGGGCAAAATCGTGCCGCGTGGCGACCACCAAGCGATTGGCGAGGCAGTGGTTGAAATCCTGCAAAATCCTGAGCGTTACACCCATACCCGTGAGGAAATCGAGACTTTTTTCAATTACGATGAGACCATCCGCCGCTATGAAAAACACATGCGGAATGCTGCCCGCACCTCGATTTACCGCAAAAATGAGGTGCGCTAGATGCCTGTAGACGCCCAAATCATTGCCCGCCTCACTCGTAACGAAGCGGATATGGCCTTTAAAAAGCGGGTCGAAACCATTTTTGAATGGATTCCCCCCGGTGATGATAAAGTAATTTTGGATTGTGCCTGTGGTCGTGGCTTCTATTTAAATTACTATCGGCACATTAGCGGCGTTAAATTGATCGGGCTGGAATTGGAAAGCGATATTATCCGCAAAGCCCAAGCCAATGTCGGCCACCTGCCCAATATTTTGCTGACCCAAGCCAATATCTATCACCTGCCTTTTGCCGACAATAGCTTTGATGGTGTCATTCTCAGCGAAATTCTGGAGCATGTGGATGACGATGTGGCAGGTCTAAAAGAGGTCTATCGGGTGCTAAAACCGGGTGGTGTCGCCGCTATCACCGTGCCCAACGCCAACTATCCCTTCATGTGGGATCCCATTAACCGCACCTTAGAAAATGTCTTTCATACCAAAATTCGGCGCGGGCCATTGGCTGGCATTTGGGCCAATCACGTCCGTCTCTATACAATCGAGCAGTTGCGTAGGGCGGTGACCTCTGCCGGATTTGTGGCGGAGCAAGAACGTGCCTTTACTCACTATAGCTTTCCCTTTATTCACAATCTGGTGTATGGTCTAGGCAAACCGTTGCTCGAAAGTGGCCTAATGCCCGATAATCTAGCAGCGGCGGCTGACCGGACAACCTTTGACCAAAATGACGGTAGCTGGCGAAATCCGATTAATCTAGGGCTGGCGGTCTTGAACTTTTTTGATCGCCCTAACAAATTGGATGAACCACTGCACCGGAGTACGGTAAACTTGTGCATCAAAGCGCGTAAAAAAGCCTAATTCATTTCAGGATTTTTTCTAACCAAGTCGGACGCATGACTGAATTTATTCCAAATCCAACCCCCGAAACCACGTCGCCAAGTGCCCCAGCATCTGCACCTACCCGGCCTGCTTTTGATTTCGAATCGCTGACCCTGTGGCAAGCCCTCTGGTTGTTTCTCTATCGCCCCGGACGGGTTGCCCATGAGTTCTGGCGGGTACTTACTGAACCAGACCCATCCACCACCAAACAATCCCGTCGGGCGGACTCGCGTATTTTGGTTGATGCCCGGGTGGACAACGAATTTGTATCCTCGGATATGCCCTATTCACCCATGATTGACGAAGCCGGGTCGCTATTGCCGGAAGAACAGGCCGCCTTACAAGCCGCCGTCTCCCGTGCCGATGCGCGTTATCGCACCACCGACCTCACCCTGCCGGAACCACCCGAATGGGCCAAAAGCCTGCGTTTTGGTCAATATCTGGTATTCGAGAAAAGCAGTGTCTTGCAAGTCGGCTTGCTGCTGGTCGGGTTCTTTTTCTCGCTGATTGGCATGGCCCTGCTGCGTTCATCCGCTGTTGACCCCATCAAACGTGTGGCCGGAGACACCAATGGCGCATTCTTCTGGCTGTTTTTCGGTGGCCTGATAGCTTTAGCTGCGGCGGTCTTTGGTTGGCGCGAAAAATCCAAGCCCACCCGAACCATCATCGTTGAGGACGAACCCGCCGAAGCCAGCAACGTTGGCCCTGTGCCATCCGCCATTCATTTTTTCAATCGCCATTCCCTGCGTTTTGCTCTCCTACCTGTCGCCAGCCTGTTTGCATGGTTCGCCTACGACAAAAATGCCGCCCTCACCCCCACTGGTGATGTCGAGGCCATTTTTACGACCAGCGGCGTAACTGCGTGGCTAATGGCGACTCTGTTGTGGTTTCTTATCCTCGCGGTAGACCTCAATAAAATTGCCCTCAAGCTCATCGCCCGCACCAGTCAGCCACCCGCCGTCGAATCGTCGCGCCCCCATAAGCGCCGCCTACAATTTCGCTGGGCCTATGTCGCCTTAATGCTGATATTTTTGCTGGCCTGTTACTTCCGCCTGCATAACCTCGATGGTGTGCCGCCAGAAATGACCAGCGACCATATTGAAAAATTGCGTGATGCCTACCGCGTGGATCAGGGCTATTACGGTATCTTTTTTGAGAATAACGAAGGTCGCGAAGGCTTTCAGATGTACCTTTCCGCCGTCATTGGAGATTGGTTTGGTGTCGGGTTCAATTTCCGCGCCCTGAAATATGCCACCATCTTGGAAGGGCTGTTGACCGTCTTGCTGGCCTATTGGTTCGGCAAAGAGGTTATCGGACGCGAAACCCGTGAACAGCAAGAACTCGGTAATTGGGTAGGCTTGGCGATGGCGGCCCTTCTTGCCATTAGCTCATGGCACACCATGTTATCCCGCCTCGGCTTGCGTATCGCCCTTACCCCCCTGACTACCCTGATCGTGGTAATTTTTATGATCCGGGCCGTGCGAAATAACCGCCGCCTAGATTTTGTCCTAATGGGCGTAACACTCGGCGTTGGCACGTATTTTTACCAAGCCAACCGGATGTTGCCGATTTTGGTCGTACCGATTGTTTTGCTGGTGGCCCTATCCAAAGCCAAAATCGATTGGAAAATCACCGCCCGTTATGTGCTGAATCTTGCGACGGCGGGTTTCATTGCGCTGGTGATCTATCTCCCTATGTACCGCTACTCGGTCGAAAATCCTGACGCCTTTTGGAAACGCACTCATGGGCGTTTATTGGGAGACTGTGTACGCGGGCCAAACGCCAATCCTGAATACTGCGACCCTTCCACGACGACGTTGGTCAAGTTCGTGGTGAATCATAGTGATGTGCTGTGGGATAACTACATCCAAGCCTTTAAGATGTACTCATGGGAGGGCGATGGCATGTGGATTCTAAACGGCAGCGGCTATCCCGCGCTGGATGCCATCACCAACGCCTTTTTGCTGATGGGTCTGGTCATGTGGGTTGTCTTAATCATCAAACGCCGCGACATCACCCTGTTTGCTATTCCGTTAGGTGTGATCGTCATGCTCCTGCCAAGTACATTGGCCCTTACCCAGACCTCTGAAAATCCGTCCTTCACCCGCACCAGTGGCACCATTCCGTTCATTTTTTTGCTGGCGGCCTATCCGTTGGGCTTGATGGCCTATGAAGCCACCAAAGCAGGTTATTCGCGCAAGCCCATTTTCGCCAGTTCTGGCCTGCTTGTTGCCCTACTGGTGGGCCTTGCCATCCCGTCCAATTACGACACCTATTTCAACGTCTATCGGGAAGGCTACGAGGTCTCATGGAAGCCCTATACTCAGATTGCCGCCTCGGTACGCAATTTTGCTGAAACACGGGGTAGCTATGGCAATGCCTTTTATGTACATTCTGAACACTGGCTAGATCACCGAATTTTGGGTACTGTAGCGGGCGATTTTGCATGGCCCAATGGACTGCTCAGAGCCGAGGACGTTTATCAGCAAATCGTGATGAATCAGGGCACGGTGCATCAATATGACCCCACCAAACCCCTGTTGTTTATGGTAAATAAATTAAACGTCGCGGGCCTAGCGTGGCTGCAAACCTATTTCCCCGGTGGTGAATTGCGGGAAATTCAAGTCAAATTCAACAACAATTATTTCGTCTATGAAGTGCCGGCTGGATGGCAATGGCTGATTATTCGGGTCACAGAACAAACTGCCCGATGGTCGTGCATCACCAACTGTCCCCCCGGCCCCAAGTGAAACACCCATGACTGACGCTGAGAACCGATTCCCAGACCCAATTGAGACACCCGGCCTTGAACCGGATTTAGAACCTATCCTCCACTCGCCCGAACCGACGGTTGACGCGAGTGATGCTGGCTCTGTGGCAACTCCACAATTCGACTATCACGAAGTACCCATTTCCGAAAAAGCCGCCCATACCCGTCGCTATGCATGGGGGATTGCCAAAATCCCTTGGGCGGACGTATTCTGTGCTTTGGTATTGGTCGCGTTGATGGCAGGCGGCTATTGGATGCGTTCGGTTGGACGCAATTGGGACGACTATACCCATCTCCACCCCGATGAACGCTTTCTCACACAGGTCGCCAGTGAAATTCATTCCGATTCGCCCCTGCGCCTCAGTCAAGGCGATACCATTGCTGCCAAAGCCGCCTGTGACAAACAATACCCCCTACCTCCTCTCGATGTTCTCAATGCCATGTCCCCCGCCGACCAAGCCGAAGCCTATTCCAATGCTGGCAAAGGTGGCTATTTCGATACCGCCTGTTCCAACCTCAACCCCCACAATGTCGGCTATGGTTTTTATGTTTATGGCGAGTTCCCGGCCTTCAATACCCGCATCTGGGGTGAGATCTATAATGACCTTACCGGCGAGACATGGTGGACAAGTTATAACGCCGTTCAGTTGGTGGGACGTGCCGCCAGTTCCGTTGCCGATACCCTGACCATTTTGTTAATTTTCCTAATTGGCGCACGCTTATTTAATCGCTGGGTCGGCCTATTTGCGGCGGGTTTTTATGCCTTTGCCGCCTTCCCCATCCAGCAAAGCCACTTCTGGACAGCCGACGTTTTCACCTCATTTTGGGTCGTACTGACTATCTACTTCGCCGTGCTGGTCATGGACAACAGCAATGCCTATCGCCAGCGTTTTGTCGCCCTGCCTTGGGTCGTTGGCGCGATTGCGATTTGGGTTTGGGAGATTGTCGCCCAACAAAGCGATTCTAAATGGCTGCACGACCTCGCCAGCAATGACACCCAATTTTACGTGCCGCTGTTGGCCTATCTTGGTATCCTACTCACCGTAGGTTTTGCCAGCAGTCTTGCCGCCGAACAACGCCGCACGGGTCTTGAAACTTTGATGTTTGCCCTTAGCGTGATGACCCTCTTTATCTTGGCCCTATTCGGCGTCATCGGCTGGTTCGGGGCGATTGCGACGGCCTTTGTCGCCCTTGTATTGATGCTGCTCTGGATTAGCGGTGTGCATTCTTTAGGCAGCTACACGGGCTTCTGGGTATGGCTAGCCGCTGCTTATGGCCTATGGGTTTTTGACGGCCTCGCCCATTACGATAAACCCGCCCTTGCCCCCCTTGCCGTCTATCTGGTCTTGTTCGTGATTCTGGCCTTCATTAGCTCCATTATCCGCCAGCTAAAACCAACCTCCACCCAATACCCCACCCATGTGGTGATGATTATCTTTCTGCTGATTTTGTTGGCCGTGTGGAGCGCCGCCGCGCTGATTGACGGCACGATTTCAGTTGAGGGCTTTTTCGCCTGTCTGGTGCTAGGCGTGATCATCGCTGGGTCGAATGTGGCGGGCCTGCAAGATTACGCTGGCTTCGGTTTGGCTTTTGGGGCATCGCTGGCAGGTCGTGTCAATGTCGCGCCCCTGCTCGGTCTGGTGCTGTTGGCGGTGATTATTCGCGGCCTATTCACCCTTGACCGTCATGCCATCCATTTTGAACGTCAGCAGCAAATCGCCCGTATGATGGTCGGCCTGATTATCGCCGCCGTGTTAACGATAATCGCCTTTCGTGTTTTGCAGCCGCACGCCTTCACCGGGCCGCATATTTATAACCTGAGCATCAATCAATATTGGCGGGATGACCTATCAGAAGTACAGGGTCAGGTATCCGGTAAAAGCGACTCCCCACCCAATCACCAATGGGCCAATCGTGTTCCCTATCTATTCCCCCTGCAAAACATTGTCCTCTATGGCTTAGGGGCACTGCTCGGTCTGTCCGCTGTGGTGGGAATGATTTGGGCCGTCGTCAATATTTTGCGCCGCCAACCCAATTGGACACGGGTCGCCATTCCGGTCGCATGGGCCGCTGTTTACTTTGCCTATTTCGGCAAAAACTGGGTCACGACCATGCGCTATTTCCTGCCGATTTATGCCGTATTGACCCTAATGGCAAGTTGGGCCTTGTGGGAAGCCATTACGATTACCCACCGCCGCCTCAAACTCAAACCGACCACCCTGCGCCGGGTTGCTTTTGGCCTTTCGACCCTCACCCTTGCCGCCGTAACGGGTTATACCGCCGTCTATGGTTATGCCTTTACCAGCATTTATCGCCATCAACTTACCCGGGTCGCCGCCTCGCAATATTTCCAAGAATATATCCCCGGTGATTTTGGTCTGTGGGTCAAGCGTGCTGATGGCTCCGAGCGCATGATTAACGTCGGCATCTATCCGACCTCCCTTTTCCCCCAAATCGCTCACCTTGCCGATGGGGAATCCGCCACCGTTGAATTGACCCCCGAAACCAGCTCGGAATTAGCGAGTGTGGTGCTGCATCGCCTCGGCGACCCCAACCGCGATCCTGAAACCGAAATAGTCTCTGTCCAGATCTGGTCAAACGATACAGTGCAAGGCCGTGTCTTGCTTGCTGAGAAACGCATCAACGCCGATTTGAACGCGGCGGGGGGTGATTTTGGCACCGAATACAGCCTAGAATTAAATCCGCCGATTATCCTACCCGCCACCCTAGATTCCGTCACCCCTATTACCTATGAGGTGGTGATGACGGTGGAACAGGGCGGCCCGATTATGCTCTCCGCCAACATTTCCGACCCAATTTTGCCCATTAACCCGTCGCATGTTTCGGTCTACCTACGCGACCCCATTTTGGACAGCCTCACGGTACACGAACTCGATATACCTGTTTTAGATGAACTCTCCAATGTCGCCTATTTCACCGCTGGATCACGTCAGGAATACAGCTTTATCTCCAATTCGGACGGCGTGATTGACCGTATCGAAATGCCGCATGTGGGCGACCCAATTGCCGACCCCGACCCCGAAACCATGCGTGTCCTGTTGGTAGATGAATTGTCTGGCCTGCAAACAGGTGGGCAGGTGACAGGCGATTTCAACATGGTGCAAGACGGCCTCCGCACCTTTGGTGTGCCCGCCACCATCGAATTTGCCGAACCCTTTCCAGTGGTCAAAGGCCATGTCTATAAACTGGTCGTTGTCCCCGATGATTTCTTAGGCGTGTTTGGTCAAGTCGTCGTGACCGAGCTTCCATGGGATGACCCCGTACCCACCAAAGTCTGCCCCCTACCCTCCGATACTGAATTCTCGATGGATAACGCTGCCGGCCTGTGCAAGATTACCGACGCGGGCATTGACCCCTACGGCTCGCATTATCTGGGTGTTGAAACCCATATTGGCGAATGGGATGATGTTGAACAAAAACGCGATTTGATGCTGCACTATCTCGACATCGGCGATTATTTCACCATTTCCAGCAATCGTTTCTATGACACCCTTTCACGCATTCCGTCCCGCTGGCCTATGACCAACCGCTACTATGAAGCCCTGTTTTCGGGTGAATTAGGCCTAGAATTGGTCGAATCCTTCACCTCCTATGCCGAAGTTGGCCCGTTTGAATGGGCGGACGAGGTATTACCCACCGAAAACGACTGGCCTCCGAATTGGCGCAATGAATTTGAGGCCGAAGAAGCCTTCCACGTTTATGACCATCCAGCGGTTTTCATTTTCCGCAAAACATCCGAGTATTCGCCCGAAAAAGCAGCGGCCATCCTAGAAGATGTCGAACTGCGCCGTGCCGATCAAGCCTATGGCGCACTGCTGACTGACCCCGAACCCATCAATATCATCAAATGGGATGCCTTCGACGCCACCCAAAGCCCGACCGCCCTCCAAATTCCCCAGCGCCAGCAAGAAACCCAGCGTTCAGGCGGCACATGGTCGGAGATGTTCAACCGCGACTCCCTCCTGAACAAATATCAGGTCATCGGGGTGATAGTCTGGTGGCTGTTAATGGTCGCCGTCGGCTGGATTGTCCTCCCGATGTTGTTCCTCCTGTTCCCCGGCCTGCCCGATCGCGGCTTTGGCGCAGGCAAACTGCTCGGCTGGATTTTAGTGGCATGGGCTTCATGGTTTACCAGTTCGCTTGGTTTTAAGATGTGGAATCAAAGCGGCTTGCTGGCCCTGATTCTGCTATTGGCTGTGATTAATGCGGTTATTGCCTTCTGGAAACGCCGCGAACTCCTTGAATTCATTCGAGAGCGCCATCGCCACCTCTTGATTGTCGAAGCGATTTCGCTCGGCCTATTCCTATTGCTCATTGCGGTACGCCTCGGCAATCCTGACCTATGGCATCAAAATCTCGGTGGCGAAAAGCCGATGGACTTTGCCTATCTGAATGGCATCCTGCGCAGCACCACCTTTCCGCCAATTGACCCTTGGTTCACGGGTGGCTACATCAATTATTATTATTGGGGTTGGGTGCTGGTCGGTGCGCCAATCAAAGCCCTCGGCATCATCCCCACCATTGGCTACAACCTCGCCATCCCAACTGTTTTTGCCATGACGGGCATTGGTGCGTTCAGCGTCGCCTACAACCTTGTGCAGTGGAACAACGAGCGCCGCCACAAAGAACCCAAATCGCGTGAGGCACACGGCCCACTTGGGAATGCCTATATCGCCGGTGTTGCTGCTCTCATGTTGACCGTCATTCTTGGCAACCTCGATACCGTGCGGGTGTTTGGCACAGGGGTGGCGCGGGCTGGCGGCTGGACTGGCCCCCAAATTCTTAGCACTGTGCGTTATAACAAAGCCGTGACTGAATTCGAGGAGGAAAATGGCCGCCTCCCCGATCCCACCGAAGATGATGACTTACGCGCCGCCGCTGACAATTACAATCTCCTCGATGAGGTTAAATTTGAGTTCGACAAAGCCTCCTCATGGCTAGACAGTTTCCAAGAGGGCCTGCCCAAAATCCTCGATGGCGAACCCCTACCAATGGCATCCAATCGCTGGTATTGGGGGCCGACCCGTGTAATTGGCGATATTCCCGAACAGCGCGGACGTAATGCCATCAACGAAATGCCCTATTTCACCTTCCTTTACGCCGACCTGCACGCCCATATGGTCGCCATGCCAATGACGCTGTTGGTGCTGCTATTGGTCTTAGCTGAGATTTTTGGCGCGGGGCACAGGCTACGCGGGCCAATCACCTCATTTTTTGCCATGATTCTGCTCGGTCTTGTAGTCGGCCTATTGAAACCCACCAATACATGGGATTGGCCTACCTACATGGGTATTGCCGTCGCGGGCCTAACCTTTGCGGCGTGGCTAGGTCAGGGCCGTCAACGTGGCGAAATTCAGCCCGTTCCCCTGTATCACCGTCTACAACGCCTGCTCGATTTACGCAATATACTCTCGCTGTGGCCTCTCCTCTTGGTCATCCCAATGGGCATGATGCTCCGCAGCGGCTTATACCTCTATCAACACAGCAGTTACGAAAACAAGCTGCAACAGGGCATCGTTCCAACCTATTGCCAGAGCCTGCCCGAAGACATTCTGCAATCCCAAATTCCCCCGGCCTGCGATGGTCTATTGAAACCCGAAATCACCATCAACAGCATTGCCATGTGGGGCTTCGGCGCGGTTGGCCTTGTGGTCGTGTTGTATATCGCAGCAATGGTCTTAATGGGCAACCATTTTGATCGGCGCGGCATCCTCGGTTGGATCGGGTCATTGGTTGCGTTCGGGTCGTTTAGCTTGATCGCCATTTATCCCTATGAACGTTTCTTCGCCACCGCCTATGGCAAAATCCTGCCGTGGGAGTCGGATAAAACCCCGCTGTGGGCCTATATGGATATTCACGGCGTGTTCCTGTTTATCATATTCTCCCTACTGTTATGGCAAACCATCCGCTGGCTAAAATCGCATAAAATTGACGAACTGCGTCACTATGGTCTAGCAGCATTGGCGGGCTTGTTATTCCTGCCTGCCGTTATGTTGGTCACCTTGGTCATGGGGGTCTTTGGCGAATATCGTGTCCTAATTGCCGCTTTGCCCCTCTTTGCATGGTGCATTTTCCTATTCCTGCTCCCCGGTCAAAGTGCGGTGGAACGGGCCATCTACACCATTGCCGCCCTCGCCCTCGCCTTGACAATGGCCGTTGAACTGGTGGTGCTTGAAGGCGATATTGGCCGCCAGAACACCGTCTTTAAGTTCTATATTCAGGCATGGCTGTTATTTAGTATCGCCTCCGGTGTCGGGCTGGCATGGCTAATTCGTGCCGCCGATAATTGGAACACCACCACACGCGGCATCTGGCAAACGGCTACCGCAATCTTGCTGAGTATCGCCCTGCTCTATCCCATAATGGCGACCCAAGCCCGTTTTCTTGACCGCATGAACGCGAAGGAAACCCCACTCACGCTTGATGGCATGGCCTATATGGAAGTCGCCCCGCATGGCGAATACGCCGACCCGCGTGATCAAAGCACCAGCGTCTGGTTTAATCTCAATGGTGATTACGAGCTCATTCACTGGATGCAAGATAATGTACAAGGTAGCCCAACCGTTATTGAAGCCCAACTCAGCGAATATCGGTGGGGCAGCCGAATTAGTATTTATACAGGCCTCCCGACCATTCTCGGCTGGAACTTCCACCAGCGTCAGCAGCGCAATATCAACCTGCTCAATAACATGGTCTGGAATCGCGCCAACAACGTCGAGGCCTTTTATACCACCACCGACATTCAGGCGGCATGGGACCTAATTCGCTTCTACAAGGCCGAGTATATTGTGGTAGCCACGTTGGAGCGCATCCAATATCGCGACTTCCGCACCGACGCTGACGGCATCTTTAAGCAGCATCAATCACCGGGCATCGCCAAATTTGATGACATGGTGCAGATGGGCCTGCTTGAAGTCGTCTATGAAAACCCGGTGTGTGTGATGCCTGATATTCGAGATGTCGCCAACTGCCCACCGGAGCGCATCAGCACCGACAAGCTCTATCGCGTCGTATCCGATGTCCGCGTGGTGAGCGATTTAGATTTACCCGCCAATCAACAAATTTTTGGCAAGGTCACACCCTAAAAATGGCACAAATTCAGCAACCAACCTCCCCAAGCCGCAAGCCTAGCTCATTTTTTGCATCTTCATCGTTCGCGCTGTGGCTCATTCCAGCAGCGGCACTGCTCATCTTCATCGCCAACTATTTCGGCTGGTTCTATTTCGATGGCGTCATCCCCAAATTCGACGATCTACGCTGGGAGCTATTTACCAATTGGGCCGGACGTGAATTAGGTGATGTGCTGGTCTGGTGGCTGCTGGTGACTTTGGCAGGTATGGCGGTTTTCCCCTTGATGTTCCGCCTAATGTCGGGCCTATCCGACCGGGGGTACACCTTAGCGCGGGCCGCTGGTCTAATGCTGACGGGTTATATCTTCTGGTTTCTTGCCAGCCTCGGCGTCCTGCGTAATGAAGCAGGCGGGATGGCCTTTGCGTGGATTGTGGTCATTATCTTGAGTGCGGTGGCATGGTTTCGCTGGTCAGATCGCCCCTCCCGCTCAGAATTAACTGCATGGCTACGCGAACACCTACCCCTGATTATTTTCACTGAAGTTCTATTTCTGGGTGCGATGATTATTTGGGCCTTTGTACAAGCCCATAACCCCGAAATTACCTCCACCGAAAAACCGATGGAGATGGCCTTTATCAATGGCGTGCGAAATTCCGCCACCTTCCCCCCCAAAGATCCTTGGATGGCAGGTTACGCCATCAGCTACTACTATTTTGGCTATGTCATCACCGCCTCCCTTGCCGATTTAAGTGGCGTGACTACGGGAATCGCCTTCAAGTTGGTCAATCCGCTGTTGTTCGCCATGACCCTCACCGGTGTTTTGGGCATCACCTACAATCTGGTTCGGGCCAGTGGGCAATCCCGCAGTTGGCGCATTGGCAGTCGTCATGCCGCCCTTGCGACGGGCCTATTAGCCGCGTTTTTCATCTCGATTATGGGTAACTTAGGCACTCTCTTGGTCGAAATGCCCTATCGCGGTTATGCCGCCGACACGCCCATTCTCAAGGATGTGGTGAATGCGGAGTATTTCGATTTTTGGGATGTGCGTGACCGCAATGGGCCGTTTATGGTGCAAAACGTCACCGACCCCCAAACGGGCCTGCCTGCCGTGCATTTACTTGACACCGACACCTACGTCACCCCCGAAGACCCCATTACACGGGGGTATGTGTCTGCCCCGGATGATGACCGTGATGGCATTCCCAATTGGGACGACACCGCCGACGCCGAACTTGAAGAAGCGGGCACTAAGTGGGATTTCTGGTGGTGGTTTAAACAAAGCCGCCTCGTCCACGACGAAAAATTCAGTGGCGGTTACGAAGAAGCCATTACCGAATTTCCACAGTTTAGTTTTATCTTAGGCGACAATCACCCCCATGTGTTGGCCCTACCCTTCACCCTATTGATTATCGGCCTTGCTGCCAGCCTTGCCATGCGCCCCACCCAACTTGCCAATTGGGAAGTGCTGCTGTACGGGGTATTTTTCGGCGGCATCATTTTTATGAATGCGTGGGACGCCCTCTATCTTGGCCTCTTGGTCGGGGCGGAGGCCTTGCGCCGCCTGATGCACAATGGCACAGGCAGTTTAAACGGCTTTGGCGAATTGGGCCGTGTCATCACCCTTGAGACCCGCCGACAATTGAACTTGTACCTGCTTGCGCCTGTCTTGATCGCCCTCCTGCTATTTTTCGCCACCTCCGACACCTTGGGCGACGGCTTGTCTATCGGTGAAATTCTCATCGGCCTCATTCTGGTCGGCCCTGTCACCCTGATTGTCAATTGGGCGCTCGACGACAACGATTGGGGTTCAATCGTTCGACTGGGTGGTTCGCTGGCGATTTTATTTGTGCTGCTCTACCTCCCGTGGCTCATCAGCTTTACCAGCCAATCGCAGGGCATGTCCGCCAATCTGATTTATCCCACCCGTTCACACCAGCTATTTCTGCAATTCGGCATTTTCGGCCTGCTCATTCTACCCTTCATTTTCCAACAAATGGGGCGGGCGGGTCGGCGCATTCGTTACGCCGCAGTCATCGGCCTTGTGTCAATGGGTTTGCTTTTTGCCCTCGTTTTCCCATTGATGGTCGCCTCGGCGGTAGACAGCCGCACCTGCCCCCTGCAAAAAGGCCAAGAAGGACTCATTGGTACACTCGCCGAACCTGCCCAATCCAATTGTCAGGCCCGTTTCCGCTTATTTAGCGAACTGCGCGATGATAATGAAATCCGCCAAGTTAAACTTTTGGGGCAAGATTTAGGCGAACTCTCCGGCACACGCTTGGCGGTCTATCAGGTCTACCAACGCCGATTGGGTGCGCTCGCTGGTCAATTGGTGCTGCTGATTATCGCCGCGATTATCATGATGCGTCTATTTGCCCGCAACCCCAATCAGCCTGATAAGCACACCATTGATTACAGTCCCGGTACAGGCGTTGCCCTTTTGCTGATTGCGGCAGGTGCGGTGATTACGTTTGTACCAGATGTCATCTACCTGATTGACAACTTCGGCAACCGCATGAACACCATCTTTAAGCTCTACTATCAAAGTTGGGCCTTATTCAGCATTGGCGCGGCCTATGCAGTCTTTGCCATTTTGAACGGTGCTCCCCATCGGGCCGATCAGGAATATCGTATCGCCCCAGTATCCGTTTATGTGCTACGCGGGGTCTATGCGGTGGGCTTGCTCTATCTTTTGTGGGCGGGTGCGCTGTATCCTTATTATGCGGTGCGTTCACGGGCAGTCTACGAAACCAATGTAGATAACCAATTGGCGATGATTGAAGATTGCCAAGCCCTCGGTGCAACCGATTGCCCCGCCGTGCCCGAAATCTCACTCGATGCCGGCCCAACCATCGCCCAAGCCATTGGCCCCGACGAATGGACGATTATTAACGAGTGTTTTATGCAGCTTGAACCCCGCAAGAACGATGCCGTTTTGGTTGAGGCCCCCGGTGGTGGTTATACTCCCCATCTGGGCCGGGTCAGCATGTTGACGGGCATTCCGACCCTATTGGGTTGGGACAATCATGAGCGTCAGTGGCGTGGCGATACCTATCCGGATGTGGCGGGCAATCGTGAAGGGGATATTTTCACCCTCTACACTAGTGAGGATTGGAACACTGCGCAGGATATTATAGATAAATACGGCATTGATTATGTCATGGTCGGTAATGCCGAATTCAATGCCTATGGGGGTCAAGACTCCGGCGGCCTCAGCAAATTTAGCGAACTGTTAGACCCGGTTTGTCATGAAGGCAGTGTGGCCCTCTATCGGGTCAGTGCGGAATAAGGATTATTTTGCATGGATGTACCAATGTTAGATGCACGTCCCACCCGTGAAGTAAGCGGGATACGGCTCAATATTTCCGGTGAAGTGCTGGCCTATCTTGCCCTGCTGATTCTGGCAGGTGCGCTACGCCTGATTTCGCTCGATCAAGCCCCCTTAACCAACCGCGAGGCCCATGAAGCCCTTGCCGCCTTACGTTTGGTGGATACCACCATACCGGGCGATGCGGTCGTCGCCGATAGCCCCATGATGGCCTTTGTGAACATGCTCCTGTTTATCTTCTTAGGCAATGCCGACAGCGTAGCACGCTTAGCTACAGCCATTGTGGGCACATTATTAGTCTTGGGGCCGCTGTTATGGCGTGGCTTTTTGGGGCGTGTCACCGCACTAAGTTTTGCCCTCCTATTGACCTTTTCCCCTGTCGCAATGGCGGCCTCCCGCACAATGGGCGCAGCGACATGGACAATGGCGGTGGTGTTTATCGGTGGGTGGTGTCTCTGGCAATATATCCAGACCCGCACCAAAGCCTATGCCATCAGCGCAACAATGGCCGCCGCCGCCATTTTGTTATTGACCGAAACAACGGGCATCATCACCGCCATCGGCCTCTTGTGTGGTTTGGCGCTGGCCTTGTGGTCATCCCGTAACCTGATTTCTGAAACCGATGCCAAAACCCCTGCCGAAACCCTCCGAGAAATTTCTAAATCATGGCCTTTGGTCGAAGGTTTGATGAGCGCATTAGCATTGGTATTGGTAGTCGGCACAGTGCTGTTTTTCGCCCCATCCGGCCTAACGGCGGCGGGCAACACCATCAGTCAATTTATTGACGGCCTCAACCAGCGCACAGAAGGTGTCCCCTACCCTTATGCGTTGGTCGTCAGCCTGCGTTATGACCTCGGCTTGGTGCTGTTTGGGCTGGTGGGCCTCTATTTCGCTTTGAGCGAGGGCAACTTCCTGACCCGCTTTTTTGCTGGCTGGTTCATGTGGGTCATTGTCGCCGCCATTCTCTACCCCGGCGCAGCACCCGATGCCGCCCTCTGGATAACTATGCCTGCCGCTGGTCTAGGTGCATTTATCATTACCCGCATGTGCCACAGCGCCCAAACAGGCTATTGGGTCGTGCCTAATTGGGGCATCCCAGCCCATGCCGTTGGGGTGGCTTTGCTGCTGACTGCCCTCTCGGTGAATGGTTTGGTCGTGGGTCGTGCCCTCCAGCGCGAAGCCTTCCCCGGCAATTACAAACCTATCAACCCCACCGCCACCGAAAAAGCCGAGGGAGCGCTTACCTCTGGCGCACGCATTGGCTCATTTTACGACCCCCAAAATTCACTCAGCACCTTCCCGCTATATGTCACCGTGCAGCCTACCGCGCTGGTCGTGCAAATTTGGCGTATGGACGGCAATATCGAGCCACAACTAACCGTTTTGGATGAAAATCAGCAGGTCATCTATGGGCCATTCACCTATCCTAAAAAGGGTGGCAAAGGCATCGTTGAACGCTTGGATTTACCAACCGGCACCTATTCCTTAAACGTGGTGCCCGCCGCCGATTCATTAAACGAACGTGGACAATATCTGGTCATGACCTATCCCGCCGATTACAAAGAACGGGACAGCTTCTATCTGGATATTCCGTATATCCTAGCCATATTCCGCATTTTGCAGGCCAATCCCCCTCTACCCGTCACCGCCCCACTGGTATTGTTATTCTCCCTCCTCCTGTTGATTATTCTGTTTTTCTTGGTTGGCAGTCTGTGGGGCAGTCGGGCCGCGTGGCGTGGACTAGGTTTTGGCATGTTGATCTATTTCAGTTTATACGGTATCGGCTTGGGCTGGCAGGCCAGCGTCACCTTTGCCGACGACCCCCGCGAACTCTGGCAAAGCCGTGACACCGCCGCAAATTATGACGCGATGGTGGACACCCTGAAATTGATGTCCCGTCAGGATAACGGTGAAGAATATCGTATTGACATCACCGCTCAAGCACCGGATGATGGAGCGTTGGCATGGGCACTGCGTAATTTTGACCGCACCCAATTCGTCGAAGGGGTAGGCATCGAGATCAATTCCGCTGTCGTCATCGCTCGCCCTACGCCCATCGGGCAACCGTTGGACATCGGTGCGGATTACGTGGGTCAAGATGTAATCCTAACCCGCCATTACGAGCTAAGTTGGTTGAATTGGGTGGATTTACTGGGCTGGCTAACCCTACGTGAAACCCGTTATCCAACCGTACCGGGCGAACAAATGATGTTGTGGGTACGTAAAGATGTCTATGGCGTGGATGAAGTTCCACTCAGCCAGTGAGAAATTCAACCGTCCGCTGTGTAGTATAGGAATTATGGACACAAAACACGACGACCCAATGCTCAACCCGTTAATGAACCGCATCCAACGCGGCGACCAAACGGCCTGTACCGACCTGTATGACCTATACGCGCCGGGTGTCTATCGCTTGGCCTATAGCGTCTTGCTGCATCGTCAGGATGCGGAAGATGTAGTACAAGAAGTGTTTGTCTATGTATTCCGCAATCTCAAACTCTACGATCCCAATCGGGGTCAATTCCGCACATGGCTCTACACCATTACCATTAGCCGCTGTCGCAATGCTCGCCGCCGTAAAATGCTGCCCACCGTCGCCCTAAGCGATTTATTATTGCTCGGTCTTGAACCACATGGGCCAGAAAGCGAAAATCCGGAGGCCGCCAGTCTGCGCGAAGACGCCAATCGCGTCTTGGGCCAAGCCCTCAAAACGCTATCAACCCGTCTACGTGAAGCCGTCGCTTTGCGTTATGGGCAGGGATTGACCTATCGTGAAATGGGCGAGATTTTGAATATCCCGCCAAAAACCGCTGAATCCCGGATTCGCTTGGCGCATGAAGCCCTGCGTAGCGCGATGCAGCCCCATGATATGGCTTTACTAGAGGAATTTTTAGGATAGCTGTGGACATCAAGGAGCAACTTCTAGCCTATCTGGAGGGGAATCTAACACCAGCCCAACGGCGCGAGGTCATGCGGCGTTTAGCCACATCGCGTCAATGGCAGGCGGAACTAGAGGCCATCCAATATTCCCAATCTCAACTTAAACGTGAAATGCCAGCTTTTGGCTGCCCCACCTCCAAACAATTGACCGCGCTACTGCCCAATATTCTGGAAAAATCCAAACAGCCGTCGCGCCTCCGTGAAAAAGTGGATTGGACACAGGGCGGGATGCTGCTGTGTATGATTGCGGTCATGTTGATGATGGTGCCTGTCTTGATCAAGGCCCAAACCGCTGTGCTGGCTTCAACCAATCTCAAAAACATCCCGGCAACCACCAATACACCTGTTTCCGTTCGGGCCAGTACATTGGAAGTACCGCGTGTTGTCGCCGCTGCCCATCAGTCAAATCCTGTAGCTGCGGTAGCCTATCGTATTCAGGCCGATTTCCAATATTGTGATTTACGCACGGGCCTTTTCTTGCCCTTATCGGCGGCCCATAGCGATGTCTGGGTAGTCGGATTGACCCCTGCTCCCGTACCCGGTTCGACACTTGAACCAAGCCGAGAAGCCGCCCATGAAACTCGTCAGTAATTTGTTTTAAATCTGCTATACTTGGACGACTAGCTTATACCAGAGAAGAACACTATTCGACTTATGGCAACATTAAACCCAACCGCCCAACAGGATGTTCACAACGGGCCGCCCGTCTTAGAAAAAGCCCTCCAGCGCCTCTATACGCTCAATTTTGAAACCATTGCCTACCTCATCATTTTTGCGGTGGCGCTCATCAGTCGGTTTTGGGATGTCGGCGCGCGCGTCATGAGTCATGACGAAAGTCTCCACACCTACTATTCGTGGAAGCTCTATGACTCTGGCGATTTCCAACATACCCCCCTGATGCACGGGCCAGTGATTTTCCATATGGTCGCGTTTTTCTATTGGTTGTTTGGCCCCAGCGATTTTAGTGCCCGCGTCTATCCGGCGGTTCTGGGTGTGCTGTTGGTCATGTTCCCGCTGTTGTTCAAGCGTTGGATTGGCAAAACTGGCGCGATCATCACCAGCATCGGCCTGATTATTTCCCCGATGGTACTGTTCCACAGTCGCTATATCCGCGAGGACATCCCATCCGTTTTCTTCACGCTGGTCATGTTCTACGGCATTATGCAGTACATAGACGGTGAAAAACCACGTCGTCCGGTCTGGCTTGCGGTGATTGGCGGCGGGTTGCTGCTCTCACTCGCCAGCAAAGAAGTCGCCTTCATGTATATCGCCATCATTGGCAGCTTCTTTACCCTCTATTGGGTACTGCGGATTATCCAAGACCTGAACTTCAGACGCCAAATCCCGCTTGACGACGCATCTGTACCCCCCCCAGCAACGGCTGAGGACATTGATGCCGTCGAGACCGTCAAGGCCGCTAAACCTGCCCCCACTCCACTGTGGCAGTTGGTATTCGGACATCTCATCACACTCGGTTTTGCGGGCATCATGGGTTACCTAGCCGGCCATTTATTGGGCATATTCACCGAAGCCGCGCAACCGGGCAATATCCCGATTGGGCCACTCAGCCTCACGCAGGGCCGATTTTACACCCTCATTTTTGCCGCACTCTTTTTTGTCTTTGTGGAAATCTTCGGCCCGATTCGTGGTCTATTGGTGTTCCTTTTTGGCCGTATCGCGATTCTCGTCAAACCTCGCCGCGAACCCAATGTGGCCCAAATGGTGGTCAATTCGCTGGCCGATGCCCGCAGCACCATTATCCTGATTACAGCAGGGCTAATAATCGGCGGTGTCGCGGCCCTCTGGACGTTCAGCATTCTGGACATCATCAAGCCCGAATCCGTCTTTGAAGAATATACCTTTGCCCAACGTATCCAAGAGCAAGCCGCCGCCAACCCCAACATCATCAATCAGCTACCCGGCGCTGGCGAAAAAATGGAAGCCATTGACGTTCGGATAAATGAGACTGAACTAGGCCACGCCGCAACATGGCTTCTCGTCCCCATCGGCGCGATTTGTTTCCTGACCATCTTGATTGCCGCGCTAAAAACCCCCACCGCCCTGCGTTTTACGCCGGGGGATGCGGCAGTGATTATCGGCGGGGTAGCACTAAACGTCATTATTCTGTTTTTGAATGTCGTCGGGCCAGATTTTGGCCTCCCCAAAGCGGCCCTTTGGATTTTGCTACCGATTGACCTGATGGTCGTGGCCTTTTTACTGCGTCCCCCTTGGCAAGATGTCTTGATGATCTTCCTCATCGCCACCATCTTTTTTGGGGTGCTGTTAGTAGCTGAACGGCGCAGTTTGAAGACCGAAGAAGACGAACAGCAGTCGCAATTTGCCGCCGACCCCAACGCCGCTGAGATTCAGCAGGATGTCCAACACAAAAACAAATATATATGGTACTGTTGGCTGGCCGGGACAATTATTACGACTGCTGTCCTATTGACCCGCATGTTCACCAACTGGTGGGATTTTCTCAATCGTCAGCCCGTCTTTGATGTGTTGATTGTGATTGGAACGTTGGGCTTTCCGTGGCTGGCGGCCTTCCCATTATTTTGGGCAGGCTACACACTCGATGCCGCCCCTCTCCCCGATGAAACCTTCAAAGCCGCCATTCTGGTCGTCATTCCATTTTTCTTGGTCAGTGCCTCGGTCGGTCTAGCATGGAACTATCGCCTCTGGCCCATTCCCTTAGCCGTATTTGCCTTGTTGTTTGTCGTCTTTTTCACCACCTTTTTCACCAACGGCAATGGCGTCGGCACAGGCTTAATTGGCTCACTCGGTTATTGGCTAGAACAGCAAGGGGTTCGGCGCGGCAGTCAACCGCAATACTACTACACCTTCCTTGAAATTCCGGTCTACGAATTTTTGCCGACCATTATCGCCAGTATCGCGGGTTTCGCTGGCCTATCGGGACTATTTGAGTTCCGCCAGAAAGCCAGTCGTTATGTTCGTGAAGCCGCCTATCGCCAAAACGTCCAACCCGCCGAAGCCAGCGCCCTAACCCCCGAACAATCGCGCTCCATTTACGCGATGGTCGGCAGCGAAGGCGAAACTCTCACTAGTATTTCAACTGAACTGATTGAACAGGCCGAACGCAGTTACACCGCTGGTGAAACGAAGATCAGTTCGCGTACCATCTCAACGACCCAAGCAGTCGCCACCGATGGCAACGGCACCGAACTCCCTGATATGAATGATTGGTTAGCCGAACAAGGCGAGAATGGCAATTACAGCCTACCCCATTGGGCACGCCCATATGACCACGATGAAGAAATCGCCAAACGTACCAATGGCGACCCGACCTATTTAGGTGGCTTCCCCTTCCTGCAATTTATGGGCTATTGGAGCGTGATGATTATCATCGCCCTTACAATGGCAGGCGAAAAGATGCCTTGGCTGACCACCCATATCAGTGTGCCCCTTGTTTTTGTGAGTGGCGCGTATCTTGGCACGGTGGTAGATAAAATCCGCTGGTCAAGCCTCAAAGCCAGTGGTTGGGTATTGCTGGCGCTAGTTGTCCCGGTGTTTTTAATCGCCCTCGAACAACTCCTGATGCCTGCCTTCACTGGTGGCATAGACCTACCATTTCAGGGCCGTTCCCAAATGGAACTCGAAGCCACCGGGCAATGGATGGCGGCCCTCATTGGTGTTATCATCACGGGCTATTTCATAGTCCAGTTGACGATTCAGACAGGCTTCGAACAAGCCCGTAAGCTGATTTTCATTTCAGCGACGATTCTGCTGGCTCTCCTAACCGCACGGGTGGCATGGCTGGCCGCCTATATCAATTACGACTACCCCACCGAGTTTATGGTCTATGCCCACTCCGGCCCAGCCGTTAAGACGGTGATGGACGACATCTACTATCTGTCCGAACGGCATCCCGACGGCATGAACATGCGTATCGTGTATGACGACGAATCCTCTTGGCCCTTCACATGGTATCTGCGCGATTTCCGCAACTATGGTTTTATGGTCGGTGAAGCCACCAACGTTAGCAGCAACCCCAGTCAGTTGGATGGCGCAGAAGTAGTCATCGTCGGCAACAAGAAAAACGCCGAAGTCGAGCGTATCCTCGGCAAAGATTACTACCGCTTCGATTACATCCGTCTGTGGTGGCCCATGCAGGCCTATTTCAATCTGGACTACAACCGCATTGCCAACCTATTTGAATCCGATGCATCCAACCCCGCTGCCAGCTACTATCGCCGTGCTATTTGGGACATCTGGTGGGCACGCGAATATAAAGGGTACGGGCAGGCCGAATGTATTGAACGTGATATGCGCCAATGTTTGATCGAAGGCAGCGAAAGCGACTATGACCAAGCCTGCATTCAGCGTATCACCAATGAATGTACCGCCGACAGCCGCTATAACATCGAAAACTGGCCCGTCTCCGATGCCTTATATGTCTACGTCCACAAAGATTTTGCCGCAACGATTTGGGACAGCGGCCTCGACGGACAAAGCGTCACCGAAAGACTCGTCCCCGATCCCGAAAACGTCGTCCAGCGCGAAGTCGTCCCCAGTACCGCATTTGGTCAAGGCCAAATCGCCGAACCGCGCGATATTGAAGTTGATGCTGATGGCAATCTGGTCGTAGCCGATAACAAAAACCGCCGCATTGCCATCTATTCCCCCGATGGCACATTCCTGCGTGATATGGGCATCGGTCAACTGAATGAACTGTGGGGTGTCGCCGTAAGCCCGGTGGATGGCAATATTTACGCCGCCGATACATGGAATCATCGCATCGCCGTTTTTAACCCCGCTGGCGAATTGATTGATACCTATGGGCGCAACGGGGTCATCGCCGACGGCACCGATTCGCTGGAAGGCTTCTATGGCCCACGTGATGTTGCCGTTGATAAGAACGGGTTCATCTACGTCGCCGACACCGGCAACCATCGGATTCGCGTCTATGATCAGAATTGGACATTTCTCCGTGATATTGGGTCACGTGGCACAGGTGCAGGCCAACTCCAAGAACCTGTCGGCATTGCCATCCACCCGATTTCCGGTGAACTCTATATCGCCGAAACATGGAATCAGCGTGTCTCCGTCTTTAAGCGCGACGGCATCTATGTCCGCAGTTGGGATGTCAACATGTGGGAAGGCACACAGTTCTCGCCCAATCGTCCCTATCTGACCATTTCACCGGATGGCACGCTCATCTTTGTGGGTGATATGGACAGTAGCGGCGGCAACAGCGGGCCGCGTATCGTGGGTTATGACCTCAGCGGTCAAGCCATGATTGCCTTCAATGGCGGCATTGCCACCGACGCCAATAACCTCGACCAAAATGGCAATACCGCAGGCGTTTTGATAGTAGGCGGTTTGGCCTTTGGTCAAAATGGGCAACTGTATGTCGCCGACTCCGGCACGTCGCGCATAGTCGTTTTCCCACCGACGGGTGTGACGGGCAGCCTCGCCCCCATTCAAGACCCCAGTTATGGGACAGGGAACAGCATAACAGGCAGCGAAACCACACCGGGTGAAACATTCCTGACAACCGCTGATATAGAATTCCTAGATGCCCTCGGTCTATCCTATTGGCGCATCCTCAGCACAGGTGACTACGAAGGATATAAGACCCTCTTCTGCCCAGAAGTACAAAGCTATATCCCGAATCGTGACACCTTCCTCAACACCATTGCCAAAAATTATTTGGGTACAAATGTCGAGCAGACCGTGTCGCTCCCAGAAATCGCCGATGGCAAAGTCATCATCCGGTGGAGTGGTTATATTGTACGTGGCGTCGGTTCCGGTAATGAACAAGTCGAGACCATTAACACCATCGCGCCGCTAGAAGTAGAGCGAAATGGAGCAGGTTGGCTTATTTGCCCAGAACGTCCCGTTTTCCGCCCCGGTGGTGGCTGATCTTGGTAAGGACGGGGCTTCTAACTTCGTCCTTTTTTCATGCAAACATAAAATTTGCACAAAAATTTCCGCTACCTGCTTGATTACACACCAATAGAATTGTAGAATTTTATAGTGTATCCGTTTCGTCAGGTTAGTTAGAGTGATGGTGAAATCCTATGCCCTTATATGCCTATCAGTGTCGCACTTGCGGTCACGAATTTGAAACCCGCCAAAGTTTTCATGATGCTCCGTTGACGGACTGCCCCAACTGCCAGACCGAAAATACCGTCTTCCGCGTCATCCAAGCCGCCGGAGTGGTCTTCAAAGGTTCTGGTTGGTATATTACGGATAGCAAAGGTAAGAAGGATAGCGTTTTAGGCAGCAGCTCTAAATCTGCCAGCGCCACTTCGACCACACCCGAAACCACCACGCCCGTCGCGCCCACCGAAACCAAATCTAAGCCTGCTGAAGCCGCTGCCGACTAACCATCCTACCGAATCAAAAGCCGAGCCTGACCGTTTCAGGCTTTTTTGTTTCAATTTTGGGCTAGGCAACAAAAATCCCCTGTTTTTCCCGAATTCAAACAGGGGATCATGTGGATTCTAGGAAGGCGTCCGACGTACCTTTCGTAGACCTACGCTAATCGGGGATTGGGATATGCCCGAACGAGGCATCATGCGGTGCTTTCAACTGTGAGACAAAACTCACCGTGTCGAACAATTCCCACACTTCCACAATTTCACCGTTCTCCACTTGGAAAATCGCCACACCGGGGACGGAGATCGTCCGACCATTGGGGGCAATATTGCCCAAGCGATAGACAAAGCGTCCCGTAAGGGTAAACGCGGTGAAAATCAGATCACCGTCTTGTGTAATTGGGCATTCGCTGTCATTCGGGATCACAGCAAATCCGGAACCCAATGCGCTACGCAGTTCTTGTGACCGAGCTTCGAACTCAGCCACACCAAGTGCTGCCATATGGTCACTCGTTGGCTCATGGAACATAAAGTTCGCGGCAAACATGTTATCGTCCACCCGCCCGGTGACATACGCTTTCCAGAAGCGATCCACCAAGTCCTCGTTGTAGGCCATATCATGAACATCATGCAGTGGAACACCCACCTTCTGAGCCAACATTTGATCGGCTTGTTCATCGCGGTCAACAATCGGGACCAACATCCGGCGCACAGGTTGATTCGCTAGGTCAATGCCCAGCTTATCTGCCAACCGTTGCACTTCTGCCGATGGCGCGGCACCAACAGGAACAGACCGCATCGTCGGGCCAAAATGCGCTGGCTCTGGCATTGCTACCTCGGTTTCAATATCCAGCTTGTCGGCTAACACTGCGATCTCCAACTGGGTCATGCCTTGTTCGGTCGCGGCAACGCCCCATTTGGCTTCGGCTTCTAAATCGCCGTTCGGGATACGACCCCCAAGCTGCTCAAGCCAGCTAATGGTGTCATACATCTGCCACACTTCGCCAATCTTGTTGTTTTCAATCCGATAGAGATTGACGGCATTCACACGCCAAAATGCCCCTGTCCCGGCCCGCGTCCCCTCAAGGGTCAGCAAGGCGGCTACATAATCATCTTGGCCGATCAGCTTGTAATCACTGACATGGAAGTCCGGTGATACAGCATAGCACGTCTTAAAAAACTCCTTATGTCCCGCAAAATTCAGGTCACCATTGAGTGGATCGTGCAGAATCGCCCCGTACGAAACAAACGCCCCAATCCGATTTAGATCGTGGGTATTGATCGCTTCCTCAAGGTATCGTGTTACCAGCACAATATGATGGTCAGCACCCGGCGGATACGGTAGGGCTTCTGCTGGCTCTGCGCCGGGGATGACTAGAGCAGCTACTAGGACTAGAAACACAAGGACACGTACATAATTTGACCGTTTCATCGTAGTAGACTCCTTGCTCTTAACACTTTAAGATACTTAATTCACTAAGACAGTTGCATCTTATTAAGATTTCCGTTAAAATGAATTCAGAGTGAACTTTATGCATTTGAGTCTTTGCCTCGCGGTTTCGTCCTCACACTTAAAGTCCATTGATTTCACTCTCCGGAAAACCATCTCAGCGTCTTAGAATCCAGTATATAAATTCACCCGTTTATTAATCGTTCTAAAGTCGTTAATTTATTTCAGTGTCCTTCGAAAACTGGAATATCGCTCCAATAGGCTTCCATTAGGTTGGGGAATCTTGGGGAAGGAAAATGAGTGAACGACTTGAAATTAGGACATTCGGAACTCTCACCCTAAGCTGTGATGGGGCACCCATCCAAGCACTAGATTCGCACAAAACTTGTGGGCTGCTGGTCTATGTCGCCTCTAACCAACGCACCCATTCCCGTGAGTTATTGGCCGATTTATTTTGGGAAGACCGTAGCCAATCCCAAGCTATGAGCGACCTGCGTGGCGCAATTTATCACTTACGCCGCTTGCTTGGCCCTTTTTTGACCATCACCCGCGAAACCCTCAGCATGAACCCCGCAAGCAATTACTGGGTGGATGCCCAAGAATTCGAAACCCTGTTAAGCAATGCAGGCCGCGAATGCCAAGTGATTGAACAAGCCCTGCGGTTATATAACGGAAGTTTTCTAGAGGGGTTTTATGTACAGAGTGAGGGCTTTGATAATTGGCTTCGACTCGAACGGGAACGCCTTCAACTGCTTGCAACCGAAGGAATTGACTATCTCATCAACTGCCACCTGATGCAAGCCAACTACTCGCAGGGCATACACTGGGTCATGCGTCTGCTCCAAATGGATCGCCTGTGCGAGAAAACATATCGCTTCCTGATGGAACTGTTATGGCGTTTAGGCGAACGCGAAGCCGCCTTGACCCACTACCACGTTTGTCAGGATGTGTTAAGCAAGGAACTGGGCATTGAGCCAACCATCGAAACCCGCGACCTCTACGAACGGATTCGCACCGGCTCGCCCCCCACCAATTTCACCCCGATCTAACTCCACCGACTCGCCACCTGCCGCATATAGCGATTCTCATATAGGTTGACCTAGCTAGATTCAGCACGGCGGCTTTAGCCCCGTGTCATCGTCAAAAACCGCTGTCAGTTCGTCCCCCACCAATTTCACCGCGACCTCTGCGAACGGATTCGCACCGACTCGCCACCTGCCGCATCTAGCGATTCTCATATGGGTTGACCTAGCTAGATTCAGCACGGCAGCTTTAGCCCCGTGCCATCGTCAAAAACCGCTGTCAGTGCGCCCCCACCAATTTCACCTCGATCTGACCGATATGACTCCACCCATCAATCCTGCCATCGAAATTGCATCACCACTGATTTGCCCAAGCGAATCATATCCCCATTTTCAATAGGCACGACCTCGCCCCGCAGCAATGGCTTATCATAAAGCACCGTGCGTTCGCGGGCATCCAGATTTTCAAGATAATAGCGCCCCGCCCCATCATCAAAAAACACCATACATTGCCGCTTAGCAATAGCTCTATCCCGCAGCGGCACGTCCACTTTGACCCCACGCCCAACCGTCAGCGCAAAATCATCAATCGCCCAAATCTGCCCAATATCGTGTTTGGCTTTGCTTTGAATAACCTCCAAATAGACCGCTGGTGTTTGGGTGGTCTCATCCGCCTCAAGTTTGGCGCGAGTCTGGGCCATTTGACGCCGCTGCTCAACCTGCCGCTGTCGGCGCTGACGCTGGGTGGCAATCCGTCCAATCAGCGCGACCGCTACCACCACAATCAACAAACTTACCAACCACGCCGCCGCCGAAATCTCGCTGGTAGCAGAATTGTCGCTTTGGGACGCCGCAAACAACACAAGCCCCACCAGTGTTAACCCAATGACCACCCCAATCGCATTGCCAATCGTCCGCAGAAATGAGGGTTTTGGTCGGTCTAGCAGAGGTTCATCAACTTCTGGCGTTTTGGGGGTTCTGGCCTTAATCTGAGGAGGGCGCGGTGTCGGTTCAGGCCGTGCCGCCCGACTTTCCGCATCGGCCCGTGAGGCCAACGGCTCAGAAATCGGCAATCCTTCGGTGGGTGCTGGCCCAATCCATTGCTGCAACTGTGCCATACCATCCGATTCACGAAAATCGGCCCGCCGCTGTCGCAGCAAGTCAAACGGCATCCAATGTTCGGCACCGGGGGGCGCGTCTGGAACAATACAAGCAATTACCGGGCGACCCGTCCGCAAAAAAGGCCGCCACCACGCCTCAAAAACTCCAGCGGATTCCCCTAACGCGCTTTCTTTGGACACCACCGCCAGCAAATGGGTCGCTTTTTGCAGGGCGGCACTCGTTTTGCGCTGCAATAGGGCATCTTCCGGGTCGCCTTCCGGTGACTCCATATACAGCGTATACCCTGCCTCGCGTAGCTGCTGATAAAACGCTTGTGCCCATTCCGCATCCACTGGCGCATAGAGCAAAAAAAATTTGGGATTGGTCATTGCTTATCCACCCCGCCCTACCCTGTCATCAAACGCCCCACCACTAACGCGGGCGAATCGGCCCGACGCAGGGTTTGGGCGATCTTGGTAACTGGATTGCCAATCGGCGTGACTCGTCGGCGTTCCACTGCAAGGCCAGCCACGCGCATTACCCGCTCCGCCATACTGACCAAATCCTGCTTTCCGCTAGTTTCATCATCGGGCATTTCCAGCATTACCGCCAAATGCCCACCGGGTTGTAGCAGTTCAGTCGCCTTCCGCAGCAACGGCTCAGGGTCGGCACATTTCTCTAGGCTGAAACTAAACACCACCAGATGAAATGCCCGCTTCTCAAAAGGCAGAAGCTCCCACGCCGTTTGTACCCGCAAATACCGCGCATACGGGTAGGCGGTCAATCCATAAGGGCCAACATGCTGGCTAACTCCGATGGTGTTGAACCCCGATACATCCAGACAATAGGCCAACCAGCCGGTGCCGTCCGAAATATCGAGCGCATACCCCATCGAGCCAATCGGCAGCATTTCAGCATCCCGCCGCGCCGCCTCCAATACACGCCACAATTCCGCCGTAACATTCGCCCGCCGCTGCCAATATCCTATAGGCCACCCTGTCAATCCCGTCTGTGGCAGTTGGCGAAATGAATCTACATCCGGCGGAAGCCACCCCTGCGCCTGAAACTGCTGGGCCGCCGCCGCCGATTGTTGGTTATATACCGCCAATTGTTCACGGGTCGCTAAGCGATAGACGCCATCTTCCAGCGCATAAATATGGTCTGCCGCCTGCTGGCATACCAACCCGTTTTCCGTCGGTGTCATGGCACTCCCATCTACCGGACAGCGCAGGAATGATAAATGAATACCACCGCGTTTCCTAAATCGTTCTTGTTCTTGCAGCAGCGCATCGGAATTACCGGGCGGGGTAGACCCATTGCCATTCTGGTATTTCGAATATGAATTACCCATTCGTTGACTTGCCTCGTTGTATCAAAATCCACACCCCAAACACTACCAAACCCAACAGCGGCCCCACACACATTGCCGAGATAATCCGGATTGTGGCGCTATTCGTTCCCATCACCCCCGTCAGTACATAGACGAGAATGGCCCCAATCGTAAACAGCACCAACAGCACCCCACCCAGCATACTGCCCTTGATGACGGCCTGTTGAACAATCACCTGCGCTTGTTCTGATCCTGACTGATTAGTGCTGGTCTCAGCAGTATTTCCAGTTTCAGCAGTCGTTCCAATATCACTCACTTTTATGTCTCCTAAGAATAATCATAATGCATCCGGTTAATGCGTTTCTGTTTCTGGGAACAACAAAACGCCACAACTGACACAGCGCCGCGCTTTGGGGTCATTTGGTGCAGAGCAATTTGGGCAAGCCCGATAGTACCCGCTCAAAATCCGTTCCGGATGATTGGCTGGCAACCGCGACAACCGCTGAATCACCGGGTCTTCTTTGGGAATAATGCGCTCCAAGATCAGCACCACCACCAGCATCAGCAGTGACGTTCCAGTCAGCCAATAGCCCACCCGCAAATCACCGACCTGCGTATCGGCCATCTCATCAACCGCCCCAAACGCGGCATAAAACCATGCCATCGAAATCATGGAAAATAATGCAAGTCGCCATGCCAATTTGTACCACATGACCTCATCATAAAACATCATCCCCATCACCCCGCGTACCATACTCACAATCGCGGTGGTCGGCAGCATCGCCAACAAAACCCAAGGCGAAACAAGGCTATAGGGAAAGAAAAAATCGTCAAACATCCGTCCAATTAAGTCAATGGCCGTTCCACCGCGTACATGCCAAGGCAAAAAAAGCGCCACCAATAAACTCATCGCCGCCACAAATTGCATCGCATACGTCGTCCGAAAATACTTACGCATAGATCGGATACCTCCGCAGCTAAAGTATACCGCAGGGTGGTTTAACCAAATTGCCCATATTGCAAGGTTGCCTTTTTCCTAAGCGCGGCTTATGCTGGTGTGTGACAACTATTTTCTTCATGACTACATTGGGTTAGTCCTATCATGCAAATAAAACACAGGAGTTCCTCACGACGATGATTCGCCCTGTTACAACAGTAGAAGTCTCTCCCAAACTCCCACCCGAACTGAAACCCCTTCTTGATTTAGCATACAATTTACGTTGGTCATGGGATCATGAATCTGTAGAACTTTTCCGTCGCCTCGATGGTGATTTGTGGATTCGTTCTAACTACAACCCGGTCTGGATGCTGGGCCTAATTTCGCAGCAAACCCTTGATGCCGCTGCTCGTGATGTTTCATTCCTAAATCAACTCAAGCGCGTGGTTGATGGCTTTAATGAATACATGGAAAGCGCCGACACTTGGTATCAGCGTACCCAAATCAAAGCCGACAAACCCTATATTGCCTATTTTAGTATGGAATTTGGCCTTACCACTGCGCTGCAAACCTATTCCGGCGGTCTGGGTGTTTTGGCAGGGGATCACCTCAAGAGTGCCTCTGATCTCGGATTGCCGTTAATAGGCATCGGAATGCTCTACCAAGAAGGCTATTTCCAACAGTATCTCAATCAAGATGGTTATCAGCAAGAATCCTACCCCATCAACGATTATGCCAATTTGCCTATCCGACCCGTGATGGGGGCCGACGGCAAACGCCTCGAAATCTCTGTGCCTCTGGGCAAAATCAATGTGTATGCCTACGTTTGGAGAGTGGCCGTTGGTCGTGTCAATCTCTACTTATTAGACGCCAACCATCCTCAAAACTCAGGCGACCTCTATAATTTGACTGACCGCCTCTATGGGGGCGATCGCCGCACCCGTATCCAGCAGGAAATCCTGTTTGGTATTGGCGGCATCCGTATGTTAGAAGCCCTCAATCTGCGGCCTCAGGTCATTCACATGAACGAAGGCCATAGTGCCTTTAGCGCCCTCGAACGTATCCGCATTTTCATGAAAGAAAACCCCGGTGTCACGTTCGAAGAAGCCCGCCATATTTTGGCAACCGCCAGCGTCTACACCATCCACACCCCCGTGTCGGCAGGTCTAGAACGTTTTGGCTACGACCTCATTGATGAATACCTCGCATGGTTGTGGCAAGAATTGGGCCTCACCCGTGACCAGTTCCACGATCTAGGTCGTGAACGCATGGGCAATTACACCCTGTTCTCGATGCCCGTCATGGCCCTCAAGATGTCCACCGCTACCAACGCGGTCAGCAAGCTGCATGGCGATGTCTCGCAGCAAATGTGGCAGTGGCTGTTCCCCGACGTGCCCCAGACCGAAGTCCCGATTCAGCATGTCACCAACGGGATTCATGTCAAAACATGGGTCAGCCGCGATATGGCAAGCCTCTTTGACCGCTATCTTGACCCCTCATGGCGCACCAACGCCGCTGAAGAAAGCGTCTGGAATGAGGTTGACCGTATCCCCGACACCGAAATTTGGCGCGTCCATGAACGTCGTCGTGCCCGTCTGGTCGCCTTCGCCCGCACCCGCCTAAAGGATCAATTAGTACGGCGCGGCATGTCACAAGCTGAAGTCGAATCCGCTGAAGAAGTGCTCAACCCCGAAGCCTTGACCATCGGATTCGCCCGTCGTTTTGCTACTTATAAACGTGCGACCCTGCTATTCCGTGACCCGGTGCGCCTCGAACGGATTCTGAACAATTTTGAGCGTCCGGTACAATTCATCTTTGCAGGCAAGGCCCATCCCCACGACCAACCCGGCAAAGAATTTATCCGTCAGGTCGTCAAATTCGCCAGCACACCCGAATTCCGTCATTCGGTAGTTTTCCTCGAAAACTACGACATGAACATCGGGCACTATCTGGTTCAAGGCGTGGATGTGTGGCTAAATAACCCCCGCCGCCCTCAGGAAGCCAGCGGCACCAGCGGCATGAAAGTAATTTATAATGCCGGTCTAAACTGTAGTATCCTAGACGGATGGTGGGCCGAAGCCTACAGCCCCGAAGTTGGGTGGGCTATCGGCAATGGTGAGGAATACAGCACCGAACAAGAGGAGCTTCAAGACTATATCGAAAGCCAAGCCCTCTACAATATGCTGGAAAAAGACCTGATTCCGCTGTTCTATGATCGGGGCCGCGACAATCTCCCCCGTGAGTGGATGCGTAAGGTCAAAGCCAGTATGAAAACCCTCTCCCCCTTCTTCAATACGGACCGTATGGTCGAAGAGTACACCACCAAATACTACCTCCCTTCCCGTGATCGTATCCAAGCCTTAACCAAAGATAGTCTCAAAGAAGGCAAGCAATACGCCGACTGGTTGATTAATGTCCGTCGGGCTTGGCCCAACATCAGCATCCAAAAAGTGCAGGCTTCAACGGAGCATATCACGGTTGGCGAAGCGCTCAAAGTTGAAGCGTGGATCAATTTGGGAACGCTCAAACCGAACGATGTGGTCGTTCAGCTCTATTCCGGCTCCCTCGACAGCAAGGGCATGTTGCAAAGTGGCAATGCTGTGGATATGGAAGCCAATGGCAAACCACAAGGCTCGCTATATCACTTTGAAGCCACCCTCAACTATACCCAGACCGGTGAACAGGGGATTTCCGTCCGCGTTCTGCCCCATCACACCTATCTGGCCGATCCCATCCTGACTGGCCTCATTCACTGGGCCGACAGCAAATAACAATCAAAAGAGGAGGGTCAAGTGGCCCTCCTCTTTGTTTACCAATACTTACCGATACATCTCAACCCGTGACAGCATTACGCATTGGCAGGTACAGATTCCACTACTAATGCGGCCTCAACATCCAATTCAATCTTGATTTCCTTGCCGACCAGCACGCCGCCTGTTTCCAATGCGACATTCCACATCAGACCGAAATCCTCGCGGTTAATCTTGGTGACGGCATTAAACCCAATGACCTTTGCCCCCCAAGGATTCGTGTTTTCACCCAGAAATTCGGTTTCCAACACAACCGGATGGGTCACGCCATGCACAGTCAGGTCGCCGTAGATTTTGCCAACGGTGTCGCCTTTGACTTCGACTTTGCTGCTTTTGAAGGTGATATTTGGGTGATTGGCGACATCAAAAAAATCGGCACTCCGCAGGTGATTGTCGCGGTCATTCGCCCCGGTGTTGATGCTGTTGACATCAATCGTGACCTCTACCGACCCTGCCGCAGGATTGGCCGGGTCAAAATCAATCGTGCCGCTGAAGTTCTGAAATGAGCCGCGCACGGTCGTCACCATCATGTGGCGAACCGAAAAATTTATGCCAGTATGTGTTACGTCAATGTTCCATTTAGCCATCGAAAAGTTCTCCCCAGTTGTTCTCTCATCATCAAGCGGACTGTAGTCCGAATAATCAAAGAATAACACACGACGGAGGAGATGTAAATTAGAATCACATTAGAAAAGGACGGGAGTCCGTTTATGCCAACAATCGCATCACGGTATTAAGGAGGCCATTGATAATCTGCGTCGAATCGTACCCCATGACTTTGCGCTGAAAATAGGCTACATGCACGTCCAGCATGATATAGAGGATATCTGCCGTATAATCCACATCAATCGGGCGACCTGTTTGCACCAATAAGGCACGAATGGTCTGCCGCCACCACATATGTGCCGGGTGGCCCAATCCCATCGCTTCAATCTGCCCCATGCCCTCGCATAACAGCGAGCCATTCTGATCCACAAATTGAGCAACCTCAGCCAAAAACCAGCTTAACGCCTCAACCGCATCCCCACCTGCGCTCAATCGAATCAGGGTGCGTTCCTGTAATTCGCGTTGTTCGTGGTCAAGCAGGGCATGGCATAAATCGGCCTTATCAGTGAAATGCCGATACAGCGTACCCTTGCCTACTCCCGCCGCCTCTGCAATCGCCGACATCGAAACATTTTCGACACCCTGCTCTGCAAACAATTGGCGTGCCGTATGCAGCAGCAGTTCGCGGTTTTTCACCGCATCAGCTCGGGTTGGACGTAGTTCTTCTTGAAGCAGTAGATTATTCATTGGCGTGATTCACGTTGCTTATCTGCCGTTATAAAAACATTCTACCATTATACGTCAACGCCGTAAGAACCTTATTTGTTCCGTTCAACTTTTTCCACTTTTTCAGCCGCGCTCAGTCGTTTAAGCAGTTCAACCTCGTGCGTTTCCAACTTGAACTTATCCGCAGCTTCCACCGCCTCGCCTGCATCCGGCATCTCAAGCGTCACGGGTGAGGTCAGCGGTAGCGTCATCGTAACAACCGTGCCCTGTCCCGCCGTACTTTCGAGGGTCATCTCCCCGCCATGTGTCCGCACAATCTTGCGCGAAAGATACAAGCCCTGCCCTGTTCCCGGCGTTTCAATCACGTTGCCGTCGGGTAGGGTCGGCGTTCCGCGATAAAACCGCTGGAAGATATTCGGTAAATCATGCGCCAGAATACCCACGCCCTGATCTTCTACCCGAATCAGCGCGGTACTCTTTTCGGCCTGCTCAATGGCTTTAATATGAATGGCGCTGTTGGGCGGTGAATACTTAATCGCATTATCTACCACATTTCCGATAGCCCAACGGAGTCGGCGCTCATCCCCCAACACATAACACGTCTCGGTAGGCAATTTGACCTCAAGCAACACTTCGGCAGCAGCAGCGGCTTTTTTCCATTGGGCCGCCACACGCCAGATCAAATCGCTCAGCAGGATGGGCTTCTGTCCGCGTTCCAAATCCTGTCGATTAATCGTATTCAGTTCGCGCAGTTCGCCAATAATCCGCTGCATAGCCCGTGCATTCCGCGCAATTTCCCGTGCAAACAACATCAGCGACTCGCTGGTAGGTGTTCCGCGCAAATCTACCGCACGCAGGGCCGCGTCTTGGGCCACATGCGACACCGGCAAATGAATTTCATCCGACAATTTTTCGACCAACTCATCATGCCGCTGCTCCCGCCGCACCGTCTCGGTAATATCCCGCAGCGTGACCAGTTTACCAAGCCGTCCCCCGGTCACCGTGACAATCGTCGCAACTTGCGACTCTAATATGCGGTCTTGATGCAGCACAGGGACAGGCTGCCCCATTGCATACAACCCCGGTGCAAGGGCTGGCCCCAGCGTTTCAGTCGTCGCTGCTGTCAATTGTTGAAATGACGCCGAACGCAATGTCCGCACCCCACCAATCAAATTACGCGCTTGAGTATTCATCATCAACACCCGACCATCCATATCCAAGACGATGAGGCCGTCGGGTAAACTTTCCAATATCGCCGCCATCCGTGCATTTTCACGCCGTTCGCGCCGCAGGCTCTTAACCATCAAGTCGTTCTGTTGGGCCATCACATCTGCAAAGTGATCCAGCGCCCCACCCAGCACCCCGATTTCATCATTAGCCCGTAAGCGGCTGCGGGCATCCAACTGGCCTGCCGCCAATGCCTCTGCCGTCCGCTTCACCCGATTGACGCGGCTTAACAGTCGTGCAGTAAACAGATAGAACACAATCAAAATCGCCGCCGCAAGCGAGGCAAACGACAGGCTGGTCAATTGACGCGCCATATCCCCGCTATAGGGTGCATAACTTGGCAAATAAATCCCCATCACACCAATGGGTTCGGTATCCACAATAAACGGCACATACGCCGCCTGATAACGGTCGCCATCAAGCGTGATATTTTCGGTCGGCACCTGCCCCACCAAACCCAATGTTTGATTAACCGTCTCAAGTGGCAAATGGAGGCTGTTCAAGACCGCTTCGTTATCGGGTAACGTGGTACGCAGCAAACGACCATCCCCCGCGAACAGCGTCAGGTTTTCTGTCCGGGGGTCATCCAACGCCTCCAACACATGGTCAAGCCGCCGACCTACCGTGACAATCCCCATCATCTGGTCAGTCGGGCTAAAAATCGGCCCACTCGTCAGCAGCATCACGCCCTGCCCGGTCTGCACAAAACCACTGCGCGGCTGTTGGCTTTGTCTCATAGCTGCGAAAATCGGTTCGAGTCCCGATACATCACTTCTTTCCGCGACGGTGTAATCAACCTCAACCCATTGTAGGCTGAGGATTTCTTGCGAATCCGCCCCGGTCACAATCACAAGGTCTAAATTCGCCAATTCAGCGAGGGGTTCAATCAGGGTTTGTAATGCTGTGCCGTTCTGGGCCGCGACATTTTCCCGCACCCCGCTGGTAAACGCGATTCGGCGGATTTCATCCCGCATATCCATACCGAGTTGCGCGGTTTGGGTCGAAATGGTCTGGCTCCGCACCAGCAAATCCCGCACCTCGTCGTCCTCCTGTGAGCGCGTGAGATTTTGTGACACCAGATACGCTCCGGTGGTCACAATGACCAGCATCACGGCAAACAGGGGGACGAGCAGACGGGTGCGCAAACTAACAAAATCGGATGATGGCTGAATTGGCTTAGCACGAAATGGAATAATGGGTGATGTGGTTTGATTCTCAAAATGCAATGCTGGATGGTTCTCAAAATCACGCGCTGGTTTAAGAGATTTATTATTTCGCGCCATAGACCGCCCATTTCTGACAGAACAATTGTGCTTACCTTAAAGAATGCCCCATTACCAGAACGAATGCAAGTCACCCCAACAACATTCTAACTTACCTTGATCATTAGTCCTACAGCAGTTCTCATCTTGACTGACCTGTCGCCTTGCCTAGATTCAGCACGGTAGCTAAGAGGCTGTCAAAACGGCATGGTTAGACGAATATCCAGTCTCGTCACGCCCACCTTCGCAGGGACGTAACACGCTACGTCCGCCCCAAAAGCCCTTTTCATACGCATTTTGCAGCTTCGCCAAAATGGATTTACCGTTCAAGCCTTTTGAAGCCCCTCTCCACTCAGTGGGGAGGGGTTTGGGGTGGGGACTAGCAATCAAATGTCCTGAAATCCTCATGAAACCAATTGCGCACTTCAAACGTCCTCTATAATGAGATGGATAGACTTTTCAAACTAAGGACATGCTCAACCCTATGCCCTCAAATCAACTTCCTACCCGTTATGGCCTAATCGCCATCACCCTCAGTGTGGTGCTAGTCACCATAATGCTCAGTACCGTCGGCCTACAAGCAACTGCCCAAACTGGCGCTACCCCCACCCCATCAACAGGTGCTGGCGCAACGGCTCTGCTTGGTGATAGCGCCAATCCCTACGATGAACCAGCCGAATTTACTGGCGATGCTGAATGGACGCTCACCGATCTGGCCTTCCAGAGCAATTATCCCAATGGTTTCGAATTTCACGCCAAACCGACCAGCAGCAAAGGCCCGGTTGTATCCGCCACCGTCCAATGGTCACACAATCCCCATTCAGACCGGGCGCGGGCGATTGGTGAGGTAGATGTCAATGGTCTTGCCATCGCCGTCTGGGACGCCACCAGCAACCGCGTTCCCCCGTGGGTCGCGGTCAATTATCGTTGGTCATTTACCGATAGCGTAGGCAACAGTTATCAAACCGAGTGGATTTTAGGCGAAGAATATGAAGACAACACCCGCCAATGGACACGCGCCGAATCCGAGGACATTATTGTGTTTATCGAAGACGGCCTACCCGAAGAAGTGATCGAAATGACCTTCGACGCGATGGAACAGCGCCGTCCCGATTTTATCGCCCTCTTTGGTCGTCAATTGGCCTACAAACCACGCGCCATCCTGTTTTTCGACTATGAGACCTTCCTAGAATGGCGTGGCGTAACTGTCAACAGCAACAATACCATCCTCGCCGGCCAAACCACCGACTATTGGGGCGCAACCGTGCAGGTCTTCCTTTTCGGCGATTTGGACGAACTCCCCTATGGCACAGTGACCCATGAAATCGCCCATCTCTATCAATTTGACCTATACAATCTCCGTGCGCCGGGATGGTGGGTAGAAGGCAACGCCACCTATTTTGAACTGATGAAGGGCTATGATTACGAAGAACGGGTACGTGAGCTCGCCGTCTTTTATGACATCCCGCCCTTGCTACAAGGACTCGGCCCTGTCCCCAACGATCTCGGCCCAGATGAGCGCGGACGTTTGGGTTATGACATGGGCTACACCTTCAATAAATGGCTGATAGACAACTATGGCCCTCAGGCCCATCTGCAAATTGTGCAGCTATTAGAAGAAGGCGTCTATCGCAACGAATCCGACGAATTTAACGTGATTTTGGAGCAGGTGACAGGGTTGCCGATTGCTGAAATTGAACGACGTTGGCGCACATGGCTGGGTGCATCCCCCGAAGCCCCAACCCTCTTCCCGACCCCGACCATTGCGATGCGCTTCCCGCCCACCGTGACACCCTTCATTTTCCCCACCGCCGAAGGCCAATAGTTTCGCATACGTCTCATCATTCCGTAGGGAGGGGTCTGTGCCCCCTCCCACCTTCCCTTCTATGTCTTTCCTTCTTATTTCATTGCCCAAGACCCTATCACAATTTTCAGTTGCTAACGGTCAATTATGGCTCTCACCCATAACCAATGACACCACTTGACAAACGCATACCGTTTCACTGCTCATATTAACCCACATTCCCGCTTGGCGCTAATATAATTAGACCTTTTGCCCCGCGACCCAGAATTTGCATTCCCCGCCAATCTGATGCACTATATCCTCTGCCGTAGGCACTACTTTTAAAAAATTACCCGCTAGGATTTTTAGGAGCTTTTGACGCGCCATGAGCGACTTTAACATCAATACCCATGAGTGGTATCAGCCCGCCCCCTCCATTGTCGAAAACGCCCATATCCGCGATTACGAAGAAGTCTACAAACGTGCCGCCGCCGACCCCGAAGCATTTTGGGCCGAGCAAGCCAGTGAACTCCATTGGTTCGCCCCATGGGAAAAAGTCCTCGATGCCAGCAACGCCCCCTTCTATAAATGGTTCGTGGGCGGCAAAACCAACATCGCCTACAACGCCTTAGATCGGCACGTCAAAACATGGCGCAAGAACAAGCTGGCCCTCATCTGGGAAGGCGAACCCGGTGACCAGCACACCTACAGCTATTGGCGCTTGTGGCAAGAAACCAACAAATTTGCCAATGTCCTCCGCAGCATGGGCGTCCGCAAAGGTGATCGGGTCACCATTTACATGGGGCGTGTACCGGAATTGGTCATTGCGATGCTGGCCTGCGCCAAAATCGGTGCGATTCACTCCGTTGTTTATGGTGGTTTCAGCGAGCAGGCCCTTGCGGATCGTATCGAAGATGCCCAAAGCCGCGTGATTGTTACTCAAGACGGCTCGTGGCTACGTGGTCAGATTGTCGAACTCAAAAAGGTCGTAGATGAGGCCGTCCATCGTCAGCCGATTGTCGAAACGGTAATTGTTTTTAAGCGCACTGGACATGGCGTCAAAATGGAGCAAGGCCGCGATTATTGGTGGCATGACCTCATGGGCCTGCCCATTGCCAGCACCCAATATGAAACCGAAGTCATGGACGCCGAAGACCCGCTGTTTATCCTTTATACCAGCGGCACGACCGGCAAACCCAAAGGCGTCTTGCACACACACGGCGGCTATCAGGTCTACACCAGCACCACCCTCAAATGGGTGTTCGATATGAAAGATGATGACCGCTATTGGTGTGCGGCAGACCCCGGCTGGATTACTGGACATAGTTATATTGTGTATGCCCCGCTGATTTTAGGTGCGACGGGCTTCCTGTACGAAGGTGCTCCCAATCATCCCTACCCCAATCGCTGGTGGAAAATGATTGAATACTACGGCATCAGCATTCTCTACACCGCCCCCACTGCTATTCGCGGCCTGATGCGCTTCGGCGAGGCATGGCCCAATCGGCATAATCTCAGCAGTTTACGGCTTCTCGGCTCGGTGGGTGAACCCATCAATCCCGAAGCATGGAAATGGTATCACCGCGTCATCGGCAAGGAACGCTGCCCGATTATGGATACATGGTGGCAGACCGAAACAGGCGGGTTTATGATTACTCCCATGCCCTCCGTTGGCCTCAAACCCGGCAGCGCCACCCGCCCCTTCCCCGGTATCGAAATTGATATTGTGGACGAGGATGGCAACTCCTGTCCGGCAGGCGTCGACGGCAAGTTGGTCATCACGAAACCATGGCCTAGCATGTTGCGTACCGTCTATGGTGATGACCAACGTTATATTGATCAGTATTGGAAAGCCTATGAGAAGCAGGGCTGGTATTTGGCAGGCGACTCGGCCCGTTTCGACGAAGATGGCTATGTGTGGATTATCGGGCGTATTGACGATGTCATCAAAGTCAGCGGCTATCGTCTGGGTACTGCAGAAATCGAATCCGGTTTGGTCAGCCATGCCGCCGTATCCGAAGCCGCCGTCATTGGTGTACCCGATGAAATCAAAGGCAGTGTCATCTATGCCTATTGCATTTTGCGACAGGGTTGGCAGGGCAACGCCGAATTGGTGGACAAATTGAAAGAACATATCCGCCACGAAGTCGGCCCAATCGCTGTACCGAGCAAAATCGAATTTGTGGATAAACTTCCCAAGACCCGTAGCGGTAAAATTATGCGGCGTGTGTTAAAAGCACAGGCACAAGGTTTGCCGTTAGGCGATTTGAGCACACTTGAGGAATAACCTATATGCAAGACCCAAATCGGGGGCGGCGAACATCCCGTCCCCCCCAATCTTCCCCATCGTCCAAACGTTCCCAGCAGTCCTATCGTGACCCGCGCCGTGACGAGGCGCCCGATGATTACGACGATCCCCGTTACGAGCGTTATGCCGACGATAACCGGGCCCCGAAAAGCCGGGGCGGTGGTTTTGGTCTAAATTGGCAGGATCTTCTGTTTGTCGGCCTGCTTGCCCTAGCAGCGGCGCGTGGCGCAAAAAATAGAGACGGCGATGGCTGTATCCCCGGCAAAGGTTGCCAGCGAGTGTCACTGCTACTGATCACCAGTGCGGCCCTTATTGGCGGAGCCATCTATCTTTCAACCGCTAATCAGGACACCTTTAGCAACCAGTTCATCGGCGGGATGGCCTGCGTTGGCACGGTCTTGTGTTTTGCTAGTGCCGGCACAATGCTGCTCGTTCTATTTGGGATTGTGCGCCTCGTCAATCTTGATCTTACGCCAGATAATGCCATGAATGAAGCCGGTGGGTTGTTGGGTAATATCTTCGGCGGCATTATGGGCGACCGCAAATAGACCCTATTGCCTTCCCTCATTACCTAGACTAAATGCAACCTGTTCGCAGGTTGTTTTTGGTTCACCTGCCAAGTTGCGGCTTGACTAACAAAGTCAATCATTCTGCCCGCGAAATTCCTATCTCCACCATATTGATCTGAAATTGGTTTTTCCCTTACAAATAAAGGCCACCATTCGCTCTTCTTGCATAGATTTTCAATGTTGATCAACGTTATTTGTGTATACTGACAAATCAAGTATGGCTCATTTGTGCATCTTGCCAAAAACTCCTTTCTTGAATCTCTTTACCATGTGTCTATCAAAAACAACAGCCTCAGCGCAATAGGGCATTTCTAGGCGCTCACCCAAGATAAATTGCGGTATTCGATTTTTGCGATAGAGATTTTTAATAAGAGAGGTTGGAGCAGTATTATGTCAAACTATCTGGAACCCGAAAAAATACCATCGCCGAACTTCTTGATGGGTTATGTCCAATCTATCTCCATCGAGCCACTGACCAAATGGCTACCCAACAATCCTTATGCCCGAAAATTGGTCATCTGGGTGACAAGCGTTATTCTCACCGGCATATTAGCGGCAATGTTGTTGCCTAACGGGGAAATGGCCGTTGCCCTCACCGCCCTAATTACCGCCGTTGCAGGCACAATTTTGTTTGGTGAAGAGCGTATGCCGCTAGTCATTGTCGGATTAATGATGCTCCCACTGGGTGGGCTAGGCGATTTTCACGGACTTATCGAAAATATGGAGTGGGTGCTGTTCATCAAACTCGTGGCCCTACTTACGTGGGTTGATTTTTTGAACCACACCAAATATTTTGAACATCTGATTGAACGCTATTTACCGCGCAGAGTGCATGGCTTCCCCCTCATTGCGCTCTTGTGTGTACTAGCCGCCTTCTCTGCTGCTTTGATTGATGAAGTCAACTCAATTGTATTGTGGTACTTCGTGACCAAAGCGATAATCGGCTTTACTCCTAAAGGAAACCTAAAGTTAAAAGCCGCTTCTTGGACGGCGATTGTGATTTTGTTGGTGAGTGCGACCAACATTGGCTCGCAATTTTTACCACTCGGTAATCCAGTAGGCATTGCAATTTCGGTCATTTCTGGCCTATCAGCCGTAGATTTTATTACCTATGCGTGGCTACCGGGACTCTTAACCCTTGGCTATTTTAACGTGCGTGTCCGCTACAAATTCCCCAGCCTCATCGCAGAATTTAAGTCAGTCACTGTCGAGGCTGAGGATTTTGAGGTATTAGAAGAACATGTTGACCACTTTGAAGTGATCGAGTATGAGGAAACCCCCACCAGCAACGAAGTACATCCCGTCGAACACAAAACAGTACCGACACCTATTCTGCACGGTTTGTTCAGCATCGGCGTCATCGGCTTGGTACTGGCAACACCTATTTCTAGTTTTCTCAACACCAGCCCCGAAACGGGCTTAGGTCTTTTTGTGTTGGCCCTATTCGCTGGCACGTTGTTGATTGGCAGCAATTTTGGGTGGCATACCGAACTCATTCTCCGTGAACTCCCATGGAATACCTTGTTCTTCATTGTTTTCTTGTTCGGGATCGCGCACGGCCTAGAAACCAGCGGCCTAACCGAATCAGCAGCAGAGAGCATCTATTCAACCTTTGGCACTAATGAGATCGCAGTCAGAATTATCATTGTGTTGGTCGCCGCACTCGTGACCGCCTTTATGGACAATGTGATTGCCGTTGCGGTCATTGCACCGATCATTATTGCATTGGGAGATCGTGGTTTTGAAACGCAGGGACTGTGGTTCTCATTGTTATCCGCAGCCGTAGTGGCAGGCAATCTAACCCCTATCGGCAGTACCGCCAACATTATTGCGAATGCCAAAGTGAAATCAAGCTGGAGTACATGGTGGAAAACTGGCGGCATTTTAGCGATCGAATGCCTGATCATCAATCAGGTCGCGCTTTACCTATGGGAACAGGTCATCCGCTAATGGATCAGCCTCTACCCGTGATTTTGACAGCCAAGCAAAGTCACAGTTTGGCAATGGAGCGGAAAATATTTGGTTGGAAGATCTGAAGGTTGAAATAACTGATGCAGGCTGAGGATTTGTCGCCAGCTGTGGTAGGTGGGGTTCATAACTCGCTCGGGTGTGGGCCCTAATCTCTTTTTTGTTTGGCTGTGGGACCTGGACTCGAACCAGGACTAATGGATCCAGAGTCCACTGTTCTGCCGATTAAACTATCCCACAATATTTTGTTGTAGGCCGCATTGTAGCACGGTCAGGCCCTACTGACAAGGGTGTTCAGCCTAGCTATTCAGGCCGATATACAAACCCCGGACTTCCCAAATACATTCCCCCGTCAATATTGATGCACAGCCCTTCCGAATAAATGTACGGGGCGGCAATCATCTCAGAGACTTGCCCCGACATTTTGGTAATGGGAGTATGTCCATGAATAATTTGGCGTGTACGACTGTCGCCATACCGCTGCATAAACTCGGCAGCCCTGCTGAAATCACGAAAGGAAAAGCGCTCCGCAAAATCCTCTAACAGCCGATCCAGACCCTCGGTATCTTTGTCCTCAAACAATTGCCGAAAGACAAAATTGACTTCATCAATCGTCCTGCCGTAGCGCGTATAAAACCACGCATCGGCGTGAACCACCAACAGTCTGCCTAACGTCAGCATAGCAGGCAGATTCATCAACCATTCAACGTGGGAAACTCTTAAACGTTCCAAATCGGACGTCTTGCCGCCATTGCGCCGCCAATTCGCCAAAAATGTGGAACCGTCATAAGCCAACACCGCCTGCGGGAAAAAGTGAACCGCGATCATGATCAAATCGTGATTCCCCAATACAGCCAACACTTGACCACCTGCTGTTGATGCCTCATGTTGCAACCGCATCACCAAGTTAATTACACCGATACCGTCCGGCCCTCGATCGACAAAATCTCCCATAAAACACAGGGTTGCTTCTTGGCCTATCCATCGGTGTCGTTCATCTATCAATTTCACATTTCGCAGTAATGTTGTAAGTTTATCCAAATGCCCATGCACGTCACCCACAAAATGAGTATTCCGCATATCCACCTCAAATATTTATGCCAAGGCTGGCGACTGTCCCTCTTTATGTCGTTCATAAGCCTGAATTTCGGCCTCCAAACTGGGCGGGAATAGCCGCTTGCGAAAAATCAGCGCCAGCACAATTCCGACCATCACCCCAAACCAAACTTGGAAAATGCCAATCATCAAGACCGCGGCCCCGGTCGCGCTTTTTTCCATTGCTACAATCCCGGACAACATCGCACCAATCGTCAATTCACGTCCACCCGCCCCACCCGGCAAGGCACTAAGCGCCGACACGACCACCGAGAAACCGAGAATAAAAACCGCTTGCACAAACAAAGTGATGGAGGCATCTTCCCCCAACCCCAACAGCATCAAGTAGAATCCCACACAGTCGCAAAAATAGGCCCCAACACCAAACCCAACCGTTCGGGCAATGTGGCGCAAACGGGCCATTTCGTAACTGCTGTCATAAATCACATGCAGGGAATGTTGAAAGCGGCCAATAAAGGGCAGATGGCCTATCCATCGAATCAGCGCCAGCGCCAACGGACGCACCTGTACGACTGCAACCACCAATGCCATAAATACAATCGCAAAAACAATCAGGCCCTGTACATAGCCCTGACTGATAGAATCCGATTCGAATAATCCCCCACCGCCGATCAAGGCCGAAACCATAACCAGCAGTACCACCGCGATACCATCCACCAATCGTTCCGCGATAATAATTGGCACGGTTCGCGTGGCGGGCACTCCGGTCATGTTTTTGAACACCAGCGCCTTAACAACTTCTGCCGCTTTGCCGGGACTCAGGGACAATGGCAGGCTTGCCAACCACAAAATAAAGCTGTCCTGTATTCGCACGATCGCAGGTTGGGTATCCGTTGCGGGTCGAGTCTCCCCTCGTAATGTTGCGCGAACACCAATCACGCGCAAAAAATACTGCCATTCAAAATACCGCAGCACCCAATTCACGAGCTTCAGAGCAATAACGGGTATGAACAGCCACAAGGGAAATTCACCCAGTTTTTTCGCCAAATCCCGTGCATTGAAGAAAACAATCACGCCAATCACCACTGCCAGCATAAAAATCAGGCTGCCAATGGTCTGATTTCGATATTTCCGCATTTTTGCATACTCGCAACTGTGCCTATAGATGCCCATATCAGCATAGACGACCTTCTACATAAGCGTCAATGTCCAAACTTCTCATATAGATGGATGGAAAGTTGCGAAAAGGCCCATTTCTCGCCATACTAGACATCGTTAAGCGTTATCCTATCTACTTTTTTCTGGTAAGGAGTCTGGCATTCATGGCAAGTCGCCCCATTACAGTCGGCACCTATAATGTCAATAACCTGTTTGACCGTTTTGACGATCCCTATAGTTATAGCGATGACACATGGAGTCCACGTGCTACCAAACCTAAAGACCTCGACCAGCTATACCAATTAGGTCAGCGTCTGCGTGAAGATGAGCCAGACGTGTTGGCGTTGCAAGAAGTAGAAGGCAAGGGTGTGCTTTATGAATATAATGTTGTCCAATTAGGGCGACACTTCAAAGACTTAGCCCTTATCCCCGGCAACGACCCGCGCGGGATTAATGTTGCCCTTGCCAGCACCCTGCCCCTCGGTCAAGTGGTGTCTTATCAGTTTATTCGTGACAAAGACACCGGCCGCAAGCTGTTTTCACGTGACCTGCTTGAAGTCGAAGTCATGCACCCCGACAACCCCTATCAGCGATTGTTTACCATCTTTGTCAATCATTTTAAGAGTAAGTTTATTGACCCTAAAGTCAAAGCGGCTGATCGTCCGGCTGAACAAGCCGAAAACGATCGAACGCGCTGGAAACAAGCGACCGCTGTCGCCCAGATTGTCAAAGCACGGTTCCCCAATCCAAATGACTTCTTCATCATCGCGGGTGACTTAAATGATACGCCCGACGCGGCAACCCTCGCGCCCCTTCTCGGTGACCCGCAACTGCGCTTATTTAACGTACTGGACTTAATTCAAGATACCTCTAAGCGCTGGACGCATTATTGGAAAGCCCAGAAACAATACAGCCAGCTAGATTATTTGCTGCTATCCCCTGCACTTGCCCAATATATTGTGCCGGGGTCGGTGCAGGTCGTTCAAAAAGGATTTATCGGCGGATCTGATCACCGCCCAGTTTACGTCAAACTACAACTCTTTTAATTCTTGCTGATTTCGAGATTGGGAGGTTTCAGAACATGAGGACTCGCGCTGTATTGTTGGCTGGTGGTGAAGGCACACGCTTGGGAGTATTGACCGCGAAACGGGCCAAACCCGCCGTGCCCTTCGCCGGGAAATATCGCATTTTGGATTTTGTGTTGTCCAACTGTGTCAATTCCAATATTTTTGACGTGTTAGTCTTAACCCAATATCGTCCCCACTCCCTCAATGAACACATCGCGCGCGGCGAACCGTGGGACTTAGACCGATCATTCTCCGGCGGGGTACAGCTCCTTCAACCCTACAAAGGCCGCAAGTCCACTGACTGGTACAAAGGCACCGCCGACGCCGTAACACAAAATTTAAATTTTGTACGACGTGGTGCGCCGGATAACATCTTGATTCTCTCCGGTGACCACATCTACAAAATGGATTATTCCGAACTCATCCAATATCACGAAGCCAATGATGCGGACTTGACCATCTGCGTCATTGAAGTCCCCATGCACGAAGCCAGTCGCTATGGGATTATGTTCACCGACGACAAAATGAACGTGCTAGAATTTTATGAAAAACCCAAGAATCCTCCCGGCAATCTGGCGAACATGGGCGTCTATGTCTTTAAGACTCCCGTCCTCGATTATTATTTGCAGCAGGACGATGCCGATGAAAACTCTGACCACGACTTCGGCAAGAACATCATCCCTAAGATGATCTCGGACAAACTGCGTGTTATCGCCTACCACTTCAAGGATTATTGGGTGGATGTTGGAACAATGGGTGCTTATTGGGAAGCGCACATGGACTTGCTGCGTACCCCGCCCCTCCTCGATCTCAATGATCGCAGTTGGGTTGTCCATACTCGTTCCGAAGAACGCCCTCCTGTCAAAGTCGAACGCGGGGTTGAACTCATTGACAGCATGATTACAAGTGGTTCCATGATTTCCAGCCACGCCTATGTCGAACGCAGTGTGCTTTCGCCGGGGGTTATTGTTGGGCCGGGTGCGATTATCCGTGAGAGCATCATTTTGACCGACGCCTATATCGAAGCCGGTGCGGTGGTCGAGCGCTGCATTATTGATAAACAGGCCGTCATCGGCGAAAACACCCGCATAGGCCGTCACAGCGAAGAAACTAATCCCGATAAAATACAGCTTACCAGTGTGGGCAAGAGTGCCCGTGTTCCCGCCAATTTCACGATTGGGGCAAATGTCATCATTGGCAGCGAAGTTGACATCGAAGCATTCGACAAATACCCGGATCGGATCGTGCCCGACAGCGCACGTGTAGGCTATTTAGGGCCAGATAAATCCTAACAATGAAACAGATTCAGAAATACCTGCTGATGGGTGTGCTTTTGCTGGTACTCATCAGCAGTACCAGTTTTGCCAGCCACCCAACACCGCCGACTGCCTACGCCGAAGACCCGATTGAACAGCGGGTGGACGACCTTATACGAAGCATGACGTTGGAGCAAAAGGTCGGGCAGATGTTTATGGTCAGCATCTACGGCACACGCATGTCTGACCCTAACCTACGTTTCTTGCGTCAATATCAACCCGGTGCGATTGCGTTATTTGGCTCTAACCTCGACTATCAATCCGCCACCGAAACCACCGACTACATCAACGTGTTGCAGCAAATCGCCATCGAAACCAGCGGCATCCCGATGCTGATTGCGGTAGATCAAGAAGGTGGACGGGTGTGGCGTTTGGTCAATGGCTTCACCCATTTCCCCGAACCGCTCTATCTTGGTGCGGCGGCTGACCCCAACATTGCCTATGCGGTTGGGCAGGCATTGGGGCGCGAAATCAAGGCTGTCGGCGTCAATATGAACCTCGCGCCAGTGGTGGATTTGACCACCCGCTTTGATAATCTAACCCCGACCAGTGTGCTTTTTCAGCGCACGATGGGCGAAGACCCAGTTGTGGTGGGTGAGCTATCGGGCATGATGGCACGCGGCATGTCGGATGCTGGTGTCATCGGGGTAATCAAACATTTCCCCGGTCACAGCCCCACCCGCACCGACAGCCATACCGATTTGGCAGTAGTTGATATTGATCGCCAAACCTTTGAGGAACGGAATCTACATGCCTTTAAATTAGCTATTGATTATGGTGCGGAAGTCGTGATGGTCGGGCATTTGTATTATCCGGCGATTGAACCCGTCGAAAATCTCCCCGCCTCACTCTCCCCTATCATGATGGGCATTTTGCGACGCGATTTAGGCTTCGATGGTGTCATCATGACCGATGCCCTCAGTATGGGCGCGATTCTCAACCATCACACGGCGGAAGATGCCATATTAATGGCGGTTGAGGCCGGGGCCGACATCTTAGCAATGGGGCCGCATATGGCCTTTGCCAAACAAAAGTCGTCAATGGAGGCCATTGTCGCCGCTGTCAATAGTGGCGAGTTATCTGAACGGCGCATTGATGAATCCGTCCGGCGCATTTTGCTACTGAAGGCCCGTCACAATTTATTGGATTGGGAACCCCTTGATTCTTCCGATCCCGCCGCACGCATCCAGCAAGAATTGACTTCCCCCGTAATGACACAGGCGTTTGAATCAGCGGTCACGGTGTTGCAGGATAAAAATAGCCTGTTGCCTCTGCGCCCCACCGATCATATCGCCCTAATTTTCCCCGCGATTTACAGCGACATCGGCAAGACCTGTTCCCAATATCTGCCTGAGGCTGAAATCTTAGGCTATACCTATTTCGTCGCCGATTGGGAATATACCGCCACCCGCAAATTGGGCGAGTCTGCCGAGAAAATCATCATTTTTGTAGAGACGCTCTACGTCAACACCGAGCAAGCCGCCCTGATTGAACGCCTGCCTCCCGAAAAAACAGTGGTCGTTTCATTGGCGACCCCCTACGACTGGGAGTTTATCAAACCGGAGTTTAGGCCAAGCGGTTATGTGGCGGCCTATGCCAACACCCCCGAAGCCCAACAAGCCGCCTGTCGTGTATTGGCGGGGGTTGTGCCTACGCGGGGGATGCTGCCCTTGACCATGACCGATTTTAATATCGGCTCAGGCTTGGTCTATGAAGCCCAACCCGTCAGCACCGCTTCTAATCCGACACCGCAAAGCGCACCGTAAATCAAAAGGGCGATTTTTGTTTTGGTCTATCGTCCTTCTCCAAAACTTTATCAACTCAATCGCTCAATAATCGTGCCTGTGCCCAATCCTCCCCCACAGCACATCGTTTGCAGGCCATAGCGTTTATCATGTGTCTCCAAAGCGTGCAGCAGTGTCGTCATTAACCGTGCTCCGGATGCCCCCAAAGGATGCCCCAACGCAATCGCCCCGCCATGTACATTGACACGGCTCATATCCGGGTGATATTCCTTCTCCCACGCCAGCACCACCGTCGCAAACGCCTCGTTAATTTCAATCAGGTCAATATCGTTCAACGTTAACCCGGCGCGATCTAATACCTTACGTGTTGCTGGGATAGGGCCGCTTAACATCAACACCGGGTCAACCCCTACCAGCGTTTGGGCCACAACCCTAGCACGTGGTATAAGGCCGAGTTTTTTAGCAGATTCGGCATCCATAACCAGTAGCGCCGCCGCCCCATCCGAAATCTGACTAGAATTTGCCGCCGTCACAATGCCATTTTCTCTAAAGGCGGGTTTCAGACTCCCCATTTTTTCGAGTGACGCATTGGCGCGGAAGCCCTCATCGTTACAAATAGTGACACGGTTGCCATTTTCGTCCACCGTTTCGACGGGCACAATCTCGCGGGAGAACCATCCCTGTTGTGTGGCGTGGGCCGCCCGTTGATGGCTTTGCAGGCTAAATTGATCGGCCTCATTGCGTGTGATATGCCATTTTTCCGCCATCATCTCCGCCGAATCACCCTGATGCGTAATCGGGTAGATATTCAGAATTTCCGGTGTATAAGGGAATCCCGGCCCATTCTTGATGGTCGAGAGCATCGGCACACGCGACATGCTTTCTACCCCGCCGACCAGCATCACATCGGCCTGCCCGCTGGCAATCATGCCATAGGCCAAATTGAGGGCTTCTTGACTCGACCCGCATTGGGTATCGAGGGTGGTGGCGGGGACATCAATCGGCAGTCCGGCGTGCAACCAGACCTGTCGCCCCACATTGATGGCCTGCTCCCCTGCCTGCGATACACACCCCCACAGCACCAAATCAACTTTTAAGGGGTCAAGCCCCGTATGATCAAATATCGCCTTGACCGGAATCGCCCCCAATGCCACCGCATGGAGCCGACTTAGCCCGCCGTCCCGTTTGCCTGTCGGGGTACGAGCCGCCTCAACAATCACTACTTCCCGCGCCATAAAATTAACTTCCTTTGCTTGCTCTACCTTGTCAGCGATAATAACCGATGTACTATAGTGGTCGCCAAAAATAGTGGATTTTTCGAGAGGTTTCTCTACCACCGATGAAAAACAAAACGCCCATGCCCACCCTAAACGAAGAACGCGCCCTCTATGCCGATGGGTATCAGATTATTGCCGGAGTAGATGAAGCCGGACGCGGCAGTATCTTTGGCCCAGTGTGTGTCGGTATGGTCGTCCTGCCCTCCCAAAATCTGGATGATTTGACACATACGCTAAACGAGGTGCGCGATTCCAAAAAAATCTCGCGGCGCAAGGTCTATCGCCTATCGGATACAATCAAAGAAGTGGCGCTCGGTTGGGGCATTGGGGCATGTTCGGCTCGTGAGGTAGATGAAAAACGCATCACCGGGGCAGTTTCGGAGGCGGGGTATCGCGCCTATGATGATTTACAGAGTCGCACTCCGTTGGATATAGACTTTTTGCTGACCGACAGCCGCATGAATCTGTCGAATTTGGCCCTCTCTACCAAAGCGATTGTAAAAGGCGATATGCTGTGCCTCTCGATTGCCTGTGCCGCCATCCTCGCCAAAACGCAGCACGACATTTTGGTACGCCAACTTGCCGAGCAATATGATGAGGTCTATCAGCTTCAGAACAATGTCGGTTATGGCACAGCCGCCCATATACAGGCCGTCTGGAAACATGGGCACACCGACGACCACCGCAAAACCTTTATTCTGAAGGCCAATCAACTACCATTGCCAGAATAGGGCTGGCTCAAATCTAGCGCCAATTCAATCCCCACGGGGCAGTGATCCGACCCTATCACATCCGCCATAATGACGGCTTCTTTTAGGACGGGTTTCAGTTCGGGAGACATGATGAAGTAATCCAACCGCCACCCGATATTCTTTTGGCGTGCCCCGGATCGCACTGTCCACCATGAATAGCGACCTGTTACATCGGGATATAAATAGCGGAAGGTGTCCACATAGCCCATTGTGCCAATAATTTTGTCCATCCACGCCCGTTCTTCTGGCAAAAATCCCGAATTTTTCTCGTTCTGCTTGGCATTGGTCAAGTCAATCGCTTGATGTGCGATATTGACATCCCCACAAAATACAACGGGTTTGCCTTTGGTGCGGCGGGTTTCGCAATAACTGATAAACGCCTCACTAAACGCTAATTTATAGGCCACGCGCTCTGGGCCTGTCGTACCACTGGGAAAATAGGCATTGATAAATGTCAACGCGGGGTACTCCACCGTCAATACCCGCCCTTCAACATCAAATTCAGGCAGGCCAAGCCCATACGACACTTCCAACGGCTCAACTTTGCTATAAACCGCTAACCCGCTGTAACCTTTTTTTTCTGCCGCCACCCAATACGATTTATACCCGGTAACTTCACGCAGGGCGTCGTCCAATTGACTAGGATGGGCTTTGGTTTCTTGCAGCGCCAAAATATCCGGCGAAACCGAGGCAAACCAATCCAAAAAGCCTTTTTTGTAAACTGCACGAATACCGTTTACATTCCACGAAAGCAGTTTCGTCGTTGGGCCAGCCATTGAATTTTCTCCTTCAAATTAGGGACTGTCGCATTTTAGCACAAATTTGCGAAAATTCGAACACCTGTTTGCTTGCATATTGCTTAGGGCGGGATGGGTTCGCTACAATGTGGCACGCATCAGAAATGGAACAACCAATGACAAACACTACCGCGACAGCAACTTGGCAAAAACAATTGAATATTTGGTATCAAGCCGCCCGTCCTCGCAGCCTAACCGCGACCTACATCCCAGTGGCACTCGGGGGGGTGATGGCATGGGAGCATGACCAGTTTAATGCCTTCCGCTTTTTACTGGCCCTTGTGGGGGTGCTGTTTCTACAAATCAGCGCCAATCTGCTTAACGAATATTTTGACCACAAAAAAGGTGCAGACATAGGCAAGACGCACGGACTTGGCATGATTATTGCACGCGGTGTCATGACGCCTCGCCAAGTTTTGATCGGCGGCATCATCACGTTAGCACTCGGCTGCATGATTGGCCTCTATTTTGTCGCCATCACCGGGCCATTGGTACTTTGGCTTGGCGTGACCGGGGCGATTGTGGTGATTTTATACACCGCTGGCCCTCTGCCGTTGGCCTATATCGGGTTGGGCGAACTTGCTGTGTTTATTTTCATGGGGCCGCTGATTGTCTTGGGCACCTATTATGCGCTGGCAGAGGAAGTCAATAACGATACTATTTGGGCATCACTGCCGATTGCCTTTTTGGTCGCCAATATCTTGCACGCCAATAATTTGCGCGATTTGGACGCTGATAAAGCACGCAACAAACGCACCTTGGCGGTCATTTTTGGGCGGCGTTTTGCAGTCTTGGAATATCAATTTCTGACCACCGGGGCATTCATCGCGACGTTGATTTTGGTCATTCTCAATATCGCGCCCGCAATGACCCTGATTGTCATTTTCCTGCTGGCAGAAGCATGGGTGCTTTGTGTGATGGCCCACCATAAGGACAATCCCGCCGAACTGCATCAGGTGTTTGTTCGCACCGCCCGTCTGCATCGCTGGTTTGGCATCGCTTATGTGGCTGGCTGGCTGATTGGCATACTTATCTAAAGGAATCCCATGACAAGTGCCGTTCCCTCAATGGACGTTATTCAATCCACAAAAACCGCAAAAAATCTATGGGCATGGCTCAGAACCAGCCTACTTGCTTTATTGGTGTTGATTTTTGCGGGGCATCTTTTCATTTACCTCGCCTTTGGCATCAACCTTATCCAGTTCCCCTTTGACTATGACCAAGCAGAAGGCATGGAACTCAATAACGCCATTTTGATGGCCGACGGCAAATGCCCCTACTGCGATAACGACCCCTTCCCTTTCTATGCCAGCGGCTATCCCCCCTTCTATCATGTGGTGATGGTGCCGTTCGTCTGGGTTTTTGGTCCGGAATATTGGTATGGTCGGTTAATTGTGTTCATCGGCACGCTGATTACGGCAGGGGCGATCGGATGGGCCGTGCAGCATCAAACCCGTCACAAAACGGTCGGTATTATCGCGGGATTGGCGTTTCTGGCCTCCAACTACGTCTACCACATCGGCCCGCTTCTCCGCCAGCATCTATTTATGGTCATGCTAGAAACCTTAGCCGTCGTCTTGGTGACAATGGCCCATGAATACCCCGATACCGAAAAACACAAACGACGGCGCTTGCTCATCCTCGGCTGTATGCTGCTGGTTGCGGCGGGCTATACCAAACAACTCGCCTATGCGACAGTGGTAGCGGTCTTTTTATGGATGGTGCTGCGTAATCCCCGTCGAGCGATTATCTATGGTGCGGGGGTGATTGCCGCTGCTGGTGCTATTTTTGCCGTCCTATATCTCATCACCGATGGCTACTGGTATACCAATATCATCGCCTCAAACGTCAACCCCTTTGTGCCGGGTCAATTTTCCGGCCTCATGCAACAATATCTCCGCCTGCATTGGCCTTTATTGACCCTTGCCGGCTTGATGGTTGCCTACGAACTCTATTTCACCCGCCTATCGTTGTACAGCATATGGTTTTTGGTTGCGACCGCCAACACCGCCCTTGCTGGGAAATGGGGCGCAGGCGACAGTTATTTTGTGACCAGTCTGGCGGCGGCCTGCATCCTTGCGGGTATTTTTATTGCCAAGACCTTGCAAGGTGATTGGGCCTTCCCTGAAAATTATCTGACCCGCCTCTTGAGATTTTTGAAAAAGCCCCTCGTAAATAATCGCCTTCTTGCCACCCGTACCGCCGGATTCCTGTCACTCGGTCTGATTCTGATTTATAGCCTGACCGTGATTAAGCTGCCCACTAGCGGCCCCATATTTGGCAAATTAAGCGATACGCTTGGTGTCGAACCAAAATTTGGACACCGCTATCCTCTCTATGATTCGGCAGCCTGGACAGTGGGTTATGCCGTGACAGGCCATTTCACCAGCGCTGAAGATGAGGCCAACGGCTGGAAAATCGTGGAACGCATCCGGCAAACCGACGGCTTGGTCATTTCGGAAGATGCCGGCTTTACCATTCAGGCAGGCCGCGAAGTCATTACCAACGGCGTCCAACTCAAAAACTTAGATGAACAAAGCAAGTATGACCCCACCGAACTCATTGCCATGCTCGAAAATCACGAGTTTGGCCTAATAGTGCTGCGAGCGAGTTTTTACCCCCCACCCATTCTCGAAACCATCTATGATTCCTACGCCGTGACCGAAGCCATCCCCATGAACGGCTTCAATTATGAGCTTTGGACGCCTAGCCCGACATGGAATCAACGCCGCGCCCTGCGAGACTATCTAAAATCGGCAAGTGAAGACGCCACGCCATTTGCGGTACAGTTCAATATCCCCGAAAATGAAGGGATCGAAACATGGTTGCAACAACAACTGAATCGTTGGGGGTGGCAGCCTGAAAACTCGTCCGAACCCACTGATAGCCCATGCGCGGAGTATCCGTTTATCCGGCAAAACCACCGCGCCGTTTTACACGTCTGCCTTTCTACAAGTGAAAACGGGCAGCAGCAATTAGACATCGAGGTTTCGCCGCCAAGCCCTTATTGATTGGAGCAAAAATATGAACGTTCTTTTTATCGCCGCCGAAGCCGATCCTTTTGCTAAATCGGGCGGTCTGGGTGATGTGGTGGGTAGTCTCCCCGGCGCGCTCCGCAAACTCGATATTGATGCACGGGTACTCATTCCCCACTATGGCACGATTGATGGCGAAAAATATGGTCTGACCTACTCGTTTCAATTCCGTCATACCCGTGACGTCGGGACAGCCGATGTGCATATCAGCAAAACTAACTATAAGGGCGTGCCGATTTATTTCCTGCGTAGCTGGCCCTTCTTTAGCGAACGTTACATTTATACCGACACCAATTGGGATAACCAGCGTTTTATCTTTTTTGCGCAGGCGGCCATGGGCGCGGTATGGGAATTGGCGAACGGTGCGGATGGTGACGCTTGGTGGCCCGATGTCATCCATGTGCATGACTGGCATACCGGATTAGTCCCCTTTTTGCTGCATACCACCCGCTTTGTGGATGGCTGGAACAAAATTGCCTCCGTGATTTCGATTCACAACATGGCCTATCAGGGCAAAATGGCAGGTGTTTGGTTAGATGCGGTCGGCCTCCCGCCCCGCGACCATTGGGCTTTAGAAATGACCAATCATGGCGGGGACTTGCTGGCGATTGGGCTGGCCTATGCGGAAAAAATCAATACGGTCAGTCCCAATCACGCCACTGAACTGCATTTCCCCCGTTTCGGCGAAGGTCTTGAAACCCTGATCTGGATACGCGATCACGATTTTTCCGGCATTTTAAATGGGCTGGACATGGAGTTATATAACCCTGCCACTGACCCGCGTATTTTCCAGAAATTCGATGCCGACAATTTTCGCCAACAGCGTGTCCATAACAAACGTGGCCTGCAAGAATTGGTCGGCCTCCCGGTCAATGATGACATCCCGGTGATCGGCTTGGTATCGCGGCTGGTAGACCAAAAAGGCATTGATTTGGCGATTGAGGCCCTGCGCTGGTTGTGTGTGGATACCGATGTACAGGTTATCGCGTTGGGGTCAGGCGAGGACAGCCTACAATTTGCCCTGTGGAAGCTCAGTAATGATTTTCATTGGAAGGTGCGGTCTTACACCACCTATGACCCAATTTTGGCGCAGCGCATCTATGCGGGTAGCGACTTTCTGTTGATGCCAAGCCGTTATGAGCCATGCGGCACTTCGCAGATGATCGCGTTGCGTTATGGCTGTCTGCCGATTGTGCGGGAAACAGGCGGGCTAAAGGACACGGTCACCAATTATGACGGTGGGCCGGCTGACGTGGGCACGGGGTTTTCATTTTTGTGGGAGACACCGGAAGCGGTAGTTGGCACACTGCGATGGGCTATTGACACTTATCGGCATAAACACAAGGCTTTCGAGCGGATGCAGGAACGCGGAATGCGGATAGATTGGGCGTGGAACAAGAGCGCCCGCCAGTATATTGACCTGTATGAGCGCGCCATTCGGGCCAAGCGCAGTTGGATGAATGGCTAGGGGACATCTTGGCTTAAAATAAAGGTTTCCAGCTATTTGGTTATCCCAAAATAGTTGGGTGTTCTATACTTGGGAAGTATATAAGCCTGAGGCGAAATTCGTCATAGAGGTCGTGTTTTGGGTGGGGTTTTGGGTTGAAATAGGGTTCAAAATGGTTAGGGGATTTCATAGTTGTTCATAGACAGAGATGAAAATGGACACTGTGAAACGTGATGCGTTTGTCAAACGCCGTCATTTGATATACGAGAGAGTTATATTTGTCCGTAAACTTTCGAAAAATGTGCTAACACCGCTGCCCACCCTAAATTCTAGGATAACTCTAACGTATATCGAATTGGTATCATGTTACGATAGAAACTAAAGCCCTAGGCTGCGCGTATCTTTTAAACAAGGGACAGTTTTGGACATTATTGATGGTTTCCCGGTGGGTTGGTTTATCTTCTTGGCAATTGCCAGTTTAGGTTTGTGTATCGGCCTAAGTTTGTTGATTATGGCCCGCATCTCGGACGACAAAAATAACAGTGCCTTGAAGCAGATTTGGGATACATTTTTTGGCAAGCCCACTCCCCCATCTGAGAACCTTGATGATTTTGGGAACCACGAACAGGACTAGGGTAAAGGCGGTATTGGAATGACATCTTCTTCGATACGGTTAGGGAAATTTCTAGGGATTGAGGTCGGGCTAAATTACAGTCTCTTGTTCATTGCGGCACTAGTCACATTCCAAATTTCTGGCCTTGTGCTGCCCAACGAAGCCCCCGGTTACAGCGAAGTCGTCTACTGGACCATCGGCATGGGGACGGCGGTTATCTTTTTCGCCTCGATCCTGTGGCATGAATTTGCCCACGCGCTAATGGCACGCTTTTTTAAAGTGCGCGTCCGCCGGATTGTGCTATTTTTTATGGGTGGGGTGGCGGAAATTGAAGAAGACCCACGTACACCGGGGCAGGAATTTTGGATTGCGCTGATTGGGCCACTCAGTAGCCTATTCCTCGGCGGCATTTTCATCGCGCTGTATTTGCCATTTGGACGCCAAGACCTCTATGGCGAAGTGTTCTTCTGGCTCGGTGAAATCAACATCGTACTTGCCGTATTCAACATGATTCCGGCCTTTCCATTAGATGGCGGGCGGGTATTCCGAGCCATATTCTGGTTCTTCAGCAAAAACTATCTACGGGCCACCCGCTTGGCAAGTTATCTGAGTCAGGGATTTGCCTATCTCGCTATCATATCGGGCTTGCTCTCGATGTTTACCGGACGTGTGCTCATGGGCAGCGGTTTGTGGGGTATCTTTTTGGGCTGGTTCTTGCTGAGTGCGGCCAAAAGCCACCTCCAGACGGCCCAAGTCCGCGAAAGCCTGCGTGGTATCCCGTTGGGGCAATTGGTGCGACAGGGTCAACCGCTTAACCCCGACTGGCCCTTGGCGTATGCAATTGACCGTATGGCGATTGGGGGCATTGCTACCTCGTCGCCGGTGATTCGAGATGGGCATACCATCGGCTTTTTATCACTGGATGTTCTGCGCCGCATCCCACGTATTGGTTGGGGCGGGGTTCGGGTGGAAAACGTGATGACACCCATCAACAGCATTCGGTCAGTAGATGCCTATCAAGATTTGTACGACACACTGCGTAATGAAGATTTGCAGCGCGAACCCTATCTGCTGATTACCTCAAATCAACAGCCCATCGGGTTGCTTTCGCAGCGGGAATTGATCGCCTACGCCGAACAGCAAGCACGCGGTATATAAATCAACCTAACCCCCTCTCCAAATTGGCGGGGGGGAGAAAAACGCCTTGTGCACGCGGCATTTAGCGGCTCGATTCTGTTCCAAATTTAGAACGCAGACTGGGCACAGGTTGTTTTCCCGGTCTGTTTTTTGTATAGTTCAAGACGCTTGGAATTAATTGAAAGAATAGTGGGCAAGTCCCTTATGCGAATTACACGGAAAGTCAGAGTGATTCTGGCGCTTCTGGCAGTGATTGTTCTAGTATCAGGCGCGTTGGCGGGGTATGCCACCTATTCATTTTACTTTAGCCCCATCCCCAAAACCGACGGCTCGCTTCGGGTTGCCGGGTTACAAAGCGAAGTCGTCATTTACCGCGATAACTGGGCCGTTCCGCATATCTATGCCGATAACACCCACGACCTGTTTTTTGCACAGGGTTATGTTCATGCCCAAGACCGCTGGTGGCAGATGGAAATTAGCCGCTATCTGGCTTCGGGACGCCTAAGTGAACTCATTGGTGTCAATGAAACCATCCAAAATGCCGATCAGGTCATTCGCACATTGGGATGGTATGAAGCGACCCAACGTGATCTAGCCGCCACCTCGCCCGAAACATTGGTCATCCTTGAAGCGTACAGCGCCGGGGTCAATGCTTATATCCAAGACCAAAGCCCCAAAGACCTTGCCACCGAATACAGCCTGTTAGGGTTGGATGCCGTCTTAGGCATTCTGGGGGGCGATTTTGAATTGGAATTGTGGCAACCGATTGATTGCCTGCTCTGGTTCAAAATGATGGCGTGGGAACAAGACACCAACTTCTGGTCAGAAATTGAGCAGGCCAAACTCTCCCGCAAACTTGACCCGACGATGCTCGAAACTTACAACAGCGGCTATCCCTACAATACACACCCGACGGTGTTTAATAACGCCGAACTGGGATTGACACCCGCCAGTTCTCCTTCGCCAACTAAGCCACCGGTGCTGCCCGATGAAACCAACTTTGAAGGGCCGATGGGCGCACTTGATACCCCGCTGGTCGGTAGATTGACACCCGAATTGATGACGATTCTTGGCTTTACCACCTCGCCCGCATCGAGTGCATGGGTGATTCAAGGCGCACACACCGAAAGCGGCTATCCATTGATTGCCAACGATTGGCAGCAAGCACCAGAAATCCCCTCGGCGTGGTTTGAAATGGGCCTACACTGCATCGCCTTTGGCCCCGAATGTCCGTATAACATGGTAGGGTTTACCAGCGCGGGTGTGCCGGGGATGATAATCGGGCATAACGATCAAATCGCGTGGGGCATGTCCAGCCTCGGGGCAGACACCCAAGACCTTTATCTGTTGCGCCTCAACCCGAATGATCCCACCCAATATGAATTTGAGGGCGAATGGATTGCACTGGAACAGCAGACTGTCCAAATCGAGATACGCGATGCTGAGCCAATTGAGTACACCATTTATCAAACACGCTTTGGCCCGGTTCTCACTGATTTAGACTTGGCCCTGACCGACGCTAAGATTTTCAAGAATCCCCATCAAGCCATCGCCCTGCATTGGGGGGGATTACAAACGGCAAGTGATCCGGTGGGGGTCGTGCTGCAAATCAACCGTGCCCAAAATTGGCTAGAGTTCCGAAATGCGCTGACCGGTTGGCAAAGCACCCCGATGAATTTCCTCTATGCCGATACGCTTGGCAACATCGGCGCACAGGTGGCAGGATGGCTGCCAGTACGCGGTGTCGGGCATACCGGACAAGTGCCCATTGCGGGATGGGAAGATCGCTATGAATGGCGTGGGGCCGTTCCATTTGAGGAATTACCCAACGTCTATAATCCCCCCGATGGCATGATTATCAGCGCGAACAATGCGCCCGTGCCACTGAGTTACTACAGCCAACTGGCCCAAGACCTCAATGCGGATAATCCAACCCTGTTTGGGCGCATTGAGCAAATGAACACCGTATTCGGGCAACGTTGGAATGTAGGCTATCGCGCCGCCCGCATTGCAGAAATCCTAGAATCCATTGAGCGACACACCCCGGAGACATTTGCACGGATACAGGGCGACAATCAGAATATTTTTGCACATGAATTGATGCCCTATCTGCTCAATGTCACGTTTGAGTCGCCAGAATTGACCGATTCGCTGAATTGGCTAAAAGAATGGGATTTGCAGAACCAGATGGACAGCCCTCAAGCCATCTTGTTTACCCTATTCTGGACACGCATCGCGCAATTAACCTATGCCGATGAATTGGGTGAAAATCCCATCATGGACGAGCAGTTAATGTGGTCTATCCTCCAACTGGCCCGTGATAAACACCATGTTTGGTGGGATGACACCCAGACGGAATACACGACCGAAACCCGTGACGATATTTTCGCCGCCGCCTTCCAAAACGCCTATGACACCCTGCTTGAACGGCTCGGCCCAGACCGCACCCAATGGCGTTGGGGTGATTTGCATTCGGTCAGCTTCACCAGCCGCGTGATTGGGCAAGAGGAATTTTTGGGCATCGGCAACATTTTGGACAACGGCCCGTTCCCCATTAATCGTGGCCCTCAGCCGGTCAACGGCGGCACGGCATCGGTCAACCTGACCGCTTTCACGCTGGTCGAAACTGAAACCGAACTAGATATGCTGATTACCAGTCTGCCCTCGATGCGGATTATCATGGATTTGAATGATTTTGGCAGCAGTCGCGCCATGCACAGCACCGGACAAAGTGGACACCCGGCCAGCGGTCATTATGACGATATGATCGCGGCGTGGCAGGCTGTTGAATATCATGACATGCGCTGGGATGCTGAAATTATCCGTCAAAGCGCGGCAGACCGTCTTGAATTGCAGCCCGCCAACGAAACAGAAAACTGAATCAACAGGATAGGCCATGCCAAAAAACTTTGCAGTCAAACTCTTGCTTGTCGGATTGTTTTTGCTGGTGGGTACACCTGCCCGCGCCCAAAACCCCATTTTACCGGATGAACCCGACACCGCAGCTTTTATCAGCGCGAATTTCCATTTGCAGACTGGCTATCGTGCGGTGGTGTGTGTCGCAGGGGATGCATCCTGTCCCACCGAAATTACCACCCACGTGCCATGCCTGACTGCCGATTGCAATAATGCTGATGCGACCTACCCCGTCAGACAAACGTTCGACACCATCCAAGCCGCCGCCGACACAGCCCAAGCGGGTGATTTAATCATCATCATGCCCGGTCATTATGCGGGGGTGGAGATAGAAAGCATTGGGGGTGATGAAGGGGCCTATATCCATTTTCTAGGATGGGGCGACCCCGGCTCGGTGGTCATTGATGCCCCCGCCGACCCCGACAAAGGCTATCTGCGTCATCATTTTTATTTTGTGGATGCCCACCACTACATCATCCAAAATTTGGCGTTTGAGGGGGCCGAACGGGCGGGCATTTTTGTCACGGGGTATTTTGAAGCGACGGGTCATTTTTCGCATCATATCGTGGTGCTGGATGTCTATAGCCACGATAACGGCACATGGGGACTGCATACCACCTCGACCAATTATGTGCTGATTCAAGATTCGTTTTTTACCAATTCCGGCGAGGAACACGGGGTCTATATTTCCGGGTCGGGCGACAACATGGTCATTCGGCGCAATGTCTTTCAGAGAAACGTCGCGTCCGGTTTGCAGGTCAATGCCGACCCCCAAACCGCCACTATGACCGTTTTTTATTGGCTGCAAGAAGCGACGGGTGATACCTGTGGCTGGTCGGAAGCAGATGTCGAGTTCACCGGATTGGCGACATGGGAAGACATGAAGGCCTGTTATGATGGTCAGGGGTTGCCGGATTTAGGCGAGTTTTTTGAAGACGGCATCAGCGAAAACCTGATTATTGAGCAGAACATCATCACCGGAAACGGCGAGGCAGGCGGGGGAGGGATTAATCTGGCCTCGGTTCGCAATTCCGTCATCCGCAACAACCTCGTTTATGGCAATGGGGCCGCCGCGCTGGCTTGTTGGGACAATGCCTATGCCGAAGAAAAAGGGCTGGGGGCATCGGAATTTGGCTGCCATGATGTCCGGATTTTGAACAATACCTTCGTAGATGAATCCGGCGGACGGGGGTCGTTGATTTTGAATAACGATGCCCGCAACATGGTCGTGTTTAATAACATCATTATCCGCGAGCGCGACGACGCCTATGAACTTGCCAACCATTCCGGCGAGGGCCTGCAATCGGGCCATAATTATTATTTTGCCCGCTACGATGAAGAATCAACGGAAGCATCGCCTGAAACGAATTCAATCACAGGCTTCAGTGTCGCTGAGGGGTTGGCCCAATTTATCAAGCCCAATTTTGAGGCATGGATACTCGAGGAGGGTGGCTGGCCTGTGCTGAATCCGAATCGGCCCGATTATCACCCCGCCGCCAATTCGATCTTGTTGACCGCTGGTAATCCCGCCTATACGTCGGCGTTGGATTTGTTGGGGCAATTACGGGTAGGCACTGAGATTGGTGCATACGCGCAGTAAAAAATAAGGAACTCAATGTGAGTAAGTTTTCTCAAATTTTCGTAGGCGGTCTGCTGCTGATTTCGACAATGGGGATTTTGACACCCACCACCCTCGCCCGTCAAAACGACGATGGGCCGATTTTTCTGGTGGCAGGGGTTGATTTAAACGGTGAAGGGTATCCGGTTACGCGGGTTAATCTGGCGGACGGGTCAGACAATACGCTGGTTACATTCGCCAGCCGTCCGGTTTGCCCGCCGTCGGTTTTCCAGAATGGGACGGGGCTTATCTATGAAATGGTAGAGGCCCAACCGCCGGAAAATGTCTATCACGTCAACACCCAGACAGGCGTGCGTGAAACACTGACCGGAATTGAGGGTCTAAATTGCCCCGTCGCTTCCCCCGCAGGCGACAAAATTGCATGGATACGAAATAATCTTGAGGTGGGGAGTGGGCAAACCCTCGTGATTACGGATATGCAGGGGGTGCTGCTCCACGAACTTATCACCCACCCCAATATTTATGATGTGGAATGGTCACCGGGGGGTAGCGCCCTCATCTATAACGTGACCAGCGACGAACTCCCATTTCCCACACTGTACAGTATTCCAGCCGAGGCCGGCGCACAACCCCGTGCATTTTGGAGTCGTTATCTTGGCCTAGCAGATGAATATGAATGGATGCCAGATGGATCGGGGATATTGGTAGCCTATCACACCGAAGACAGCGCCGCCCTAACCGTCCTATCAACCGACTGCGTAATCGGGCTTGGGCCTGCCTGCGAAGCTGAACCGATTGCGAATTTTTCCGGTGAGGACATCATAGATTTGTTAGGCGCGTATTCCCCGATTATGCAAGAGACGGTGATCGCGGTGCAGTCGGAGGATTTAGACGGCAATCTGACCACCGATTTGTGGATTATTGACCTGTTGGCAAGTACCTCACCCAAACAACTGACCAATACACCCGACCTCAACGAAACGGACGCCTATTGGTCATCGGATGGCGCGGCTATCTATTTCATCGGCAGCTACTTTGATGCGGACGCCGGAACGCTGGCCGGGGGTATCTATTCCATTGTGGCAGATGGCAGCACCTCGGCGAGTTTGCGGTTTGCCTCGCCCGTTTTTTCACCGGGGGCGATTTTGTGGGTGTATGAATGATTGAGGGCATCATAAAAGGCCGTGCGCAAAGCAAGACGCGGGGAAAAATCCGCCGCGCTGAATTTAGCCGTAAAAAGGTATAATTTTTGTAGGTCGCAGTTTCAAAACGCCGTCCGAAAACGGGCGGGCACGGTGACCCGCCCCTACGAAAACATTCTATCCCCTGCATGACTCTATCCTGAATGAAATGGAAACACGGATGCCTCCCTGACATCCGTGTTATACTTTAAATACACTACCTTTTCAGCAGAGTGGTGTAGCAGCCCCGTCAGTTGCCCCGCAGCAATTGGATGGGGTTTTCTGTTGAGGCCTAGCCGACGACTTCGTAGTGATCTTCCCATTGGAACAGATAGTTAGGGCCATAGACATAGAATTCTTCGGTGACGCGATCATAGCCGAGGGTGTAGCCATGCCCGCCGCCGATGACAACGGTGGTGGATGCGGACGCGCTGACGGCCTTGTCAATTTGGGCGTCGGAAAGCTCGAACAATTTCACGCCGTTGCCTGCTTCAGTCGCATACCACGCTTCAATGCCCGTGATGACTTCGGTCAACACTTCGTTGCCATCTTCATCGGTGACATAACCATCGCCGTAGGTGTAGTAGATGGCGACGCCCGATGCCACATCATAACTGTTGATGCGCCCATCATTGATACCACCCCCGTCAGCGGAGGCCATGCCAACACCGATTGCCAACATTACGGCGACGATACTGAGTAGAGCGATTTTCTTGAGCATGATTTCCTTCTCCTTTAGATTTTCGGGTTGATGCTCCGGCGCTGTCCGTGAACTTTCACGATATTTTGTCAGCGCGTTTTTGATCTTATGTTTTCTATGATGCCGTGAAACTGTAAGGAAACTATGAACGCGCAGTTACAGAGCCGTAACGGGGAATTTGGGGGCGGATGTGACACGGGGCTAAAGCCACCGTGCTGAATCTAGCGTCGGATGAAAGTTGTTAAGTCAGGTTTGCTGTGATTCCAAGCGGAGGTTTCAATTAAGTCTCTTTCAAATTGTAAGAAACTCAAGCCGATAGCCTTATATATGAAGTTGCTCGATGCGTTCGGCATGAACTTGAGATGAATCAAGGATTATCCATTGATATGTTTCATCGTAATCTTTTACCACTGCGGTTATCTTATGGCGCGGATACATGAACTTTGATTCGTCAGAGGCACGGGAGGCTTTGCGATCAGCTACCCCTATCGCGTCACCACCTAAATCCACAATAGTGCCTTGAGGGAAAAAAAGAAGGATCACCCCTTGAACATCCGTACCAATCGGATAAGTCTGCTTCACTTGATTCCAGATTGCTTGCCGAGTGGCGAGGTAAGCGTTCCAAATGCCATCAAATTCTTGTTTGGTGATTTCCGCAATTTCAGGATATATGAGCATCAACTCGTCGTAATCTGAGTTTTGGTCGGGCAAAACCAAATCCCAAGGAGGCCACTTGATATTTGAGGCAAAGTATTCCGAGCCATTAAATGTAATTTCGCGGAGATGCACTCCATCTTGTACCTCACGATAAATAAAACCACCTGTTCCTATTGGTGACCATCTTGTATTAGGCTTTTTGAAATATCGGGGTTCTGCCACAATTTCCTCCATAGAAAAGGGCGACCCACAGCCGTGAATCGCCCTCCCATCTGCTAATTAGCGAAGGCCCAATTCGTTCCGTGCAATCACCAACCGCTGAATTTCGCTGGTGCCTTCGTAGATTTCCGTAATCTTGGCATCACGGAAGAAACGCTCCAACGGCATTTCTTTGCTATAGCCCATACCGCCGTGAATCTGCACCGCTTCATGGGTGACATACATCGCGGTTTCGCTGGCAAACAATTTCGCCATACTCGCCTCGGTGCTATAACGTCCGCCATTTTCATGGGCTGCCATCTTCGCCAACGCCGCGTTCCAAATCAGCAAACGGGCCGCTTCGATACGGGTTTTCATATCGGCGATTTTTTGCTGAATCATCTGGAACGAGCCAATCGGCTGACCAAAGGCGATACGTTCACGGGCATACTGTATACTGGCTTCATAGGCCGCTTCTGCTACCCCCAACGCCTGTGACGCGATGCCGATACGCCCCGCATCCAAAACCGTCATGGCGATTTTGAAACCTTTGCCGACCTCGCCCAACACATCTTCAAGCGGGGCTTGGTAATCTTCAAAGTAGATTTCGCTAGTGGCGCTGGCCCGGATACCCAATTTCGGTTCTTTCTTGCCACGCACAAAACCGGGGCGGGTGGTATCAATCATAAAGGCGGTGATGCCACTGTGTTTTTTCTCCGGCTCGGTCATCGTGAACAGCACAATGTAATCGGCGACAGGGCCACTCGTCACCCAACTTTTGGTGCCATTGATGATGTAATGTGACCCATCGGCGCTCAAAACCGCCCGTGATTTCATCGTGCCTGCGTCCGACCCACTCATCGGCTCGGTGAGGGAATACGCGCCGATTTTTTCACCGGTGGCAATCGGCACAAGGTATTTTTGCTTCTGTTCTTCCGTGCCAAATTTCATAAGGCCGTGACAATAGAGGGAATTGTTCACGCTCATGATGGTACTGTGGCTGACATCGGCTTTGGCGATTTCTTCCATCGCCAGCACATACGACAACGTATCCATGCCCGCGCCACCATATTCCTCTGGGACTTCGATGCCCATGAATCCCATCCGGCCCATTTTCTTGATGGTATCCAGCGGAAATTCGCCACTTTCATCAAATTCGGCGGAGATGGGGGCAATCTCTTTTTGGGCAAAATTCCGGGCCATCTGACGGATGGATTCTTGTTCTTCGCTTAATTTCAGGCTTGGCCCAGAGGGCGCAACGCTGACAACCATGAAGCTTACTCCTTCAATATCGCTCTGCTGTGAAAACATAAGGGAAATTATACCCTCTGCCACCCAATTTTCGGGGCATTTCCTCAAGAGGCGTTCAAAAGCAGGGGAAACGACTTTCAGCATTTTTAAATCTGGAATACACTTAAAGCAAAACTATCATTAAGCTCCATAAGGAGACCGCCACATGAGAAAACTACTCTCTTGGAGAAGTCATATTCTGGCATTGACCTTAACACTGGTCATTGCTTTAACCGCCCTACCGCTGCATGGCAAAACAGCCAGCGCCCAAACAGGCTGCATCAACAAATATATGGTATGGGACGGTGATACGATTTCCGGCATCGCGCTGAAATTCCGTGTTGATCCCTACGAACTGGCCGCTGCCAATGGCATCACCAACCCGCGTTTCATCAAAATCGGTGATGTGTTGTGTCTGGATGGCCTCGTGACGGCCCAACCCGGCACTGGTCAGCCCGCCCCACAGCCTGTGCCTGTCCAGCCAACACCACCACCCGCCACAGGTGGCCCAACCACACCCCAAACCCCTGCTACGCCTCCACTCATCGGGGGTGGTTCACAATCGGTTAATTTGTCAGGCCGCACCTATGCAACGGATGCCGCTGGGTATTACAACATCCAGCGCGGCGATTCCCTGTTCCGCATCGGCTTGGCGTTTGGGGTAACGGCGGCCCAATTGGCGGCAGTTAATGCTATCCCCAATGCAAATTTGATTGTCACCGGACAGCGCATCTTGATTCCACCCGCGACGCCCTCCGCCCCTGTTCCCGGCTCAATTCCTGCCATTAGCCTACAACCTGATTTGGCTGGCCCGGGTGATACCATTACGGTGCGGGGTTATAACTACCCACCCAACGCTACCATCAATCTCTATCTTGAAAAGACCAGCCTCAACCGCAAGAGCAATATCCTGACGACGGTTAAGGCCGACGCCGCTGGCACATTTACGACGACGGTTGTCCTGCCGAGTGCATGGCCCGATGGCGCACCCATCAACACCCGCACGGTTTCGATTTCTGGTCGTGCTGCCGACAATGTATTTTGGGGCATGAACTTCTTTATCAACAAGGCGTGGCTGAACGCTCAACCGGTGGGTTGATTTGAGGCAGGGTACAGGATAAACGATTTTGAGTGATTCGATCCATATTCAAGGCACCCCCCTGCAAGATGCTTGGCCCAATGCCACCTGTTATGGCTGCGGGCCAGCTAACCCCAAGGGGCTACATATCAAAAGCTATTGGTTGGCTGATGGCAGCGCCGTCGTCGCAGAATTTCACCCCCGCCCCGAATACAATGCCGGATTTGATAATGTCATTTATGGGGGGCTGGTGGCCTCGCTGATTGACTGCCACAGCGTTTGGACAGCCATCGCCTATGCTTATCGCGCTGAAGGGCGACCACATGGCGAACCACCCGCCATCAGCTATGTCACCGGGACGTTAGAAGTGAAATTCCTAAAACCCACGCCGCTTGACCAACCGCTGCTGCTTTCGGCAACCCTTGAAGAAATGCACGGTAAAAAATCCATCGTGCGGTGTATGCTTGGGCCGGCTGGCACCGTCACCGCCGAGGGCCGCGTCACCGCGATTCGGATTTCGGGTGATAAATCAGTCGGGGCGGGTTAGATTCAAAAACAAAACTTCCTATCTAAACTCTGGTTCTATCTTAGTTGAATAGGAATCTTAAATCCTATACAAACTTGATGTAAAATTACGCTAGGGAACGGATATACTGGCTATTAAGCGCTAAAGGAATTTGAATGACAGTCAAAATCTATTTCTCAGATTTTTTTGGAGTAGAACCCGAAATCTTGGAAGAATATGGTGCGTTTAATATATCGCTTATAAACGATCTACCTTTATTTGTTGACCCCTTCCTCCTATTTAACAGCCCCAAACCAGAATATCAGGCCCTTCATAGTCAAATAATCAATTATGTGAGATTTCTCAAAGATGTCTCTCGCAGTGAAGGCATTGATCCCGGTTTTTTAGAAAGTTGGTTTCAGTTTCCTGAAATACGCCAGAATTGGTTTGGTTATAGTTTGATTGGAAATCAAGGCAGAGGTCTCGGAATGGATTTCGCTCAATCTTTGAGTAGAAATCTCTACACCATTTTCCAAGATTTTGGCAATGAGGAGATTACAAAAAGCAGTCATCTTGAAAAACTATGTTTAATCAAAGATGGTGTTGGACGAGATAATATTAGTGACTTCACAACCAACTTGATCTTGAATTTTTTATTAGAGTACACGCAAAACTTTGCGAAAAGATATCTTAGCCAGTCTTTAATAAGAGGTATCTCAATTAATAAAGTTAGATTCAACTATAAAACAAGAATTTGGGAAAGAGAACGGTTCATATTACCTTTTTATGCTAGCGATTATGTATTACTTACGCCCAAAGATATTCTTACTAAGGATGATACGTGGATCAACAGGTCTGATTTGGTTAATGAGTTTCTGCAAATAGCAGATTCTATTCCAAATAATCAACTCCGGGCGCAAATCAGTAGCTATTTTTTACAAGCAATTCAACCTCGACGGGAAGTTATTAGAGGACGCGCTAGAAGAAAACCTCCTACAAAAAAAGAGATCCAACAAGTTGTTTCTCAGATTATCGAACAACATCCAGAAATACTCGATTACTACATCCGATATAAAGAGAACAGGGGAGATAACGCGAAAAGAATAAGTGAGCAAAAAGTCCAAGAGACTGAGACTATCTTTATTACTCAAATCACTCGATTCGTTGAGCAACTTAATAAGCTCAGCGATTTCTACAAATTTGATTCTGAGGATACAACATACGACGAGAGCCTTGTGAGAGTAAATTATCTAAAGGATGTAATTGAGAACAAAGGTGGTCACAGAATTTTTTATCACAACGGCAAACCTATTCGTCGGGAAAGTGATCTACAAATATTATTTAGGCTAGTTTGGTTTGGAACCCCGTCCGACGTAAGCCGAGAGGTAAATGATGGTAGAGGACCAGCAGATTTCAAGATTTCTAGAGGAAGCCAAGACAAGACACTTGTTGAATTCAAATTGGGCAGCAATACACAATTGAAGAAAAACTTAGAAAAGCAATCTGAGATATACGAAAAAGCAAGTGATGCTAAAGTATCAATCAAAGTAATCCTCTATTTCGATAAATATGAGTTAAGAAGGGTTCAAGAAATTCTCAGAGACCTAAGACTCATCGAACATAAGAATGTTATCCTTATTGACGCCCGTTTAGACAACAAACCCTCTGGGTCAAAAGCGTGAATCGACGTACTGTAGCTCAGATTTCAGGTGATAAATCGGTCGGGGCAGGTTAGGAATTAAGGGGTAAGCTGTTTCTGACCTACCCCTTCTACAAAGTTAGGCTTTCCCCTCGGCCCGTTTGGATTTTGGCGATTTACTGGCAACCGTCTTGTTTTCAACCAGTTTCCCAAAGGGTGGGTAGACCGCCGCCATAAACTTACCAAAACGATGGCGCATCAGTAGAATCCACAGGGCCAAGACAAACGTGATGGCCGTCACCACCTGCGAGACATTGAGTTCGCCGACTTTGGGAATTTCCACGCGGATGAATTCCAGCAAAAAGCGCACCAGTGAATAACCCATCAGATAAATCAGCAGAAAATCCCACCGCTGGAATTTTTCGCGGCGGCGAGTATACAGGTAGAACAGCAGGCCGAACAACACCCACGATGCCAGCGATTCATATAGGAATAACGGGTGGAAACGGTCAGCACTGGTATAGGGCGCTTCGGGATAGTCAATCTTGATGCCCCAAGGCAAATCGGTTGGGCGACCATAGAGTTCTTGATTGACAAAATTGCCCCACCGCCCAATCGCCTGACCAATCGGGACGGTAATCGCGGCGCGGTCAATCCAGTCTGGCAAAACGAGTTTTTTACGATAGGTGACCCAAAGCACCCCAATCGCACCGCCAAGCACCGCCCCAAAAATCGAGAGGCCACCACTCCAAATCGCTAATGGGCCATCGCTAAAATCCAGCAAATAATCGAGGCTTAGTTCGCGCCCTTGGCCTGCATCACCCGCCGGGAAGATCACCGACCATAGCCGCGCCCCTAACACCGCAATCAGCACGACCCAGATCACCCCGTCCCAAACAAGATCGGGGTCGTCCCCATCGCGTTTCGCCAACCACGCCACCATTGAGGTCGCCAGTAAAATCCCAATGACGATAATAAGCCCATACCAATGAATAGTCGGGTTGATGGTCATGCCCAAGATATTAAATGGGCCGATTTCTAAGGCCCGCTGTGTAATGTCCACTTTGCTCTCCACAAGTAAATTTCGACCAAGCCTCAACAGTGTAGCGCCCCGCCTTGCCACTGGTCAACCCATTTGCAAATTTCACTAGCGGTCTGCACAATTCATGGAACTGATTCTTGATAGCTTATAGGAAAGACCCCATGACCGAAAATTGGATTTTGACCCAACTCAAAGGCCCAATCTTTGAAATTACCCTCAACCGTCCTGATAAACGCAACTCGCTGCACGCCCAATTGCTTAGTGCTTTGGCGGATGCGGTGGGGGAAGCGGAAAAACACCCTGAGGCCCGCCTGATTGTGTTGCGTGGCGCAGGCAAGGCATTTAGCACCGGATTAGATTTGCTGGCAATCGGCGGTAGCGTTGAGATGTTTGGCCCGGATTGGATGGAAAACCCACACGTCGTCACCCGTCATTGGCAGCGTACCATCAGCCGTTTAGCGGAATCCCCCCTACCCACCGTCGCCCTCATGCACGGATATTGTCTGGGTGCGGGGCTGGAATTGGCGTTGGCGTGCGATTTCCGGTATGCCGCCGAAGGGACAATCATGAGTTTGGAAGAAGCACGGTTGGGCATTATCCCCGATGCGGGTGGCACAACGCGATTGCTAGGTTTGATCGGCGTCGCCCGGGCCAAAGAATTGATTTTTACGGGCAAGCGCATTGATACCGCCACCGCTGAACGCTGGGGATTGGTGCATTATGTCATGCCCAAAGCTGATTTGGAGAACGCAGCAGCAGCCCTCGCTGAGCAAATTGCCACATGCGCCCCATTAGCGGTTGCCGCCGCCAAACGGGTCATTCAGGGGATTATGGATGAAGCCAGCGGGTTACATTTGGAGGCGGTTGAACAAGCCCCACTGTTCAAAACTCACGATATTCAGGAGGGGATGCAAGCCGTCATCGAACGCCGACCTGCCGTATGGAAGCGGCGCTAAATCAAAGGGCTTCTTCAAGCCAAGCGAGGGCTTTTGCTTCTTCAAAAAAGAACTCAAATTCCAGATTGGGGACAAGAGCCTTCAAGCGGGTGGTTCCAAACATACGGAGGCCATAGCCAAGAATTCCGCGACTAATGACTACCGCCACCCGTCCATTCAAAGAGTCGGGAATGGCGGCGGCCAATTCTTCGGAACGTTGACGGCTGTAAGGAGTCAGTCCTAGATTGGAGAAGTTGGATAGCACCAGATAGGGTTTTGCTTCGGGCCAATTTTGGACAAGGTCAACCGAGATATGATACCAAGCATCAATTGTTTCGGTCGACGTATTTTCGGCATGAAACATTGCTATCCGTCCGTCATGCAGCCATTCAAGGGTGACACCATCGCGGTTGAATTCTCTGATTTCTGCCATGAGTGACAAATCCTAGCTAAATCAATATTATATGAATATTATTCTCGTACCAAAGTTATCGGAAATCAATTAAAATTTGGTTTGAATCCTGCCAGCCATAAGCCAATTCATAAGTTTTTCACAAGGAATTGTTATGCAATTGGCATCTCAAAGCCATATTCTAAAGATTGATTGGAATCTTGGCAGTCGCGGAAACCTGTCTGTTGAAAACCCAATTTGCGATAGAGATGGTGCGCCGTCTTGAAGCGGGTATCCGACCACATGACCATATGGGTTTTACCAGCGGCGACGGCGTGTTCTATCGCTTTTTGGATCAGCGTCGGGGCGACCCCCTGACCACGCACCGAAGCATGGACGTAGAGGCATTTGAGTTCACACGACTCATCCTCATGGAGTTGTACCGCCCCCATGCCTTTGACCACCCCTTCAACCTCGAACACCCAAAATTCGCCGCCATCGGTGCGAAAATAGGTACAGGGGTCAACCCAATGCGTTTCTTCATCCAAATAAAGGCTAAGGCCATATTCGCCATAGACCTCACTGACCAACGCCTGAATCATGGATGTATCTTGTGGTTGCGCTGGTCTAAACGTGCCTGTCATATTGTTCCCCGTCACAAAATTTAGCCTTCAAAGTATTGTATACCCCCCCGAAATTGGGTGTTTCACGATTTCGCCAAAATTTCTACTAGGAAATCTGCTATGATGTTTTTTGCAAACCCACAGGAGGGAAGATTATAAATGGAAAATTACTATCTGATTGCCATCCCATTGGCATTTCTCTATTTACTGGTGATGGCCTATTTTGTCCGCAAAATGAACAAACGCAATAGTTCTAAATGGGCAGATTTTGCGGCACAATATGGTCTGAACTATCGCCCCGGCAAATATTCGGTAAAAGTTGATTTTGTAGATTTTAGCAGCACCCTGCCCTACATGGATGGCAATTATCGTGGCCGTCCAGTGCGGTTGGGTTTTGTCATTGACCAAAAAGCCAAAGGGCGCGGTTACTATTTGCGGGTGGATGTCGGTGTCATTGACCCCATAGGCCGCTTGTTGGGCATGGTCAACGGGCGCAAGTTTAGTGATACGGTCAAAAATTCCAATGCCCCGGATGTCAAAAGCGGTCATCGTGGGGTAGACAAGCGTTTCAAAATCAAAGCCATCCCCGATACTTTTGCTGGACAATTATTTACCACAAACTCCGTCATGGGGGATCGTCTCGCGGAGGCCAAAGTCAACAACAACTCGATTGAGGCGTTTGGCGGTATGATTTATTATGTCGAAGAACCCAAGAGTCCAAAAAGTTTTGGCAAGCCGGAAGAAGCCCTCATACGGCTGAATCTGGTTTGTGATTTGGCGGAGGCGATTGAACAAACCCGCTAATCGCCAAACGGTGTGGTCAGTCAATCAGCGGCGGGGGAAAGCATATCTCCCGCCTGCCCCACTTCAATCTGATAGGCTTTCAGCGATTCCTCAAAGCGGTGCAGGGTACGGCTGCCATAGTCAAAAAAATGACCTTTGACGTGTTCGGCATCCAGCACTGTATCCGTTGAATGGGTGGCTTGGCTGTGAAATTTGCGAATTTTGCGGCGGCGTTCCCAATCCTCTAAGCGATTCCCAAGCGGGCCGGATACGACCCATTCCAACGTAGCCTGTAACCATCGGCCTAGGCCACGCGGCGCAGCATCTTTTTCGGCATAAAATGGCGTTTGAGCATTCGGCAGCATGGCATCAGTCCATTGATTTGACCGACGCATTTTTTGATAGATGGCCTGCCCGGTTAGCGGAATCATCTGGGTCAGTTCATGGGCCATAAACAGATCATGGCGATTTTGCTCCAGAGCCGTATCCGCCAGCACATAATTGGGGCACAGCGTCACACCGAACGCCTTGCACAGCTTGACCATTACCACTGCCCCTAAACGAGCCAACCATACCCGCCCATGCTTGACCACCAGCAAATAATCGAGATCATCGTGGGGACTACCGGCATTGCGCATCGCCAGCGCACCCGTAATCGCCACCATTCGCACAAAAGGTATATGTCCCAGCAACATCCCGTAGTGGCGAGCTTTGGGCCAAAGTGTGGTCGAGGCAAAATCGCGCTGTTGGCGTTTTTCAAAGACGGCGGTGTTTTCGGATTCGGCTTTGCGAATGGTATAAACCTGCTGCTGGTTCAATGTGCCAACTTCAATATGTTGGGCCAGCCATGCGGAGGGATTGGACACCGCACATTCGATTTCCTCGGTGGTTGCCGCACAGCCGATGAGAAAATGATGGATTTCGCGGGCCGTCATCGGGAAACTGAAAACATCGGCGTACAAGAGGGTCATCAAAATGGCTTGGTCAAGAGGTGAAGTGGGTTGCATACCTGCTCCTGCAATTGTTCTGAATCAAAATCCCCACCTACGCTATACATCATACACTGATGTTGAAGTTTAAGGCCAGCGCCAGACCCATAAATCGTCAAAACGACAACTTGGATTGTCGGTTGCATAATTTAGCAAAATCACGCCGATATTGCCGATGGCTGGTGGCATAAATTCGGTGGTAAAAAACTGCCCATTCACATACATCGTTGCCAAATCGCCGCGCAGCAGTACAAGGATGCGGTTGGTATTGGGCAGCACCGGGTTGTCAATTTCGGGCAGCAAATCATAGGCATGGCGCTCCACCACCCCATCCCGCGCATATAGCAGGCCAGCCCCGTTGTCGGAATCGGTATAGGCCACCACCTGATTCCCTTCATCGAGACTGCGGAGGGCCAACCCACAGGCGACATTTTGCCCGGCCAATACCCGCACATCCACGCTTACCAGCATATCGGTAAACAGGTCATCGGCTTCGCCTTGCAGAAATACGCGGGTGTAGCGAGGGATGATTTCATAATTTTGGGTTTCGACGGTCAGCACCCGTTCACCACCAGATGGGATAAGGCGCAGGCGTTCAAATTCAGCCGCGATTTCGCTGGGTTGTGAAGATTGCCACGTATTCACGTTGTCTGGCAAGCGCGGCGTTTGGTTATCTGGTACGGTCAGCAATACATGGTCAAATGCCACTTGAGCCGGCGCAGTATCGCCCCGCACCTGAAATCCATAGGTACCTTGCGAAAAAGTGCTGTCCTGTAACTCACCCAATAGCTCCCCATTGGCATAAAATCGCAGGGTATCACCTTCCAGCCATGCCCCTAATGTCACCCGTGCTTGGGCGAGGGTTGCTACGGATGTTGGCGGTTGCAACTCCACAAAGGTGTCGTTCTGGCGAATCAAGACTTGCCATGTTCCGTCCGGCGTAATCAGGAAATAATAACCGGGGGGTCGGCGTGTGCCGTCTTCGGTCACCCGCAGTACAAACCCGGTCGTGGCACCGCTGTCCGTCATATCAGACCGCCATTCAAAATCGGCCTGTAGATAAAAATCACTCAAGGGGAGACGGCCCGTGACGGTTGAAAATACTGCAAACTCAATATCACCCCGGATCAACAAACGGCCCGTTTCGACTTGGGCAAAACGGTTGACCCAGCGCGAGGTGTTCTCCTCAAAATCTTCATCTTCCCACACTCGGCTATAACCCGGTACCAGCCACATCCGATAATCACCGCTGCCACCCTGCTGACTAACTTCGATCATGTAGGTGGCGGTGGCGGGAAATGTTACAGCTAGGCTGCTGTCCAACACCAACGAAGCAAGGCGGTCATCATTTTCAGCGACCACATCCCCGCCCACGTCCAAAACGCGCACTTGGGGGTCAAGATCACCTGAAACCCGATTCACTAGAATTGTGATTTGCTCGGTGGCGGTGGCGGCATATTCCCATAATTGGACTGGGTTATCGACGGAGATATTGCCCATCACGGGCGCTCCCATCCGAATTTGGGGCGATTGGGCCGTCATGGGTTGCCACCACAAACTACTCCATATACAAATCACCAGAAAAACCCAACGACCTTGTCTGGGGGTGGGAAATCGCATCATGGCTATCTCACTTCTTCAACATCCAAATCACCCCAATATGTTACCGCAGAATGGCGCAAATTCGGGCTACGTTCATCTGACATTCGTCTGTCAAAAAACGGTTGGAACTTTTTTGGGGTATCCTACGTCATAGGTAGACGCGGATTTATGATACTCGACTATCGTTAGCCGCTAATTTTGCAGGATAGGCTCAAATTGAAAGGAACCCATCATGAAATTTCGCAATCTCTTCCTACTGGTCATTGTTCTCGCCCTGCCGATGTTGCTGGCTGCTTGTGGGGGGGATAAGGTTGGTAATGCTGAGAAATATATGAAAGCTGTTGCCGACGGTGACCGCGATGAGGCTGAAAAATACGTCTGCGACGATCAAAAAGATGAATTGGCAGGCGGCAATGTGGGAGATACCGAAGGGCTTGAATTCAAAGACATCTCCTGCGACGAAGATGGCGACAACGTGAAATGTGATTTCAAGATTGTCGTTGAAGGGGTTGAAGGCGAAACTGCCTCAAGCGTCACCTTCAAGATGGATGGCGACAAGGTCTGCGGTGAAGCCGAATAATCGCTCATCAAGATAGTACGCTACAGCATCGCGCTCCCACCAGTGCGGTGCTGTTTTTATTTTATGAACCGCAGGGCCAAAATCAGCGGGGTTTTGCCGTCTTGCACGTGGGGATGGCACGGTTCGCGGACGGCATCCAATTTCAATCCGGCAACCCGACCATAGTCAAAATAATCGGCATAACTGTGGATGTAATGTTCCACCGCATAGGTACGTCCGTCGTCACCTGTAAAGGTACGCTGGCCTCCCCGCCATGCCTGAAACGGATGAAAATCGCTGATTAGGGCAACGCCACCCGGCTTTAATACCCGCCCCATTTCCAACATGGCCCGCTGACTCGCACTCGGCGTCAGATGGCCGACCGCCAACCCGCAAATAATCACCTCTATCGAGTTAGACGCCAACGGAAGATCAGACATCGCCGCTTGGGCTAAGCTCTCCAATACACCCGACCGCAACATCGGCAGGCTGTTATCGAGGCCGATCACGTCGGCAGCCCCGTTTGCCAGCGCTACTTTGCCCCATCGGCCCGTACCACAGCCCAAATCAAGCACAAGTTTTTGCTGCATAGGCGGCATTAATTCAAGCAGGGTGACCTGTTCCACCTGCATCAATATATTATGGGCTTCGGCGGGATAGGTCTTGGCCCACTGAGCATAGGCGTTTTGGCTCGGCAGGGTCTGGAATGGGCGGCTTTTGCGGAGACGGCTCAATAAATTCATCATAATCAGGCTTTAATGGGTAGGGACAATCAACAATTATTGCCCCTACCAGCCTAGCGGATTTACGGCAGTGGCGTCAAGGTGGGGAAGGGGGTAAGGGTTGGGAAAGGCGTGGGTGAGCCATTCCATTCGGCAAATTGGGTCGAGGTTGCAACCCATACTGCTGTCCCTGTCGCCGAAACGACCTGCGCTGTCGCCTGTGCGTCTACTAAGTCATCACTGACCGTCACGCTAAACATCGGGCCTTCCGTGATATAGGGGTCAAATTTTCGTACAATTTCAAACCATGTATTACCCGGTTTGAGGTGCATGGGATTTTCGCGGTCGGCATAGTCAAAGCGCAGTTGGATCGAACCATACTCCCGATTACGATACCACCAGCCCTGATACCAGCGACCATCGCGGAACAGCCATGCGCGGGAATAACCCCACAATTGATGTTCCAGCGCGATCCCCCCCACTTCGCTTTCATAAACATCGGGGCGATCGGTATGCCAGACCTCCAAGATCACGAGGTTATCGGTGGTGATCTGCTCACCCGTACCTAAATCAATATGGGGCAGGCCGGAATCCCAGCGATAATATTGGCCGTCGGCGGGGTTATATTGCCAACGCACCTCCGATTGTGGACTGTACCAGTCAATATAGATGTCGCTGGCGGTATCACCACCGGGGTCGGGCGTTTCCGAAAAAGCCAATCCAACCGCCTGCATCCCCTGATTTACATCAATGCGTTCGGCCTCGGCCCAAATGCCATCGGTGTCGCCAAACAAGGTATGCTCATAGGCCTTGCCCGGTTCAGGATAGCGGCAAAAGGTTGGGCAGGGATAATTGGAAAAATGGGGAGTAATCGCCCGCCAACGCCAATCCGAATCCAAGATAAACTGGCGAATCCAATCGTTCGAGCCGCTGTAGGCCAACAGCCCCTGAAACATATTCACCAATTCAATATCAATTAGACGGGCCGAACGAACACTGCCTACTCGTCCCGGACTTTGCCCACGAAATATCGCTGCAAAACGGGTGACGCCGCCTTCAGCTTCATATTCGAACACAATATCTGCCGCGCTCAGTCCATATTGCGGACGCACAATCGGCGGGTAATTGCTTACTTTGACAATCAGATTGCGACGATTACGGGCGGCTTCGTTCGGATAGGGCAAACCGGTAAGGGGGTTGATATTTTCGGGATATTCAAATGGGCCAAGCGCCACTGCGGTAGATTCCGGCGTTGGGGTGAGGCTTGGGGTGGGGGTGTTTTGAGACCCGACCGGGAAAGGTTCACTGTCCTCAATTGTGTTGGTGGGGAAACCGGTAGCCGTCGCCCCTTGTCGGGCACTGGATACACCGCTGTTAAGACTAAAAGCGACCAGCGTTACCAGAATCAACACGCTCGTCGTCGCTAAAATCTGCCATCGAGACCGCATCATGGACTGCTTCCTGTAATTCACCTACATAGGTCAAAATCAGGATGGAATTATCCGGTGGTCAGTCCAATTTGTAAACTACGACTTCTCTGCGTTTGTGCTTCACCAAAATCCGGCTAATTTGGCGAACAGGCGGCGGCGTTTGGCCCGATTTGCCCGGCTGGGTGGATGCAATAAGGTCGTGCGCTCCGACTCATAGGCAATTTGGGTTTGAACGGTGGGTTCGGATGCCGCCATATGATAATTCAACTGGATTGGGCGATCTACCAACGTCTGCTCATATTCCCCTTTGCGCAGTACCCCGGGACGCAGCCGCGTATGATCTAAATCCGCTGGACGCGAGGCTGGCCGCTTGGTTTCAGCAGCAAGGGTCTTGAAGATGAAATCGCCGCCGCCATCACCCACCAAACGTCCGACTTGGGGAATTTGCTGTCCGTGTGTATAGCTACTCACCTGATCTTGCAAATACATGCCCAAATGCGAAGCCCGCAATATCCCATCTTTAGCGGCGTGGCCCTTCAATCCGCGCAGGAGGAAATAGGTAAAAATCGAATAGCCCTCACCCGAAAGCCGATCAGAAATCAGTTGGTCAGCCGTACCCGCCGTGATAATTTGGCGGGCCGAACGCCGCAGAAATTCTTCATAGGGGTCACTTGCCCCGCGCATCAACGCCAACCCGCTAAAACAGGCGTCCAGCAAAAACAGCACATGTTTGGCGGGCATAAAGGCCGTCTGGCGGATAAATTCATCCATCTCGATAAACGTACTCCACAACCCCTGTTCGGCGTCATATGGGGCGATGTAGCCGACGTTGCCCATTGCGGTACGCGCACGGGTGATGCCATGTCCCGCGTAATAAATCAGCAGACGGTCATCTTTGCCCACACGATTGGGGTCGGTCAGATGGTCTTCCACCACCGATTCAATGACGGCTTTGGTGGCTTGTTGGCCTGTCAACAATATAATATGGTCGGGAGGGAAATGGAGTTCTCGGATCAGAAAATCCACCAGTGTTGACGCGCCCGATTCAGCAGTCTCCAAAGGCGGTAGGCTATCATTTTTGTAGCGATCAATGCCGATCACCAGCGCCCAGCTTTTGGCATAGGTAGTTGAGAATTGTTTTTGATTTGTCATGGTGTTAATAGCTGCAACGCTCACTTTAGAATACAGACGGCATGTTTTGTTAGACTGAGATATAATATTCCATTGGAATGGTATTTTTGCCTTTTTAAGTAATCGTTAATTATTGAAGAAAAATGAAAACCAAACCCAAACGGTATGCCTACTATTTACTATCTTAACTCAACTTTCTAAAATTTGTGAAACATTTATACTTTTTTCAGACTCTGTTATCCTGAGGATCAAAATTTGTATCACTTCCAACTTTCATTTATCGGCAAATAGGTCTCTATGCCTGAATCTTTATCTTGGACACCGCCATCTTTAAAAATCCGCCCGTTGACTCGCCCTGCTGTTGGATGGCAATTCGGTGATCCTTCAACATATGCCGTACCCTTTTATAATCTAAAAATTATCCGCTTGGCCCTGCACGATACCATTGCTTACCATCGTCACCAATTACCCCATATGGAAATCGCGGCTGTCCAGTCCAGTGCCGAAACCGAATGGCTGCGGTTGCTGAACGCCTCACTCCCGCCGGATAGCGCCCCATTAACATTGGATCACGTGGTGAACTCGCGTTTGCGCTTCAGTTATGAATTTCATTGGTTAGCCCAGCATTATGCCAGCCAATTGAGCGGCGACGCGGCTATTTTTTGGAAAATGCTAATCCAGCGCTTGGTTGGCTCAGGAAAACGACTGTCTGCCCGTCTACTACCCACCGCCTATCTTTACCGTCAGCTTCCCACCCTGCTCCGACCTGCCACAATTACCCCACTCAATTTCAAATATGTGGGCTTGCGCACTTTGGACGCCACTTGGACGGCTGACGAGGCACTGGTCGCCATTGAGCAGGAATACGAAGACCTCTATCTGCGTGATACCGAATCCTTGCTGCGAACGGCTCTTAAAGAATTGCCCACAATTATTGGCCTCAATACCAGCCTGTTTGCCCAACAAGACCCAACTGATCGGCATATTACCTATCAATGGACAGTGGGCTGGCAGGAAAATCCCCAACACACCATACGGGCCATCCTCATTGGGCTGATCTTGAGTATTCTATTAAGCCTATTGGATGTACGGCTCGGCGATGCTTTTATCCTGCCACGTTTGGTTATTGCCCCGTTCTTCTTCGCGATCATCTGGGTCATTTTGATGCGAATGCGGCGGGCGCTTGGCGGACAAGAATATGCCCGACGTGAGGCCGATATTCGTGCCGATGAACAGGTAGAATTGCTGGAGAATGCCCAACGCATTGACCGTGAACTTCATAGCGTACTCAGCGTTGAGCGCGTCCTATCGCTGATTTTGGATTGGGCCATTCGGTTTACTTTTGCCGATACCGCCGCCGTGATGCTGGTAGACGCCCAACACGGCACACTGCACACAGGCAAACATCAAGGTTACCCGCGTGAACTGGTTGCCGTTGACCTCAACAGCCCGATTTCTTGGCAGAAGGGAGTCACCGGACGGGCCGCCCGCATGGGGCAGACCTGTTATGTGCCGGACGTACAACAAGACCCCGACTATGTTGTGCTGGTCAAAGGGATACGTTCGCAGTTGGTCGTCCCGATTAAACGCGGGGCGGAGGTCATCGCCATCCTCAATCTCGAAAAAAACGTGATAGATGGATTTTCCGCCGAAGAACGCCGCCGCATCGAATTATTATGCAGCCGTGCCGCCATTGCGATTATCAATGCCCAATTGTTCGCCGAAACGCAACGTGAACGTGAAAAACTACGCACCCTATTGGCGGCTGTCAGCGAAGGCGTCATTGTAACTGACCGTGACGGCAAACTCATTCTCGTTAATCAGATGGTCATTGACCTATTCGATTTGGAGGAACACAAAGACTATACCCATCTCAACTTTGGCGAGGCCTTTGGACACACTCCCCTCAATGACATCTACTATCAAGAAAATGGCCTGCGCGATACTCACGTTCGTACCGAAATCAGTCTGCAAGGGCGCAATTTTGAGGTGACGCGGGTGCCTGTTCAGCATGTTGGCTATACGCTTGTGCTGCACGACATTACTCCGTTCAAAGAACTCGACCAGCTTAAGACCGATTTTGTGCAGATGTTTTCGCACGACATCAAAAACCCGATCAGCACTATTATTGGCAGCCTCGGCTATCTGGAAATGTCGCAAGACCTAAGCCAACGGGGTAAAGATAATTTAGGTCGCGCCGAACGGGCCGCCTTTTACATCAACCAATTGATTGATGACCTACTGCATTTAACCAAACTCGAAGCGGGTATCGTGCTCGATCTAAAGGCCACCCGTCTCTCAAGCGTCATCGCCGAAGCGGAAGACGCCTATCGGATGCGCCTTGACGAAAACCAACTCACGCTTGAAATCATCCTTGCGCCCAACCTACCCTTGGTGATGATTGACGCCGCCCGTATCAAGCAGGTGTTTAATAATCTCATCGGCAATGCCATCAAATACACCCCCGCTGGCGGTAAAATAACCCTGACCGCTTTCATCTGGGGCGAAAAGGTCGAAGTTCGTATACAGGATACCGGCGTCGGCATCCCACCCGAATATTTGGAAACAATCTTCGATAAATTTGTGCGCGTCAAAAGCGATGAGAATGTGCGTCTTAAAGGCACAGGCTTGGGGTTGGCAATCGTCCGCAAATTAGTCGAAGCACATGGGGGCAGCATTCGGGTAGAAAGCGTATTGGGGCAAGGAGCGACCTTTATTTTCACTCTACCCTGCGCTTAGGCAACCTACATCGTCATCTCGTAGGGAGGGAAACATGATACGCTCACTTGTCACACCGGGAAATGGTACTGATCCAACCAGCGTCCAGCGCAATTTAGCACCGGAAAACCTTGAAGCGGCCCTAACCGCCGAAAAAATCCTCTGGTTAGATTTGGTAGACCCCACCCCCGAAGAAATTCAGTGGTTGCAGAGCCTACTCAAACTGCATCCAACGGTCGTCAGCGATTTGCAGCGCGAAGACCGCCGCCCGACATTGGTGGTCTATCCGGCCTACATATTTTTGTCGCTGTTCCAGCCACAGGTTTCGGTGGGGCAGGTTAAAGGGGATGAAATCCATTGTTTGATGGGGCAGAATTACTTGATCACCGTGCGCAAGGCCAGCAGCACCACTGTCGAAAACGTCTACAATCGCACCGCCCAAAATGATGAAACATGGCAACGTGGGGCCACCTATTTCCTCTATCAGGTCTTACAGGCCATCATTGATTCCTACTACCCCTTGTTGGATCGGATTAGCACCCAGTTATTTGAACTTGAGGAAAAAACACTCGATAACGGCGAAGGCAAATCGGCCCAAAAATCCGTCTATCGCATCAAGCAGCAGCTTGTGGCCTTACGTCAGATGATTGCCCCGCAACGTGAGGTACTCTCCAACGCGATTGGCGAAGCCCGCATCAGCGAAAGCCCGGCTAGCCGCGACCTTTTTGCTCATCTGTATGAACGCCTGCTGCGGATATATGATGTCATTGATGCCCAACGGGATTTATCAAATAATGTGCTGGATTTACTGCAAAACCAAGAATCGGCACGGCTCACGGAGGCCGTCAACCGCCTGACTATTATCTCGATTATTTTCCTGCCCCTGACATTTTTGGTCAGCCTGTTTAGCCTCAATTTCATCACCACCGAGCCAGAACTTGAAATTCCACTACCGGGGTGGTTATTTTTTATCCTGCTCACGCTGATTACCCTATTGGCCGGCACGCTATTGGCATGGCTTTTTAGGAAACGGGGCTGGCTTTAATCTGCCACACTGTCACCCATAGGCCGTTTTTGGGTCGGCGGAAAATGGCGAGGCGCTCCCATGCAACACCATCTAATTGAACCGGAGCAGCTTCTAGGGCGGTCGTTTCGCCAAAGGCTTGTTCGACAATGACATATAGCGGCTGATGGGTTGCGCTCTGCTCAATCACAGGTGTCCACATGTCCGGCGTGATCGTTGGCCCGGTCAATTCTGGCCCTAAGCAGGTAAGCTGGATGGGTTCAATATCATATAATTCGAGGCGGTCACACAAATAGGCCACCATCATGACCTGCACGCGCCCATCCACCCGTTCGCCCGTTTGCTGCAAATACCCCAACGCCGGCAGTAGGCCGTAGGCATTCAAGCGGCTCTGGAAATAATCGCGGTGGTCAAAATAGGGCATAGCGAGTGCGGGGGCATCGTTCGAGGCATTCACCGCGAAAGGCCATGCAAACGTGATGGCCCAAATCGCCAGAATCACCCCAACCGCCGCCCGCCATAATTGCCCTTGCAGCTTGGTTGGGATGGACGGCAGGCGTAATTGAGTGAATGTCGCCAACCCGCCCCCCATTAACATCGCCACCGGGAACATTCCCGGCATCAGATAGCGGCTGTGGATACGCACGACCAAAATCAATATCGGTATCCAGATAATCAAGACCCATGCGACGCCAAATAATGTTGCGCGGCGGGTTTTCCACAATCCAAGCGCCACCACCAACAGTCCCATAATCGTCATGGGTTCGGAAATCAGCAGTTCGGCCTTATTCCATGTTTCCTGAAGTTTGCCCGTGTCCTCGTTGGAAAATACGCTTTCATCAAGCAGCGATTGATCTACCAACACATATTCGACACCCTGCGTTTTGGCAATCGCCGCCGGAATTAGTACAGGCACAATCCACATGAACAAGGTTGCGCCGCCTGCCACCACCAAGAATTTGAAATATTGCTTAAAGTGGGTACGCAATTTGTCCATTGGGCCACCCGGCCCCCATTGACCGAGGCACAGAACCGCCGCGACAGGTAGCAAGGCGCTAAACATCATGGTCAATTTTGCCATCGAGGCCAGCGCGACCAACACACCAACCCCTGCCGCCCGCCGATAGTCTGGTTTTTGCGCCAGATAGACGCTTTGCCATGCCAGCAATGCCCCCAACGCCGCCGCAATTCCGTCCGCCAGCACCATGCGTTCGTAAAACAGAGCATAGGGCAGCAGGGCATAAAAAATGATGGCGATGAGTGCCGCCCGTCTGTTAAAGAGTCGGCGTGTGGTGGCATATAGCGCCGCACTCCCCAACAACGTGAATAGGGCGACGGCGGTACGCGATAGATGCAGGGCGTGGGCTGGATCAGTGGTATGGAAAGGGGCTATCCACACATACAGCAGAAATTTACCGAGGCTTTTTTCGGCAGGGTGCGTCTCAAGGCTGGCGATACCTGCGGCCCGTTCAATATGGCGGTGTTCATCAATAAAAAATGGTTGATGGGTGGGCCGATGGGCGCGGAAAAATAAGTGCAGCAGCAGCACCAACACAATTAAGCCATAGGTCGAGAAATTTCGCTTTGCCATCGGTTATCTTTCAAATGATTGGGGGGAACGATTATCCAAGCATACATCCTCTTGGCTGTCGGCGGGGCAAACCTCCCACACCGTCACCCACACCCCATCTTTGGGCCGTTGAATGGAGCGTAGTTCCTGCCATGTGAGTTCCGGCTCACGGGTCGGAATCTCGCGGTAATCTTCCACAATCAGATAGAGGGGTTGTTGTTGTTGGGCACGTTCCGCCAATGACTGCCATGCCTCATCAATCTTCTCATTGGTGTAGCCATCACTTAGGCAGGTCAAGTTCACGCTGGGATAGACATATAAATCCATGCTCTCGCACAAAAACATGACCCCCATGACCTCGACCCGTTCACCCGCTGGTTTGCCATTTTTTTCCAGATAATCCATCGCGTCCAACAGGCCATAGGCACTATAGCGGGTCTGATAATATTGCTTCTCATCGCGGTCAGGCAGTTCGATTTTCGGTGCATCATAGGCGGCGTCATGGGCAAAGGGCAGCGCGTACACCACGCCCCATATCACCACGACCACCGTCAACAGAGCAGGCAGCAGACGCAGGGTGTTACCTGAAATTTTGGGAATCTTGATGTCGTCGGTCGCCACAATCCCCGCCCCTAGCAGCATCGCCAATGGGAAAATGCCGGGGGTAAAATAGCGCGTTTGCACCCACCCCACCAGCAACATCGTCGGCAGATAGGCCAGCACCAGCCACACCAGCACATAACTGGCCCGGCGCGGCGCTTTCCAAACCGCCAACACCACCCCTAGCAGCATTAGGGCCACCATTACGGGCGATAGCAGCATCGGGAAGGTGTCCCAGATGCCAGCCAACTTATCCCAATTGCCCTGTTTAATCAGGTTATCGCCTGCCAGATAGCGGTCTACCAGCACATATTTTTCGCCTGTGACCACCGCCGTCCCAACCGGAATCAGCACGGGCAGCCATACCACAACACACACCACCCCCGCCACGACTAGATAGCGAAAATGGGTCACGAATTGTTGGTAATAAACCGCGAGTATCGGGCGCAGTTGAGCAATTTTTAGCTGTGGCAGGGGCGCACGATTTTGATTAAAGAAGAAAATCGCCATGACAGGCAGAACGGCAACAAACATCATGGTCAGTTTTGCCAGCGCCGCCAAGCCCACCAATAAGCCGACGACCGCCGCCCGGCGATAATTGGGCCGTTGGGCAAAAGTCAGGCTGTAGAGCGCAGTCAAGGTTGCCATTACCCCTGCTGGCCCGTCCGCCAATGCCATGCGCTCATAGTACAAGGCATAGGGGGCGACGGCGTAGAATCCAATCGCAATAAACGCCGCCGGACGCCCGAAGAATTTTTCGGTCAGGCGATAGAGCGCCGCTAACCCGACCAGCGAAAACAGGGCCACCGCTACCCGTGAGGCCCACAGCGCCTCAGATCGTTCGGTATTAAACGGGGCAATCAAAATATACAGCAGATATTTGCCATGACTGTTCAGCCCCAACGTCCACAAATCATCAACATTGGCGGCGCGGCGGAGGTGGCGGTCTTCATCAATAAACAGCGGGAGATGGGTAGGCCGATGCGCCCGCAAGCCAAAATGCAGCAGGGCTATCATTACAAATAGAAATAATACAGCGGCAGTTCGACGCGACATCATACCACTATAGCCGATTGCCATGTGTCAGCGGCTTGGGGCGGTTCAAATATTTGCGCTGCCATTTCGCCAGTGTGCTGAAGCCATGCACCCACGCCGGACTGAGGTGAATAGCTTGTTGGGCCGTTTTCAACGATTCGGCAAAGCTGCTGGCATCAGCAAATGGCGACATCAGCAAATTCGCCTTGCCCAGTTCATATGGGATGTGGGCATCCGAACCCACCGTGCCCACCATGCCATGTTCCGCAGCATAGGCCGCTGATTTTTCGTTGTCTTCCAGATACAGACAGCGGGCATTAAACACTTCGATGGCATCTACCAGCCCGATAATCTGATCGAGCCATGCTTTTTCCCATGCCCCTTTGCGGTGACGGTCAAAAGGATGTGACACGCTGATAAACGCCCCTTGATCGCGCAGGCGTTGAATTGTCTCGTGGGGGGTCAATTTGGGCGGGATGGTCTCCTGCACAAAAAACGCCAAAATTTCGCCTTCGGTAGTCATAATTTCTTCGCCGGGGATAATCAAATCCGGCTCTAATTTGGCAAAGGCCAGCGCACCTTCGGCGGTGTCGTGGTCGGTAATGACAATTTTATCAATCCCCTTAGTCCGACAGACCTTCACCACCTGCTTAAACAGGGTCACACAGTCGCGGCTGTAATGGGTGTGGGAATGGGTTTCGACTCGCCAGAGTTCAGAAGAAGGAGATGTTGTCCCCATGCAATTGGTTTCCTATCACTGGGCGGATGGACGCGAGGGAATGTTAGCCGAAAGCCCGCCCCGCGACAAGGGACATCCGTTTAAACTGACCGTCAGCCAATAACTTGCCAATTACGCCTTCCGACAGGACAATAGAATCAAATTTGGCCTGAAAACAATTCTTAGGGAGCAGCGCCCTGCTATGTATAAAGTCACTGTGACCGTCCCCGCCACCACGACCACGCTTGGCCCCGGCCTCGGCGTTTTGGGAATGGCCCTTTCGCTGCATACCACCATCGAAATGCAGGTACGGGCCGATGAGCGCCTGCATATCAGCGTATTGGGCGAAAACCGCGACCTATTCCCGACCACCCTCGATAATCCTGTGCTACGGGCCGCCATGCGGGTTTTTCAACATTTTGAGATTGCCCCGGCTGGTTTGCAGGTGGATATTCTCAGCCAGATTCCTTGGCATGTCGGCTTGGGGGCGCATCCTGCCGCCGTCTTGGGGGGGATTCTGGCCGCCAACAATCTGGTGAATGGCAACCTGACCACCGACCAGATTTTGGATATGGCCTTCAGCTTGGGGGCGAGTTATGAAAATACGACCAGTGCCATGCGCGGCGGGTTGAGCATATCCAGTCGCATTGACCCCCATCATGTGGCGCATCGCAGTGTGGATACCGTGCCACTGCGGGTGGTCATCGTCGCGCCGGACGTGCCGAATTACCCGACCCGGCTGGATAATCTACCGCCCTACACCCTTATCCCCGATGAAATTACCCATATCGGACAGACGGCCCTGCTGATTGAAGCCCTGCGTGCCGGGGACTTTCGCCTAATGAAGCAGGTGATGAAAAATCATGTCCACCAGACCGCCCGCACCGCCCATATCCCCGGATATGCCGCCGCCGCCGAAGCTGCCCAATCCGCCGGAGCATCGGCTGTGATTCTGGCTGGAATCGGGCCTGCCATGCTTGCCATCGCCGAATCGCATCACACCCAGATTGCCGAAGTGATGGTCACGGCGTTTGAGGAGGCCGGATTAGAAGCGCGGCAGTGGATTATTGGTGTAGATCGGCAGGGCGTGACGATTAGCGTGGTGGAATGAAAAAGCGTGCAGAAAAACATCCCCACCCCAAACCCCTCCCCACTAAGTGGAGAGGGGCTTTAACACGCCGTTTTGCTCCCCCTCGCCAAATGGAGAGGGGGCCGGGGGGTGAGGTAAATAGAATCATCTTACTCGCCCTCCTTTTCCTCCTCATCCTCGCCGCCTGCCAGACTGAAAATGCGCCGCCGACCCTAAATGTACAGGCCGTCACTGCCAGCCGTAGCACCCCGATGCCTGCCACACCGACCCCCAACGCCGAACTCTTGCCGACACCGAATCTGCCGACCTGTGACCCTTCGCACGTGGCCGAATTATTGGCGGGGATGCCAGCCTATGAACCCAGCGAGGGCGCATTCATTGAATTGACCGACAATCAATTGCTATTGGATGATGCCCCGTTTGTGATACGTGGGGTCAGCTATTACCCTGCCGAATACCCCTTTTGGCGATTTTTGCAGGCCGACAGCGCCACCATTGAAGCCGATTTGGATACGATTGCCGCCGCTGGTCTGAATACCATTCGTATTTTTATCTGGAACGAGCCGCTGTTTACTTGTCCGGGTAATGGGGAGGTGCCACTCGCGCCGCAATTTGAACGTCTAGACCGGATTATGCAAGCCGCTGCCAATCGTGGATTACATGTGATTGTCACCCTGCATGAACTACCGGACATCACCGCCCCGCCCCTCTATGACAATCCACCCCCCATTCCCGCGCAAACGGCCTATATCGTCCAGCGGTATAAAGACGAACCCGCGATTTTGGCGTGGGATGTGCGCGATGCCGGGGATGCCGATTATCAAGGCGGCACGATTGGCGGTGTCCCGCGTGAGGCCCAATTTGAACGGGCGGCGGTGTTGGATTGGCTGTTCCGCGCCTCAACCGCGATTCGGGCGATTGATGAACATCATTTGATTACAGCAGGCTGGTACACCGATAATTTGGCGACGGCAGCGGCGGTAGATTTGGTCAGTTTTCAATTTTGGGGCGAACCCGGCACGCTGGAAGATCGCATTACGCAACTACGCCAGCAAACCGATAAACCCCTGCTGCTGATCGGCATTGGCTATGAATCGCAGACACGCAACGAAAGCCAACAATCCTCGGCCCTGCGCGAAGGGCTGCAATCGGCGGAACGGGGGGTCGAGTTTGCGGGGTTGATTGGGTGGGTGGTCTGGACGGCGTTTGATTTTGTGCCGGGGAGTGCCTGTGATGTCGCGGCGTGTGTGGAAAATGAGGAAGGGCAACCGGATGCACGGCATTTTTATGGCATTTGGCGGCAAGACCGTTCACGCAAGCCCGCCGCCAATGTGATTGAGGTGATGAGTCAAAGTCAGTAGCTGGTATTTGAAGATCACTACTGTACTTTTTCATTCAGTATGGTCGTCAGTAAATGATGCTCAAGGTTTTCATTTGGAAGAAGCAGTTTATCCAGCAAATATTTATAGGCCTCCCGCTTCTTACCCTCATCCATAGGGACTTCCTCCCATAATCCACGAAGGGTATTCAATGTTGCTTCCGTATCAAAGTGTTTGGAAGCCAATAGAACAGATACAATGCTCATGGTAAACCACAGCATAGCCTTGTCTTTTGATACCATCCACTTTTTGACGCGCCAAGGATATTGGGATAAGGCTTCAATTAGTTCATCCTCGCGGTTCACAAACTCGCGTAATTTTTGCCGACCCTCAAAATCATAGTTGAGATATCCAGCACAAAGTTTTTCGCAGGCAGCAAGCATATTGGCAATTTTCTTTTTGCCTTTTGCATCCTTCGTATAAATCGGCTGCTCCATCTTGTTCCCAAAACGAAACTTCCGAGAGATTCGTCTCATCATTGGGCCTCTGTAGCATTTCCCGTCAGATTGACTGGATTTGAGCCGTCAGCGTTCATGATCCAAATGTTGGATTCTCCTGAACGATCCGAGACAAAAGCAATTTGCTCACCATTTGGCGACCATATGGGTAAGGCATCATTACTCTCATATTCTGCTGATAAATTGGTTGCCTCGGTTCCATCGGCGGATAAAACCCATATATCGCTGGATGTACCATCATATGACAATGACCGAAAAGCAATTTGGCTGCTATCAGGTGACCATTGGGGATACGAATTAAAATTTGGCATCTCGCTTGTCAAAACCATCGTCTCACCATTTTGAGTGTCAAGTAAAACTAAGTCTATCCTCATGCTTTCCCCATCGGTACGAAGAAAAGTAGTACAAATTATCATCGATCCGTCTGGCGATATTCTGATTTCACCTACAGGCTGATTTACGTAAAACTGCTCTCGGTTAGACGAAGTAACACTTGAAATCCATACTTCACCTACTTGTCCCACCTTTGAGGCGACATATGCTAGTGACCCATCCGGAGTCCAAGTGGGAAAAGCGAACATAAAGCCTTCGTAAGACGTATTGCCCTCTGAAATTGGCGAAACCCTAGATTTTTCACCCGTTAGAAGACTGATAAACCAGATTTCACCATAAATTTGCAGGCTATCAACTTCCATTTTGATCACCGCAAATGCGAGATGATTACCATCTGACGACCAAGCTAATCCCCCTATGCTTTCTTCTATATCTGAGGTCAAATTTCTTGGGTTAGATCCGTCAGAGTCCATCAACCATAGATCAAAGGCAGGAAGTCCAGATTGAGATTGGCTTTCTCTATCAGAACTAAAAGCAATAGTCTTTCCATCAGGAGACCAAAAAGCATCCCCATCCATTCCTAAATAGTCGCCTGTCAAATTGGTCACGTTTGTATCATCAGCATTGATAAACCAAATATCGAAATTGCCAGAACGGTTAGAACTAAAAAGAATTTGTCTACCATCCGGCGACCAATCGGTGGGCATATATATCAAGGGCATATCTTCCTGCGAAGCCACAGGAGACACGCCCTTGCTAAAACCAAAGCCAATCGCTACAACGATGGCTAAAAATCCAATGATTAAGTTCTTTTGGAATTTCAACTCAATCCTCCGGCACGATCCTCAAAATCGCCATGTCGCCATATACGCTACCTAATTCTGAGTAGCGTTTCCTGTCAGATTAATGGGATTTGAGCCATCGGCATTCATGATCCAAATATCTCCCCCTGCTTCGGTTTTACGGAAGAACACTATCTTTTCGCCATCAGGAAGCCAATAGGGTTGAGTTTCGGACGCATCTGAAGTATCCGTGAGATTTCTAGCATCTGTACCATCTACACTCATCACCCAAATGTCCTGACCAAGCAGATTATTTTCTCGATTAGCCGTAAAGAGAAGGCGGCTACCATCAGGTGAATACTGAGGCGTATCAAACAGGTAATGATAGTTGGCTTGGCGAACTCTCGCTAGATAAGCAACATCCTGCGTGAATTTATTTATAGAGACAATGTAACTTTCATCCCCACTCCATGAAATAGCGACAATATGTTCACCATTCATAGACCAACTCATCGGGCCAAGTGATGAATTCAAAAGTGGGACAAAATAATACACTTTAGGATTACCAACGCGGACAAAGCCATACATTTGACTGGAAAGTATGGGCTTATTGAAATCAGTGTGAACAAAAGCAATCACTTGGCTATCTGGCGACCATGCTTGATACCCAACGATTATAAATGGGCTATTGAAATCAGTAATAGGAAACAATTCTTGGCTTATTGTGTCAAATAGCCATATGTTCATGCCTTCGCTGATGCTTAGAGATACATAGGCTATATACTTCGCATCCGGCGACCATTTTGGCATTCCAAAGCTGGTGTCATTCTCTTGAGGGCTAATTTGAACGGGGTCTAGAGTATCTCTGTCAATAATCCATATTCCATCTTCACAGGTAAACACAACTGATTGACTATCCAGCGACCATTGAGGCTCAAAACAATCACTCTCAATGCCGGTTGTCAAATTTATCTTATCGCCACTATCTATCTCTACTGCCCAAATATCAAACTGACCACTGGGATTTGAAGAATATGCAATAGATTTCCCGTCGGCTGAAAGAGAATAGCCCATATAGCTAAGTTCGCTTTGGGCAAGTGCTTCCCCAACATGTGTTACAGATCGGGCAGGAACTATAACCATCAAAAGAGATGTAACCACCAGCAGCCAGTTTAGATATTTGGTCATTAGATGTTTATTCCTCCGGCACGATCCTCAAAATCGCCATGTCGCCATGCACACCGACCAACGACACATCAAAGCGGCCCAAGTCGAAAATTTGCCCATGCCGCAGGGTCACGGTTTTGACTTTGGGGGAGAGGAACATTACCTGTACTTCGCCGGGGCGCATCTTCAACAATTTCACCCCCACCGGGCCATGATTTTTCGATTCCCCGACCTTGATAATCACTTCGTTGGGGTCGGCTTTGGCTTGGTCAAGGCGCGTCTGTGAAATCTGGACATCACCGGAAACATGGGCATCCACCGGAATGCCATCGGCGACGACCTGCGGGGTTTCGTCAATAATTTCTTTGGGCTTGCCTTCGACCAGACTGATGCCATAGGCCTGATACCACCCGTTATAGAGGTCGTAGCTGGTCACGATGACACGGTAATCGTCCCACCGTTCATAATCGCCATCCAGCTTAACCTGCCATTCTTCTTCATCGCCGTCGCCAATCTTGCCGACCAGTTCAGCGTGGCGCGGTTTTTTATAGGCGCGTGTGCCTTCCTCAATGCGCTCACCCATGCTCAGGCGCAGCTTGCCAAATTGCAGCACATCTTGGTGGTTATAAACCAATGGGCGGTCATTCACGATGTCGTATTGGCGCACCAGCATAAAATCATAGACCTTATCGCGCTCCGGTTGGGCCACTTCTAGCGATTGATCGCCCCACCGCACATCAAAGACCGCTTCCATAATGCCATCTTCGGGGGTCTTATCTTTACCCCGTCCAAAAATCCCCCGGCGGCGTTTTTCATCTTTAACGTTGACATCCACATAGCGGTTGATGAAGGTATAGCCGTCTACTGTCGCGGCGGCGGCAACCGGCACTTTTAGATATTTCATGCCATCCGGCGCTTGAATCTCGATTTCCGCCACATCGCCTTTGATGGTCTGCAAACCAACCTGCAAATGCCCGACCTTGACGGGTTGATAATTCTTGGCAAGGTCAAGGCTACGGGTCAGTGAAATCACTGCATATTCCATGAGAGTCGCTCCCTATTAAATTTTCTTTACGTAACGCGCCCCGATAATGGAAAAACGGGGGTCAGTGTTCGCCTTTATAACTATACAAGACAGGCGATTTTGTGGGCAAGCGCAGGGTACTTAAGTCGTGCTATACATTTTTCACAAGAGCTTGATTTTTGCTGCATTTACCCCCTGTTGCCCTATTGCACCGTTTCCAAAAATTATGATACTATTATCAAGTCTTTGTTTTACGTTCTTGGTTTTGGCTCGTGTGAGCAGAAAGAAAAGCACTACAGTATGTCTCAAAATACAGTGACCGGTGTTGTGAAGTGGTTCAACAGCACCAAAGGCTACGGGTTTATTCAGGCCGATGGGCAGGAAAAAGATATTTTCGTGCACTATTCGGGCATCACTGGCTCTGGCTACCGTAACCTCGAAGAGGGGGATAAAGTCGAATTTATCATTACTCAAGGTGAACGCGGCCTTCAAGCCCAGGACGTCCGCAAAGTCTAAACTAAATTTGAAAATGAAGACGGGGGCCCAAACACCCCCGTTTTTGATCTACCGCACTGATCCAGTTCCGCGCCTTCCAAATCATCGCCACGCCAGACAATCATCAGCTAATCGTACACTGCATAATTCCAAAGTCTGTGCGATAATTCACGCCCTAAACCTGAGGAGACTGTATTGGTATGTTAAACCTGAAATTGAAGCTAAGCGCATTAAGTTTTGTCGCATTGGTGATGCTACTGGTCGTGAGTTCGATTTTTTTCAGTCTACCCAATCGCACCAATGCCCAAGATGCCAGCACCCCTACCCCGACTATGACCCCGGTGCTTGATCCCGATTTACCCACCAGCTATCGTGTCGAAAAAGTCTTGGATGCAAGCTGGCCGATTGCGCTGGATTGGGCACCCGACGGCACGATGTTTTTCACCGAACGCTTTACGGGTTATCTGCGCCGCATGACCCCCGATGGTGTGATGCAAACCGACCCGGTTTGGACATTCCCGGTTTCCACCGATGGCGAACGCGGGTTGTTGGGGGTGGCGGTCTCACCGGATTTTGCCACGACGGGTTATGTCTATGTGTATTACACCCGCGTCCCCGGTGATGGCTTCAACGTCCCGGTCAATCGCGTTGCCCGCCTCACCGTTGGGGCTGATGGCAAAGGCACCGACCCCAAAGTCATGCTCAATATTCCGCTGACCACCAACAACCTGTGGCATCAAGGCGGCAATATTCATTTTGGGCCGGATGGAATGCTCTATTTGGCGATTGGCGAATACTACATCCCCGCCAATGCCCAGAATGTGGATGTCATCCCCGGCAAAATCAACCGCTTCCAAGTCACCGAAGACGGCCTTATTGCAGCGCCGGGTAATCCATTTGGCACAGCAACTTATGCTTATGGCATCCGCAACACCTTCGACTTTGACTTTGACCCCTATCTATTTAGCGTAACGGGTCAACTGTATGGGGCGGATAACGGCCCGGATTGTGATGATGAACTCAATCTGATTGTGCCGGGTGGCAATTATGGCTGGCGCGATGGTTATCCCTGTGATGATTCCAACCCGATGAACCCCGAACGGTACATCTACCCCATCTGGTCAATCACCCCCACTGAGGCTCCAACCGGGGTCGCGGTGTATACCGGATGGCAGATACCGGAATGGCGTGGTCAGGTTTTCTTTTGTGCATGGAAAACAGGCAAGATGCGCCGCGTGATTTTGGATGCCGGACGTTCGCGCCTTTCCGCCGTCCGGGATGTCAATTTACAGGGGCAGTCCTGCACCATCGAAGTGGAAGATGGGCCGGATGGCGCTCTATACTTTACGAACCAATACGGCATTTTCCGAATTGTGATACAGTAGGCTGTGTAAGCTCGATGTAATGTCTACTGGCTATGCTTAAGGGAAGCGTTTTAGTCTAACGGGTATTTTTTATGAGCAACCTAAATCAACCACCGCGCCGCACCGATGCCAATTCTGACCCTCGCGCCACCCGCATGGCTCAAAGCCAACAGGGTCAGGCGCCGAATTTTTATCCGCAAACCGGGACCTATCGCCGCCGCAAACCTCGCCGAACAGGTTGCCTAAAAATCGCGCTGGTGTTGATTGGCGTTTTTATCCTGTTTGGGATGGTGAGCGTGGTCGTGGCCGGGATTGTGCTACCCCCGGCGTATCGTGATCTGAAACCCGAACAGCAGTCCATTTGGTGCAGTCGCGCCGAACGGGTGGCAATGGATTTTGTGTGCGATTGGAAACCCACCCCACCCTTCCAAGTGCTGCCGACCCTTGCTGGTGGTGATACGGTCAGCGGGCCAGATTTGTTATTGACCCTCAATGCCATGAACGCCGCCCTGACGGGTACACCCAGCGAATTGGGGGGTGGTTCACAGGGAACGGGGTTAGGCACACTGCCCCCGCCGCCGGTATCCGGCACATTGACGCCGACCGCCACCGCTACCGTCACCATTCCGGCAACTTCGACCCTTATACCAACTGCGATCGTCCTGCCTTCGCCGACCCTTGCACCTTTGCCGACGAGCGCCAGTTTGAATCTGAGCCAACTGCGACCAGAAGGCCAATGGTGGAATAACTGCGGCCCGACCAATTTGACAATGGCCCTCAGTTATTTCGGCTATTCCAACGATCAAGGGCCAGCCGCCAATTTCCTAAAGCCCAACCGCGAAGATAAAAATGTCAGCCCTTGGCAAATGGCGCGGTATGTCAATGAAGTTGCCAGCCAACAGGTCGCGGTAAATGCCCTGTGGCGTGTCGGCGGCAATCAAGAAATGCTGAAACGGCTGTTGGCGAATAATTTCCCGGTCGTCATCGAAAAAGGCTACGAACTCCCCAGCGAACCGGAACTCGGCTGGATGGGCCATTATCTGCTGCTGGTCGGTTATAACGACGACCCCGGCGTTTTCTTGGCATTCGACAGCTATCTCGGCACCAATCGCGGTCAAGGGCGTCAGGAAACTTACGCCTATATCGAGCAATATTGGCAGCAGTTTAACTATGCCTTCATTGTGCTATATTCACCCGACCGTCAAGCCGAATTGATGTCCGTCTTAGGCGAACATGCCGATGAATCGCAGGCTGTTTATAAGGCCCTCGATACCGCCCGTGCCCAAGCCACCGCCAATCCTGCCGACAAATGGGCATGGTTGAATATGGGTGAATCCTATACTATGCTGCGCCAGTATCAAGAAGCGGCCTCGGCCTTTGACCAAGCCTTCCAATTGCAACTGCCTTGGCGGACGCTGTGGTATCATTTCACGCCATTTGAGGCCTATTACAATGTGGGCCGTTACGAAGATGTCATCCGCTTGGCGAATGACGTGGATCGCTCATCCGGCAATTATGTTGAGGAGGCCTCCTATTATCGTGGGTTGGCCTATGCCGCGCAGTCCGATTTCACCCGTGCTATCACGCAATTTGAAAATGTGCTGAGGTTTAATCCCAATTTCACGCCCGCTGCCGAAGCCATCACCGCCGTCCAAACCGGAACATACACGCCGCCAGTGGTCAGCTAGCGGAACTGGAAAAGCAATGTCTGAACAAACACACGAAATTTTGCGCACCCCTCTCCCACCGGAGGAAACACCCGATAATTCTGAGCTAGAGCTTTTTCGAGCGCCAACAACAGACGAAGATACCGACCGTATCCGGCATATTCAGCCGCGCCGCCGCAACCACACCCCCTTTGGCTTATTAGCCCGATCAGTGGTCAGTGTTGCCGCTGGCACCTTCGGATTTATGCTGGTTGCCGGGGTCGTCTTGGCGATTATCGTGCCGCCTTGGTATCGCAGCCTGCAACCGCGCTATCAGGAAATTTGGTGCCATCGCATTTCAGCCTTATGCGATCTAAAAAAGCAAGCCCCTGAAGGCAATGTCTTGGTCTTTCAAGGCGATACTGACGACGCATTGGCACTGTTGAATGATACGACACCGACCGCCACCACCGAGCCAAACATTTCGCTGACCTCCAATGAACCGACCTTTACACCCATTCCGCCAAAATCCGCCGGGGGGGGTGGAACCAATCCTGACGACCTGCCTAGCCCGACTGTTTTTGTCCCGCCCGCCACTGTTGCCCCAAGCCCAACACCCACTGCAACCCCGATTCCCATTCCGCTGGCTGCCCAATTGGACTTCAGCAAAATCAAATGGGAGCAGCAGGGGTGGAATAATTGTGGGCCAACAACGGTCACCATTGCCCTAAGCTATTTTGGCTATTCCGATAATCAGACCCGGGCCGCCAATTTCCTCAAACCGAATGTCGAAGATAAAAATGTTAGCCCCGGTCAATTGGTGGAATTTGTCAACACCGATGCCGCCACTGATGTCGCGGTGCGTGCCCTCTATCGCGTGGGGGGTACACTCGACCTGCTCAAACGTTTTATCGCGGCGGGTTTTCCGGTGATTGTGGAACGCGGCATTAATGTTCGGGATACGGGTTGGATGGGGCATTATTCGCTGGTTGTCGGCTATGACGATGCTGCTGGCGATTTCCTTCTGTTTGATAGTTACTTTGGCTCAAACAAAAATCAGGGTCGCCCCGAACGTCAAGATGCCATTGATCTAGGCTGGAAGCAGTTCAATTATACCTATATCGTCTTGTATGCCCCCACCCGTGAAGCCGAACTACGCGAGGTCTTGGGCAATTATGCCGACCCTGCCTATGCCGCCAGTGATGCCCTCGAGCGTGCCAAAGCTGCCGCCACGCTTGACCCCGATGATAAATATGCGTGGTTCAATATGGGCACTTCGTTAACCCTGTTGGGACGTTACGACGAGGCGGTTCTCGCTTATAATCGTGCCCGCACGCTCGACCTGCCCTATCGCATTTGGTGGTATCAATTCGGCCCGTATATCGCCTATTATCATGTAGGCCAATATAATGAAGTCGTCACCATCGCCGATACCACCGAAAGCAATCAGTCCTATATCGAGGAAATTTATTACTATCGCGGTCTGGCCTATGCTGCCCAAAATAAACCGGAAGAAGCGGTCAAGGAATTTGACAAGGCACTCCGCTATAATAAAAACTTTAGCAAGGCATCTGAAGCCAAGCAAGAAGTTTTAGAAGGGCGTTTTGTCGCGCCGCGTTAGGCCCATTCAACCAAGAGAGATTTGACTACATGGCACAGCTTATAGAATCCCCCGCCATCAAGGGGTTAACCATTGCCCAACTCAAAATATTTGAAGACCCGCGTGGACGTTTTATGGAGACGTTCCGTAAAGAGTGGTTTCCACAGCGATCATGGGACATCATCCAAAATAATCGCTCGGATTCCAAACAAGGCGTACTGCGGGGTCTGCATTTCCATTATCATCAGGTAGATTATTGGTACTGCCCGTTTGGTCGCATCCGGGCCGGGTTGGTTGATTTGCGCCCCGATTCCCCGACGTTCCGCAATGCCACGACGATTGAAATGGGTGAGGAAAATAATGTCGGGTTGTTTGTCCCGATTGGCGTCGCGCATGGATTCGCCGCGCTCACCGACTGCACCCTGATGTACGTGGTGGATAATTATTACGATGCGACTGATGAATTTGGCGTGGCGTGGAATGACCCTGAACTCGGCCTCAATTGGGGCGTTGAAAACCCGATTATTTCTGACCGCGATGCCAAAAACCCGCTATTGAAAGATGTTTTGGCGACACGGGTCACGGACTAATCTACGGCAATACCCACCACCCCGGCGGCATCCAAACCGGGGTGAGATCATTCCCCTCCGTGATGCGTTTTTCAAACCCGGTCGCAAAATCATACAGCGTCAAGCCGCCCTCTTGAGCAGTAACCAAGCGTGTGCCGGTTGGCCCCCACGCCACACTCTCCCAACTGGTTGGCAGGGCTTGATTCTGCGGCGTATCCATTTGAAACAAGGTAAGGCCATCCGCCGCTGGTCGAATTGTCCAATCCAGCCCCTCATTCACCAGCGCCAATCCATTAGGGCGTGCGGCAAGCTGACCTGTCTGGGGGTCAATCACATGCCACAGCGTCGCGCCATTGGAATCGGCCAGCGCAAAGGCAATCGCGGGTGGCCCACTGTCGCCATCTAAGGGTACCCAATACGGCCCACCCCGATATTCAAAATTAGTGGCGTAGGGCTGCACACGCTGGTCATCGGTATTGATGATTTGCAGCGTCGCCCCCCCTGCTTCATCCCATGTGATATAAGCCAGCGTTTTGCCATCGGGTGACAGGGCAGGCGCAATCGGGCTTAAGCCATCGGGGGGTACAAAATCCCCTGTGGTCAGCACATACCGCTGCGTACCATCCTCATTAATCCGTACCAGCGATCCAAATAAGCCACCCTGCTCGGTAAAAAATACCTGATTGCCATCCAACGACCACACTGGCTCACTCCGATACAGCGCATCAGCCGGCCCTTGATCCACTAGGCGGTGCAAATTCGTGCCATCGGCGTTCATAATCCAGATGTCGTTCGGCAGGCCATCCAATGTTTCTGGCGTAGATTCCGGCACATGGAACGGCGACACTTCCCTAAACGCCATCGTCACTAAGCTGGCATCGCGTATGGGCCGCCCCATGACATACCCCGATTGGCTCAATTGCCGCAGGGCCGTCCCATCACTTTTGACCGCCCACAAATTGCGCTGACCAAAACCGCCGTCCCGCACAAACACAATCAGCCCTTCGATGCCCGTTTCACTGACGGCAATGTCTATCGAAAAGGCATTGGGTACAAGCAGCACCTGCCCTACCTGTAATAAATCTCGATCGGTCAGGCAATTGGCATCTTGGACGGCTTTAATGGTCGTTCCGGCGGCAATCGCAATCGCGCCGAGGGTGTCATCCGCCCGTACCGTATACGTCTCTACCCATTCGGTTGAGAGTACACACGGGGTCGGTGAGGGGGTGATATTGGGGTCAATGGTGGGGGTCGGGCTTTCAATAGTCACCGTAGGCGGGGACAGCGTGGGGGTTGGGGAACTTACTTGGCGCGTTGCCGATTTTTCGCTTCCACCGCAACCCGCCAACACAAGAAGGGGCAGCAGGATGACTCCGACTACCCCTCGTAGGCCTGTACGCATCTTAGTTCACCAGTGCGTCCACCGTTGACTTGATAAGCGCCGTCTTAATGCGGTCTTCTTTGAGGTAGTCTCGCGCCATAATTTGATAGAGCAGGTGCAGTTCCGCAATCGGGATAACTGGCCCTTCACCGCGCAGAGTCAGGCGTTCCGGTGAAGTAGTGAAGACCACAATACCATACACAGGCACATCCACCAGATGATTTTTGGCAAAATAGGCCCGCAGTTGATACACGTCCCGCGCACATTCACGGGTCGGGTTATTGGAGGCCTTGCGTAAATTGCCATTTTTGGCCTTAACCCGCCATTCCGCTTTTTCATTAATCCACTCACCGGAGTAATTAACGATGCGTAACACCAATGCGCCGGGCGGCCCAACCAGCACGGCATCAATATACCCCAATCGGCGGCGGCTGATATTGCGCACAAAGGTATAACGCGAATCCTGCCCCAAAAACGAGCGCATCGCTTCCCCTACCTCATAGGCCAGTGGGTTGTCTTTTTGCAGCGTCAGGCCGCGTACTACCCCACCGAGGCCAGCAATCGCAATCGGGATGCCAAGCACATTGAGACACACCCCGCCCGGCGAAGAATAGGTATTACCCAGCAGGGGGAGCAAGAAAAACAAAATGCCCATCGCCGAGGCTAATGCCCCCATGAAAAACACCAAAATACCCATGATGGAGTAAAAGCGCCCTCGGCGATTGACATTGTTGGAAGGATTGATATTCTGCATAAAGTTCAGAGTCCTGAAGCGATAGATTAAGTTCCGGGTAAATCGCGTACTTTTTCCGCCAAAATGACCACCCGCCCATGGGGGTCTTTATCGGGGTCAAAGGCATTCAGATTTAAATCAAGTGCATGTTTAACTTCAAAACCTGCCCGCGCCAGCATCGTCGTCACGGCGCGAAACGGATAACCGCGTAAAATATGATTTTCTTCGGCCCGGATATAATTCGACTGTTCTTGATCTTGATAGAAAAAGGTGAAGTGCTGGCCTAGAGTCTGCGTTTCATAGTCGTAGCGATTCCGCACCACAACATATAAATCTTCCTTATTGACCAATTCCTGTGTCTTCTGACCAAAGTCCTCCGCCAGACTGCGCAGCGTCCGCATATCAAACAAAAACGTCCGGCCCGTTTCCAGTCCATAATTCACACGCTGAAAAATCCCCTCAAGGTCACGCACGCTGGAAATGTAGTTCATCACATCCCCAATCGAGATGACCAGATCGAAGGCTTTTTCGACTGGCATATAGCGCCGCACATCCTCACAAACCAGCGTGGCGTCCACCGAAGCGGCTTCCAGACGTTGGCGGCTGACATCAATCATGCCCTCGCTGACATCCACCCCTGTCATCATCATCCGCTGGCCGCTGAAAAATTCGAGCGACACGCCTGTTCCGCAGCCTAAATCCAAGATGCGCCGACCAATCCACCCGGTTTTCTGCAAAAAGTTAAGGAAAATTGGGGTATATTCCAGCGCATACGCCGAAAAGCCTGCATCGTCATAGACATAGGGCAGATTGCTATAAACATTTTGTGGCACAAGCTGATCGGTCATGAATATTTTTCCCTAAGGGATGCAAAAAACTATAGTGAAGTTATAACATGCCAACGCAGGCAAGGCAATTCGCTGGCAATTTCGGTAGAATGATACCGCTTTTATTTAGCGTAACCGGAATGAGTCACCATTGGAAAACGCAGTGATCGCCTCGCCCACCTCCAAACGCCATACCGGATGGCGCGTGGGGTTGGGGTTATGGCTCGGTTGGTACATCATCCTGATTCTTTTTCAGCACATGATTTGGGCACGTTTCGATTTGCAAAAACCCGACTACGCCTATACATGGACAAGCGAAATGACCACTGGCGAGGTAGACGGCCCAGCAACAGGCGGCTGGTTTCATGCCCGCTGGGATAGCTGGCGCTATATGGCGATTGCCCAAGACGGCTATAGCGACATCAAATTGGCGACGTTTTTCCCCGGCTACCCCATCATGATGCGTGTTTGGGATGAAATGACCCTGCGCTGGATATTCCCCAACATGAATTGGGATGACCGCATGGCGCTGTCGGGTGTGATGGTCTCGGCGATTATGGGGGCGGTGTCATGTGCGCTGATGTATCAATTGGTGGCGGAGCGTCTTGGTCAGGATGATGCCCTACGCGGCGTGTTCTATCTACTGATTTTCCCCACCGCGATGTTCATGGCCCAGTTGTATACCGAATCGGCCTATCTCGCCGTCAGTTTGGGCGTTTTATTGTTGACCTATCGCAAAAAGTTATGGCTGGCAGGTCTATTGGCGGCCTATGCAGCCATCACCCGCCCCACTGGATTATTGCTGTTTTTCCCGATGGGCACAGTTTGGCTGGATCATTGGTGGCGCGGCAAAGATTTACCCCGTCATATGCTCATCCCGATTACTTTCCCGATTATCGCGTTTTTTGGTTTTAATACATGGCTCGGCAATCAGGGGTTGAATACCTTTCAGGCCCAGCAGGATTTTGGGCGCTATTTTATGCAACCGCTGACCCTATGTATTTTCGCGCAACAAATCGCATGGATGGGCACGAATGCGGCGGGGTTGGTGCATGTCGGCCTCGATTTAGGTCTGACCCTATTTGCGACGGCGTTGTGTTTGCGGGAATGGAAATGGCATCCCGGCTTGGCGCTCTATGGCTTGGCGGCGATTTGGCTACCTCTCGGTACGGGCCAATTGGTGAGTCAAAATCGCTATGTGCTGATCGTCATTCCCATGCTATTTGTCTTGATACGTTGGGGACGCAACCCACTTTTTGACCGATTATGGACGATTGCCAGTTTGCTGCTGTTTGCGATGTATGCCATTCTGTATACGCAAGGCTTTTGGACGGGATGAAAGTATCAGATATGTTCTACGACCCGGCAAAAACGCGATTTTTTAAAGACACCCTGCTTCAAGTAGTAGGTCAAGCCATGATCGCCGCCGATCTGCAATTGGAAGACAATGAAATGCAGCAGGTACGCGGCTTGGTACGCTTCCATAAACCCCTGCCTACATTGGGCGAGGCTATTTATGGCTTCGTAGAATGGCAATTGCTGGCCTTTGAACAGAGCCACTTGGCCCAATTTAACGTGACCCTCCTCCGCAATCAGGGGCTTGATGCACGCGCCGTCACCGAGTATGCTCACCGTGAAGAACGCACCCTAGCATGGATTATCCGCCACGCCTATCAATCCGAAGTCGTGCCCACCGACGACCATTGGTGGACGTTCCGCGATGGCACCGAATTGGCTTATGCGCTGGTGGAGGCGGGCAAATTATTGTTCGGCTACGGGATGCCCTATCTCGAAATGCGACAGGATTAAATGACCATGCCACCCTATCTTTCGCATGACTCATTGGTGAAGGGAATGGAGTCGCCCAAACCGACCATTTCCGAACCCCGCCCTGCCGCCACGCCCTTATTTAAAGCCGAACCCGCGCTGGTGCTGTTTGAATTTTCCAGTATTGCGCGGGGTATGGTCGCCGCCGACGCGATGGTTAAGCGGTCAGCCGTCGAGTTGATTCATGCCGGGACGGTTCAGCCGGGGCGCTATCTGGTGTTGTTGGGGGGTGAGGTCGCCGAAGTTGAAGAAGCGATGAAAGCAGGCAAATCTGTCGGCGGCACCGCGATTGAGGATGTGATCTGGCTGCCGGGGGTGCATCCTGATGTAATGGTCGCCCTGCACCCTGCCAATCAAGCGCCGCGCACCCCATCAACTGAACAAGACGCCCTCGGTATTGTCGAAACACGTACCGCCCCCGCCGCCATCCACGCGGGTGATATTGCCATTAAAGGCGCTCAAATTCATTTATTGAGTATTCGCATCTCCGATGGACTTGGGGGCAAAGGCTTGGTGCTGCTGACAGGCTTGGTGTCGGATGTAGAGGCCGCCCTTGAATTGGTTCGCAATCGCTTAGACGGCCTCACCCTCCTGCATAGCGAGGTTATTTCGCAGCTACACCCCGACTTCATCCAAAATATCGTCGGGGAGACCCGCTTCTTCCGCATTTAAGCCCTTCCCCGAACACAAGGAAGAATTGGGGATGGGGTTTACTCCCCTCGCTGGGTCGGAGTAGCGTTTTTTTAATCATCCTCATCCGAATTCGTCAACCAGCGCGGCAGTTGCGGGCCAGCATTTTTGCCCCGCCGCCCTTTTGAGATACGCCGTCCCTGAGCCTGAGTGGGACGTTTGGGCTGATCTTTATGGGCTTCTTCGCGTTCGACCCGGCGGCGCTTTTTCTCCTCAATCGCATCTTCCAGCGGCACACTCCGCCGATATTCTGATTTGCCTTCGGGCCGAATACCGCGCAGGGTTTGATCCGATACGTCCTTATATAATCCCTGTGTTTCACGGCGCAAAAATTCATTCAGGCGGTGGCGATGTTGGCGACGGCGCAGTTTGGGCTGTTCACTTTGGTTGCGACGACTGGCTCCCTTGCCCGTCGGCATGGAATGGTGGTCGCGCTCATACGACAGGCGTTTTTTCTCTTGGGGGGTCAAGCGGCGGGCCGGTTTGTTGCGTCTGGCTTCGGCGCTTGGGTCAAGGGTGAACGATTGATGGGTCAACCATTCAATAGCATCTTGATAGAGTTCAAAGGTAGTGGTGTCATCATCGCGCTGTGGATCAATGACCTCATACTTCATGTTGTCCTCATGTTGGACACACACCAATAGGCGCACTTCGTGTTCATTATCATCGGAGCGCCAAACCTGTTCCCAGATTTCCACACGTCTTTTCATGGTGGCTACCCCTTTCTATTTTGTTGGCACGCTAGGCCGCATGTTCTATCATCATAATACACTCGCCCCCGAAAATCAGCGTACCAATTGTACTATTAAGAAACTCTCCGCCGCATCGTTTCAACCGTGTTGGAGAAAGGTTAATATTTGCCCGCCACCCTGACCAAAATGCCCCTCGCCAAGCCATTAATTTCATCGTTATAATACAAACTCATGCGTAACGGCCGTTACGCATTCAACTTCGGCCCATATAATCCACAATTATAGAACATCCGTTCCTGCACTATGACCTAAATTCAGCACAGCAGCTTCTGCCCCATGTCCTAATTTTCATTTGATGCCAAAAAATGCCGAAATGGACAATGCAGCATATAATAATCGCACCTTAGTTCAAATTTTTTACTAGGAGAACCGCCCGTGAGCGTAGACTTACGCACTTACGTTTTTCTGGACAGCCTACAACCCCAACACGCCGCGTTTTTGGGGACAGTCGCAGGTGGATTTTTGCCCCTGCCCTATGACGCCAGCCTGTGGATTGAAATTTCACCCGGCATCGAAATCAACCGTATCACCGACATCGCGCTGAAAGCCACTTCGGTCAAACCGGGGATGCAGATTATTGAACGTCTGTATGGCCTGCTCGAAGTTCACTCCGATAGTCAAGCCGAAGTCCGTGCCGCCGGAGCTGCGATTTTGGAAGCGTTGGACGTTAAGGAAGATCAGCGCAAAAAACCAAAGGTCATTTCCAGCCAGATCATCCGCAACCTCGACCCCCATCAGGTGCAGTTGATTAACCGTACCCGACACGGGCATATGATTTTGGCGGGGCAGACCTTGTATATTCTGGAAGTCGAACCAGCGGGTTATGCCGCCCTTGCCGCCAACGAAGCCGAAAAAGCCGCCAATATCAATATTTTGGAAGTGCGGGCCTTTGGCAGTTTTGGTCGTATCTATCTCGGTGGCGAAGAACAGGACATCATGGCGGGTTATGGCGCGGCACTCGGCGCGATTGAGGGCCTCAGCGGACGCGAAGATTAGACCGAAACCATGACGACTCCGTACCCAATATACGAATTTGACCCCCGCCCCAACGACAGCCGTCCGGTGCTGCATCTGGCTCATGCCAATGGATTCCCACCGGAGACCTATGCTCCACTGGCCCGTTACCTAGCCGATAGTTTTCGGGTGGTGATGCTGCCTGCCCGTCCCTTGTGGCCCGACCCACCCCCACCGGAAAGCCTCGCTTCATGGCATGTCATGGCGGATGATTTGATCGGCGGGATTGAGCAGCATCAATTAGGGCCAGTCATCGGGGCAGGCCACAGCATGGGAGGAACGGCCTCCATGTTTGCCAGCATCAAACGGCCCGATTTATTCCTCGCCCTTGTCCTTATTGACCCGGTGATCTTGCCACGCCCCCTATTACGGTTGTTGGATAGCGCCCGTAAGGTAGACCCCGAAGCTACTTTCCCCCTAACTCAGATGGCTCTGCGCCGCCGTCGTCAATGGGACAGCCGCGAAGAAGCCTTTAGTCGTTTTCGGAAAAATCCCCTCTTTGCCCGCTGGCCTGATGATACCATCCGCGCTTATGTGGATGGCCTGACCCGCCCCATTCCCAATGCCAATGGCGCGATTGAACTGCGCTACAGCCCTGAATGGGAGGCCCACATCTATGACAAAGTGCCCATTGATGTGTGGCATATGGCCTTGAAAATTCAGCACCCCACCCTCGTGATACAAGGCGCGGATACTGATACTTTTACCGATAAATCCAAACTATTGCTGCGGCGCATACGACCCGATATACCCGTTATGACACTGGCTCAAACAGGCCATTTACTACCGATGGAGACCCCCCAATTGGTAGCCGAAAAAATGTTAACCTTTGTTGAGAAGCGGGTACGAACGGCCTAACCTGTTATACAATAGCAACAAGCCATTGGTGGGGAATTAAAAATTAGTATTGGAGGGGTTCCATTGGACACTTTTAGCACCCGACATATGAACGTTGAGGATACCGGTTCGACCATTCCCAGCAACCTACCCCAATTGGAATCCGACCAGCATGTGTTATTGGTGTTCTCAGAACAAGATCAAAATATCCAGTTTCCCGTTACTGGTCAGCTTGTTTTAGGGCGGCGCTGTCCCGATAATTCCCAACCCCCGGATGTTGACCTAGCAACATTTGGCGCATACCCCGCTGGTGTATCCCGTCGGCATTGTGTTCTACGCCGTGAATCCGGTAAACTTATGGCAATGGATTTAGGTTCTAGCAACGGTACAAAAGTAAATGATTATCGCCTCACCCCGCATTCACCATTTCAGCTAGAAAGTGGTGATACCATCTGGTTGGGGCGTTTGCAGGCATGGATTTATTTTAAGACTTAGTTTCGGAAATTAGAGGGGACAATGGTTGAACAACCCGTACAACCAGACAGCTCACCGGATTTAACACGAACAGAGGAACTTTCGATCACCCATTTGAAAGCCGCCCTCAAAAAACCGACGTTTCATGTCAATGTGCGCCGTGACCGGATTATTGTCACCAACTTTGATAATCTCAGCCGCGAAGTGCTGATTCAGTGGGTGGATTATATTCGGGCACAGGACGGCAAAATGAAGCCCCCCGTGCGTATTCTGTTCGATTTTAGGGGCACGGGTGCACCTAGCCGTTTTGTGTTTGACCGCCTACCGGGGATTTTGGCTGAACTGCATCTGCCCGACGATACCCGCTGTGGTTTCTTGTTTGATGACGGCACCATTGCGCGTTTTACCCGCCGCGCCTTAGCCCAATTGCCACCCAGCATCGGCACAACCAAAGACTTTTTGAATCTTGGGCCAGCGATTAAATGGCTGCGCGAAGGGGTTGAACTGCCAGCCGATATTGATGAGCAGGAGAACTAAACTATGAAAACGAAGGGCGTCCTTTGGGTTTATGGAATCGTCCTCATATGCATCCTAACATTACACGCCACCAAGCCCGTATTCGCCGCCACCCAAGCAAACCTAACTTTTGTGGGTAGCTCAGTAGGGAACAACAATCCGTTAGCGCTTTGCAATTTAGGCTACTTCTGGGTAGATATCGACATTTATTTTAATACTGACGATAATGATCCTAATTTCCCTTTACTGGATTTTGCGAGCGTTATTGCTACCGATGCCAACGGAGTTCCATTATCTGCCCAGTTGATTCTAGGTGATGTTGGAACAACAACCCACCTTCAGAGTGTTAACATACCACTTGGGACAGCAAATGGAGCAATAAGCGACATTACAGCTCGTCCTATTACGGTCAAAATCATAGACATCTCATTCGGTTACTCTACTGGCCCCCTCACTCAGTCAGTAATCTATGACAGATCGGTAAGTTCTGGAGCACCCACTCTCGCTGAGATTGTTGTAGACCCAATCTTTTACTTAAACTATCCCTCTTTTTCATATTTTTGCGGCGATATTCCCTATGTAATTACACAGCCTCCTGTGACACCAACAGAGACGATTTTGCCTTACAACTCTTCAGGAGATTTGTGGCGTTTAACTCCCGTTCAAGAAGCTGGTAATCAATTTGGACTTAGCATTTGGCGGATTGATAACAACGGTAAAGGCTACGAGGCAATTTATGTGACTGCAGATGAGCTAGCCAGCCTACCAGATTTCCCGATGGAAAATTTTCTGATTGATTTTACACTGGACAGATATATCCAATTATACAAATTGACTTCTGGGGAATATCAAATCAACATTGGGCCAGATATTGAAGGCAAAGTCATGGAATATATTTTTATTGGGATTCCTCCTACTAAGATTTATCGTCGAGAATTTAATATCCACACCGTAGAAAATTAACAATTTATTGAGTCCGGTTACACTCTGTAAATGTCCGATCTGTGGGATTATCACATAGATAGAAAATACGATTAAAGGATAAGTCTAGGATTTATCCTCCGTATATTTCTTTGAAATCGAGTGTGTATGATATGTGATGGAGATGTGATGGAGATGTGACATCTTCATTGCATAATTTTACGCCATTGGTCAGTATCTGGTTTGGGGGAATTAATCCTGAGTCTCCCCTTTGACATACGCCACTTCGCCGCCGACCTCCCACGTATCCACCACCGCCATAATAACCGCATCACAGGGGCGTGCCGCTGTGGTTTTGGTTTGACGGGCGGCACTGCCACTCGTAACCATCACCACTTCCCCCGGCCCAACGCCAAGGGCATCCACGGCTATCGTAAATTTTCCGGTGGGTTGGTTTTGCACATCCAAATGTTCCACCACCAGCAGACTCCACCCCTGTGTTGAGGGCTCACGCTGGGTTGAAACGACAGTACCAATTACTCGCGCAATTTGCATGATTTTTAGCACCTTTTCCGCCGAGACGGGATGGCACAGTGTATAATGAAAGGGTTGTTGGTTTATCCCCATTTGGAGAAAGAATAACAAAAACGCGCATGACTACACAAGTCGGTATCCCAACTCAGCCTCTGCGTGTGGCAATTATTGGCTCTGGCCCTTCCGGTTTTTATGCCGCCGAACACCTGCAAAAACAGCAAAATTTGACCGTTGAAATTGATATGTTTGATCGCTTGCCAACACCCTATGGTTTGGTACGCGGTGGCGTTGCGCCCGACCACGCCAAGATTAAATCGGTCACCAAAGTTTATGACAAGATTGCCGCCAACCCCAATTTCCGGTTTTATGGCAATGTGGAAATCGGCAAGGATATTTCCCACGCCGAGCTAGTTGACCATTATCACATGATTATCTATGCGGTCGGGGCACAAACCGATAAACGCTTGGATATCCCCGGCGAAGATTTGGCCGGAAGCCACGCCGCCACCGAATTTGTGGCATGGTACAACGGGCATCCGGATTATCGAGATTATCAATTTGACCTGACCCAAGAGGCCGCTGCGGTGGTCGGGGTGGGTAATGTGGCGATGGATGTTTGCCGCATTTTGGCCCGTTCGCACAATGAGCTATACCAGACCGACATCGCGGATTATGCGTTGGAAGCCCTCCAGAACAGCAGCATCAAGACCATTTATGTTTTGGGGCGACGTGGGCCAGCACAGGCTGCCTATACCAACACTGAAATTAAAGAACTCGGTGAGATGGAAGAGGCCACGATTGTTGTCTCCTCTACCGAAGCCGAACTTGACCCCCTCAGTCAGCAGGCCCTCGACGCCTCCAATGATCGGGCTATGCAGCGCAATGTCGAAATCGTGAAAAACTACACCCAGCATCAGGCGGGTGAGAAAAAACGCACGATTGTCATGCGATTCTTGGTGTCCCCGGTCGAAATCATTGGCACGGACAAGGTCGAGGCTATCAAGATTGTCAAAAACAAGCTGACCCAAAAAAGCGATGGTTCGCTGCGTCCGGTGGCGACTGAAGAAACCGAAATTCTGCCCGTCGGGTTGGTATTCCGTTCAGTCGGTTATCGCGGCGTGCCCGTCGAGGGTGTACCCTTCCGTGACGATTGGGGCACAATTCCTAACGAAGAAGGCCGCATCATCCACCTCGACACCAAAGAACAGGTGGTGGGCGAATATGTGGTCGGCTGGATTAAACGCGGGCCAAGCGGGATTATCGGCACGAACAAACCCGATTCTCAGGCGACCGTCAATGAACTTTTGGAAGATTTGGCAGCGGGCAAGACCTTGACTCCCAAGCACCCCACCCGCGCCGAACTTGAACAGGTGTTGGATTCGCGCCAACTCCCCTATGTCACCTATGCCGATTGGCAATTGCTAGATCAGTTGGAACAAGAACGCGGCGCGGCCATTGGACGGCCCCGTTTGAAATTCACCAGTATTCCGGCTATGCTTGAAGCCCTTGCCGAACGCAAAAAATCGGCAGAACCACAGTAGCCATTAGCTCAGAGATTAGGAGGCACGATGTCTGAGCGCATTGACAGTATCACAAAGGCATTGGCAGAATCCCGCGAACGGGTTAATTATGTATTTGACCGGATGGGCGACGCATGGGACACCCCGATCTATTCCGATGGGGCAGCATGGAACGCGCATCAACTCGCCATTCACATGGCAATCTCGGATCGCGGCCTCAGCAATCAGGCCATCGGCATTGCCGCCGACAAAGAAATCATTCCCGCCGATTTTGATCTGGAGCGTTTTAATCGGCGCTCGGTAGAAAAATCCGCCGATCGCACCATTGAACAAGTGCGGGAAGATATGGCAGCTTCGCGGGCCGAACTTCTGCAATGGCTAGATCAGCTTGCGGATGAATCGGTGTTGGACAAAGAAGGCCGGATGGCGGCTTTGCATATATGGTCAGTGGAACGCATCCTATATTGGGTTGCCAACCACGAAAAAACCCATGCGGATGACATGGCGCGGGTTACCGGAATTCAATAACGGGTCGGCGGGCCTCAGAAAATTCTTTGGGGCCTGTTGACTTAAACCAGTATTTCTAAACCATTTTGACAAAAATAAAAATAAACGGGTTATACTGCTTGCGCGTTTGCCTATATAAATGCTAAACTCATCATATCGCAATCATTAGACGTGCTGTTGAGTTATACCAGTAAGAAACCTGCCCAAAAAAGGGAGCTTGTATCCGATGAAGCGGATTTTAGTTGTGGATGACGAAATCGGCGCCCTGACGTTGATCGGCATCATGCTGGAACGTGGCGGATTTGAAGTGCTCAAGGCCCAAAATGCTGATGAAGCACTGACGATGCTTGAAAGTGATGTTCCAGATTTATTCATTCTGGACGTAATGATGCCGCGCATTGATGGCATCGAACTCTGCCGGATGCTGCGGGAGCGAGACGACACCCGAGATCGCCCCGTACTCATTCTTTCGGCACGTGGCGATGCAAAAAGCGTCATTCAAGGGATGGAAGCAGGCGCAACCGATTATATTTTGAAGCCGATTTTTCATCATAATCTGGTGGCAAAAGTACGTAGTTTGCTCAATATGGACGCAACGATCGAATAGCCACCCGCTCCGGTCCATTTTGTTCGGAAGAAAACCCATGAGGCCCTCAACAGGAATCATGGGTTAACTGCTGAATTCTGACGCTGACTATCCACCCCGACGCTGAAGAAAATCATGACCAAAATTCAGATAAGCTTGATTGACATGGCGGGCAATATCAGCCTGCTGCCACTGCCCGATGACAAGCAACTCACACAGCTTGTGCCGTCTATTGTCACGCTACTCGACCTCACCGAAACCGATGTCGAAGGGCGGCTGTTGGATTACCGCCTATTTTCACGGCGGCTTCAACGTGTGTTGTCGTATGAAGGCACGCTTTTTTCCAATGGCGTCCTCGAAGAAGACCAATTACGCATTGTACCTGCCCCCTTTACCGAAAAACTGGAATTGGTCATGATGAGCGAACCTGAACCGGGGACTCGTCTGGTACTAGAGCCACGTGTTCGCATCACCATTGGGCGGGGGTCAGACAACGACATTATCGTGCGGCATGTAGCGGTCAGCCGCAATCATGGCGAATTTACGTGGCAAGAAGGCCTGCATATCTATCGGGATTTAGGGTCGGCTAATGGCAGCACGATCAATAATCAAATTGTGTCTGAGCCAATACCGATTTCGGTCGGGTCAATTTTGACGCTTTCCGATACGGTACGGATGCGGTATGCCGAGGCCAAGTCGGACGTGCTGGAATGGTTAGCACCCCCGCGTCCACAGGTCATTTTGGATGAAAATGAGGCAACCGCCAGCAGCATCAATACGGATCGGTTACGCACCACCCTATCGCCCCTGCCGCGTGGAAGCGTGTTTGTAAGTTATGCCGCTGAACAAGGCAGCATCGCCGAACAGCTTGCTAATCAACTGCGCCGCTCCAATTTCCAAATTTTTTGGGATCGGGAAATCCCCCCCGGCAGTAACGCCGATGAAGCCATTTCCAGCGGGTTGCGTTTGGCGGACGCGATGGTGGTCATTCTTTCGCCAGAAGCCATTTTATCCACCACAATGGCCCAGCAGTGGAATCACTTTATGCTCAATCGCAAACCGATTGTGCCGGTCATTTATGAAGAGTGCGCGTTGCCCCGCACCCTCCAAGAATTTGCCCCGATTAAATATGTCGGCAGCTTTAACCGCATGGTCAACGATATTGTCGTGGCCTTGTTCCGGGCCATGCGTTCCTAAAAATTTAGCCAGATACTCCTGCAAATTCACGCGCTTTACTCAATAACTCCCCGACGGTTGCTTCGGAGGTCGCTTCGGCATAGAGGCGCAGGACAGGTTCGGTGCCACTGGGTCGAATCAGCAACCAGCTTTCATCCGCCAAGATATATTTCACGCCGTCGCGGGTCTGCACATCCTTGACCGTCTGGCCTGCCATATTCGCGGGGGCATTGTCGCTGAGGCGCTTGGTCATTTCTTTCTTGGGGACGGGATGATTGAGGTGCAAATCAACACGCTTATAATGCGTCGGGCCAAATTCCTTTTGCACCTCGGTGATGATTTCGTGCAGCGGGGTCGAGCGTCCGGCATCCCCCATAATTTCCAATAGCAGCAGGCCCATCAAGATACCGTCACCTTCGGGGATATGGCCCTTGATGCTCATGCCGCCGGATTCCTCACCACCGATGAGCACATCTCCGGTCAGCATTAAATCGGCAATGTGGTTAAATCCAACCGGCGTCTCATGCACTTTTAGGCCGTGTTTGGCGGCGATACGGTTAATCATGGCGGTGGTACTGACTGTTTTGACCACGTCCCCGCGCAAACCGCGTTTTTCCACCAGATAGCGCAGGGCCAGTGCCATAATTTGATGCGGGTCAACAAAATTACCCCGGCTGTCCATCGCCCCAATACGGTCGGCGTCACCATCGGTCACAATGCCAATGTCGGCGTGGTCTTGTTGAATGGCCGCCGCCAACACGTCCAGATGTTTGCGGATGGGTTCGGGGTGGATGCCCTCAAAGCCGGGGTTCATATAACCGCGAATTTCACGCACACTGCACCGCGTCCGGCCAAGAAAATCCCGAATCGCGCCGCGCCCTGAACCAAACATCGGGTCGGCGACAATCCGCAGTTCGCCATTGGAGACAACATTTAAATCCACCAATGTGCCGAGGTGCTCATAATATGTCCATGAGGGGTCAAACCGCCGAATCACCTCCGTGCGATAGCCCTCCTCCAAATCCATCATCTGGGGTTCGCGCCCCTCCGCCACGATCTTTTCCAAATAGGCTTCGACCTTGAGGCAGTCGGCGGGTGAGGCCGATCCGCCATAGGAGGCTTTCAATTTGAAGCCATTGTAACGGGGGGGGTTATGGCTGGCGGTAATCATGACCCCAGCAATCGCGCCTTTGACCTTGACGTTATAGGAAACGGCGGGGGTCGGGGCATCGGTACGGGTCAGCCATGCAATTAGGCCATTGCCCGCCATTACGCTCGCCACATCCCATGCAAAACGATCCGAGAGGAAGCGGGTATCATAGCCAATCACGACTTCGGGTGTGCCGTTGCCATGATAAAGTTCATTCTTGATAAAATCAGCGACGGCCTGCGCTACCAATCGCACATTGCCGAAGGTGAAATCCTCGGCGATAATCGCACGCCAGCCATCGGTTCCAAATCGTACAGCCATGAAATTTCCTACCTATCTTGCTATTTCAAAGTTAAAACCACTGCGGTGGCATCATCATGCAACTTAAAACGGGGGTATTTTTCGCGGGAGGCGTCGGCCCGTTCTTCGGCACGCAAAGCCGCTAAATAGCGAGCTGCCCCTTCACGCCGAATCCGCTGACCCATCATCTGCAAACGGGTTTTGCGTTCGGCGGGTGCTTCATGCAGTGCGGCAGGCCAGCCAAAACCATCCGAAGCCACCACCACCAACGCCACTCCATCCAGCGGAAGCGTACCGGTCACGATGTAATCCGCCAATTCGGGTAGGCCATCAATCACCCCCACCCCACTGCTCGGCATGGTCTGACCATTTTCATCCACATAATTGTGATACACACGATGGTCGCGGTCGAGGGAACGCACAATTGGATCGTTGACGGCCTCTAACATCGAGCGTTTTTGGGTAGACATGCTGCGCGAAGCCATAAATAGGGCCGATTCGTAATTCATGCGTGGGCCGCGTTCGGTGGGAACTTCGACCCGGCCATCCTCATAAATCAACATCAGCGACGTATCCCCGGCATGGGCAAATTGCAGCACATGATGTTGGGTGTCAATCGTTGCCAATGTGATGACGGCGGCAGGTAGAAATAGTCGAATTTTGCGCGGGTCGTTTAACAAAGCGGCGTGTTGTGGTTCGCGGGCCAAAATCTTTTCGGCGGAAAAAATATCCGGGGTGACATGCTCCAATAATTCGCGCAGGACATCATTGGCATCCAAAATCAAATCACGCGGGCTAATTTCCCCCTGCGAAATGGCAAGGCGAGTTAGGATGGCATCTCGCGCTACATTCGCCGCCAAACCTGCCGGGGTAATGCTGTTGCGTTCGCGCCGCAGATATTCATCCAATGGGCCAAAACGTGCCACCGAGGTCGCCCCATCAATTGCGGCAATGGTAAAACGGGGCTGACCGTCATCCCGCTGGTATAAGACAAAGGCATCTTCGTTGGCACGTTCGGGTTGATCGGGAGAAGCCTGACAAATCACTTCAAACATCTAAAAATCCTCAACCTGTGGATAGACCTGTTTTAACAACCCCACCAGATGATTTTTATAGGCCCATGCGTCGGCTTCGGTACGGGCCTCAAAACGCAGGCTCAAAACGGGTTCTGTCCCCGATGCCCGCAACAATCCCCAGCCATTTTCATACAACACACGAATCCCATCCACATCCACACATGGTAAATCGCCAAGACGGGCCTTTACACCGTCAATCACCGCCAATTTTTGCTCATCGGGGCAGTGAGGGCGATATTCCGGCGTGGTGAAATAACTGGGCAGCGCGGCCATGATTTCGGACAGTGGTCGGTGGTCTTCCGCCAATAATTCCACAATCCGGCCTGCGGAATAGATGCCATCATCAAAACCATAATAGCGGTCGGCAAAAAACATATGTCCGCTGCTTTCTCCGCCCAAAATCGCACCCTCGGCCTGCATCTTAGCTTTGACTCGTGCATGGCCCGACTGCCACAAAATCGGTTGACCGCCTGCGTTTTGCACAGCATCAAACACGACCTGACTGCTGAGGACATCGCCCACAAATTTGCCGTCGGGGTTGCGCGTGATGACATCCTGCGCCAACCACGCCATAATTTTATCGGCGCTGATAAATTGGCCTTGTTCATCTACCACGCCGACCCGATCCGCGTCACCGTCAAAGGCAAGGCCAATATCCGCCCCGGCCTCGATCACTTTGGCGGCAAGATCACGCATATTTTCGGCTTTTTCGGGGTTGGGGTGATGATTGGGAAAATCACCATCGGGGTCGCAAAAAATGGCGGTGACGGTATGCCCTAGTTCATCCAAGAGGCGCGGTGCATACGGGCCACCCATGCCATTGCCCGCATCCACCACAATTTTAAGAGGGCGGGTTGGGCGAAACGAGGTGGCAAGATATTGGATATACGCATCATTGACGCCTGAACTGGCCGTATAGCCACCACCGGGGGTTAGCTCAGATTCGGCATAGGTCAAGTCGCGCAGAGCATGAATAGCATCACCCCAAATCGGACGGCTACCGACCAACAATTTAAAGCCGTTATATTCCTTACCGAGATGGCTGGCGGTAATCATCACCCCCGCTACCCCCAAACGATAGGCCACCCAATAGAGCACCGGGGTCGCCACCAAACCAATATCGAGGACATCCATGCCATTTTGTTTCAGGCCGTCCGCCAAGCCGTTGCGAAGATCGTGTGAACTATGGCGGATGTCGTAGCCGATGACGATTTGGCCCATCTGATAATTTCGACGCAGGAATAACCCCAAGCGTGTGCCGATTTCTTGGGCCGTCTCGCGGGTAATATCAGTGCCGGCCTTGCCTCGAATATCATAGGTTTTGAAGATGTGGGGGTTCATCACGACTGCACCTTACCGGATGCTTCCACGCGGCGGGCTTCCTGTGGTACGTAAAAGCGTTCGCCCTCACGCACATCTTCGGTGACATTGGTGAACGGCCCGATTTCCGCGCCTGCCCCAATTTTAATCCCCGGCATCGTGCCCGATTGGATGCCAATAAAGGCCCCAACCCCGACCATCGCGCCAAGTTTATCGCGTCCGCTGTCCAGCCGATCCCCCTTGACCGTGCTTTTGACCGTGCCGTGATCTATCCGCAGATTGGCAGTGATACACCCGGCGGAGAAATTGACATAATCTTCAAAAACGGAATCTAGCACGACGGCACGATGTAGATTGACATTCTGGCCGAGATAGCTGCGGGCCACTTCGCTGACATGCCCGACCATACACTTCGCCCCCACCATGCTTTCACGCACCAACGCGCCATTGCCGATAATCGCACCGGGGCCAATATAGGCCGGGCCGACCACCGCCGCCCCATGAAATAGGCGGGCCCCCGCGTCAATAATAACATCGCCCGTAATGGACACCTGCCCGTTGATTTTGGCGTCGGGGTGGATATGCTGGCCTTCGATTTTCGACAAATAAAATTTTGCCACATTCAGCACATGCCAAGGATATTTGATGGGATACCATTCGCCGTCATAACGCACGCATTCAAAACGGGTCGCCGCCATCATCGCCGCCATCGCCATTTCGTAATGGTCGTCGTGGGGGTGTTTGGCATCATAGAGGGACTGAATCCGCTGTAAAAGTTGGCGGCTGTCGGTGTGAATATGGGCGACCACGCTTACCAAATCCGATGGTTCATTGCCTGCGCCGGGTTTTTCAATGATGCCTGTGATGCGACCATCGGCCTCAACCGAAAGGTAGCCGCCGGGGAAATAACTTTCGACCTGATAGCCTGTCACATATGACGCGGCTCGTCCACTGCGATAGGCCGTCATCAAATCTTCATGCAAATCCGGCTCAACCACATCATTGACCTGACAAATGTAAATAGGCGGATAGCCCATGCCCTCTAACAAAGCGGCGGCCTGTAAAATGGCGTGGCCCATACCGAGTGGTTCACGCTGCACCACAATGCCAGCATCAATCCCCACATTGAGGCCACCCAAAACGCTCTCGATTAAGGGGCGGTTGTCGGGATTGGCGACGATAATGGCACGTTCAAAGCCCGCCGCGTGATAGACTTTCAGTTGTTTTTCCAGCAGGGTTTCCCCCATAAACGGGTATAAGGATTTTTCGCGCAGGGGCCAAAAACGCGAATTCGCGCCCCCGGCAAGGATAATCATGGTTGGGTTATTTGACATGCGAGGCGATGTCCTTCAATCAAAATAGTGGTAAATATAGACTTTCGGGCGTACCGAATTTACACCGCAATGGCGTTCGTGACAACCGCCTACTTATGAAAAACAAAAAGGGCAGGTTTCAACCCGGCCCTCTTATGTAGCTTAAAGTAGGGGCGATGTCTCAGGCTCGCCCATTATTCAATATCAGCGCATGGCCGCGCCAAGTGAATTACAGGCGGGGCAGCTTCCATCCGGTCGGACAATTGCGTAACCGCCTTGTGGGTCAGCGCCGAACACACCCGTAAAGTCCACATTCCAAATAATCATCAGGCGAACGCGACCACTGGAACGCGACAAGGCAACCGCACGGCCTAGCCATTCGGCATGTTGACCAACGGTGGTACTCTGTGCCCATGCGAAATTCGAGGGCAGTGTGCCATAACCTTCGGGGGTCAGATAGCCAAGTTCTGTCCAGCAGACCTTGCGTGCACCACCAAAGGTATTGTAGTAGAGGTCGAGCATCCCAAAGAAATAGCGGGAATAGTGGCTGCCACGTGGGTCGCCGCTGCGGTTATCGGGTGAAATGATACCTTCATTATAGTGAGCGCCGATGCAGTCCATGTAATTGACCGCACCCGATTGGGCCATCTGTTGAATGAAGATGTTATCGTCGCAGCCTTCATTGCGACAGCCACCGCCGAAATAGCCCGTCGGGGCAGGCGCGGCACTAATCACCAAGACATTGGCATTAGCGGCCTTGATAGCGTTATAGGCTTTGGAGAGCATGGTGGTATAGCGTCCACCGTTGACCGTGCCATTGGGCCATTCGCGGTCAATATTGGGTTCGTTCCAGACCTCAATCGCATCGGGGCCAAGCGCGGCCACCTGACCGAGATAGGCGGCAAATTGGTTGGTGTAATTTTCGAAATCGCCCATCTGATCTTTATTGCCGACAATGCCGAGCAAGATGCGGAAACCGTTGCCACGTGCTTCGTTGATAGCGGCCTGCGCTGCACCTGTGCCTTCGCCCAAATTCCAGCGAATCTGCTTCTTGGCCCATGTCATGCCAGCGGTACGCATTTCATTGACGCGACCAAAACCCGCTACGTGTCCGCCGAGTTCAAACGCGCCACCGGTGCTGGGGGGAACAACTGGCGGTTGGGTTGGATTGGTGGGCGGTTGAGTCGGATTGGTAGGATTACTCGGTGGTTGGGTTGGGACTGGGGTCGAAGGATTGGAGGGTACGGAAGTCGCCCCCGGAATAATGAGCACCTGTCCCACATAAATCAGGTTCGGGTTGGCAATATTGTTAGCTGAGGCAATCGCTTGGACCGTCACCCCAAAACGACGGGCAATCGCCGAAAGGGTATCCCCACGCTGGACGGCGTAGGTCGTCTGTCCAGTTGCAGGGGGCGCAGTTGGGGTTGTAGGCGCAGTCGGTGTGGTGGGAGTCGTGGGTGTGGTGGGAGTCGTTGGGGTTGTCCCACGCACCGGAATAATCAACACCTGCCCCACATAGATGATATTGGGATTGGTGATATTATTGGCGGTCACAATATCTTGAACCGAAACGCCATAACGCAGAGAAATACGGAATAAGTTTTCACCGGGTTGTACCACATGGGTAATCGTATTGCCGTCTTGGGCATTGGCGCGGTCTAGTGGCCCGGAAACTACCACTAGCATCAAAACCAGTGCCAGCAACAAAATCCCACGCAGATGCCGCTTATTGAGTGGCATTGATATGACTCCTTTTTGTTCTGTAACAAACTTACCAACCGAATTTAAACATATTGTGCCTAGATGATAATACGAGAGTGGAGTTTGGGGCAACTTCGCCACACGTCAGCCACTTTCCCAATTGAAATGGATAGGTCTAGCGTCGAGACATCGTGGAGTATCGCCAAACACTATACCCATGACATCCCAACCAAATCGGCTATAATGCTTCGTCGCATCTCGCCATTATCCCGGAGAGAAATGATATGTCATCGCATTACGACGACTCCAATCAGGAAACACGCCCCAATCGTCCGGTGGGCAAAACTGGCCCATTGCGCGACCCGCAGGAAACCCTACCCAAAGTGGATTGGGAAATTAATGCTGAACGCCGCCCCTTGAGCTTTCCCCGTCCCGCTACAGTCAAGGTTGGGATGGTGCAGTTTGCATCGGGTGAGGACAAACAGGCCAACATCCAAAAGGCGCTTGGTTTGGCATGGCAGGCCGCCGACGCCGGAGCCGATATTATTGCTTTTCCCGAAATGTTTATGCTGCCTTGGGTGTTTGCCGAACCAGAAGCCCATTATCAACATCTAGCCGAATCGGCAGACAGCGGCGTGTGGGAGCCGTTCAAAATGCTGGCCCATGACAAACAGGTGGTGCTGGTCTGTTCATTTTTTGAACGGGGCATGGAAGGTCGGTTTTATAACAGCGCCCTTGTGATTGATACCGACGGCACAATTGTCGGCAAATATCGCAAACATCATCTCCCCCCCGACAACGAACGCCATCATTGGATGCCCGACAGTAGCCCATTTTCGGCTTTCCCCACCCGCAAAGGCCGTATCGGCGTCTATCTTTGCTGGGATAATTTCTTCCCGGAAGGCGCACGGGCACTCGCACTCGACCATGCCGATATTGTCATCGCCCCTTCCGCCGCCACTGAACTGGACGCCGCCTATAAATGGAAGATTGTGTATCAACATAACGCCATGATTAACGGCATTCCTTGGGTGCGGATTAATCGAATCGAGCCGCCCTGTTACCCCGCCTGTTATGTGGTGGACGCTGAGGGGCAGATTATTCATGAAACCAATTCCGCCGAAGAAGGCTTTTCGCTGGCGACGGTTGACCTGAGTTTAACTGACCGCGTCCGTCAACAATGGACATTTATGGCCGACCGCCGTCCCGAAATGTATCGTATCATTACCGAACGTTAAGATTGTTGGAGATAACACAAGTCAATGCGTAAAGTAGTTGTCATTTTAGCCGTCTTGATAGGCCTGATGAGTCTATCGTTAGCCGTCCTGCCCACTCAAAATTCGCATCTCACCATCGCTCCCGTTAATGCTCAAGATGCCGCTTGTTCAAGCCAATTGGAGGCCGCCGTCAGCCAGACCCTTGAACTTTGTGGCGCAACCTCACGCGGTCAACTGTGTTGGGGGTCGGGAGCGTTTGATTACAGCCCCAAAGAAGTCCAGATCAATGCGCCGGGGGGGATTGTTCCGCTGGCAGGCATTAGCAACGTTATCAATAATTCATCACCTGACCAACCCTCAATTACCCGCCTGAATTTTGAGGACAAGTTTTCCGATGGTGGTTTTGCGTCGGCCTTTTTGATCGGGCCAGTATCCGCAACGGCTGATACCGAACAAGCACCTCTCTGGTCGGGCCTGATTCTGAGCCGCACCGAAACCGAACTCAGCGAATGTGAATCAGCCAGCACATCGGGCATGTTGATGCAAGCCCCCGCCGGACAATTATTGATACTGACGGTCAATGGCGTGACTGTGACCATGAACAACACCGCCTTTGTGCTAATTTCTGAAGCAGGCGAGACCGTAATAGATGTGCTACGCGGCAACGCCATCGCGCAAATGGGAAACAGTGTGCAGGTCGTCTTTGCGGGTTTCAGCATCACCGTTCCCGCCAATACCGATGCCCTGCCCGCACCGATGCCCTATGACCAAACACCGCTGACAGGCCTGCCGACTCAGCTTTTGCCAAGTATTGTGACAGTGCCGCTGCCGGGGAATGTCTCCGCGATGGCCTCCACACCGCTGTATGCCTCACCGGATTTGGGAGCGCCGCAACTGGCCCAAGTCTTACTAGGAACGATTTTGAATCTCATCGGGCAAGACCCCACCGCCCAATGGTGGAATGTGGTACAAGAAGATGGTCAAAGCGGTTGGGTTCCGGCAACAGCGATTGGCGGCATCTTCCCGGCGACTGCCCCGCAATTTAGCGCCACACCGCAACCCCCTACCCGCCCCTATGGATTGGTGTTGGGTCGAGGCGCTGCACCGGGGAACGAAATCAATATGCGGGCCGCGCCTAGCACCGATGCCGAGATTTTGGCAAAACTGCCCCCGCTGACCGAGTTTAATATTCTAGGGCGGAACGCGGCAGCCGATTGGATTCAAATCCGCTTGGATACGCCCGATGCGACCACCAGCGCAACCGATGGATGGGTCGCCGTTCGCATTGTCACGCTGCCCAACAGTCTCAGAGTTGCCGATTTACCAGTTGTGCCGTAAGGATTTGTAAGTCACCATCGTCCAGTTAAATGAACAATATCAGCTTGGGGGAGTAACCAACAATTGTTATGAGTAATCCAGCATCTTTGGTCGTTCAGGCCAATGACGAACAATTAGAAAAAGCATTGCAAGGTGAAAGACCCGTGCTCATCTGGTTTTCGGCTGGGCAAACCGCCGGGATTGATTTACGCAAGGCTCTTGAAAAAGCTGCTGCGGATTATCAACGCGAATTGGCGGTGGTGATGGTGGATACCAATGCCTGTCCTATGGCAAAGACGCGCTTCGACGTAGAAAAACATCCTGTCTTGGTCGGCTGGCATAATGGCGAATCAGTCAAGCGTCGCGCACGCCCTTGGGCTAGTGACGTAGTCGGTTTTGCCGATGTATTGAAAACACTCGCCCCTGCACCTGCAAATTTAACGAGTAATGTCAGCCAAACTGAAGACACCGCCAAGAGCGGAAAGGAACTGAAAGTGAATAACAAACCCGTACATGTAACCGACGCGACCTTTGAACAAGAAGTCCTCGAAAGCGAACTGCCCGTCTTGGTAGACTTTTGGGCCGCTTGGTGTGGGCCATGCCGTATGGTCGCCCCCATTTTGGATAAACTGGCTGGCGAATTTGCTGGCAAGGTCAAGATTGCAAAAGTGGATGTGGACGCCAACCCCGGTGTATCCGGCGCGTTCCAAATTATGAGCATCCCCACCCTGATGTTTGTGAAACAGGGCAAGATTGTCGGTCAGGCCGCTGGTGCTGCCCCCGAAGCCGCCCTGCGTGACGCACTAAATCAACTGGTGAACCTGCAAATTCCCGCCTAAGGGTCACCACGCCGACCACGGAGTCGTCTATAACCAAAGCAAGCGCCTATATCCAACTAACGACGGATACGGGCGCTTTTGATTTCCGGTATGATGATTTTTGCAATGATATGCGACCCATACTTGTAAACTTCATCGCACTAGACTGTACTTAAGGGGAAACTATGCAAACCCATCGGCGTAAAATCTTCGGCGATATTCTGGCGCGTAAAGCTCGCAGCGCCCTTGTCTCCATTAGCATTTTTATCGGCGTCCTCGGCGTTGTGACGCTGTTTTCAATGGGCAACATCCTTGTTGATCGCATGGAAGAAACCGTGCAAGAGGATAAGCTGTCCATGACCCGTTCCTATGTCACCCTCACAGGTAGCCAACCACCGAATACTGAAACCGACCTCACCGCGTTGGGTCAACTACCCGATGTCACGGCGGTTCAAGGCATGGCCCTCTATCCGTTTTACTGGAAAATGGCAGGCGATGCCGAATTTGAAGAAGGCCGTATCTTCAGCTATTCCGCCCCCTTTGACCAACTGGCCCTTGAACCCACCAGCCTCATAGATGGGCGTTACCCGATTGCCGGACAACATGAAATCGCCATCGAGCGCCGCTTTGCCGAAGAACATGGCGTCGGCGTTGGCGACACCCTTGTTTTGCGTATTCTGACTGGCTCAGGGGCGGAAGAAACATGGACGATTGTCGGCACGGTGTACCAAGCCTATCAATATCCGGTCGCGTTGGGTGCGCCTGCCGTGATTCGTGGCGAAACAATGGTCTTTGCCGCGCATGAAGATGCTCAATACATCGGCGGTTTTCAGGGCTTTAACGTTCTGATGGGCCGTTATACCAGTTTTAAAGCGGCGGATGAGGGTAAAGGTTTGTGGAACGCGACCCTCGCCAGCGCAACTCCCTATAGCGCGTCTAGCACCGTCGCGGAAGACCCCGCCAAAAATTCCTTCATCGAACAGACCCGTTCCTTCACCAGCGTGTTGGGCCTATTGGCAGTCGTAGCCCTCTTGGTATCCGGCTTCCTCGTGTTCAATGTCATCAACTCGATTGTGTTGGAACAGCGCCGCCAAATCGGGGTGATGAAATCGCTTGGCGCGACGGGTGGCGATAGTTTTGGCATCTACGCAGGCATGGCCCTCGTTTATGGTATTATCGGCGTCATTCCGGGGGTGCTGCTCGGCATTCCATTGGGTTATTCGGCGGCGGTCGGCATCGGCAAGCAGTACAACATCTTCCTTGATAAATTTACCATGTCCCCCCCTGCCATTATCGTTGGCATCCTCTTGGGCCTGCTCATTCCAGTCATGGCAGCGGTCATTCCCGTCTTGATGGGTATCCGTGTCACGATTTTGCAGGCCATGACCGATCTCGGTATTCAGGGCAAATATGGCACAGGCCGCTTTGCCAAATGGATGGATAAATTCCCCCTGCCGTTGGGGATGCGTCAATCTACCCGCAACGTCATCCAAAAGAAGGGCCGTCTGGGGCTGACCATCTTCACATTGGCGCTGGCTGCCGGGGCGTTCATGGGGATTTATGCCATGCTGACCTCGCTCAACCAGACGATTGACGAAATTTACGGCACATTCGGCAATGAAATCACCCTGCTGCCGACCTCGACCCAAGATGAAGAAGCCATCCGCGAAATCATCATGACCAATGTCGAAGGGGTCAAGGCTGTCGAACCCGCCACACAGGTGTCCATCGAAATTGATGGCTTCACTCCCACCCCGGTTGGCAGCGCCCCACCCGTGCTGTATGCCATCGGCACGGAGGCCACCAACCGCGACCTGCTCAATTTTGAACTGCGCGACGGGCAGGATTGGGACGATAACCCCAATTTAGACGGCATTGTCGTGACGGCGGGCATCGCAGATAAACTTGGCAAAGAGGTCGGGGATACCATTACCGTACACATCGGGGCCAACACCGCCGAACTGGAAATTATCGGCATCACCACCTATCCCTTTGATACCGTCTGGGCCAAATGGGAGACGCTGGCGGAATTGGGTGGGTTGAAAAATGCCGATGGTGAACTGCAACCCAATGGCTTCTCGATTCTGCTGAACAACCCCGACCCGACCACCGAAGAAGTCGCCGATGTGATTGCCGACATCAATGAAGTCTTGTTGGCGCGGGGCATCAATGCCAGCTATATCAACTGGACGGAAAACGCCGAAGAAACGGGCAAGTTTATTGCGACCTTCGGGGTGATTATGAACACCGCCGCCGCGCTGATTGCCGCTGTGGGGGCGATTGGCCTGCTCTCGACATTGGCGATGAGTGTGTTTGAACGCCAAAAGGAAATCGGGGTGATGCGTTCCATCGGGGCGACCTCGGTGGCGGTGGCGCTGCAATTCCTGATCGAAGGCTTGATTGTCGGTGTGGTGGCGTGGGTGATCGGTGTGCCGATTGGCTACATGCTCAATCAATCGCTGGCGGAGAGCCTGAATTTTGGGGACGCCTTTGCCCCCGATTATCCGGTACTGGTCACGATTATCGGCCTGACCGGAACGCTGCTGGTCGCCACGTTTGCCAGTCTGTGGCCCTCAGCGGGTGCGGCCCGTAAAACCGTCTCCGACATCCTGCGTTATCAGTAATTTCCCAGTTTTTTCTCTCATCATCGAAAACGCCCTTATTTTAGCCAATAGGGGTGTTTTTGATTTTCAAATTCAGGCGCAATATGGAATCTACTGTAAATCTTGGGTCAGGTTTCTTAACTCCGAACTACCTAAATCAACAATCCAGATGTCTGACCTGCGCTCGTAAAAACCACTAAAAGCAATTTGCTTGCCATCGGGCGACCATGTTGGAGCAAGTCCTTCAGCCTCGTAGATACGTTCGCCCGTATTTGGATCAACCACTCCAAACATGAACTTATCATTCTCATCATAATATCCATAAACGATAAACTGACCATCAGGCGACCATTTAGGCAAAGATAATGTTCCAGAACATTCTCCATCGGTCAAATTCGTTATCATTCGTGACGATACCGAAATGGTAACAACATCATACCCATCAGTGCAGCCATCGAATGATAAGGCGGCCATCAAATCAGGATTAGGCGACCATACTGTCCCAAAGGAAAGGCCGGATGTCAGCAGTTCCGAGTCTGTAGAATCAATGGATTGAATCTTAATCTCAAATACCCTATTTTCAGTATCAACATCTGTGTAGGCAATTTGCTGGCTATCAGGTGACCATGTAGGCGTGTAATCGAAAGCAACCAATGCTTTGGGAGGTAACCGTGTCAAATCAGAACCATCAGGTCGGATTATTGAGATAGTGCCAATTTTGGTCTCGTCACCATACTGTAAATAACCAGCGAATACAATGAACTGACTATCAGGCGACCATTGAAAAAGCGTATCTACATATTGAAATCCACTTGACAATTGATGCTGGCTTGATCCATCCGCATTCATGACCCATAAATCTTTTCCATCCGAAAATGCGATAAACTGACCATCGGGTGACCATTTAGGAGCGCGGGCAAGCGAAAGATTGGGAGTCAAATTTTGTGGACTTGAGCCATCAACATCAATTACCCAAATACTCGCTTGATCTGGGCCAGTAGCGTATTCAAAGATTATTTGACTCCCATCAGGCGACCATGATGGATAGCTCAAAACTTTGAACCCGCCGTTTTGTTGCTGGCTTAACGTTGAAAGTGGCTGTTGAAAGGCTAGGAGTGGAAAGACCAGTAAAATTAAAATCAGATAACGAGTTTGACGAATTCCTCTCCACATAACTTATCCCTTCACCCCGAAACTATTCAATATGGGTAGTCCCCAATTGTACCCTCCTTTTGGAGCGAAATAACATTACCCATGTCACTTCTAGCCTCCTTCAAAATCATGCTACAATCAGCAAGGTTGTGAATTTTTCCACCAATTCAACACCTCTTGCAGAGGGGGAACTATGCAAACGCATCGGCGCAAAATACTCCGCGATCTTTGGACGCGCAAAGCTCGGACTGCCCTTGTTTCGGCCAGCATCTTCATCGGCGTGTTGGGGGTCGTCGCCCTGTTTTCGATGGGGGACATCATGGTGGATCGGCTCGAAAAGACCATCCAAGCCGAAAAACTTTCGATGACCCACGCCTATGTGATCCGCGCTTCGAGTGATGACCCCGATAATGCCGCCGATTTAGCCGTCGTCCGCAATTTACCGAATGTGACAGCGGTGCAAGGGTTCGCGCTCTATCCGATCTACTGGAAAATGGCTGGCGATAGTCGTTTCAATGATGCCCGCATGTTGAGTTATACCACCCCCATTGACCAGCTAGAACTTGAACCCCCTAGTCTGGTCAAAGGCCGCTATCCCGTCGCTGGCAATAATGAAATCGCCGTCGAGCGTCGTTTTGTCACGGAAAATAAGGTGGATATTGGCGACACGATTGTGATTCGCATTCTCAGTGGTGCGGGTGGCAGGAGCGAAATCAAAGAAGAAACATGGACGATTGTCGGCACGGTGTACCAAGCCTATCAATATCCGGTGGCCCCCGGTGCGCCCGAAGTGGTACGCGGCGAGGTCATGCTATTTCCTGCTTATGAAGATGCCCAATATATCGCTGGCTTTAAAGGCTTCAATATGTTTCAGGTGCGCTACACGACGCATCAGACCGCGCTGGGCGGCGAAACAGATCTCAAAACCGCCCTTGCCGCCAACACCAATTATCGCTCGACCAGCGTTCTGATCGAAGACCCCCAAGACAACACCTTCCTAAAACAAACGCGCAGCCTTGCCGACATCATGGCGATTCTGGCCGTCGTGGCGCTGATTGTGTCCGGCTTTTTGGTGTTTAATGTGATTAACTCGATTGTCGTAGAACAGCGCCGCCAAATCGGGGTCATGAAATCACTTGGGGCGATGCCCAAAGATAATTTTGCTATTTATTCGGGACTCTCGTTTATTTACGGCCTAATCGGGGTCATTCCGGGTGTGCTGCTGGGGATTCCTGCCGGATTCCAAGCCGCCAAAGTCATTGGCCTGCAATTTAATGTGTTTATCGAAGATTTCCAAACCTCAACCACCGCGATTATGATCGGGATATTTTTGGGGCTATTTGTGCCGGTACTCGCCTCGCTGCTCCCCGTCGCAATGGGCATCCGCGTCACCATTCTGCAAGCCATGACCGACCTCGGCATACAGGTCAATTATGGTGAGGGGCGTTTTGCCAAGATGATTGATTTGCTGCCCCTGCCGATTAGCATTCGCCAAGCCCTACGGAATGTCGTGCAGAAAAAAGCGCGGCTGGCCCTGACGATTGTCACCCTCAGTCTAGCATCAGGTGCGACGATGGGGGTGTATGCCATGCTGTCACAGTTGACCGAAACGATAGATACCATTTATGGCACGTTCGGCAACCAGATTACCTTCTACCCCACCCCAATACAAGACCGCGCCAAGATCGAATCGTTGGTGCGCGATAATGTGGATGACGTCAAAGTCATTGAGCCGGGGTCGGTTATGGCGATTGAAATTGAGAACTACAAACCCAAGCAGCTTGCCGGTTCCCCCCCGCTTTTGTACGCACTCGGCAACAACCCTGATAACCGTGACATCCTCAATTTCAATTTTCGCTCCGGTACAGGTTGGGAAAACGACCCCCACCGCGAAGGGGTGGTCATCAACACCGGCATTGCCGATGCAACAGGCAAAGATACGGGCGATACGATCAACATTCGAATCGGTAACGCCGATACCCAAATGGAAATCATCGGCGTCGCCATTTACCCCTTTGATACTGTGTGGTATCGCTGGGACACCCTTGCCACCTATGGGGGGATGCTGGATACGGAGGGCAATCCGCGCCCCAATTCCTACCATATCATCATGGAAGCGTCCGACCCCACCGTCAAGCAGGTAGACGATAAGATTGATGAAGTCAACGAACTGCTGCTGAAACAAGGCATCACCGCCACCTATACCAATTGGGTACAAAGCGCGGAATATACCGGTCAGGTCGTCAGCACTGCCGGGGGGATTTTGAATATGGCCTCAGCGTTGATTTCCGCTGTCGGGGCGATTGGTTTGCTGTCCATCCTTTCGATGAGTGTGTTCGAGCGCCAAAAGGAAATCGGCGTGATGCGTTCCATCGGGGCGACCTCGTTCACCGTCGCGGTGCAATTTTTGGTCGAAGGGTGGATTATCGGCTTGATTGCTTGGTTGATCGGCATCCCGATTAGCTATTGGCTCAACGGTGTCTTGGCCGATGCGTTCAATTTTGGTGATGCGTTTGTCACCGCCTACCCCCCTGCAACGTTGGTGATCGGCTTTGTTGGGACGATGAGCATTGCCACCGTCGCCAGCCTATGGCCCTCCATCGGCGCGGCCCGAAAGACGGTATCCGACATCCTGCGCTATCAATAGGAACATTTTGCGGCGTCAACCCGTCTTTTGAGATAATCAGGTAATTATCACCATCTGGTTATCTCTGCCGTCTTATATGAGGAATATCGTCATGCGTCGCCGCCTCTCCAAAAAATTCCTGATTCCCCTACTTGCCGCGATAATCGTGATTGTGGGTTTTATAGCAATTTATTGGCTGACAGGCTTCCCGGATGATGTCACCTGTTGCGCTCTGCCTCCCACCAATACGGCTGAAGTGTCATTACAGGTCAGTCCGGCGACACCACGTCCGCCATTTTCACCTAACAGCCCAAACAAAATGGGGGTGCATCTGCTACTGGACGATGGGCGCAATCAATGGCCCGAAAGTGTGTGGCGGGAACATCTGGAATATGCGCGGCAGGTCGTTGGCGAATGGGGTTATGTCACCGAATTGGTGCGCTTGGATGATTTGAATGTGGGGCGCTGGCAGAAATTTATGGACATCTGCGCCGAACTACACCTAACGCCGATTTTGCGCCTTGCCACCACCATGAATTTCACCACCTATGACGGCCTAAAATATCTTGGATGGGCCGCGCCGCGTCGGGATGGGGATGGCACGTATCGCAGCACAGCAAACCGTTATGCCGATTTTGTGGCAAAATTGGAGTGGCCCACCGACCAGCATTTTGTCATCGTGGGCAACGAACCCAATCACGGCGCAGAATGGGGCGGCGGTCGGCCCGAACCGGCTGGTTATGCACGCTTTTTGATTGATGTCGCCGACGCCTTGCACGCCCAAGACGAATATGCGGTGGTGATGAACGCCGGATTTGACCCCTATGTCCCCACCACCCAACGCCACGTTCCCATCACCTATCAGGAATTCATGGATGAGGAAACGTTTCTTGACCAGATGGTGGCGGCCTATCCCGATGTGTTTTTGCGGATTGATGTGTGGGCCAGCCACAGCTATCCCCTCGGCCCATTTTCCCAGCCCCCGTGGGAACAGACATTCCAAATTGATGTCGTCAATGAGACCAGCGGAAATAATCCTGTTAACCCAAATCATCAAGACCCACCCGACGGCATTTATAATCGCGGGGTCAATGGCTACGAGTGGGAATTGTGGAAATTGAGTACCTATGGTGTGCCACCCCTACCTGTCATGATTACCGAAACGGGCTGGCGTCACGCTGAAACCAGCGACCCCAACGCTACCGATACCGGTGCAAATTTACCCGATGCTGCTACTGTGGCCGCCTTTTTCGATCTGGCCCTCAATGGCAACAACGGGCGCTATCCTGAATTTCCCGAAAACGGCTGGACGGCATGGCAAGACGATCCGCGTGTGATCGGGGTGACGGCTTTTGCATTGGATGGCAATCCCGCTGAATGGGGACATACGAATTGGCTAGAACTGGATAACGAGGGCAAAATCTTAGACACCTATCCGATGTTTGATTTATTGGTGTCCATCGAGTGACCATGCACATTCGCAAAATCGCCCCGAATGAACTTGACGCAGTGGTTGATTTGATTGCCCGCCTGCAACCCGATGAAACACACCACATCGGCTATTTTGGCATGGACGCCGACGACATCCGCCACTATCTGCTTGAGTTTACGCATGGTTGGGAAAACTCGATGGTGGTCGCCCTGCATCGTGAGCAATTGGTCGGATGTTTGGCAATCGAGTGGGATACCGAACTTAGGCGGGCATGGTTGCATGGCCCGTGCATTGACCATGTGGCGTGGCATATCCTCGCGGATAAGCTGTACGCAGGCGCACAAGAATTGGGGGTGCTGCCAGTTGGTCTTGAAGAAGAGCTTTTTGGCGATGTGGTCAATGTCCAACTAGGTGCATTTGCCCGTCGTCATCATTTCCGCAAAATGGCAGGGCATCAGGCTGTTTTCCGCTTTCGGCGCGAGCAATTACCAATCCTGCCTCCGCTTGATGCCAATTTACTCGAGGCCCGCCATCACGATGCTTTCGTAGCCCTCCACGAAAAAACCTTCCCGCACACCTACTACACCGGACAGCAAATCCTTGAAAAATTGGTAGAGCAAAATTGGGTTTTTGTGGTAACCCAAAATGACACCCTGCTTGGTTATGTCTACGCCAAAATTGATACAGGTGGGGAGGGCTATCTTGATTTTGTCGGCGTAGCAGAACATGCCCGACGACAGGGCATCGGCAGACGATTGGTAGTCGCCGCCACCCGCTGGTTATTGTCCTATGAAAACGTTCCGCAGGTGACATTAACGGTCAGCAGCACCAATCGCGCCGCCATTGAGTTATATCTGAAGGTTGGCTATGAACATCGGTGGACATTGACGACGTATCGCAAACGGCCTAGTCTTGAAGAATGACCTTGCGGAACGTCACCGATACACGCCGACCCCGTTTAATTACCTCCCCATGCAGCACATCACTTTTGCGCGCGGGTATGCCGTGCATCCAGTCATAACGCGACTTACCCTTCATCACCACCAGACTCCCCGGCGCCAATAAAATCGGGATTTCGGCATGGGACGTGATTTCGGTGTAGACCATCACACAGGCCGACCCCAGACTGAGCGAAATAATGGTATCACCAAAACAAGGGATGCAGTCCACATGCCGCGCAATACCCTGCCCCGCTTCGTATTCGTTGATGATGGCTTGGTCGGGCGCATCGCCGATAAATCCATCAGTGTGCAGGCGCTTGGCAAGAGGGTTTAACCATTCTGGCAGCGGCCCCAGATAAAAATCCTCGTCCACTTTGCGGGTTTTGTAATCATAGCGATAGCCATAATGCTGCACACGGCGTTTCAATTCGGTCAGCCACGTTTGCTGGTCAATGAAGGCCAATAATCGGGTTTGTTCGTCGGGATTCAGGTAATCGGGGCGATAGGTTAGGCCGGGGATTTCGGCAATCGTGGAGGGCATGGAGGACTATCCTTTCCAATTGAGCATCGGTGTAGATAGTATACCATAGAATATGCGTTCTATTTGCTCTAAATGTCAGATTTATGTTGAAGAGAAGCCAATCGCAAGAATAGACCGGATTTCCCGTAGCAAATCCCCCGGCGTAAAAATATTCAATCCAGATTGCGTCATCACCTGAGCGTTTTTGAGAAAATCTTTCGCATCGAGTGTTATGAAACGATGGGGTTTGGCTTGGACAGCCGCCGCGAGAACCGGGGCATCTTTAGGGATAATCACACCTACCCATTGTTCAACCGCCGCTTTTGAAGGGTCGTCCACAAACTCCCAGTTGATACTGGCCCGCACCTGTTCATAGCGATTGACAGCCTCTGGAAGATTTTCGCGGATATTACGTTCAACCTCGTCCATGACATATGGGCAAACAATTGGGCGAAGCAAACCCAATTCGGACAGCAGGAGAATCGCAAAACTAGCGCCTTTACGAGAGGCAATTCCGGCATAAATCACATTGGTATCAAGAAATAAACGCGGGGCGGTTGGGTCAATTGGTGGCAAGGTCGCCATAACGCTCCTTAAACAGTTTCTCACGCTGTTGTTGACCACTTGTGAGTAAATCTGAGAGCGTAATACCCTTTTCTTTCATCAGTTTACTTACATAGTCGGCAAATTCGGGGACAAGCAAACGATTCGGAATCAGCAATAGGCCATTCTCATCTTCTACTACGATAATTGAATCCCCAACCTGCAACCCTAACGATTCCCGTAATTCGGTAGGAAAAGTAAATTTGCCATCGTCATCAAGCTGAAGTTCGTATGTCCGCGTACCTGTCACAGCGAGGTTTGCCATGAACCTATCCTTTCTCCATTATCTGATTCTATTTTACCATCAATCTATCCTCCGAATGGGCTTTACCATTTTGGACTATAGCAGTTTCCCATCATGCCCATTATCATTACAAGTGTACTCCGATTCACGTTCACACGATGGGGAGCCGCATGGGGTCACTCAATCCAAATCTGATTTCTGCCGATTTGACGGTCATCATGAATGAAGCGGTGGAATTGGCCCGCCGCTATATGAAACGCAATGTCTATCCCGAATTAGTGCTGTTCGTGATGATTCAGCATCCCGAAATCGCTGCCCGTCGGCTAATGGACGTATTCATCGAAAAACGCGGGACTGACCTCGAGAAATTGGAGCGACAGACGCGCATCGCCATGGAATCACGCAACGATGCCAATGGCGACCTCGATTTTTTGATGACCTCTGGGCAAAAATTCCCCCTTAGCAAACAAATGCTGGTGGCCCTCGATGAAGCCCTCAGCATCGCACAGTCCATTGGTGAAGTCTATATTGACAGCGACCACCTGCTGGCAAGCCTGACCGATCGGCGGTTGGGGACAGGGGCACTGTTGCAGCAAAATGGCATCGCGGAAGGGCCAGTATTAGATTTATTAGGCGGTCAGCCTGCCAATAAACGCCGCCGTGATAACGCAGCGGGAGGCACTTCGATTGATATTGTGGCAGAGGCGAGGGTTGGCAACCTACGCGCCGTGCATTTCCGCGAAGACCTCTTGCGGGACATGATTAACATTCTGTCACAGTCCGTGCATAAACATATTGTGCTGGTCGGGCCAGATGGCGTGGGTAAACGCACATTGGCCTATTCATTGGCGCTGCTGATCACCGAGGGCAAAGGGCCAACCGTGCTAGAAAAATTCGTCCAGATTGATGAGAAAGCCTATCTGGATAACTCGGTTGAGGCCATGCAAAGTGGTATCATGCGGGCACAGGGTGGTATTTTATTCGTGCCGCATATTCATCGCTTCTTTGGTGGCCCGGCCAAAGCCGAATTCCCCAAAGCGGGTCAAAATCTACAAAAAGCCTTTTTGGGCTATGACCCGATCATTATCTGCACCACTACTCAGGCGGAATGGGAAGGTCGCGTTAACAAGGTCAGCGCGATTGGCGAACATGCCCAAGTGCTGCGTGTGCCAGAGCCAACCCGCGAAGAAACACTAGAAATCTTAGCCGTCATGCGCCCCCACCTAGCTGGCGATTACGCGATAGAGGTAGACGAAAGCGCCCTGAACACAGCAGTGGATTTAGCCAAACGTTATATCGGCAATATGCCCCTGCCCCGCAGCGCTGAACATTTGTTGCATCGAGCCGCCGCGCTGGTCAGCATGAATAATCAGCAGCATCTCGCCTTTCGCCCCCAATTGCAGGATAACATACTGGATGCCGAAGATGTCACCCTTGCCGCCGCGCAGATGACAGGTATCCCGGTCAGCAAATTGGATGCCGATGAGCGTACCAAGTATGCCCGCATGGTCGAACATCTGCATGAACGCATTGTCGGGCAAAATGACGCGGTGCTGGCCGTCAGTCGAGCCGTCAAAACGGCGCGGGTCGGCTTGCGTGACCCCAAACGCCCCATCGGATCATTTTTGTTCTTAGGGCCAAGCGGGGTTGGCAAAACCGAATTAGCACGGGCGCTGGCCGAATTTCTGTTTGGCAGTGAAGACGCCATGCTGCAAATTGATATGTCCGAATATATGGAAGAAAACACGGTCAGCCGTTTGGTGGGTGCGCCCCCCGGTTATGTCGGTTATGAGGGTGGCGGACAACTCACCGACCGGGTACGTGAACAACCCTATATCGTCGTGCTGTTTGATGAGGTCGAAAAAGCCCACACCCGTATTCTCGATATTCTGTTACAGGTTTTAGAAGAAGGCCGATTGACTGACGCACAGGGCAAAACCGCCAACTTTAGCGAGAGTGTGGTCATTTTGACCAGCAATCTTGGCGCCCATAATTTACAGACCTCGGTGATTGATGAGGCTGTGCGTGAATCGGTCATGGAAGATGTGCGCGACCACTTCCGACCCGAATTTTTGAATCGCCTCGACGATATTATCATTTTCCATCCGCTAGATGACGAACACCTGCGCGAGATTATGGAGCTTTTGCTGGCGCGGGAACTTCGGATTGCCCATGAGCGCGGCCTAACCCTACATTTTTCCGATAAGGCGATTGCGTGGATGCTCGATCAAAATGATAGCCCTGAATTAGGCGCACGTCCCTTGAAGCGTCTTATTCAACGGCATGTGCGCGAGACACTGGCAGATTTCCTGCTCGGTGATACCCTGCCCCCTCATGCGACTATCATGATTGATGCCAAACGGGATGGGTTAAAATTCTCGGTGAAATGATACGCAGCAAATCGGTTCAAGGCCGAATAGAAAAATAGACACTCCCTCGACCCAAACTATGGCTAAGCCTCGTTTACGGGGCTTCCCAATTTCCATAGCCAGATGGTTTGACCGTCTGGCGTTATCGCTATTTCAAGCCAATCACCTCATACAAGCTGTGTACACCCTGTTTGCCTTTGAGGACAAGCTCAAAGCGACGATTGCAGGTAACAAAATCCTGCACTTCGGCATAGGTGTCTTCGGAAATCAGCAGATGGGTACCGGAATCCTTATTGGCAGATTCGACCCGCGCCGCAAAATTGACCGCATCGCCAATCGCGGTGTATTTTTTGTTGATTGACCCCAACGCGCCCACAATGGCCTCGCCAAAATGGATGCCTACCCCGATTTGAAAATCCCATGTATACAGAGTCTCGATATAGGGCCGCAGTTGATTGACCGCCTCCAACATTTCCAAGCCTGCTTTGACCGCCTTCAATGCCGCACGGTGGGGATTTTCTGTCCCAAACAGGGCCATGATGCCGTCCCCCATGTGATTATCCACATAACCGTCGTTGCGTTCGATGATGTGATCCATCGTGTGGAAATAGCGGTTCAAAATGTGAATGACATCATAGGGCAGCAAAGTTTCGGCAAAGGTGGTGAAGTTCCGAATATCAGCAAACAGAATGGCGATTTTGCGCTCGTCCCCCACCTGCCCATAATTCAGACCTTCACGCGGTTGCTCGTCTACTTCAATATCTTCTTGATCCAGCACCAAGCGCCGTACCACCACATCCCCGGTAATTCCAGTTTGGCAGGCCAGACGAATATCCGAACCAAAACATAGACGTTCGGCAAGGGCGATTTCGCGCTCATTGCGAGGCAGGCAGTTTTCTAAACCTTCCATCACCATGATGCGGCAGGTCGAGCAGCGGGCATTCCCGCCACACACATGAATATGCGGGATATTGTGCATCTGCGAGGCGTTAAGAATACGAGTACGATTTTCAACCTCAACTTCACGGTGGTCAGGGAAAAAATAGATACGCGGCATGGTGTCACACCTTCGGATTAATGATTATGATTCGTCCCGCCAACTGCTACTTAACCATTGTAGCAAAAACGGATTGCCCCGGCGTTCTTCGCCAATGGTAGTCGTCGGCCCGTGTCCCGAACAAACGGTATATTCATCACCCAGCACAACCAATTTATCAAAGATACTGTGCATCAGGGTTGGGTAATCGCCACCGGGTAAATCGGTTCGACCAATGCCCCCCGCAAACAAACAATCCCCGCTGAAAACCACCTGCTCCGAACGCAGCACATAGCTGACATGCCCCAACGAATGCCCCGGTGTGAAATAGGTCTCTAATTTGATCGCACCCACCTCTATGACTGTGCCTTCATCCACCGTGCCATCATGAACAGCAGGTTCAGGGGAGCTAATACCATACATCTCGGCAATTTGTTGGGCGTGTCGCAATTGAGGAACATCGGCGGCATGGAGACGAAAATGCGCTTGGGTAGCATCTTTGACTGGTTTGGAGGCCAATATGTGATCAAAATGGGCATGGGTCGCCAAGATTTCCCGCACGGTATAACCCTCACGCTGGACAACCTCCAAAATTTTGGGCGCTTCATCCGATGGGTCAATGATGATAGCCTCATGGGTATCCGTATCGGCGACGATATAGCAGTTGGTTTGCAGTGCACCGAGGGGCAGCAGATGAATTTTGATGGGCATACGAACTCCTCATTGAGTCGAATTGAGCCGGAAACAAAAACGCGGGATGCTTTTGACCGACACCCCGCGTCTGATTATAGTCAAGTTTCGGCTATTGGGCTTCGCCGACCGTCACGGTTACCGGGACTTCGGTAGTATCCATCCCGAAGGAGAAGAAAGCCTTCTGGATCAACAAAAGGTAGATTGTTCCACCGGTGAGGTTGACATTAAGCGTGGCACTGGTCAGACCAGCGGTGCTATCGAGATCGAACAAGGTCGTCTGGAAACCAAAATCGTCCTCACCACCCTGCAAAATGAAGTTGGCATACAAATCCGTGCCGGGAACTTGGGAGACATTAATGGCCCATGTCCCATCGGCTTCGGGTCTCATGACCGACACACTGGGGTAATTCAAGGCATCGTCGGCATAGATAATCGTTTCAACGGTCGAGCCGGGGGTTAGCGGGGTAATTTGGCTGGCACGCAGGATATAATCACCTTCGCTAGAGCCGTCCGCACCCAAAGCGCGGGTTGCCAGAATGGTATAATCCCCAGTGGCAGGGGCTTCAAAAACAATGACTGCTCCCAAACCAACTGTGTCATCATTTTCATCCAACAAGCCACCCAAACTGTCGCTCAGTTCCAAAGCCGGATCAAGGTCATACGTCCCCAATGCGGCGTACATTTCAATCAGAACAATATCCCCGGCGGCAACGCTAATGGTATAGTTGACCTCAAAGGCATCGGCGGTCAATGTTCCGGTTACCCATTCATTCAAAGGCAGTGCCCCACCCTGTGCATGAGCAGCAGGCGTGTGCATCGCTACCATACCACTTACCACCACCACAGCAATCATGACAAGTAACAACAACTTACGCATAATCGGTTTGCTCCTCCAATAGAGCGATTTTGTAAAAGATATTTCCCGTTCCAACATGCTTGACTAGGAAGTTACCAGAGGCAGGCTGTTACAATCCCCTTGGGTCTCCAGCCAATCCGCATTCGTACTAATCACCCATCCCTCTTGCCCATTGGCGCGACGGATTTTTAGCCACGTGCGATTTTGACTATCCACATTGCGACCACTTGCACTCAACGGTTCATTTAAGTTGAAAGTTCCAATTTTGTCAAAATTCTCACCCGGCCCACTGCGAACATTGAGATTGCCGATCATCACACGGGCGTTACATGTGCCGGCCTGTGGGGTTGGTTGTTCGGCCTGACCACTAGCAGGATTATTGGCAATCGCGCCTTCCTCCAATACCTCAAGGCTGACGGTAGCAATCGTGCTGGCGATATTGCGATAGTAGGCAATAACTTCTAAGGTATATGTCCCGGTGCGGTCGGGTAGCCACCCCAACACTACATCGGCGACGGTTGAATTGGCGGGTAACGATTTACTGCTGCTAATCCGGCCATTAACCGACATTTGAATCCGGCTCACCGTGACGGGGTGTTCGGAATGAACAATCACGTCAACCGTCTGCCCCACTGTCACCTGCTGACCGTTGAGCGGCTGGATGACTTGGATGGTGGGGGGTGTATTGCTAGAGGGGTCATTCGCCACCGCATTCAACGTTTGTTGGGCCGATTCAGCGGCGGCAGTGGGTTTTTCGTCCCCTTCGCCTTTGCGTTGCAGCGACAGACATCCCAGACTTGCCAACATTAAGGTAATCAAAACCAGCGTTGGCATCACCCATAAATTATTCTTCTGGCGGGGGGCAAGCATCCCACTTCTCCTAAAATTCCAAATATCAATAAGGTCTAAGGGGGATTATAGGGTTTTGGTCAAAAATCGCCAACAAAAAAGGCGACCCATATTCTAAGCCGCCCTTTGTCATTTCGCTTATTCCAGCCAGACCCCCGGCATATTCTTGGGGACTTCGATGGCTTTGAAAGTCGGGGTTTTGCGTGCGCCATGTGATTGCACCCACGGCCACATGCGGTCTAACCCCGCCGCCAATGGGGTTTCATAATCCAGCGGCAAATCGAACGCCTCACGCACTTTACGATGCACGGCATAGGCATGAACCACTTCATGGCGTGCAGGCAGATGACGCACTTCCGGTTGAACACCCATCACCCGGCCCACTTCATTGACCAGTTGATTGACCGTGACAGGGGTATCTGCACCCAGATTAAAGATCTCGTTACGGGCTTCGGGGTTGACGGGCGCTTGGGCCAAAACAGGCGCAATATCGCCGATATAGGTAAAGCCGCGACTCTGCTCCCCATCGCCAAACACGGTAACCGGCTTTTCCTGCATAATCTGATTCATGAAAATGCCAATCACGTTGCGATAGCGATCCGCGATATTTTGCCGTTCGCCATAGACGTTATGGGGGCGGAAGATGGTATAGGGCAGGCCAAACATCTCATAGGCCAAACGTAAATCTTGTTCGACCGCTGCCTTCGCCACACCATAGGGGTCTTCGGGCGAGGGTTTCATATCCTCGGTCATGGGGGGTGGCGCACTCCCATACACCGCGATGGACGAGGTAAACACAAAATGTTCCGCGCCATTATTGACGGCGGCATTCAGCAAATTGACGCTGCCAATCAGGTTATTGGTGTAGTTGAAGCGCCGAATAAAATGGCTGAGGCCCTCCGCCGCATATGCCGCCAGATGATAGACATATTTGGGGCGGTGTTCGGCAAAAATCTTGTTAATCAGGTCGTGGTCGGTGATGCTGCCTTGAATAAATGTGGCATCGGCGCTGACATTATCTTGATAGCCGCCGCTTAGGTCATCCATTGCCAAGACGTGATACCCCATCTTGACCAGTTCATCTACGAGGTGCGAACCGATAAATCCGGCAGCACCCGTTACAATTACGGTGTCCGACATAGACATCCTCACTCAAACAATCGGAAATACTGTGAATTGACGCCGCGCTAGATTACACAAATGTGGGGCAAGTGACAAGGGCAAGTCAAATCAAATATCATTCTTCAGGCAGATGAGCAGGTCGAATCCGTACATAACCGGGTTCAGCAGTAACAATCGCCTGTGCCTGCAATTCTTGGCTATATAACTCAATCACTTGAATACAACTTGGGCCTTGTTGGGCTACTCGTAAATTGACTAATCGGATAAGCCCAGAATGAGGCAACCCTTGTCGAACGGTGAGTTCCCCAAAATCCTTATCAATCGTGACAACAACGCGATCCTCATCAAACGCAAGTTTAAGAATTTCATCATCGCCGGGGTCTTTAGGCCAATAATCTGGCGCATAAAGCACATCATGACCTGCTTCAACTAACTCATTGAGGGCTTGACGTGAAACACAAGAGTCGAGTAACAACTTCATCATTTAGCCCGCATTGTGAAAGGTTCAATCCGTTCATGAGCAACAACACGGCGAGCATAGACAAGACAGGCCTGCAAATCTTCAAATTCCAGCCAATCATAGGCTTGCATAATGCTTTCAAATGTGTCCCCAGCGGCTAACATGCCTAATACATGTTCAACGGCCAATCGGTGGTCCCGAATAATAGGTTTCCCGCCGAAAATTTTCGGGTCTACCGTGATTCTCTCTAGTAGCTGCTTCTCGTCCAATTGATCCTCCAAGACCATCCCATAGTATTAAGATTATACCGCACCTACCCATCCAGCGGCCTGTCGTCCTCATTGAGTGCCGCCAGTTCTTCCGGCAAAATCCGCACTTCCCGCGCCACCGCCCGTGCAAAAATCAGAAACCCAGAATGCCCAATCATTTCATCGTTGGGGCGCACGCGGTCGGGAATGGTAATCCAAGGACGCATCATTAATTCTTCGGCTTGGAGCAGATACCACGCGCCATGATAAAGGTCGCGCAATACGGTCATCATTTGATTGACCGTCGGCACAAACACGCCCAAAAATCCCCCACCCAACAAGGCTTCCCGCGCCTGTCCTAAAAACGCTTCGGGGTTATGCAGGTCAAGGAACACAGCATGGACATCGGTTTGTTCAAAGCCCTCGCTAATGTCTTTTTCAATAAACGTCACGCGATGGTCTAGGCCCAACATCCGTAGATTTTTGATAGCCCGGTCAAGGTGTTTGGCTTTGCGCTCATAGCTGTAGATATGGCCCGACTCACCGACCATCAAAGCCAAGACACTGGTGAGTGCGCCGCTGCCTGCCCCGGCCTCAATCACTCGCATCCCTTCGCGTAGGCCCAATTTCAGCGCAATATAGCCGAGGTCTTTGGGATAGATAATCTGGGTTTCGCGCTTGAGTTCATTAATCACATCGTCCAGACTCGGCGGCAAAATATACATGCCCGTGCCCGTGTTAGTGCGGACTTGGGTGCCATAGGGCAGACCGATGATGTCATCCAACAAAATCTGGCCCAGATGGGTCTGTAATTTTTCACCTATGCGGATGGTTCGCAAAAAAACACGGCGATCTTTACCTACAAATATCACCGTGTCACCGTATTGAACATAAGGGGTATTCGGAAGGCTCACATATTATCCAATTTGGGGGTTCATTAAATAGATGGTCTCGGTGCCAAGTAAACTATAGACGACGCGACGCAAAAACGACTCGTCCCAGTTCAGTTGTTCGCCGATTTCACGGATGGTGCGGTGTTCATCCACCTGCCAGATAAAGGCCCATTGTTCCGGCGAGAGGGTATCCTCGGCATTAAAACGATCCGCTTGGGTATTGGCAAACACGACAACCATATCGAGATTCGGGACAAAATTGGCGGCAAATTGGTCGGCGTGGCTTTGCAGCATCTCCTTAGCGGTTTGGGCATTTCGGAAATCCACCGAATTCGGTTTGTGTTGAAAAGTACGGATAATTCGGTCAAAAGCGCGTTCAGTGCGATTATAATCGGTCGGTTTCATAGAACGCTGAGATCCTTGATAAAGATGAATATAGTTTCATCTTACCGCAGTTTTTAAGCCATAGTCAAAGCCACAAACCGCATCGAAACCTATTCATCACGTAGCCACAACTCACGAGCGTCATACGGGTCGGATGCGCTCGGCAAGGTCAACCTAGCCTGCCCCCGTAAAGCGGCACGTAGGGCATCGCGGTCGTCCCACCCATGTTCGATTTTGCCAAAACACATGCTTTGTTCGTGTCCCTTGCCACACGCCAACACGACATCATTGGCGTTTGCCATCTGGCAGGCCATCAAAATCGCCCGTCCCCGATCCGGCTCAATGAAAAGAGATTCCCCATCCACCGCGCCTTTGCTGCGTGCGCCTTCCGCCATTTCTGCCAGAATCCCCAACAGCGATTCGGTGCGCGGGTCTTCGGCGGTCAAAATTGAAATATCGGCGTGTTTCCCAGCAATTTCGGCCATCAAGCGACGTTTTTCGCGGTCACGCAATCCGGCACTACCAAAGGCCACAATTACCCGTCCCCCCTGCGGCAAAATCAAGCGGGCTGTTTCGAGGGTTTTTAATAGGGCGTTCGGGGTATGGGCAAAATCCACGAAGGCGTTAAATGCTTGCCCCTCATCAATTCGCTCCATGCGCCCCGGAATAATCGGTAAATCGGCGATTCCCTGTGGAATGGCATTAATCATGCGCTGCTGATTCGTCAATTGGGGCATAGCTGAAATCGCCGCGATAATCCCTGCCAGCGCATTTGAAACGTTATACGCCCCTAACATCGGCAGGCGCACCGGAATATCCCCCGCGTTACCCCGCAGCATGAACGAAGTATGGGTCGGGGTATAGTGAATCCGGTCAGCATAAAAATCGGCGTCCGTCTCGGTTAAGCTGTAAAGCATCATATAATCCGCCCCGATACTCGATTCGGCGAAATCCGGTGCGGAGGGGTCATCGGCATTAATCACGGCGATTTTCGGCTGTTGGCCTTTACGATAGGAATCTTTCATCAGGGTAAACAATTTACGCTTAGCATCCCGATAGTTTTCCCAACTGCCATGCCAATCCAGATGCTCATGCGTCACGTTGGTCATGACCGCCACATCCACATCCACGCCATTGATACGGCCCTGATCAATCCCAAATGAAGTCGTCTCTAAAATGCAGTGGGTCATCTCCGCTTCAACCATCTGGCGCAGATAGTGCTGAACTTCGTGTGCCGGGGGTGTCGTAACATGCAGGCCCGTTGCGATTTCATGATCCCCGATGACCGCGCTGACCGTTGAAATCAGGCCGACCTTGACACCAGCCGCTTTAAGAATGTGATAGACAATGGTCGAAGTCGTGGTTTTGCCGTCCGTCCCGGTGATCGCAATGACCACCAAGCGCCGCGACGGAAACCCTTCATAAGCCGCTGCCAGATAACCAAAGGCTTGATAGCCATCCGCCACCTGTGCGTAAGGAACACCCTGCAAATCGCCCTGCACTTGGTCAACTGGTAGTTCACCAACAATCGCCGCCGCGCCGTTGGCAATCGCCTGTGCGATATAACGATGACCGTCGGTATTGCGGCCTTTACGTGCCACAAACACCCCGCCGGGTGTGACCTCGCGAGCATTTTCGGTCACCGGAGAGGTAATGGTCGGATTGGCAGCAGGCGCGGAAAATTCAACGGGTAGGGCGCTCAATAAATCTGAAAATGTGCGAGACATCTGGCGATTACACCTCAATGGAATAGAAAATAAGGCGGCGCGAATTGTAGCGAGGATAGCAAGTCGAGGCAACTTAGATTAAATAGTCATAATGTTCGACGGGAAAGTAGACGGCAAAAATCAAAACAAGTACAATTTGAATATTGTTTGTCTATGGTATTTTTTTCATCGTCCCATTCCATCACTAAAATCCCATTTCTTTGAGAGGCCAGACTTAGATTTAACTATGTCCCCAAACATTGTGACCCTCTACGGTCTGCTGAGTAATATGTTGGCTGCTGTGCTGGGGCTGGCGGTAATGTTTATCGCGCTGTGGCAAAATGCGCGTGCCCGCCTCAATCAGTATTTGGCTGCCAGTATGGGTATGTTAGCCGGTTGGACGTTTTTTAACGGGCTGTCGTTTGTGTCCCAATTTTTGGAAATGGACAGTCAACGCCTCGTTAACATCACAACCAGTTTTTATATGCTCGCCGTTGCGGGCCTATTTTTTTTCATTACCGAATTTGAAAATGAAAATCGACGGCGCTTGTTGGAAGGACGGATGCTGGCAATCTTTTGGCTCATTGTCATTCTGGTGGCTACATGGGCAAATTTGTTTTGGAAGGACGTTGTACTCGACGATCACGGCGGCTATAGTTTGCAAGCAAATCCATTAGGTATCGTCATCTGGTTGCTAGCCGTTCCTTCGCTGGCATTTATCGCATTTGTACGCGGATCACGCCCGATCAAGACTATTTCGCCCGTCCGCCGTGCGATCTTGCCCATTTTTATCGGCAGCGGGTTTTCGGTGCTAAACACCCCACTCGACGAAGTCATTGAAACGACGTTGGTACAGATTAGCATGATCTGGGTGGCGCGGGTCATTTTGAATGACCAACTGTTTAATCCACTCGTCCAACTCTATAACCAGCTTGCCAGCAAAAACACCCAATTGGAAGAAGCCACCCGCCGCAAAAGTGAATTTCTTGCCAACATGAGCCACGAACTCCGCACCCCACTAAACAGCATCATCGGCTACACCGAATTGGTGACGGGTGGAACCTATGGCCCACTCAACAAAATTCAGACCGACCGGATTGAAAAAGTCAATCAGAACGGCAAGCGACTGTTGGCCCTCATTAACAACGTGCTGGATCTGAGCAAAATTGATGCGGGGCGGTTGGATATTTTCCCAACGCGCATCTCGCCAACCATCCTAATTGATGAGGTTATGAACACGCTGCAACCCCTTGCCGATCAAAAAGCACTGCATATCTCACGGGGTTATTATGGCTTGCCGACCATTTTTGTAGACGAGGTTCGCGCCCGTCAGATCATTCTGAACGTCATCGCCAACGCCATTAAATTCACGCCGTCGGGTGGAGTGACCATTGGCGGTTATCTGGATGCGACTCGTAATCAAGTTGTGGTCAGTGTGCGGGATACGGGTATTGGGATTCTGCCCCAAGACGCCGATAAGATTTTTAAGGCTTTTGAATATTGGCAATCTACGCAGGAGAACGAAGGCACAGGGCTTGGTTTGGCAGTGGCCCGACGTCTGGTAGAACTGCATGGCGGACGGCTTTGGTTTGAAAGCACACCCCAACGGGGCAGCACGTTTTTTGTAGCCCTCCCAGCCGCAATGGAACGCGACGAACAAACCAAGATGCAGCAGCTTATTGCCCAAAATACCATTCTGGTAGATGAGCAGCGACCACTCGTGCTGGCAATTGATGATGACCCCGAATCTATCGAAGTCATTCAGGGCTATTTGAGTCGTGACGGATTTCAGGTCTACGCTGCTTTCTCTGGACGGGAGGGTTTGCTGCGGGCACGTGAACTGAAGCCCTCCGTGATCACGCTCGATATATTTATGCCGGGGATGGACGGTTGGGGGGTTTTGGAATCATTAAAAACCGATCCCGATCTCAAAGATATTCCGGTGATTGTCCTAAGCATGGCGGAACATGGCAGCATCGCCAAAGATTTGGGGGCGTTTGCCTCGCTGAGTAAACCCGTCAGCCGTCGCACATTGGTCAGTGCGGTGCAATCGGCCTATTTGCAGGACAAGCAAGTATCCCCACCAGCCTCTTCCCCAATGTTGCAGGAGGCTTAATGGAACAAGTTTCGACAGTTTCGCTTATTGTTACAGGGGTCAACAGCGTGACGGCGCTGGTGAGTGCCATTATGCTGTTATTGGTCTATTGGCAAAATCCACGCAACCGACTCAACCGAATTTTCTCGGCGATGGTGTTGTCCCTATTGATCTACACACTGTCGCTGATTATCGCCCGGTACATAGATACTTTTAATCTTGATCCCGAAATTACTTTTTACGTCAACACCAGCCTATATGGGATTTTCCTGATTATGCTGCTGGCCTTCACGCTGGCTTTTACCAATAGTTGGAAACACGGGGTTCATCCACTATTGATAGCAGCGATCATCATATTCGCCATCAGCACCTACTTTTCATGGTCAGGCCAAGCGCACTCCAGCATGAAGCCCTCCGCCGAACAGGGTGGAAGCTATGTCATTCTCTTGACCTCTGTCGGATTGGTGTTTTCAGCCATCTTTCTCATTTTCCCGGTCATCAGCACCGTGTTACTTTGGAAAGCCCGCGCCCAAAACGGCAAGGTTCGGCATCTTTGGGTAGCACCCTTGCTCATTTTGTTTGGCATCGTTTGGACAATTGCCATTTGGCCGATTTTGTTAATTCCGCTGAACGGAATCACCTTAGCAGTCGCCACTTTTATTTTGGGACGGGCCGTCCTCATGGATCAATTGTTTAATCCGCTGGCCCAACTCAGCGCCGAACTCGCCTCCAAAAACAACCAACTGCGTGAGGCTGATCGTCTCAAGAGTCAATTTTTAGCCAACATGAGTCATGAACTGCGTACCCCGCTGAACAGCATCATCGGCTATACCGATCTGGTCGTGGACGGGGTCTATGGTGAAGTCACCCCGCAGCAAGTGGATCGTCTTGAAAAAGTGACCCGTAATGCTCGCAGCCTTCTCACCCTGATTAACGATATTCTTGACCTCAGCCGCATCGAAGCGGGCAGCATCACCCTCAATACTGAACCCATCAATACCTGCGAAATGCTAGATGGGGTACTGACGATTCTTGACCCACAAATCAACGGGAAAAACCTAAGCATTCTACGTGAATATCCCAATGATTTGCCCGACGTTCTTGCCGATTCCATGCGTGCCCGTCAAATCTTGCTCAATATTTTGAGTAACGCCATCAAATTCACAGCGGCAGGCCATATTCGCGTCAAAGCGTTTAAACAAGGCCAAGACGTTCAATTTGAAATCGAAGATACCGGCATCGGCATTCCCCTCGATAAACAAGACCTTGTCTTTGAAGAATTTCGTCAGGTAGACAGCACATCCACCCGCCAATATGGGGGTACGGGTCTCGGTATGAGTATCACCAAGCGCCTTGTCGAAATGTCGAAGGGCGAAATATGGTTGCAGAGTGAGCCGGGAGTTGGCACAACCTTTTTTTTCACCCTGCCTGCTACCCCAGACTCCCCCGCCACCACAATCATCCCGCTTACTAGCCCACAACCTGTCTCGCGATCGGCTTCAATCAGCGGCCATCAACTTCGCGCCCTTATCATTGACGACAGCAATGATTCCCAACTATTCCTAAAGGATGCCCTATTAGCCGATAATCGCGCATGGCAGATCTATACCGCCAATTCTGGACGCGAGGGTCTGCGGTTTGCCCAACAAGTTCACCCCCATGTGATTTTGCTGGATGTTATGATGCCGAGTATGGATGGATGGCAGGTATTAAAAAGCCTCAAAGAAGATCATGCACTGGCCGCCATACCTGTGGTGATTGTGAGCGCAATTGACAATTATTTCCTTGCTAAAGAAATGGGAGCAAGTGCTGTACTCAGTAAACCTATTGATCGAGGCAAGTTACAGGAGATTTTAGAACAAATCCTAACGCCAGCCTAACTAAAACTTGCACAAACGTACCGTTAATTCCCGGTGTTGGCGTTAATTCTCTTATAGTATAATCATCACTCACATGACTTGGGGGGATATAGCATGATGCACAAACACCATCCCCAAACTAGGAGACAAGGTATGGCAAAACGGATTTTAGTGGTTGAGGATAATCCTGACAATCGCATTCTGATTACCGATGTGCTGACCGCGCTAGATTATGAAGTCATTGTAGCGGTAGATGGCGAAGCGGGCGTTCAGGCAGCAATTTCAGATGTGCCCGATTTGATTTTGATGGACTTATCTTTGCCCAAAATGGATGGTTGGACTGCAACGGGTCAAATTAAGGCCGATCCGAACCTCAATCATATTCCTGTGATTGCCCTGACAGCCCACGCGATGGTCGGTGACCGCGAAAAAGCACTCCAAGCAGGCTGCAATGATTACATTAGCAAACCGATTGATTTCCGCGAACTGGCTGACAAGTTGGAGAAATTCTTAGGCTAACAGGGCGGCATGGATGAAGGTTCTGGTCGCAGAAGACAATATGGACAGCCGCCACATGATTTTGGATGTACTCGCGGCGGCTGGCTATGACACAATTGCTTCAGTAGATGGTGCGGACGCCCTATCCAAAACCCGCCATTATCTGCCGGATATTGTATTACTCGATATCAACATGCCCGTGATGGACGGGTGGGCTGTATGTACCGAACTGCGTAATGACCCCGCTACTGCCCAAATTCCCATCATTATCTTAACGGCCCAATCGGATATTGACAGCCGTATCAAAGGACTGGGCTTGGGGGCAGATGATTATTTAAGCAAGCCCTTTAGCCCGCGTGAACTGCTGGCCCGCATCACAACACGTCTCCGCACCAAAGCCGAAACCGACAGTATCCGTCAACAACGCCAGCATATCCGCAAAACCTTTGAGCGTTTCCTTTCTCCCGACGTAGTAGAAACCCTGATTCGTAATCCTGAATCGGCCCAATTAGGGGGTGCGATTCGTGACCTGACGATCCTCTTTGCCGATCTTGAGGGGTTCACTGCATTGTCCGAACGGCTTGATCCGGTGGAACTTTTGCATGTCCTTAATGAATATCACGGCCTCATGGTCGAAAGGGTGCGGCACAATGGCGGGTTGGTCAACAAATTCTTGGGGGATGGCATCCTTGCCCTGTATAACGCCCCGTTGGATCTGCCCAACCATGCTCTAAAAGCCGTCACCACCGCTATCGAAATCCGCGACGCCCTAGTCGAATTTCAGCAATATTTTTCCGGTGATCTGCGGATGCACATCAATTTTGGCATCAACACGGGCCAAGCAGTCGTTGGCAACATCGGTAGTCGAGATTTGATGGACTATACGGCTGTAGGGGATAATGTCAATTTAGCGCAGCGCCTGCAAAGCATGTGTCGGGGTGGCGAAATCATGATTAGTGAGGCGACCTATCAACTGGTTGCGCCCTATGTAGCCGTCGAGGAGGGTGGACTGCGACATATCCGGGGACGCGAAGAACCTGTACGGGTTTATCTCGTACAAGGCCTGTGGTAACTTAATTAATTTAGAAGGCATTTATCTAGGATGAATACGATAAAAATTTTAGTCTTCACTGCCACCGCCGATTTAGAAAACACCCTCAACACTGGTCACATTGATTTCACAGTCGCGCATCTTCCCAACACACTGATTGAGATGGCCCATCGCCAACGCCCACAGGCTGTCCTTGTAGATGCCACCAATCTCGACACTGGCCTAGAAGCGATACAGGTTCTGCGCCAAGATACCCTGACCGCCTTTCTGCCGATTGTCGCGATCGTTCCAAAAGATAGGGCCGCGATGGAGGCGATTTTGGAGGCGGGGGCGAATGATTTTGTCTGCCCTCCGCTGGAAAGCCTCGAAATCGAAACGCGCCTACGTGCCGTGTTTCAAAGTGGTCACTCACCCAAAATGGCGGATGAAATCCTCCGTATAACCTCCCATAGCATGAATGGGATTGTTGACCTGCTGACCCACGATTTCCGCAATCCTTCGGGGATTACCCTAAGCAGTCTCCAACTGGTACTTGAGATTCTCCAAGATACGCCCGAAGCTTACCCACCCGAAGTGATTGTCTTGATGCGCCATTCCCTGTTTGCGGCACAGCGACAGGCATTTTTGACCGAAGACCTATTGGATGCTTTTCGGCTAGATATAGACGAACTGCCCCTGACGATTGAATCGGTCAGTCTTGCGCCGCTGTTGGAAAAAGCAGGCGAATATATCCGCGAGGCTGGCAAATATAACAATATCACGATTGAGGTTCATTCAGTTGATTATCTCCCGCCCGTTTCCGTAGATGCCGCGTTGCTAGGCCGTGCATTAACTGCCGCGTTGGACACATCACTGAAGTTTTGTATGCCGGGAAAAACAATCAGGATTGAAGCGGCTGCCGAAAACAATGGCGTCGCAATTCGCATCATTGATCCGGGTCGTCCGGTGCTGTCTCCCTTTGACCAAGAGCGATTTTTCCAGTTGGAGTTTCAAAATGAGGCCCGTATGCAAAGCAGCCGCAGTTCGGTGGCAATGGGAATGCCGTTTTGTTATCTCGCCATCAAACGCATGAAGGGCGAAATTGACATCCACACCGACCAAACCAGCGGCCTGACCACAATGCGAATCTGGCTACCTACTGCTTAATGGCTTCGCAGTGGTCGCATTCCATTCAGTGTCACCAACAGCGACACCCCCATATCAGCGGCGATGGCTAACCACAACGAGGTAATGCCCAAAACCGCCAACCCCATAAATAGGAGTTTAGTGGCAAAACTAAACCCGATATTTTGGCTGATGAGGCGGCGGGCAAAACGTGACAGGCGAATGGCAGCAGGTAATTTACCTAGCTCATCGCCCATCAACACAATATCGGCGGTTTCCATCGCCTGTGCGCTGCCTGCACCACCCATCGCTATCCCAACCGTCGCGGTGGCTAAGGCAGGGGCGTCGTTAATGCCATCCCCAATCATCGCCACCCCTTGATAGGTGGACATCAAACCGTGAATCGCGTTGACCTTATCCTCTGGGAGCAAATTAGCCCTGATCTCGCGTACCCCGACCTGTTGACCAACCGCTTGTGCCACCGTCGCATTATCACCCGTCAGCATCACAGTGGTTAGTCCAAGCGCATGGAGGTCTTGAATCGTTTGTTGGCTTTCGGGGCGAACCGTATCCGCCACCCCGATAAATCCGCGCACCTGATCACCCGCGCTCACCAGTAAGGTGGTTTGACCAGCGGCCTCGGCAGATTCGACCGTCGCGCAAAATTCGGGATGATGGGCGAACTGCTCATCAAATAAGCGGTGATTGCCAAGCGTCACCAGTTGTTCATTCACTTGCCCCTGTACTCCACGCCCTGCGATCGTGGCAACGTTTTCAGCCGACACATAGGCATTGATAAGGCCACGCTGTTCCGCCGCGTTCACGACTGCCCGCGCTAAGGGATGGGTACTGCGTTTTTCAACCGCCGCTGCCAACGCCAACACATCATCGCATAACTCACAGTCATTGTCCGTTACGCAGTCAATCGAGCGGGCCGTCATCACCATTGGTTGGCCCTGTGTCAGCGTGCCCGTCTTGTCAAACGCGACCGCCTTGACCTGACCCAATGCTTCCAGATGTGCCCCACCTTTAATCAATACCCCTTGCCGTGCCGCCGCCGTAATGGCACTAATCACCGTCACCGGGGCACTAATCACCAACGCACACGGACATGAAATTACCAGCAGCGACAAGGCCCGATAGAACCAGCCATGTGTGCCGTCTGCCATATTCCAAAATGGCCCACCGAACAACAGCGGCGGAATCGTGGCGACCAGCAAAGCCAGCACGACCACCGCCGGGGTATACCAGCGCGAAAATTGGTCAATCAGGCGTTGGCTGGGGGCACGCACCCCCTGTGCTTCTTCGACCAGTTGGATAATCCGATTCAGGGTATTGTCCTGTGCCAGTCGGGTCACCCGCACATGCAGCAAACCTTCGCCATTGACTGTCCCAGCGAAAACTTCCGACCCCACCGCTTTAAAAACAGGCACACTTTCGCCTGTAATCGGGGCTTGGTTGACATGACTTGCCCCTCCAAGCACTTCCCCATCCATCGCTACCCGTTCACCGGGTTTGATGAGGATGACATCGCCAATTTTCAGCGCCTCGACTGGCACGACTTCTTCAAGGATACCCAGCGTGCGGATGGCCTGCGGTGGGGTCAAATCCAATAGACTGCGGATACTTTGACGGGCGCGGTCAGTGGTATAGCCTTCGAGGGCCTCGCCAATCGCAAATAGGAAAATGACGGTGGCGCTTTCCATGGTTTCGCCAATGATGACCGCCCCAATCGCGGCAATCGTCATCAGCAGATTGATATTGAAGTCGCGGTTAATCACCAACGTATTCAGGCCGCTGCGGGCAATCGGATACGCGGCAACCGCCATCGCCCCGATAAATAGCCCATCGGTCAGGATGTCCGGTAGGCCGATTAAGGTTAATAACGCCGCGACCACAATCAACCCGCCGCCAATCAGTGATAACTGCGTGGCACGTCGGCTGGTCAAATAATCCCAAAATCCAAGCACACCCCCGCGATTTTGGGGGTTTTTAGTGTTCGAGGCTTCAACATCAGCTAATTCATAGCCCAACGATTTCACCCGCTGTTCTAAAACAGGCTGTTGTACAACTCCCGTGAGATGTAGTTTGCCCGTCGCAAAATCTACCTGTACCGCTTGCACGCCTTCTAATTGACCAACCCCTTTTTGCAGTTTTTCAGCGCAGTGGGCACAGTCCATGCCCTGCACTTTATAGGTCTTCGATGTTACGGTTGTCATGTTCTGTCCAGCTTTCATTCTAATTGATACATCATATCAAAGATACAACGTATCAATTAGCAAACTAACTATCATATTCTTATTTTAACGCAGGGTATCTCCTAAGGCAACGGAAGAATTTTGGTCTATAATCTATTAAACATTGCCCGGTGCTATAGAATCAGACGCGCAACCCGCTCCGAAATTCTACGTAATGATGGTTGAGAACGAGAGATGAATAGGGAATATGCAAACCGGAGATCACAATCCCATGCAAACGACACATAACGTTCAACAACGGAACAGCAGCGGCCTGATAGGGGTATTCCTCGCCGCCGTGATGGTCTGTTTTGTACTCATGCTCGGCATGTTTATCGTTGGCTTCATGCTGAAGATCGCCCCTGTGCTTGGTTTCTTCGTCGCGGTTGGGGGTGGCGTATGGTACTTCAATGCCAAGACCGAACACTTCAAGCTACGTGCGATGACCGCCACCGCCTTTGGCCTGCTGTTGATGGTGCTAGGGTTTATCTTCTAAACCATATGCTGGCAAGCGCCTGCTGGATAGGTTATGCTAATGGGTAGTAGCCTTACTAAACCTAGCATAACCTATGGCAAAATTTTGGTTCGTTTCTGCCCCCCTCTTTGGGCATTTGGATTGGGGTGGTTTTCTCAAAACAGCCCTCACACTGCAATCAGCGGGCCACCAAGTCACTTGGATTAGCCAACCCGCGATTGGTGCTTATCTGGTTGAAAAAGGGCTTGAATTTAGCCCGATTGCCGCAACCGGCTGGTTATGGCCTCCGCCCCCGCCTCCTGATCCACAAACCCTATCCCCGCAGCAGGCCATCTTCATCCGCTATAAACGCGCCTTGGATACATGGCTCAGTGAGGATTTAATTCCAGCGGCAGTTCAGAATTTGCTGAATCTCGCCGAGGCGAATGGCGCACCGGATGTTTTGGTCACCGACCCATTTTTGACTGCCTCCGCGATTGCCGCCGAAAAAATGGGGGCAAAATTGGCGGTTTGCGGTTGGCCCGCCACCACCGATTTAGATGAGGATCATCTATTTGCTGTGCAGCGCGAATTGGCCGAAGACAGCCGGGGGCGTATCCAGCGATTATGTGAACACTTCCATGTGCGTGGTGAGAATTTCTCGCAGGGGCCAACACCCTCCATTCAATCGCCGCACCTGCATATCAGCTACTTCAACGACTATTGGCATCAAGGCGACCCGCCGTTTTTGCCCCAGACCCATTTTGTTGGAGGCATAGCCGACGCACCCACGACATCCCCACCCAAGTGGATGGAACATTTGCCGGACGCACCCATCATCCTCATTACATTGGGCAGCGTTTTCACGGGTGACTTGGGCTTCTTTGCATGGGCCGCCCAAGCCGCGCATCGCCTCGGTTGGGTTCCGGTGGTCGTCATTGGACGCAATCCACTAGACCCTGACGACAAAGCCCAACTAAAGGCCGCCCTCCCACCCGGCGCATTTTTGCTCAATTGGGTAGACTATGAACACCTTTTCCCGCGTCTTTCGGTGATTGTGCATCACGGTGGGATGGGGACAACCCACGCGGCGATTTTACATGGCATCCCACAGGTCGTGGTGCCTCATGCCGCCGATCAGCGTGGACAGGCCAAGCGTGTTTCGCAAGCCAAAGTCGGCCTACATCTAACAGCGCATGAGGTCAAAAATGGACAACTACTCCCTGCGATGCGGGCAGTGGGAACGGATGACAAAGTTCGGCAGCAGTGTCGGTGGTTAGCTGCGGATTTCGCGGCACTTGGAGGATCGCTACAGGCGGGTAAATTATTGGCTGGACTGGCAAATCAGTGACCAGCATCAACAATCAAACTAAATTGAAACCTTTTTCAATCCATTTATTCACCCCGCAAGCATTGATTTTCCATTAAGATTGTAAGTAGAAGTGTCTTAACTTTAACGATAAGATTGGGTCAGATGCACATTCGTTGGTACGAGCCAGACGACGAACCTTATTTAATGGAGCTAGAGAGGCTTTCGCCACGCGGCGAACCCCGGCCATTTGTGCATTTCCGCCGCCGCTTCGTTGATCGTGCCGCCATGTATGATAACCACCACGTGTTTGTTGCGGAAGAAAACAACCGCCCCATCGGAGTCACGACCATCACCATTAAAGACACATGGATTGGCAACGAGCCTGTCCGCATCGCCTATAGTTTTGATACGCGCGTCCACCCCCACTATCGCCGTATGGGGGTTGCCAACGCCATGCAAGAAGCCAAACTCGACTTTTTGATTCAAGAGGGCATACATGGCATGTACGCCTATGTCGTGGCGACCAATTACCCGGCCCTCAATATGCTGGAAAAAGTCGGGCATCACCGTGCTCGTCTGGTCTTGCACCTCACCTATTCGCCCTATCCGCTGATTATCCCGCCCGTCCAAGCGCCTCATTTCCTCAATGGCATCTCCGATTCGGGCATTGTAGATGCGGTCTACAGCAGCCGGGATATGTACGTGCAAGACGTAGATATTGCCGTATCCGAATTTAATTTTGAGCGCCTATTTTATGATTATGGGGGGCCAAACTTTGCGGGGTTGAGTATTTTTGACCAGAGTTTGGTCTATCAGCAAATTTCAGCCGATGAGCCATGGCCCACTGAAGAAGAAGTGATGAAACGTGCCCGAACGCTGCGCTTGTTCGACCCGACAGGCCTACACAACAAACTATCTCTGCGCAACATCTTCGATTATGTACGTGACCTTGCGGTGACCTCGAATGTTGCTAAGTTGAGTATGATTTTAGATCGTAATGACACCGTACCGGGCTTCTTTTTTCAAGAGGCCACCACTCAAACGGATTATTGGTTAATGTTCCGCCCTTTGATTCCCGATTGGGAACCGCAGTGGAATGGTGGCCCGATTTATATAGACCCGCGTGATTTTTAACTACCGCCGCCGACGTTGGGCTTGCCGCTGACGCCGACGCTCTGCTCCACGATTCACCCCTCGTTCAAACAAGAAGCTGAATATCTCGCCCGCAAACGGCAGTTGACTCAATGCGCCTAACACACCCAAGACACCACCCGCGATACTCATCTGTGGAATGGATAATGGGCCAAGCACCTCTTGGACTTCGGTCTGCACTGACTGTCCCCAGATTGGATATGGGCCTTTAACAAAAGCGGTATTCGGGTCACGGGGCTGCCACAGCACTTCAATTCCAAAGGTGATGACAAATGTGCCAGTGTCGGTGGGTTTCAATGTCCAGCGCCATGTCACTTCTTGCCCGCGCTCCATCTGGAACGTATCGGTTGAATTGGCGCTCTCAATTTCAAATTCCGGCGCAATCACGCGACCCGTCACCTGTGCCACATGGGTAGTGTAGTTGTCGGTCATGATAATCGGGGTCGCCAAAACGGTATTGGATTGAATTTCGGCGGCGGTGACTTGGAAACCTCCACCCGACAAGGCTCGTAAGGTCACTTTGACCGTGCGCGATTCGCCTTTGCGAAATTCTTGGGGCCATTCCAGTTCGACCACGCGCTGTTCAACAACACCGCCACTGGGGCCACCTTGACCATCACCACCCTGACTGCCACCTTCACCACCACCCGCATTTAACCCCACAACCGCAACTTCGGTATCGGAGGTCAAAATCTGATTGTTCTGGACAGGGTTGCCCGTAAATACCTGCTGTTCCGCTTCGGACGTGAAAACATCTGTAGATTGTTCAACCGCTTCAATGGCAACTTCCCCTTCGATAACGGGAACATCACCGCCACCCATCGCGCCGCCCTCAACAACACCCTCAGCGACCACGCCGCCCTGAGCATTGGAGGACGACGAAGAACCATCGGCGGTTACAGGCAAATCTAGATTAGCTAGATCATTGTTTGCCTGCTGCACGGCATTAATCGCCAACTCGCTTGCCCCGCCCAATGTCTGTTTCAGAAGTTCGGGTTTATCGAGGAACGAGACATAAAGAAAATATCCGGCGGCGATTAAAAACAGCCATCCAAAAAGTGAACTAAAAGTTGAAAAACAGCAACGCATCGCACCCTCCGGCAGATTACGAAAATGTGTAAACCCACTATACCGTGAAACGCCAATGATGAGAAAGTCCCAAGTCGGTGTTCGTCTATTTATCGTTCATCGGCCAGCGGCAAAACGAATGTAAAGGTCGAGCCTTCGTTCAATTTGCTTTCCACCGACACCGCGCCGCCGTGCCGTTGAATAATCGTGCGGACATAAGTCAGGCCGATTCCCCCCCCCGAAATAGCCCGTACACGTTCATCCGGGGAACGCCACATCCGATCCCAAATTTGGATCAGGTCATCCGCCGATATGCCAAAACCCCGGTCAATCACCGCGCAAAAAACGCGATTCTGCTGCTGCCATGCGTGAATACCCACATTCGAGCCGTTATGTGAATATAAGATGGCGTTTTCCAGCAGGTGATGAATCGCTTGTTTCAAGCGGGATGGGTCGCCCATAATCAATGGCATGGGGTCTTGCGTACTAATCACAATGGCAATTTGTTTGCGCCGCGCTTGACTCTTGAGGGACTCAACCGTTTGATGAATCAGTCTCGGCAGGTCAATGGGCTGATATTCCAAGGGCATCCCGGCTTCAATCCACGCCAAATCTACCAAGCTGGCGGTCAGTTCCCACAGTTTGGTGCTGGTTTGCTGGATACGGGTCAAAAAGAGCGTTTGTTTTTCATTCAGCGTGCCCTGCTTAGAAATCAAATCCGCATAGCCACTCAGGGCGCTAATCGGATTTCGCAAGTCGTGGGAGATGGCTTTAATCAAAGCCTCGCGGCGTGATTCAAGCTGGCGGCGTTCGGTCACATCATTCAGCAGGATAATTCGCCCTCCCTCTGGCAAATCTTGGGCAATGCCCTGCGCCAACCGATCACGCGGGAGTTTTACATCCAGTAGTTCCGGGCCAGCAGGTTTGAGTAGCCGAATAAGATTGAGATTACCCATAAAGGCCTCTTTGGGAGTCTTGCCTAACACATCCGCTGAGGCGAATTGCAGCATGGCAGAGGCAGCTGGATTAAACAGCACAAGTTGGTCAGCGGCATTGGTTTGAATGAGTGCTTCGGCGGCGCGGTGCAGCACAAAATCATAGATATTCTGCGAAAATGAATTGGCGTTTGGTTCAATCATGCCAACAATTTTGAACCCGGATTGCCATCCGGTCAATGAGAAGATTTTGGTAGGGGCAAAGGAATCTACCCCTACCATCAAAACCGGTTATTTATAAGGTGGGAAAATCACCGGGACGTTAAAGAAATATCCCCGGAATGAACCCGCCGAAGCAGGAATCCACACCAACCCAAATTCATTACTCAACAGCAGCAGCCATCCCCCAGATAACGTGCGCCCTACAACCAGATAGTCATAGCGCCCCGGTAGATAGCCCAAGCGTTCACCATTCGGTTCGTCAAAAACGGGCTGATAAATATGCAGGTAGAATTCACCACCCTGCAAATCGCCATACAGTTCCGTTTCTTCGTCTGGCAGCACCAACGGCACATCCTCAAGGTCGCCACGGAAAAGGGTGTACTTGCCACGTACCCAGCCCACACCAAATTCAGTGTCAATCAAGAACCAAACAGCATCAGGTGAATGTCCCAGAACCTCATAAGCATCGCCACCTTCCAAAACTGCAATGATGGCATATTCCACACCCGGCCCGGTGCGCAAATTGAGGGCGTAGATGTTGATGAACAAATAGGGTTCTTCAGGAACAGGGGAAGCGGTTGCCGTTGCACGAGTGCCCACCACGCGAGTCTCATCAATCGCGATGGCAGTGGGTGTGCCACTCACCAACAGGCTAGAAAAAACCATAACAAAAGCAAGTACAGCAAAGACTGTAACCAATAACGCATTTCGACGAAGTTTTTGCATAAGAAGCCCCCTTCTAAGAGTGCTCGAATGGAGTATTGATGTTACTAAATTTAGCAGAGACATCCCAACAACGCCAACAGGTCGCTTGCTAATCCGTTTTCCAGCTTCTATTCTAATTTCTAATCCCCCGGCGCAGGCATAGGTTGGATTTCCGCCATCTGTGGTTGAGTGGCACTTCGGGTGCGATTCCACATCAACAGCACCATCACAACCCCAAATACTGGCAAAATCGCCATCACCTGCAACGTTTCTTTTAAGCCAATTACATCCGAAAGCACACTGGCGATAAACGTCCCAATCGTGCTGGACATGAACATCCACCCAAAGGCCAATCCGCTGGCCCCACTCGCACCGCCGGGGAACACTTCCTGTCCCATCATCAGCAATAATGGGAGGCTGGCTTTTAGCATCAGGCCCAGCAATGCCCCAAAAATGAATATCCCAGCGCCTTCGGATTCCAAAAGTAGTAGCAACAGCGGCGGAACAAACGCCATTGATACTCCGATAATCAACAAGCGTGATACCGTATCCGACAAGCGCGATCCGACATATGCCCCAACCGCCGACGCAAACAAAACGGCCCCGGTTGCTATCCCGGCAAACGATAAAGAACGCCCTGATTGCTCATAATAGGTCGGCAGATACGTTCCCAAAACCTGATCCACCGTCCCGCGTACCAGAACCATGACCAGATAAGCCAGCAACATCCACACCCCGACCTTGTTCCAGCGCGTACTGTTTTTGGCGGTCGAATTTTGCGGTACATGGACGGTTTTTTCCGCTGCCCTCAATTGCACCGAGAGGGCCGGTCGTAGACGCCCCAACACATAGGGCACGACCAATAAACTGACCAAAAATGGAATCGCAATCCCGCGTGGGCCGTTTGCTTCCAGAATAAACCCGACGATGAACGGCGCAATCGCAAAACCGCTGTTGCCCCCCAACATAAACAGGGCCACCATTTTGCCTTTACCTGCCTCATGCCCCAAATGGCGGGCCGTCGCTAACCCCACCGGATGGAACATGGCACTGCCCAATCCGGCAAAAAACGCCGCCAATATAATCCACGCAAAAGACGGTGCAATTCCGCATAACAGGATGCCCACCCCGGTCAAAAATGCCCCGCTGACCATCAAAAATGCGCGTCCGGTGCGATCTACCAACCAGCCAAACGTCGGCTGAAACAACGAAAGCGCATAATAGGACGTCGAAATCAAGCCGATTTGCCCGTTACTCAGGTCGAGTTTTTCAGCCTGTGCCGCCAGCAAAATACCAAGTGAACCAGCGAAAAAATCATTGGCGAAATGCACCACCGCTAGTAGCCGTATCGCCAGCAGAGCAGGAACCTTATGAATAGACATCAACGAAAACCAACCCGTTTCAAGTGACTGAATTTTTGGTAGGATTATTGCAGAAACGTTGATTACTGTAACGCCGAGCGATAATGTTGACAAGTAACGCCGCCAATTTCACCACCGCAACCCGTCTCAAGCCGATTCAGGTCGGCCCGATTCAAATTGACACGCCGCTGACCCTCGCCCCGATGGATGGCATGACCAATTACGCCTTCCGCCGCTTGGTACGCGAACATTCGGGCAGCGATTGTGGCCTAGTTTGCACCGAGCTTCTCAGTAGCAATATCTTGACCAGCGCCGACCCGCGTGCCCGCCACAAATTTGATTGGCAGCCACATGAATATCCCTTTGCGGTGCAGATTTATGGCAACGATCCACCCAAGATGGCCCAATCCGCCAAAATTCTAGCGGATGCGGGGGCCGCAATTATTGACATCAATATGGGGTGCTGGGTTCCTAAAGTTGCTCGTAAAGGCGGTGGCGCGGGTTTATTACGCGATATTTGCACCGCGACCAGCGTGGTGGAGGCCGTTGTCAAAGCGGTAGAGGTGCCCGTCACCGTCAAAGTTCGGGCCGGGTATGTCGAAGGTGAACCCACCGCCATTCCCTTTGCGCGTGCCGCCGAAGAGGCCGGGGTCAAATTGATTGCCGTGCATTGGCGTTTTGCCTCGCAGGGATTCCGCCCTGACCCGCCCAATTGGGATGTGATCGCCGGGGTCAAAAACGCCGTTCACTCGATTCCCGTCTTGGGTAATGGTGATATTCACACCGCCGCCGATGCCCAACGCATGATGAGCGAAACCGGCTGCGATGGCGTGATGATTGGACGGGCCGCCGCCGGGCATCCTTGGTTATTCCGCCACATCGCCCACCTGCTCCGCACCGGGGAAGCCCTACCCGAACCCTCCATTGCTATCCGTGCCCAAGCCGCCCTCGACCACGCACGGGTGATGGTTGAAACCTCTGATTATCCTGAGGAACGGGCGGTGATCGAATTACGCGGACGCCTGCACCAATATTTTGACGAATTTATTGACACCGACCCCATCTTGGCGGATTTGCGCTATCAACTGGTACGTGTCACCCGCCTCGAACAAATTGAAACACTGCTGCATCCTTTAATTACCCATCAATTTGAGGAGATGGCCTCTTGACCAATTGGCGCGAAATTGGCTCGATCATTTTGTTACAAATTCAGCGTGAGCCGATGAAAGAAGGCACAACCACCCGCATATATAAACCGGATCGTTTGGCCCAAGTCGAGCGCATCTGGCTGACCCCCGCTGGCGTGACCGCCGAATTGGATGGCGAACGGGTCTTGGATGCCCACAATGCCCACCATCCGCGCACCCGCAACAGTGGCAGCAACCCGCTATCATTTGGATTGACAGGCTATTATGCCCAGATGCAAGCGCGTTTTGGCGACCATATGACATTAGGCATTGCTGGCGAAAATATCCTCGTACAAACCGATGTGCCGCTGACTGAAGATGATGTACAAGGGGAGATTGCCCTGCGTGGCGCAGATGGACGGCTGACGATTCTGAAGGATATTTTGGTCGCCCCGCCCTGTAAACCTTTTTCGGCGTTTTGTTTGGGCAGCATCGAAGATAAGGTCGAGCCGCACACCATCGCGGAAACCCTGCGTTTTCTGAACAATGGCACACGTGGTTTTTATGCTGCTCCCGCCGCCGCTGATGAAACTGAAATCCGCTTAGGGGATGTGATGTTGGTTTCTAAATGAATTTCCCTCGCACAGCGAAAGCGTCAATGTAATTTGTAATCAAGGTCGGTTTTCGCACAACACACGAAAGCCAATCTCACTACTTTTGGCATCAGCACTAATGGCCCAAGCAGCACTGGTTGTTTGGCAATAGGCTGGAAAGCTAAAAGCACCTCCACACATAAGATATCGGTCTTCTTCGTAATCAATGCCGCTTTTGTCCAAGCACCAATCATGAACATTACCACTCATATCACAAACTCCATAAGGGGAATTTCCTTGTGGATAGAGACCTACGGCACACGTTTGTTCCAAATAATAAGGCCCTACCGCCTCAATACCATATCGGGGGTCAGCATTGGATTCATTGATATTCGCATAACCTACTCGATATTCATTCCCCCAAGGATATTTTCGTGCATCCATTCCTCTTGCAGCTTTTCCCCATTCTTCTTCATGAGGAAGTCGTATTTCGCAATTTAGTTTTTCACTTAACCATCGGCAAAAAGCCATTGCATCATACCAAGAAACATTTTCACGTGGATGATTGGGAAATTGCCATTCTTGCTGCCCCGGTTCTGTTGACTTCCTTTGGCTAAAATCTTCCCACCATTTCTCATAATGATAACCATCCGAAGCATCAATAAACGCTTGGAACTGGATATAGGTGATTGGATAGCGGGCTATATAGAAGGTTGGCAAAAAACATGTCTCACCATTGCCTTCAACAAAATCACTCGCTGGAATTTCCACCCATTCAATATCTGGAATATCATCATCTCGTAGCGCAACTCCTCGACGGGTATCCCCGAAATCATTTAACACCCGACCAATTTCGGCGCGTCGTAAAGGAGTGGTATTGGGTTCATTAATTAAGGCGAGCATTTCTGCAAATTCGACCATGATGGAAATTCCTCAATCACAGCGTGCCCACATTTCATGTATATCGAATGGATTATACTGGAAAAATCTTGCCGCCCCTTGACGGAAAAGCGACTTGGGGTTAGCTTTTTGACGTGCAATTTTTTACACGACACCAAACGTCCCGGTGGACGAAAATTGAGTTTTGAACATACCCATGAGGAGAATTTCGATGCGTTATTTGCTGATTCTATTGACACTGTTGGCGATGCTGTTTGTGGCAGGCTGTGGCGAACCCAAAATTATAGCCGAAGTTTCACATGGCGAAGAAGCCGAGGGTGAAACTATTGAAGGTGAAGGCACAACAGGCGAAGAAACCCACACTGAAGAAGGCGCTGCCGAGGGTGAAGCCGCTGCCCCATCCCTTGCCGAATCATTGACCGCCGCTGGTGTGGAAGTTGAAGAAGGCGAAGCGGTAGCCGAATCGCTCTTTGAAGTCGAAGGCCACCTTCTGCACGTCAACGGTCAGGATGTGCAAGTTTATGAATTTGCCGATGCCGCCGCCGCTGAAGAACAGGCCGCCCTCGTCTCCCCCGATGGCACATCCATTGGCACAACCCCGGTCTCTGTCGAAGCGATTCCCCATTTCTATCACAAAGACAACACCATTGCCTTCTATGCCGGGGAAGATGCGACCGTCTTGGCAGCATTGGAAGTCGTGTTTGGTGCGCCATTCGCAGGTGGCACGGCTGAATAATCGGCCCACTTAGCCCGAAACAAAAAGGACGGCGCATGGTTGACCGTCCTTTTTTGATGTCTATAGCGATTTAAGCTAAATTCAGCACGGTGGCTTTAGCCCCGTGTGCTTATAAGCCGTCTTTTTTGATACCTGTTTTCAGTATATCGGCTAAAACGAGGTCAGGGGAATGACATCCCCGGCAAATTCGCTGGCTGGAATCGCATCGGATTGAATCGGCTGCACATCCTGACCGGGGAGGCGGGCTTGCATACTATATGGCCCTGTCCAGATAACTTCGACCTGCGCCAATTGACCACGCCAATCACGGCTGTCATCCTCAAAAAAGACCAGTTTGTTTTGCGGGATACGTCCGCGCCACTTGCTTTTGACCTTTTCCTCTACCAACACTTCGACGGTCTGACCGAGGAAGCGCGTGTTGACTTCCGCCATGACCTGTTCCTGCAAATCTTCGAGGGCGGTATGGCGGCGTTTCTTTTCCGCTTTTGGCACATCATCTTCCATACGCCGATCTGATACCGTGCCGGGGCGGGGGCTGTACATGGCTAGATGCGCCTTATCCAGTTTCAATTCCGCCAGTACATCATAGGTCTGTTGAAACTGGGCATCTGTTTCGCCGGGGAAACCCACAATAATATCGGTGTGAATGGCGACTTCTGGAATCATCCGCCGTATTTTGTGAATCAAATCGCGGTATTGTTGGGCCGTATAGCCACGTTTCATATTCCGCAGCACTTCATCATCCCCGGCTTGAATCGGCACTTCGATATGTGGCATCAAGCGCGGCAACTCAGCGACGGTCTCCAACAATTCATCGGTCATCCAATTGGGGTGGCTGGTCAAAAACCGGATACGATACAGGTCTTCTTCTTCCGCCACCTGATGAATCACCCGCAAGAGTTGAGCGAGATTCGGGCCGTCCACAATATCTTTGCCATAGCGGTCGACAATTTGCCCCAACAGGGTAATTTCCTTAACCCCTTGCCGTGCCAGACTCCGCACGTCGCGCACAATCTCACCCACCGGACGCGAACGTTCAATCCCGCGCCGGAAGGGGATAATGCAAAAAGTGCAGGCGTGTGAGCAACCATACACCACCGGAATATGGGCGCTGACGAGTGAACCCTGCTCATGGGCCGGCAGCACGATTTCGTGGTCTTCATGCGGCTGCATCTCATCCATGATCTGGTTGAGTTTAGCACGTTTGGCGACCTGTGCCGTAATCGCGTCGGCTTCTACCGTGCGATCCTGCAAAAAGGCAATCAACGGCTCAGTTTCACTGGGGGGGATAAACACATCCACAAACGGCACTTGTTTACGCAGGCGTAGCGGGTCTTGCACACCGACCAGACACCCCATCAAACTAATCACCATCTTGGGGTTTTTCTCTTTCAGTTTTTTCAACTGCTGCAAACGCCCCCATGCCTTATCTTCGGCCTGTTGGCGCACCACACAGGTGTTGATGACGTGAATATCCGCGCCATCCGGGTTGGCCTCATCCGCTACATGATACCCCAACAACTCGAGGGCCGAAGCCAAGCGTTGTGAATCAGCGACGTTCATCTGGCAGCCAAGTGTTTGAATGTTGTACTTCATCGTCATTGTGCTTCTACCCCATGCAACAAAAGGTTCCGGTGGGATTGCCGGGAATTTTTTTAATCGATATGCAGTTTATTGTAGCGGTTTGCAAATAAGCAGGTCAAGGTGGTTAATTAAACATACGTGTCAGGCTCGGTTGCGTAACAGGCACATAGCCGCGTTGGGTCATGCGTAGATTTTGCACGGTGATAAACGAATCAGGGTCTATAGACTGTATCACCTCGCTGCATTTGCCAAGATCGTGACGCTCGATAATGGATTCCACAATCGAAACGTCCCCTTCGCCGCCACGCCCAGAGACCTCAGTCGCCCCGAAGCCTGCCGCCCGAATCGCCTTAGCAATCGCCGCGCCTTTTTCTTGCTCGCGGGTTACTACCATCACCATCACATAGCCGCGTGTCATTTTTTCTTCGAGCCACTGGCCCACATAGCCCCCGATCGCAAATCCGCCACAGTAGGCCATGAGGTTAAGGATCGAACCCAGATTGGATACCACTGCGCCCAAGACTAGAACGAAGATGAGCGATTCAAAAAAGGCTAGGATGGTTGACCAGAACTTATTGCCCCGTGTGATGAGAATAAGTCGGATAGTGGTAATCGTATTGCCAAGCACTCGTACCGCAAAAATTCCAGCGGCCAAAGCGATTGCTTCTATCTCCATTAAATTTTATACTCCATCAAATTCGAGTCTAACGCTTGCTTCCCTCAATCCGGCACAGGATAATACCACAAATCAATGCCGCACTACATGAAACCAAATTATTGTCGGCTCGCTGATAAGGACACCTGCATCAATGCTCAAACGCTGGCGACTGCCACAGGATAATTTCCCCGATGACACCGAAACCCGCGCTTTTCAGCATTACAAAGACGGCAAGCGACCCGCGCGTTTCCATTTACCCGAATGGCGTCTTGGGAGCTGGAAAATTCTTCTAGCTGCAACCCTGTTTATCACCGTCGTCATCGTCACAGCCATTGTGGTGCTGGTCTGGTCAGAACCGCGTGAACGTTTTGTCGTGGTGACCAGTGTTTCGACCTTGCCCGCCGACCTACCCTCGATTCCTGTCGGGGGTGATTTCCCAACCGATGCCGCCCAACAGTTTGTTCGCATCCCGGCCCGAATAGAAGATACCCTGCAATCGGGTCAGCGGCGGGGCTATACCTTTGTGGTCAAACCCGGTTTCACATGGCAAATTATTGCAATCTCAAATGGCAGCGCCCTTGACCCCGTACTCAGTTTATATGGCCCGGATGGCATCATTATGGACTTCAATGATAACGTCAGCAATGATGTCACCACTGCTCAAATTACCTTGACGGTTCAACAGGAGGGGGTTTATGCGGTGATGCTGGAAGGGGCCAAGGGGTCATTCGGCGATTATATCCTGATCGTCCCTGTTCCCGACTAAGTCAGCTTGCCAGAGAAATAAAAAGACCCAACACCGCTAACGTATCACACGCAGCGCGGTTGAGTCTGGCGGTGCTAGGTGGCCTAATGACCGGCTGGTTTGGTGGCCCGCCACGCCGCAAATCGTACCAAGCCATTGGCAATTGCCGCCTCAACCAAAACAATCACCAGCAAAATGCCGCCGATATAAACTGTGTAATCCACGTCGGCCCAAACCTGTCCAAGCGTCTCCAAATGCAGAAGTTTAAGCGCCATATCGCCTTCAAGCGCCGAAAACAGCAACCGCGCCCATGCTTCGGAGCGTTCCATATCCAGCGCCCCTTCAAACAACTTGTCATCCATCGACAGCGCAAAGATAGACTGCAAAATTCGTAGCCCAATGAGTGTCAGCAGTCCCAAAATTACCACCGACCGCGCCCGTGTATAGACCGCCAACACAATCCCAACCGCCGCCGCTAGGCCAACCGCGATAAATGGCATCATAATAAACGCGGTCATCATCGTCGTCATGAGCAAAATGGCCGCATTCAACGAAATCTCAGGGGTGATACCACTGATGTATAAATCCAATGCCCGCCCCTGAAAATCCACAATGTCCCGCATCAGCAGTCCGATGTAAACCAAGCGTCCAATCAAAATCGTCAACAGAAGCCACTTGAGCCGGAAAAATACCGAAATCCAGCGTGCCCGCAGGCTCAAGGACGCCCCAACCGTCGTCAGTTTCAGGCTGTCCCATGTCTGTTTTTGCCGTTCCACCGCCACCACATTCGACGTCATCGCCAGTGCTAGAACGAGGGCGATGGTTTGTGCCCCGACCAATGGACCATACAAGACATCCCGCAGCGCCGGCTCATTGTCGCCAGAGTCCTGTTTTGCAGTCACATAACCAAGCCCCACCACGAGTGCAATCAGGGCCACCCCGACCAAAAATCGTACTAGCCCACGCACCCGACCAGAACGCTCCATAGGGCCAAGAATGCTCCGCATAATAGGGTGAGTGGGTCGCGCCCATTGGGGCAATTGGCTGTAAGCAATTTTTTCGATCATGCAACACGCTCCGCTAAAAATTTACCCAAACACATTGAGGAGGACTGCATAGTATTTTAAAACATTTACTGAAGATGCAAATTGTCAAAAAATTAAATTCCGGGCATGATTCACCACCGACATGCTTACTCTGTCACAGATTTTTATGGTAATTTCATGGAGAATTCACAAAAATCTTTATAAGAGCACTATCTAACGGCTCTAAAAAGGTTGCATTAGTAGATTCATTCATCTATAATTGTTATAGTGTAAATTTTCGAAATGGATAAACAATACTATGTCAACCAATCCTGAGGATGCCTTAATCCTTGTCGTGGATGATGAGGGCGCAATTCGCTACTCGGTAACGAAAACTTTGGAAAGAGTTGGTTATCAGGTAATGACGGCTTCGAGCGGTGAAGAGGCGCTCGATATTATGGCACAACACGACTTTGATGTCGTGGTGACTGATATTCGGATGCCGGGTATCAGTGGGGTTGACCTGTTGGCACGTATCAAAGAACAATCGCCGGACGCTATCGTCATTTTGATGACAGGTTATGCCAGCCTCGGCACGGCAGTCGAAAGTTTACGCTTGGGTGCACACGATTACCTCATCAAGCCTAGTACTAGCGAGGACATCCGCGACAGCGTATTGCGTGGCGTCGAACGCGCTCGCAATTTGCGCCGCCGCCGTGAACTGCTGACCACCATCAAATCCAATGTGTCGGCCCTAAGCGAAGAAAAAGCCGCCGCGCGTAATATCATACCACCCCCCGCCGCCAAACCTCGGATTGACTATAATCCGGCTGCTATCCCTACTCCAGCCGCTCCAGTCATTTCTACCACGATGACTGCTATGAATCTTGGCCCACTGACCATCTATCCCGGTCGTTATCAAATCGAGGTCGAGGGGACAATGATTGATCTCACCCCCACCGAATTTGATCTGCTGCTGTATTTGGCAGCACATCGGGGGCGGGTCGTGCCTTGTTCAGAACTGGTCCGTGAAGTTCGCGGATACGGGGTAGAAGAACGTGAAGCGCGTGAAGTTATCCGCCCCCACGTCAGCAATTTACGCCGCAAACTCAAGAATGCGTCGCAAAATCCCAACATTTTGGTCAACGTGCGTGGCATAGGGTACCGCCTAAACGATGTAGAATTATCGTAATTCAGAGGGGGGAAAACCCCAACTAATTCCTCCCTTTCCAATCTACTGTAAAGACCCCATTGATATCCTCATATGAGTTATGTCCTATTTTTCTGTTATTTAGGTCATGTATTAATAGTTGCATCATAGCAAAATTCGCATTTGGGGGTTACACTAAAATCAGATTAAGAATTGTTTTGGATACAGTTAAAAGTTGGTATGATATAATGTAACGAAGTGCATTTACTTAATAACATAAAAACTCATTTTCGGGGGACTTTGCCTAAACTCATAAACTGAAGGTTTTATATTCATCATGGAATTAGATAAACAGAGTCTAGGATTTTCGCTCAAAACCGTTCTGCGCGGACACACCAACGAAATCTATCAACTAGACTGGGCGGCCAATCCTCAACTTTTGGCTAGCCCATCTTCTGATGGCACCATTCGTATCTGGAATCCCCTCGAAGGCCGTATCCATACGGTTCTTGCCGACCAAATGCGGGTTGTCTACAGTGCATCTTGGTCACCCGACAGCCGGCGTCTTGTCTCCGTATCAAATGATGGACTGCTCCGCATTTGGAATGTGACCAGCGGCACCGTCTTACAACGGATCGAAACAAACGAGACAGCCGTGACCTATGCCCTATGGTCACCCCTCGGCGATCGCATTGCCACCGCCCCGCATCACAACGCCGTCTGGCTGTGGGATGTCGAATCCGGCGAAGTTCGCCTGAAATTAATCGAGCATAAGGACGCCGTAAGCAGCCTTGCATGGTCACCCGACAGCCGCATTTTGGCGTCTGGGGGTCATGATACGCTGATTGTGTTGTGGGATACAGTCTCTGGTAAATGCCTCCGAAAATTGGAGGGCCATCAGGGTCAAATTCATACCCTAGCCTTTTCGCCGGATGGTAAAACGCTTGTTTCCGGCTCCGAAGACAAAACCATCCGTGTCTGGGAAACCGAAACTGGCAAGCAGCGGTTTCTGATTGAGGGTCACACCCGTGCTGTCCATGGTGTGGCCTATTCACCAGATGGCACGCTGTTGGCCTCCAAATCTGCCGACAACACCACCCGGCTATGGCGGACGGATACATGGGAAATCCTCGCCTTTTTGGAATCCACCCGCACCACCCCAAGTTCGCATCTTGGCGGGATTGCGTTCCACCCTAGCCAGTCCATGCTGGCCCTCCCGTGCGAGGAGGATACCGTTGTGCAAATTTGGGAATTGGATACCAAAAACTTGCTCGCCAAACCTACCATCACCCCAGCCATTCGTTATACCAATGCCAAAGTCGTCTTGGTTGGCGATACTGGCGTCGGCAAATCGGCCCTCACGCTCGTATTGACGGGCAATCGCTATCAAGAAACCGAATCCACCCACAGCCGCCAAGTTCATGTACTCGATAGCCAAACCATTCGGGTTTCGTCCAATGTGGAGGAAATTCACGAAGTGTTGTTGTGGGATCTCGCCGGACAACCCGGTTACCGTCTCATTCATCAATTGCACCTGCATGAGGTCACGGTTGCCCTAATTGTCTTTGATGCCCGTAACGAAATTGACCCCTTCAGCGGTGTACTCCATTGGGTTCGCGCACTGCGACAGGCCCAACAATTTAACCGCAATGGCAAGTCCCAGCCGATGAAAATTTTCTTGGTGGCAGCCCGCGTAGATCGCGGTGGGATCGGCATTACGCAAGGTCGCATTAAACAAATGATGGAGACCTTCAAACTCGATGGTTATTTCGAAACCAGCGCCCGCGAGAACTTCCGTATTGACGAAGTTCGCAAGGCTGTCCTGAAAGCGATTGATTGGGAAACCTTACCTAAGGTCAGTTCCAGCCATCTCTTTAAGGCCATCAAAGAGTTCCTTGAAGCTGAAAGCTCGCTAGGCCATCAACTCTCCGGCGTAGATGACCTCTATTATGGTTTCCTGCGTACCATCGGCGCACCCGAAGGCTCAGACGAAGTTCGTGCCCAATTTGATACGTGCGTTGCCTTGTTAGAATCCAAGGGGCTTATCAAGCGCCTCAGCTTTGGCGATATGGTACTGCTCAAGCCAGAAATGCTCGATTCCTATGCTTCGGCACTCGTCAACGCTGCCCGCAATGAGCCGGACGGCATGGGCGTAATCAGTGAAGAAGATGCCCGCAGCGGCAATTTCTCCGTCCCCCAAGATGAACGACTGAAGAACCGCGAGCGCGAGAATATTCTCCTCATCGCCACCATTGAAACCCTACTGCGCCATGAAATCGCCCTGCGTACTCCCGCCGCTGAGGGAACTTATCTAGTATTTCCGTCCCAAATCACCCGGGACATGACCAATCCACCCGAATTGGATGGGCCAAGCGTGGTGTTCCAATTTGAAGGCCCAATCGCCAACATCTACGCGATGCTGGTGGTACGTCTATCACGCAGTGGCTTCTTTAAGCTAAAAGAGACGTGGCGCAATGTCGCAACCTTCTCACCCCTCATTGGTGGTATTTGTGGCATCAGTCTGGAAAATCTCGGCGAAGGACAGGCCAAACTAAGTGTGTTCTTCGACAAGCCGACCACCGAATACAGCCGCATCCAGTTCGAGGAATTTATCAACACCCATCTGTATAAACACGCCTTGCCAGATACCCTCAAGAAAGAGGCCATGCTCATCTGTCCTGAATGTGGCTATCACGTCCCACAGGATATTATGCAGCGACGCAAGGCCCGCAAAGATGAGTCTATGCCCTGCCCCATCTGCACGACCATGCTGATTTTCCCGGATGTCAAGAAACGCTCGGTGACACAAACGCTGGATGTTGTTTCTGGCATGGACAAAAATGCCAATACCTATCGTGATTTGGCAACGGCCACCGCGATTATGGATGGGAAAACAAAACTAGGGCAATTTGATGTATTTATGTGTCATAATAATCAGAACAAGATGGAGGTCATCAAGGTCGCCACTAAACTCAAGGAAAAAGGGATTCGCCCATGGCTAGATGAATGGGAACTTCGCCCGGGGTTTCCTTGGCAGCGCACCTTAGAACAGCAAATTGAAAATATCAAGTCTGTCGCGGTATTTGTTGGAAAAAACGGGATCGGCCCTTGGCAAGATTTGGAACTAGGGGCATTCATTCGAGAGTTCATCAAGCGTTCCTTGCCCGTAATTCCTGTCATCCTGCCAGATTGCCAGCAACCGCCAGCATTGCCAATTTTTCTTACGAGCATGACATGGGTAGATTTTCGTTCTCTGTCTCCTGATCCATTTGAACAACTGATATGGGGAATTACAGGCAAGCGCGAATAGGGACAACCGTTTTAATGTAATTTACAAAGTCCGAAATTTTGGGTGGGACATGCATGATAAAGTCATCATCGCTGTAACTTAGCAGGGAGGGTTAAATGTCAACGCCTGTCGAGCAGTAAGAAAGAGGCAAGTACCATGGAAAGTTCATCGGATGGCAAGGGAAAATCAATCTTGCAAGGTCGTAAAAGGGGACGAACCGCCGAACGTGCCCGTGAACGGCTCGCCAACACCCAGTTTGATAACGAGCCTATAGCGATTGACCATCTGCTTGATTTATTGAACGACCCCGACCCCAAAGCACGCTATCGAGCAATTACATCTCTGGGTCGAATGCGTGCGCTTCAAGCTGTTCCCAAATTGATGGATATGCTCGATGACCCCATTCCACAGGTAGCCCAAGTCTGCGTTCAAGCCCTCGGCATGATTGGTGATACCCAAGCAATACCAGCACTTATCTCTTTAATTGATCATCCAGAATTGGGTATGTTTGCGCTGAATTCGCTTCGCAAACTGGGCTACGAACCAAAAGAAAACCCATCTCCCCAATTAGATAATTTTTTCGGGGCTTCTTCTCGTCAACCAGAACCAGTACGGAACGGCATGAACGGCAATAACAACCACTTCGGACGTCCTCAAAATCAGAATAATCATCATCACAATCCTAGTTCGCGTCAGCCATCTTCTGAAGAACCAGAAATGGATTGGCTGATTACGGCCCTTCGCAGTGAAGACCCGGTCGAACGAGCACGAGCCGCAAAGGCCCTTGGCAAACGGGGCGATTGGCGTGCAACTGAGCCGCTTATCCGCGCCCTCCATGAATCCAAATACGATCCCGATCAGGAAGACCCCTTGGATCAACTCGGTGATCCTGCGGTCGAACCACTCATTGAATCGCTGCAAGATGCCGACGCCAGTGTGCGTGTCTTGGCGGTTATGGCGCTTGCCAAAATTGGGGATGGTCGTGCCGCCGAACCATTGGTCGCCGCCCTCAAAGACAGTGATGAATTGGTGCAAATGGCCGTCTGGACAGCCCTTGTAGATATGGGCAAACCTGCCGTTGAGCCGCTGATTTCTGCCCTACGTGACAACAACCCGGATATCCAACGCAGCGCGGCCCTCGCGCTTGGTGAACTTGGGGATGATCTAGCCGTCGAATCATTAATTGAGGTACTGACCGACATTGATTATCGTGCCCGCAGTGCCGCCGCCAAAGCACTCGGTCTAATCGGGGACAGTCGAGGTGTCCCGGCCCTAATGGTTGCCCTACGCGACAAAGATGTCACCGTGCGCCGCCGCGCCGCCAACGCCCTCGGGGATATTGGCGACCCACGAGCTATCGAAGCGCTTGTCTGGGCAATGGACGACCAAGATCATATTGTAGGCCACAGTTCCATCATCGCGTTGCACAATATCATGCGGAAACAAGTGGATCGCTCGATGGATCGCCTAATTACTGACCTCTATCAGGCCAACATGAAAGTCCGTGCCAGTGCCATTGTCGCGCTCGGATCATTGGGGGATAAACGCGCCATTCAGCACTTGATCGAAACGTTGAGCGACCCCAGCACCGAACCTAAGTTGCAATCCCTTATTATTGAATCTATGCGTAAACTACGCCAAGGCCCCGATGCAAGCTAATCATGCCCAATCGTGAAGCGATTTTAGGCCCATCTGTGGCAGCTAGAATCGCTTCACTCACCCCCCCAACATTCTCATCCGATTTTCGGCGTTTTCTACCTTGACTCACCCCGGCCATCAGGAGTACAATCGCACATCTGTTCGCTGTCAGGACAAAGGATGCGCCTGAGGTGAAATGGTTGTCTCCCCTGCTCACAACTACCTGATGAACCACAAGACATGCTGAGGGAATCATGCAAGATAAGATTATTGTGCGCGGTGCGCGGGAACACAATCTGAAAAATATTGATGTCGAAATCCCGCGTGATAAGCTGGTTGTGATTACTGGTCTGTCTGGAAGTGGTAAAAGTTCTTTGGCGTTTGACACGATCTTTGCCGAAGGTCAACGCCGCTATGTTGAAAGCCTCTCCGCCTATGCCCGTCAATTTTTGGGCCAGATGGAAAAACCCGATGTAGATCAAATTGAGGGCCTCAGTCCCGCCGTTTCGATTGACCAAAAAGGCGTCAGTCATAACCCGCGTTCGACTGTCGGCACCGTCACTGAGATTTACGACTACCTCCGCTTGCTCTATGCCCGTGTCGGCAAGCCCCACTGCCCAACCTGTGGCACCCCCCTCGAAGTCCAATCGGCCCAACAAATTGTGGATACCGTCGCTGCCATGCCGGATGGGACTCGTATTCAAATTCTTGCCCCGATTATCAAAGATCGTAAGGGCAAACACGAAAAAGTCTTCAAGGATATTCAAGAGGCGGGTTTTGTGCGGGCACGGGTCAATGGCGAAGTTCATGAAGTGGATAACCCACCCGACCTTGACCGCTACAAGATGCACACCATCGAAATTGTGGTAGACCGTCTGGTCATTCGTCATTTTGATGACCCCACCAGCGAAGAAGCCCGTAGCGCCATCACCCGCCTAACCGACTCGATTGAGACGTCCCTTGAACTAGGCGATGGTTTTGTCGTCATCAATGACCTCACCGACAGCAGCAGTACAGTAGATCATGTCTATAGCGAGCAGTTGGCCTGTCCTTTTGGGCATGGCAGTTTCCCCGAAGTCGAGCCGCGCACCTTCTCATTTAACAGTCCACATGGGGCATGTCCTGCTTGTCAGGGCTTAGGTGTTCGGCTGGAGATTGACCCGGTGCTGGTCATCCCTGAACCCGAATTGAGCCTTGCCGAAGGGGCGATTCAGGCCCAGGCATGGCCGCAAGGCAAAGACAGCTATACCATGCAAATCATCGCCAGCGTCTGTAAGCAGTATGGCATCAACTACAACGCGGCATGGAGCAAGCTCGCCCCCGACCAGCAGCAGATTATCTTGTATGGCACCGATTCGGAAAAAGTCGCGGTGGAATATGTCAGCCACGAAGGCGATCGGCGTGTCTATAAGACTCAATTTGAAGGCATCATCCCCAACCTAGCGCGGCGCTATAGCGAAACGACCTCGGACTGGATGCGTGCCCGTATTGAAGAAGTGATGTCCGAACGTCCCTGCCCCACCTGCAATGGTCGCCGCCTCAATCCTTGGGCACTTGCCGTCACGATCGCCCAACTATCCATTAACGATGTGACCGCCCTACCCGTCAAACGTCTGGCGGAATGGGTCAACTCACTGAGCATCGAAGGTAACGGGCATAACCCAATTCTCAATACCCGTGATGCCGAAATCGCCAAGCAGGTCTTAAAAGAGATCACCAGCCGCGTCAGCTTCATGGTCAATGTTGGCCTCGATTATCTGACCCTCAATCGTTCGGCAGGCACGCTCTCTGGTGGTGAGGCCCAACGTATCCGGTTGGCAACCCAGATTGGCTCGCGTTTGACTGGTGTGCTGTATGTGTTGGATGAACCCTCCATCGGTCTGCATCAACGCGACAACGAGCGCCTGATTAACACCCTCAAAGGGATGCGCGATCTTGGCAATACCCTCTTGGTGGTCGAACACGATGACGAAACCATGCGGGCCGCCGACTGGCTCATTGATATGGGGCCGGGGGCTGGCGAACATGGTGGTCAGATTATCTCAACAGGCACACCCGAACAGGTGATGGCTGACCCCAACAGTATCACCGGCGCATTTTTGAGTGGTCGCCGCCGCATCGCCATTCCATCAACCCGCCGTCCGGGTAATGGCCGCAGCATTGTCATTCGGGGCGCACGTGAGAATAACCTGAAAAATGTCGACGCCGAGATTCCATTAGGCAAGCTAGTCGTGATTACGGGGGTCAGTGGATCGGGCAAGTCGTCCTTAATGGTGGATGTCCTCTACCGCAAACTAGCCCAACGGCTCTATGGCAGTCGTGAACGCCCCGGTGACCACGATGGCATTGATGGGTTGGAAACAATTGATAAGGTCATCAATATTGACCAAAGCCCGATTGGTCGCACGCCGCGTTCCAATCCCGCCACCTATACCAAGATGTTCGACGACATCCGCAAGCTGTTTGCCGACCTGCCCGAAAGCAACATTCGGGGTTATTCACAGGGCCGCTTCTCCTTTAATGTGAAGGGTGGACGCTGTGAAAACTGCGAAGGTCAGGGGATGCTACAAATTGAAATGCAGTTCCTACCAGATGTCTATGTCGTGTGCGATGTCTGTCACGGCAAGCGCTATAACCGCGAAACCTTGCAGGTCAAATACAAAGGCAAGAGCATCGCCGATGTGCTGGATATGACCGTTACTGAGGGCTTGGAATATTTCGAAAACATCCCGACCGTCTTCCGCCGTTTGGAAACCCTAGAGTCCGTCGGTTTGGGTTATATCCGGATTGGTCAGCCTGCCACCACCCTTTCCGGTGGCGAAGCGCAGCGGGTCAAACTTAGCCGCGAACTCTCGAAAAAAGGCACAGGCGATACCCTGTATGTCCTCGACGAACCCAGCACCGGTCTACACGCCGCCGACGTGGAACGTCTGATAAATGTGCTGCAAACGTTGGTTGATCGTGGCAACAGCGTCCTCATCATCGAACACAACCCCGACATCATCAAGGTCGCCGATTGGCTGATTGATATGGGGCCAGAGGGTGGTGAAGATGGGGGTGAAGTGATTGCGGTAGGCACGCCGGAAGAAATTGTCGCCTGTGACCACAGCTACACCGGACAATACATCAAACCCTACCTAATCGGCGAACGTTAAGGCCTGTAGGCAAACGGTACAAAGTAAACAAAGGTTAAATACCCTTTTGTGTCAACTGGCGCTAAAATTCGACGGATGTTTTAATAGAATACGTAAAAGTTGGCACAAAAGAGTTCAATCATGAAAAAAATCGCAGTCCTCACCAGCGGTGGCGATGCCCCCGGCATGAACGCCGCCATTCGTGCTGTCGTCCGTACTGCGCTCGATATGGGTATGGAAGTCTATGGCATCCGACGCGGCTACACCGGGATGCTGGCAGGGGATTTTGAACGCATGACCAATCGTGAAGTCAGCGGCATTTTGCAGCGCGGCGGCACGATTTTACAAACGGCCCGTAATGAACAATTCAAAACCCCCGAAGGTCAAAAACGCGGCCTCCGTCGGTTAAATGAAGCTGGCGTCGAAGGCTTGGTGGTCATCGGTGGAGATGGCAGTCTGCGCGGCGCACAGGCCCTCCACGACCTCAAATTTCCAGTGGTCGGCATCCCCGGCAGCATTGATAACGACATATGGGGCACCAATATGAGCATCGGGGTAGATACAGCCCTCAACACCATCTTGGATGCGATTGACAAACTGCGTGATACCGCCACCAGCCATGAACGCGCTTTTTTGGTGGAGGCGATGGGTCGCAATTGTGGTTATCTGGCCCTGATGAGTGGCATTTTGGGCGGGGCGGAGTTGGTGGTAACACCCGAAAAACCCCTCGAACTAGATGAAATCGCCAAAGCGCTGGACGATGCCTATACACGCGGCAAATCCCACGCCATAGGGGTCATTGCCGAAGGCGCCAAATACAACATTACCGAAGTCGCCAAATATCTGGAAGACCGCACCGTTGGTTTTGAAGTTCGTATCACCATTTTGGGTCATGTCCAACGCGGTGGCAGTCCATCCGCCTTTGACCGTTTGCTGGCAACCCGATTAGGCGTGGCGGCGGTTGAGCACTTGGTCGCAGGTGATTCCGGTATCATGGTCGGCCTCGACGGGCGTGATATTAGCTGTGCACAAATCTCGGATGTCGTTAGCAAACAGCGCACCATCAGCGAACACTATTTCCAAATGGCTGAGGTCTTGTCACGTTAATGCGCCGGGTCATTTTTACCATCACCGTCGCGCTGACGGGCCTGTTCGTCTTATTCGCAGGCTCACATCAACCCATTCTTGCCCGTCAAAATGCCGCCAACGTCTATCTGGCCTACGTCCATCAAAATACGGTGAAATTGGCCGATGCACAGGGCAACCCCATCACCACCGTTGGGCCAGAATTTCAGACGGGCCAAGCCGCCAGTTTGCTCTGGACACCCGACGGCGAACGCCTCTATATTGCGCGGCGCGATGGCCTCTATGAAACCAGTGCCGAAGGTGGCGCGGCGGTGCGTCTCCCCGGCGATTTCAGCATCACCATTGCGATGGATCGGGGCGGCAATTCTCTGTATTACATTGAATCCAGCAACCCCGCCGAGGCCGATCAACCCGGTTTTATCACCTTCCCCCTGCGTGAAACCAGCCTATTTAACATGGGCGGAACAGGTCGCTTGGTCAATTACATCGGCAGCTATTCACTCGGTTCATCGGATGCAGCGCTAGGCGGGGCAGCCTTCCAATATGCCCGTGATGGTGGGATTCTGGGGGGTGGTCGTCCGCGCCTCATCCCCACCTATGGCACGACCCTGTTTTATTCCTGCTGTTTTCCCGATGCTGGTCTCAACGCGATTGATATTCCATCGGGCGAGATCCGCGCCTACGACAGCACCTTCATCCCCGGCCCGTCGGCTATGAACGCCAATTTGTCGCGCTTGGCAGGCCCGACCATCAACGGCACGATTCGCGTGATTGATTTGATTAGCGCTGGTACCCGTGATTACCCCATTAATTTTGGTGATGTGGAGCGCATCACATGGGCATTGGATGACAGCGCCCTCTATTTAGCGGTACGTGGCACTCCCAAAGACCCCCTCCCCCTCAGTCCATTGGTCACCTCGCCGATTGATGACCGCGAAGCTGATATTTTTATTTGGCGTTTGGATTTGGTGACGGGTGGTTTGGTGCAAATTGCGGAATTAGGCGATTTTTATGGCGTGTCCTCAATGACCGCCACCGATGAATATGTCTTTTTGACCGTCGTGGAGCGTAATGTGGCCCTGATTAACGACCTCAATTCAGGCCGTCTCCCCGCCGACCTCAGCCCCGCCGACCCCCGTCTGACAAGTGATTATCTAACAGGCAGTATCTTGTTCCGCATCCGCACCGATGGCAGCGAAGCCCTCTCCATTTTAGCGGATGTGTGGGGTGTCGTCGCCAAACCGAGACATTGACCAAGCTCAAGGGATTAGAGCAATTCAATAAACTCTTCAACGGTCAGGCCCGCTTGCTCGATAATGCTTTTTAGGGTGCGACGGTCAATTTCCTTATGATTTGGAACAACTACTGTACGTGTCGGGGGTGGGGACTCTCGGCGCAAGATAATATGACTACCCCTTTGACGATCTACTACGAAACCAACCGCTTCAAGGGACTTCACACATTCTCTCGCCGAAAGTAACGGAGGCTTGGTCATACCGTCACAACAAAAGAATCATAGGTTTCTGCTGGTACAGGGTCGCCATGCGCTTCTAGGGATTCAATATATAGAGCAATCGCCTCTTTGATATTTTCAATGGCCTCTTCGCGTGTTATACCCTGACTGATACATCCCGGCAGACTAGGGCATTCAATCACCCAATACCCATCCTCACCGGGATAGAGAATCACACGTCTCTCCATGATGCCACCTCCCAAATTACTATCAATGCTGCGTTGAGCCGCGCTCCAAACCAGCCAGCAGGCTTCGCAGGTTATCGTAATCTTCCAACACACGGCCCGCCCCACGCGCCACACACGTCATGGCATCTTCCGCCAGCCACACCCGCACATTGACTTCATCCGCCACCCGCTCGGTTAGGCCCTTCAATTGCGACCCACCCCCGGCAAGGCAAATCCCGGATTCCATCAGGTCGGCCACCAATTCCGGCGGCGTTTCATCCAACGCATCCCGAATCGTATCCACCAAAATCCCCACCGACCCCGACAGGGCCTCACGGATTTCAATGGACGACACCTCACGCGCTTCCGGCAGACCACTAATCAGATTACGACCCCGCACCAACATGGTACGTTCTTCCAACAATGGAAAGGCCGAGCCAATTTCGATTTTGACCTTTTCGGCGGTACGCTCCCCAATCAGCAAGTTATATTTGGAGCGCATATATTGGACAACATCTTCGTCCATTTCATCACCTGCTACGCGAATACTACGGCTGATGACGATACCTCCCAACGAAAACACCGCGACTTCGGTGGTCCCGCCGCCGATGTCCACAATCATGCTACCGCGTGTCTCTTGAATCGGCAGTCCGGCCCCGATTGCCGCCGCGACGGGTTCTTCAATCAAAAAGGCTTCACGTGCCCCGGCGCTCATCGTGGCATCATACACGGCTCGTTTTTCCACTTCGGTCACACCAGAGGGAATCCCGACCACCACACGCGGACGCGGAATCGGCACCCAGCTTTGTTGGTGGGCCTTGCCGATAAAATATTCAAGCATCCCTTCAGTAATCTCAAATTCGCTGATGACGCCGTCACGCAGCGGGCGTACCACCAAAATTTTATTAGGCACTTTGCCGGACATTTCTTTGGCTTCTTGCCCAAACGAAAGCGGTCGCCGCGTTTTCTTTTCGATGGCGACATATGAAGGTTCGTTAATCACAATCCCTTTACCGCGCACACTCACCAATGTGTTCGCCGTACCGAGATCAATGCCAATGTCTAGGGAAAACAGGCCAAGCAGCCAGTCTAAAGGACTAACCACGCTGTTTGCGCCTCCTTATTTCAGGGTTTATAGTCTTAAGAGCGCGGCTATTGTACAGCCGAGCCGTTGTTTATCCAAGAAAGAAATGTACTAAAGATGAATCCTACCCAAAATCCAAAAGACGACCACTCCTATCACTACACGCCATCCTCACAAATGGCTGAAAAATTAGCGATGAATCGGCAAGGTAAAATGACCAAATTGCAGCGATCCCCCATCGTGATAGCAGCCCTTGTCTCCAGCATCGGCTTCATCTGCCCCGCCACCATGTTAGCAACCGGGGTCGGCCTCATTCTGCGCGGGCCAAGCGGCGGCGTCCTCAGCTATTTCTTCTATCTCATGATGTTTGCCAGCTTTTTCTTCCTAGCTGGCGTCTTGTGGAAGAATGCCAGCATGTTTTTGCCCGAAACATTCGCCCAAAAACCCGTCCGTTGGCAGCGTGGCCCCTTAGAAATCAAAATGGCATCCCGGAATCGGCCCGAAATGCCATTCTCATTTATCATTGGCAGCTACAGTTTTGCCCCATTTGTCGCCCCATCGGAAGTCCCCATGAACACAGGCCGCGAATATATTGTCTACTATTCGGCCCGCAGTCGCTTGTTGTTAAGTATTGCCCCCACCGATCAGCCTGAATCGAAAAATTGGCTGCCCATCAAATCGTAGCCTCTAGGAAGCAGGCCATTGGGGTTGAATTTTCTGCCATTCAAACAGCAGCAAGTCAACCGCTTGTTGCAGGGCCGCCAGCGTACTGGTCAATTGGGCCTGCGTATCCCCGATGGCCCAATCGGTGCTATTTAACTGATCTTGCCCGGAACACGCCGTCTCAATTTGACTGCGTGTTTTGTTTAATCCCTCTTGCGCCTCGGTCATGAGGTTAAAAAATGGGTCTAGCCCTTCTTGATGAAACTCACTGACATCCCCGGCCCATTTAGGACGCTCGGTCATGGTATATTCATCCGCCGAGGGCACGACCTTACAATCCAGCGTCGCCCCATTCAATGCCGTTTGATAGGCCAATGCGGTCTGTGCATTTTCTTGCACCCATTCGTTCAGCTTATAAATCGCATCAGCCCGATTAATCGCCGCATCGTCAGGGGTATTGATTTCATCATAGGCCACAACGGTCGCGCCGAGCAGCCCCACACATACCGCTGCCCACATGAACACGCGGAAACAGCCAGAGATGCCCCCCCGTGAGCGTTCCTGTTTCGCCGCCTTTTCCTTTTTAGATTTTTTACCTCGCCGGCCTTCTTTTTCAGCCGAGACGGGTGCTTCATCCATATCTGGCGGAAGGTCTAAAATGTCTTCATCATCCCACTTGATTTCCGTGACGACTGGCCCGGCCTGTTTGCTAATATCGCCGGACAGCATCTGCCATTCATATTCATCATCAGCGGCTTTGGCTAGTTTCTCGCGTGCTTCGGATTGCTGACGCTGACGCAGTACCGACAAAGCCCGCACGGCTTTATAGGCAAGGTCGCGCACCTTCGGATTTTGGTCAAGGGTTGCCACCTTATCCAGTTCATCAATCAGTGAAACATCACCGGTTTTGCCAAGTGCCATGACAGCGTTATAGCGCACTTTGGGGTCGGCGTCAGAAAGATTTTGGATGAGTTTTTTAGTTTGTTTATCCACGACACGACTCCGAGTTTTAATAATGTCAAAATCAAATTTCTGTGCCAAGATTGTAAACATTATCACCCCACCCTTAGTACAGGTCAAATCGTCATGGGAACGCCTCTCGTGTTTATTGGTGTGCTGGTTTCAATCGGGTTAGCCGTCTTACTCCTCTGGTGGCTAATCAACGCTACTGAAGGGGTCTATTTGGGTCGGCGCATGGTCATCTGGCTGTATGACCGTTATGCCCATCGCTATGACCGCACCAAAGAATTTGAAACCGCCTACGAAGCCGCCTATCTCGGTCGCCCCTTGTTACAGGCGATGGACACTCCCCACGCGCTGATTTTGGATGTCGCTACAGGTACGGGCCGACTGCCTGCTACCCTTTTTCAACGCCCCGCTTTCACGGGCAAAATCGTCGCCGTTGATCTCAGCCGCCAAATGCTAACCCGTGCCGCCGCCAAACTGCAATATGAAATTACCGCCAATCGCGCCTACCTATTGCATTGCCCTGCCGACCATCTGCCCTTTCCCGATAACACCTTCGAAGCCGTGACCATTTTGGAAGCCCTCGAATTTATGCCCTCCCCCGCAGCCGTCCTACGTGAAATCCAACGGGTCACCCGCCCCGGTGGTGTGGTTTTGATGTCCAATCGGCAAGGACGTGAAGCCAAGCTCCTCCCCGGCAAAACCATGTCGAATGAAGGCTTTGAGCATTATTTGACCGAAACACTTGGCTTTGAATTTGTCGAAATCGAACGCTGGCAGGTCGGCTATGCGCTGGTCTGGGCCTTTAAAGCAGGCAATTTCCCACCTGCCACTGCAAGGCCATTAGGGGAAATTTGGCAATGCCCCGCTTGTGACCAAATCGCCCTTACCCCGCAGACGCATCAATGGGTCTGTACCCACTGTGGACAGCATATTTCTATCGGCGAAGATGGCGTCATTGAGCTTTTTTCGGCAAAAGTGGACAGACCCGCCAGAAAAATTTAAACTCGTGGGGTTCTATTCACAACCCACTTGGAGCAAAATTATGGCGACGGCCCTTCTGCGCTACTATACCGACGACGGCATTCAACTTGGCATGATTCGAAATGGCATTGTGTATCGCGTCGAAGGCGATCTACATGGCAATTATCGCGCCGGGGCCGAAATTAGCTCGCTCGATAACATTCAGCTTGCACCCCCCATCCAGCCAAGCAAAATTGTGTGTGTGGCTCGCAACTATGCCGCCCATGCCGCCGAACACGCCGTCGAAGTCCCCAAGACGCCCATGCTTTTCCTAAAACCTCCTAGCTCGTTGATTGCCTACGGTGAAAATATCGAACTTCCCCCTGATATTGGTCGCGTAGATTTGGAAGCCGAACTCGCCGTCATCATCGGCAAACGGGCCAAACGAGTCACCAAAGAAAACGCGCTGGATTATGTGTTGGGCTATACCTGTGCCAACGATGTCTCGGCCCGTGTGCTGCAAAAAGCCGATGGTCAATGGGGACGTGCCAAAGGCTTTGATACCTTCTGTCCGCTTGGCCCATTCATCGTGACCGACATCGAAAACCCTAACAATCTGGGTATCAAAGCGCGGCTCAATGGCGAGGAGATCATCAATTCCAACACCTCGTACATGGTGTTTGATGTTGCCACCCTCATCGAGTTCACCTCGCATGTCATGACCCTTGAACCCGGTGACGTGATTTTGACAGGCACTCCCGAAGGCGTGACTGAGCTTAAACCCGGTGATACCGTTGAAATCGAAATTGAGGGCGTCGGCAGTTTGAGTAATCCGGTGGTCGCGGTGGAATGATTATTCGACGCAAAGCCTTCGCCTATATCACGCATCAAAATCGCTTGTTGGTGTTTGAACACGCCGCTTATCCCGAAGCAGGCATTCAAGTTCCGGCTGGTTCGATTGAACCCGATGAGACTCCCGAACAGGGTGTGCTGCGCGAAGCCTTTGAGGAAACAGGCTTAGAGGGTCTCAAAATTGTGGAATATCTGGGCGAGGTCAAACGTGATCTGTCAAGTCAGGGCATTGCCGAAATCCACCATCGCTATTTCTTCCATCTGACCTGTGACCATGTACCACCCGAAACATGGTCACATATGGAAACCAATCGCAGCGACGGCAACCCCGAACCATTAGAATTTAGCTTCTATTGGGCCACCCTACCCAATGGCGTCCCCCAAATGGTCGCTGACCACGATATATTGGTAGATGAACTTTCTCAGCGACTGGGCCTGAAATAATGCCCCTGTCCATTTATTGGACATTGTTTCTGTAGCCGGGGAATTTGATTCCTCGGCTATTCCTCGGCCCGAATAAACTCCGGCGGCACAAAATCCGCCAACCACACATTTTCATTTCCCAAATAAAATGCCACCCCATTCCGATGTGCCTCACCTGCCAAGATTTCCAAAATCACCACCTTGCCCCCTTTCCGACTCGCCACCTCTGCCGCCATCTTGCGATCCGTCGCAAAATGCACATATTGGCGTTTCATAGGTTTGAGGCCCTTTTTCAAAATCACATCCAGCACCATATCCGTCGTGCCATGATACAGCATTTGTGGCGGGGCTGATGGCGTTTTTTGGACTTTTTGCTTGGTGGAGTGTCCATATAACGCACGAATCCGCCCATCAGCGATTTCATAACGTTTTTTGCTGGCCTGCTCGTTCATTTGCACAAGGTCGGCTTCGGTCAAATGCTCCCATTCTGGTCGTGCTTTTCGCAACCCCGCCAGCAAATCCTCCACCGCGACCCAACCATTTGCGTCCAATGTGAGTGAATAGAGTTGAGGTCGGTGTCGCAAAGCCAAAGAAATGGTTCGGCTCAAATGGGTATAATGAAGGCTCACTTAAAAAATCCTCCCATCGCAGGGGTTCATGGCATGTATAACCGCGTTCCCGATTGGCTGCCGGGATGGGCGCACCCGCGTTTCCCGCTTGTGGCAAACGAATTACGCAAACTGAGTATTTTTGATTACCGTATCGCCGCCACCAGCCGTCGTTTGGTCAGGCTGTTTTCGATTCTCAATCCCGTATTATTGATTATATCGTTCGTACTGCTGATTTCGCATGAAGTCACGGTTGGCTTTATGGTCTATGTGCCCCTACTCTTTATCGCCCCCCTATTGATGCTCCTTTCCGAAAGTTTCTATCTGCGCCTGCTGACCAATGCCCGTTGGATGGCAGCCAATGCCATTGCCGGCGAGGTCGAACACGGCACATGGGACATCATCCGCACCGTGCCGCTACCCCGCTACCAACTCATCTTCAGCAAATTCGCCGCCTTGATATGGACAGCCCGCCCCGTGCTGCTGCAAATTTTTGTATCACGCCTTGTGATCGCCCTGTTCGTCGGCCTCCTGCGCTATAACCTGAATAATGTCACCCTCACCCTAGCCGACGCCCTCCCTCTCGCGGCATTGGGAGCATTAATTGTCCTAATGCCCCTTTTAGAATTATTTGTGACGATGGGCGGCGGGTTATTGATTTCCGCCACCACGCCCAACATCCGCCAAGCCAATTTGTGGATGCTGATCATGCAGGGCTTGTTTCGTCTGCTAACCGGCCTGCTATTTTTTGTCCTGCATTATGACGCCGCCGATTTCAGCCTGATTCGCTTTTTCCCCCTGCTGATTTTTCCGCATTGGGAACTAATGCTGCTATGGATGTGGCTACCTGTCCCCCTCTCCAACGCCGATAACCTCAGCAATTTTGGCGGGTCGTTAACCCTAGCCTATATGCTATTGCCCTCAATCGTCGGCGGACTGTCGTTGTGGGGCACTATTCGCCGTGTTCAAAATACCTGAATCGGCCTCACGGCCCGTTCATGACTATGCTACAATAACCACCTCAATTTCAATTGACTGACATTAGGAGTTACCGCGTTGACCTTTACGCCCATTCCCCAACGCATTGAAAGCTTTGTCCGCGAAGCCCTTGCCGCCGCGCAACAAGCCGGAAAATTACCCGCCGCTGATTCGATTGCCGTACCCATCAATCGCCCCAAAAAAGCCGATCAGGGTGATTATGCCTGCCCCGCACCAATGGCCCTTGCCAAAACCTTTGGCCTAAAGCCGCTGGACATTGCCCAAATCATCGCCGACCACATGCCCAAAAATGACCTATTGCGTGAAGTGATTGTTGCCCCACCCGGTTTCCTAAATTTCTGGCTCAACCGCGATTGGGTGCGTGAGCAAATCCACACCATCATCAAGGCCGATGACACCATTTTCCAGCAGGATATTGGCAAGAACCGCCGCGTCAACGTGGAATTTGTTAGCGCCAATCCCACGGGCCCGCTGCACGTCGGACGCACACGCGGAGCAGTCGTAGGGGATGGTATCGCCCGTTTAATGGAAATGTGCGGTTGGAATGTTCACCGCGAATATTATTTCAATAATGGCGGTCGCCAGATGACCCTACTCGGTCAAAGTTTGCAGGCCCGTTATTTGCAGGCGCTCGGTATTGAGGCCGAACTTCCCAAAGGCGGCTATGAAGGCGATTATCATAGCAATATGGGTCAAAAATTGGCGGGTGAAAAAGCCGATGAATGGAAAGACGCCGATTGGGTGGTTTTCAAAGAATATGCCGAACAAGAAATTTTCCGCAGTATCGAACACACCCTTGACCGCATCGGCATTCGCTTTGATCTGTTTTTCCCGGAATTGAGTCTGTACGGTGAGCCAATTGAGCAGGTACGTGCCGAACTGGAAAAACGCGGCTATCTCTATTATTCGCCTACCCGTCATGGTGCATCGGAAGAAGAGGTCGCAACGGCGGCGGCCAAAAATCTTGCCCCGGCCCTATGGTTCAAGAGTACCGAGTTTGGCGACGACGAAGACCGCATTATTATCCGCAGCAACGAAGAACCGACCTATGTGCTGCCCGACATCGCCTACCACGTCAACAAACTCAATCGTGGGTTCGACCTGTGCATTGATATTTTCGGTTCGGATCATTTCACCGAGGCCCAAACGGTCAATCGTGGTCTGCAAGCATTAGGTTATGATGCCGATAAGGTGAAGGTCGTCCTGACTCAGTGGGTACATCTGATGCGCGAGGGCGAGGCCGTCGGCATGAGCACCCGCAAAGGTGAAGTCGTCAATCTGGATGATCTGATTGATGAAATCGGCCCGGACGCGGTGCGTTATTTCATGCTCAACCGCAGCACCGACGCTACCATCAATTTTGATCTAAATTTGGCGGTCAAGGCCTCCAATGAAAATCCGGTGTTTTACATCCAGAATGCCCATGTACGCTGCGCCGGGATTTTGCGCCAAGTCGAGGAGCGTGGTTATCCCAACGATTGGGACAAAGATGCCGACTTATCGCTGTTGGGCGAATCCGAAACGGCCTTCATTTTGAAGATGTTGGAGTTTCCCGATCAACTGGTGTTCGCCCATGACAACCTCGCCCCGCATCAAATGGCGTTTTGGGCATTGGATTTGGCGCGTGCCTTCCACCCCCTCTACGATGAAATTCGCGTGCTGCACAGCGAAGTACCCGAAGATGTGGCAAAGGCCCGTCTGAAAATGTATCGTGCCGCCAAGATTGTCTTTAAGCGCGTCCTAACTCTGATGGGTATGAACGCCCCCGAACGCATGTAGCCAATAAAAAAGGGCGATCCATCCGTGAATCGCCCTTGCTACTTTCACCTACGTAGTTTAGTTAAACCCAACGCTGATCCTCTACCGCCACCGTGCGCTCGGTTTCGACGTCTCCGGTGTGGGTGGTCTGTTTGGGTTCAATCAGCATAATATGCGTCTCCACAGGCGCAAATGGATTATGCTCCACCCCCTTCGGTACAACAAACAATTCCCCCGGATTCAGTTCGACGCTTCGGTCACGCATCTGAATAATCAGCTTGCCGCTGATGACAAAGAAAATCTCATCTTCGTGTTCGTGCGCGTGCCAAACAAATTCGCCTTCGACCTTCGCCAATTTGACATACTGCCCATTCGCCTCAGCGATAACACGCGGCGACCACTGCTCCGTAAACAACGTAAGTTTTTCTACCAGATTGGCCTTGTCCATTGATGGGATAACCCTTTATCTATTGAGCCAACTTGAAATGACGGCTTATTGTGCCGCGCCGGGGTCACTAATCGTCACGGTTTCATTGATCGCAAAATATAGCACCGAGCTTTCAAAACTCAGCGCCAGCGTAAAATCAGCCGATGTGCCCCGCGTCACCGTTAAGCCATCGCTCTCCGACAGGCTGATTTCCACCCCCAACAACAACTGCTCCCCCACCAATCCCCCATCTTCCGCGTCCAAAAATACGGTGATGGTCAGGCTGCTGTCGGTCGCAAGATGGGCCAAAAATGCGTTCCGATTCAAAACGCTCAAACGCGGATTGGCAAGGATGCTTTCGACATCAATATCCAATACCTCAATGCCGACCAGTGGGTCAACCGTCACCGTATAGACCTGCACCGAGTTGGGATATTGGCGCAGGGTGACTTGGCCCAAATCTTCAACCGCCGTCGCCGTTTCTAGCAGGTCATTCGTTGCCCGCAGTGCAATCAATTCTTTGGCGTCCACATGCGATTCCAAATTGGCAATTTCCGCCGAGGCCAAATCCGCCGTCACACCCGCACTAATCGGTGTAAATTCGTCTAGTTCAACATCGCGCCCATCATCAGGATCGGCGGTGCGTTCACCTTGCACATACACAACGCCGTTAATCCCCACAATCTCGAAATCGGCCTGCATGGTAACGTTGTTAATCGTCTGGCGACCCTCGGTTTCGCGGATGGTGCGGGTCTGCCCCAATTCCGTCTGTACGGCGCTGTCCGGCACATCATAAACCGAATCCACATTCCGGCGTGTATTATCATTCAGGGTATACGGGTCAGCATCACCAACCGCCAGTGTCAGCGCCAATTGGGTATCTTCGCCCGACTGTGCCGAATAGGTATTCCAATTTTGCGTCCGGTCATATGCCGCCAAAATATCACGTAACGCGGCCTGCTCTTGTCGGGAAAGGCCATCGTCTTGCGCCAACCCCATCACCAACGACGAACTCAACGTGCCGACCAGCACAAGGCCTAGCACCATAGGGCGAATGAACCTGTGCAGCATGTTAACCCACTCCTTCTTCCACCAGCGGCATCCGGATGTCAAAATCAGCATTGAGTTCACTTAGTGTCAGGGTATCCGATTGGTGGTGCGAAATCGTCACCGCCGCCCCACCCAAATCGCTACCAAACGATACGCTATCCAACACGCTATCAAGATTCAGCGTCGTAATCTGGCGATAGACCATCTGGTCATCCGCCCCAACCCAAATCTCAAGTGTATAAACTGTCGCGTCGAGCAATGCCGCCACTGCCGCCTCGGATAATTCCAAATCACCGAGTAGCGCCGAAGCATCTTGCCCCATTGCCGCCATTGCCAGTGCTGTATCAAGCGTCAACAAATAGCGTTTCATGACCTGCCCATCTAACTCATCATCCGTCAGCACCTCCGCCGATTTGACCACCGCCGGATTGAGCAGCACCATCATTTTGACGGCATCCATCCGTACACGGTCTAGCGAGGTTGCCACATTGGTCAACGATACCGTGCCACTTCCCCCCAGCGCTGTCCCATCCAGCACCTCCTGCCATCCCCCCGGCAGTCCAGCCCGATATTCCGGCGCAGTATCATCCAAATTCACAAACACCCCCCCATCAACCGCGATAAGTGTCCCTTCCAATTCCAATTGGGGCATCATTTCGATTTCAGGCAGCGGCGCTCCTGATTGGCCGGAGACAACCATTTGCCCTTGTGTTATGCGTTGGATAACGGTTGAACTGGTATTCGCCCCAGCAATTTGGGCTGTCTGGGATTCGGTAATCTCTGTCGAAATAACATACACCGTATCACCCTGCGCCAATTGGGTACTTTGCGAAATCGTGCTGTCCCACTGTGCCGCGTAACTTGGCACTGCTGCCGAATGTTGATAGGCCGCTGTCAGCAAATCCAGCGTGGCCTGCAAATCATCTTGGGCCTGTGCCTGAAAAATAGGCATCCCAAGCAGAATGGCGACCATAATCCAAACGAACTGTTTTTTACCCATTAGATGATTTGCTCCACCAAAATTTAGGGTTGGGGACTGGGAGGAAGTTGCTCATGAAAATATTCGACCAGTGCCAATTGAATCGTGTTAAAAATTTGGTTGATCTTGCGGAGTAGACGGATTTGCGCCTCGTGATCCAATTGGGCCACCTGCGGCATCTGCATCGCGGCTTCGGTTAGGCTGTCGCGGAAAAACATGACGATTTCCAGACCATCCCGCACCGAGAGGTGATTGGCGATGCTGTTTTGGGCATACCGCACCGCGATACTTTGGGCCTCAATGAGCAGGCTGTCGTCATCCACTGGCATGGCGATGTGCTGCATAATCAAGCCCAACAATCGTTTGCCGAGTTCCCGTTGTTCTTGGCGCTGTTCAGCATCAAAAGCCGTCAGACCAGAAGGGGGTAAACTCGTTTGCAGGCGATGGCGCGTCTCAACCAGCGCATAACTCACCCATGCCTGTTGATTATTCGCGGTAATCTGCTGTTCTTGGTTTTTGACAAACACCGCCACATCCGATTCCAAAAATCGGCGGTGTCCACCGGGGGTGATATAAACCGGGATGCTGCCGTTATCAGCCCAACGCCGCAGGGTCGTCGGATGGATACCGAGCATTTCTGCCGCTTGTGCCAATGTCAGCCATTTTTTTGCCGTTGCGTCTGTCATGAACTCTGACCGTGTGTCATTCAATATTGGTTTGATTCTAACAGGTGTTCGTTAATGGTGAAAGTTGGCAGCAACCCCTACGGAAGACCGAACGCACGTTCGTAGGGAGGAGTCTGTGACTCCCCCTGTTTTTTCCTAAATTTGTGACTAACCCTTGCCCTTCACCCGAACACGCGGCCCTTGTGCAGTATCTTCAATTTCATACCCCGCCCCGATGACCGCATCACGTAATGCATCGGCATCTTTCCAGCGTTTTTCGGCACGAGCCTGTTGACGCTGTTCCACCATCGCCAAAATTTCATCTGGGATGACTTCCACAGCGGGCTGCCATTCCGCCAATTGCAGCCCTAACACGCGGTCAAAATCGAGCAATGTGGCCTTTTTGACTTGGGGTGGCAAATCACTTTTGACCATTTCCCAAATCAGCGCCAACACTCGCGGCATATTCAAATCGGCGTTGATATGCTCCAAAAACCGCGCCTGATACTCCGAATCAACCGTATCACCGGGTTCACCCCATTCAAATGAGGCTTGGCGTAACCGTTGGAAGGCCGTCGCCGCCGCATCTAGGCTATCCCAGCTAAACGTCAATTTGGCCCGATAGTGAGCGCCGAGGCAGAAAAACCGATACGCCAGCGGGTCATAGCCATGTTCAATCAGGGTCGGAATCCGCAAAAATTCACCACTGGATTTCGACATTTTGCTGTCATCCAATTGCAGGAAATACCCGTGCATCCAGAAATTAGCCAGCCGGGTATCAAAACACGCCTCCGATTGGGCAATTTCATTGGGGTGATGAACCGTGATATGGTCTTCCCCGCCGCAGTGAATATCAAAATATTCGCCGAGATACTTCGCCGCCATCGCCGTGCATTCAATATGCCACCCCGGAAAACCAACCCCCCACGGACTGGCCCATTCCATCTGACGTTGGGCATCCGGCGTGCTGAATTTCCACAGCGCAAAGTCGGTCGGGTTGCGTTTTTCACCCACATCTACCCGTGCCCCGGCCTTTTGCCCCTCAAGATCAAGCCGTCCGATATAACCATAATCCGGCAACTTGGACGTATCAAAATAGATACCATCCGACGTGCGATAGGTAAACCCATTAGCGGCAATCGTCTCAATCGCCTCAATCTGCTCCTCAATGTGGTCAGTGGCGCGGCACCAGATGGTGGGGTCAACAATATTGAGATGTTTCAGGTCACTCTGAAAAGCCCGTGTATATTCGGCGGCGATATCCCACGCGGTTTTGCCCGTGCGCCGTGAGCCTTTTTCCATCTTATCTTCACCCGTATCGGCATCCGAGGTCAGATGGCCTACGTCGGTAATATTCATCACATGCCGCACATGATAGCCGTTATATTCCAGCACCCGCTTGAGGATATCCTCAAAAATATAGGTGCGGAGGTTACCGATATGGGCATAGTCGTAGACGGTCGGGCCGCACGTATACAAGCCCACTTCCGGCGGGTGCAGGGGTTCAAAAGGCCGTACTGTGCGGGTATAGGTATCAAAGAGTTGCAGTTCCATAGTTGATAATTTGTCCTAAGCATCAAGCCGTTTGCAGAGATGACAGATTTACTGAATACATCGGGCCAGAACAGTGCGTTGAATGTTCTAATCTATCCTAACCCTAGATTCAGCACGGCGGCTTTAGCCCCGTGTGTTAATTCTAAACCAATTCCCCTTCCATGTTACCGTAGCTAAGGCCAATCGTCTATCGGGCAATCATCCCAACGAAACCACTACCCTCATTTGACGCCACCATGATTTGGGTTGACCCAAGCGCCTGCCTACGTCATAATCTGCCATATGATGCGACTGAAAACACCTTTCCCCTACCCGATTTTGATGATTGCCCTTGTTGCGGCTTTGGGATGCAGCCTGACCGGTACGCCCGAACCGATTATTGTCACCGCGACGCCGGAAGGGGCGGGTGGGCCAATTTACATCACCGCCACGCCCGATTTTACGCCCACACCCGCACCCGTAGCCCTGCCGACCCTCCCGCCGGAAGACGCCATCACCACCGCCGAACGAGCCCTATTTAATGGCAATTTTGAGGAGGCCGTCAAGCAGTATCAAACGGTGGTCAATCAAGAATTTGTCGCTAACGACCTCCGCGCCTCGGCTTATTATGGGTTGGGACAGGCCAATCTGCGCGAAGGCTTTTTCGACCAAGCCTTTATCGCCTTTAGTGAGTTTATTCAGCAGTTCCCCGCCGACCCCCGTATCGCCCAAGCCTATTTTCAGCGTGGGGATGCCAATCTGGGTATTGGCAGTTGGGAAGCCGCCATCACCGATTTCCAAAAATATTTGGAACTGCGCCCCGGCCTGATTGACAGTTATGCCTATGAGCGCATCGGCGACGCCTATCTTGCCCTGAATCTGCCCACCCAAGCCTTCGAAAACTACCTTGCCGCCGCCAACGCCACCCGCACCCTTGTGCCGCTGTTGGTCTTGCGTGAACGCATCGCTGCTACCTACATTAATCAAGGCTTATTGACCGAGGCCGTCGCCCAATACGACGAAATCTTGCTGGTGGCCCAAAATGCCGGGTATCGCGCCAGCATCGAACTCCAAGCCGCCCAATTGGAATTACAGGCAGGCAATACCGTCGCCGCCTATACCCGCCTTGAACGCATTTTCAACGACTACCCCTCGACCATTTACGCCTATCAAGCTATGCAAACCCTTTTGCTGGCAGGTTATCAAATTGATCCTCTCGAACGGGCGCAGGTCAGTTTTGCCGCCGAAGATTATGGCGATGTGATCACCGTCCTAAACGATTACAGCACCACCGTGTACACCATGCCCACCGATGCCCTCTTATTATTGGGGCAGGCCTATCGTGGTTTGGGTAATTTTGATGCCGCCTTCACCACCCTCCAAACCATCACCACCAACTACCCCACCGACCCGCTGTTTGGCTTGGCATGGTTGGAACAGGGTCGCACGCTGTTTTTACAGGGCAATTTCATCGGCGCGGCCTCGCATTACAGTCAATTACCCACCGTCAGTCCCGCCAGCCCCCAAGCCGCCGAAGCCCTGTGGCGCTCTGGCTATATTTATGCCACCCAGTTAAATGACAACCCGCGTGCCCTCCAAATGTTTGACCAGCTTGGCAAGTCCTACCCCGGCAACGAATGGGCACAGGACGGCCTCTTAATCGCCGCCTCGATTGCGCTTAATTCCAATCAGACCCAGCAAGCCCAAGCCCTCTATACCCAACTTGCCAATACCGGCACAGGTGAAAATCAAGCCCTCGCCTTTTTGTGGTTGGGCCGCCTCTACCGCGATCAAGGCCAAACCGACCTTGCCCAGCAGTCGTTTTTAGGTGCGTCCCAAGCCGACCCCGGTAGTTATTACAGCCTGCGGGCCGATGACATCTTGGCGGGCAAAGAACCTTTTACCCCCCCCGCCAGCTATCAATTTGAATTTGATGAGGCGCAGGAAATTGCGATGGCGGAGGACTGGCTACGAACCACCTTCGGCATCCAGCAAGCAGGGCCGCTATATCCCCTTAGCCAAGCGCTCGAAACCGACCCCCATATGATTCGCGGGCGTGAATTATGGGCACTTGCCGCCTACGATGATGCCCGTGATGAATTTGACACCCTGCGCGAAAATTATGAAGCTGACCCGCTGGCGACCTATCAACTGGCCCATTATTTCGCCCAAATTGGCCTCTACCGCACCTCGATTGAAGCCGCCGCCATTCTGCTCATCAACGCCGGGGTAGATACCTTAGACGCCCCGCGCTATATTGCCCGTCTGCGCTACCCCATTCACTATGCCGATTTGGTAGTCCCTGCCGCCGAAAAATACAATCTTGACCCCCTCTTGGTATTCAGCCTGATTCGCCAAGAAAGCCTATTCCAGAGTTTCGCCACCAGTACCGCCGCCGCACAGGGTCTCATGCAGATTATTCCCGACACCGGGGCATGGATCGCCGTGCAACTCAATTGGCCCAACTACACCAACAGTGATGTCTACCGCCCCTATATCAACGTCGAATTTGGCACATACTATCTGGATTGGACACTCGGCGTGGTGGACAATGTACCCTATGCCGCGCTGTCCGGTTATAACGGCGGCCCCGGCAATGCCCAAGAGTGGCTCGCCATCGCTGGCCCGGATTTGGATAAGTTCGTCCAGACCATCACCTTTAACGAAACACGCCTATACGTCACGCGCATCTATGAACAGTACGACACCTACCGGGCGCTCTATGGCGTCAACTAAACGGCTATCGCGCTTTCTGCTGAATTCCATCGCCCCGCTGCTGATTGTGGTAGTGGGGTTTCTGCTCTATCGCCCCGCCCTCAACCTGATGCTGTTCTGGGACGACATCCCGCATATGCTGTGGCTAGATGCTCATTCGGGGGGTGATTATTGGCTGAGTTCCAGCGGTTTCCCGTTCTATCGGCCCGCCGCCTTTACCGCATGGGAAATTTTGGGGCACGATGCAACCGTCCTACATGCGCTCTCAATTAGTCTGCACCTCATCAACGCCGTTTTGGTCTATGCCCTTGCCAACCGCCTCAGCCATTCCCGCCAAGCCGGATTTTTCGCGGGTCTGCTGTTTGTGACCTTTCCCTTTAGTTATCAGACCGTCATCCCCACCCCGGCCCAATTTCATCTCTGGCTGACTTTTGGCTTTCTGGCCTCGGCCTATCTGATTGTGACGTGGCTTGACCATCCCCAACACTGGAAATTATTTCTGGCATGGGGGGTGGCGTTTTGGGCCATCTTTAGTCACGAAAACGGCATCATCGCCCCGCTGCTGATTGGCCTGATTATTTTGAGCACCCATCCCGCTATGCTGCCCATCTGCCGCGCCGATTTTCAATTGACCCGCCTGCGCCAAAACCGACTATTGATCGCCCTTGCCCCGATTGTTTTTTTTGCCCTGCTCTACGGCCTTATCTGGCAAATCGTTCCCATTGATAACAACTCGACTGGCCTCAAAACCGCCGCATTAGATGTCAAAATCGGCCAGACCCTACAAGCGATTGGTTTTCCGCTGGCGGCCCAATTCCGCATGTTTATTGACCCCCCAAGCGGCACCGCATTAGCATGGGTCAGCGGCTGTGTGGCCCTTGCGATTTTCGGCCTGTGGTTTTACATGCACCATCGTTGGCCCATCCCAAATGCTGACGATAACGACACCCCACCCGCACCGCCCGTTGAACCAATCCGCCTTGCCCGTCTGGGCCTTGTGTGGATTCCATTGGCAATGCTCCCCGCGTGGTTATTTCTGGATGTCAACTACCTCTTGAGCAACCCGCGCCTACATTATCTAGCTTCGGTCGGCATCGCATGGGCATGGGCCGCATTATTGACTATCCCCCTGCCACGTATCGCCCCCAATTTGCTGCAACCCATTGTCGGTGTCACCGGTATAGTAATCGCGCTGATGGTCGCCCTGCCTTTTGTCCAGAATCGCCTAGACGAACACCATCTGCTGAACGACTACTATCAAGCCATCGCCGATACGGCCAATGTCGAAAATCAATCGCTATTGGTGGTCAATCCCCCGGCCTATCTTGCCCCGCGTAAGCCCACTTTTTTGTTGGGTGCGGAAGGCAGCGTCTATTTACCCGATTTCGTCAGCCTGACCGACTTTTTGCGCCTCAATGACGACGATTTCCCGACCAGTGCTATCACGAAGGTCGCCCGTGCCGATGACATCATCCCCGCCACCACGCGGATTTATCAGGTCGAGGCTACCGGGTTGGATCGGGCCACCCTATCAAGCTATGATCGGGTGCTGGTTAGTCGGCAAATTGGCGGAGATATTTATGCCCCCCTCGCTGGCATCCAGCTGACTAATGCGCCGAATCCAACCACCCCCGCTGCCGATTTCGGCAATGGCATCATTTTGGAATCGCTGAAAATTGGGCCGGATGAAGCATTAAGCGCGCCGACTGCCAAGAATATTTTGCGGCTGGAACTGATCTGGCAAGTGCAGTCACCCCCCACCGAACCGATTGAGATTTTTGTGCATCTGATGTGTGACGAACGCCTTGCCACCGATGCCGATGGCCCGCCGATAGGTCGCCTCTATCCGTTAGCGCTCTGGCAATCTGGCGAACGCTGGCAAGATTTCCGCCATTTTATTATTCCCGATGGCGTCTACCCACCCGAATGTTTGTCGGTGCTGGTCGGCCTCTATAATCCGACTACGGGCGATCGCCTACCCGTCACCGCCACGATACCCATCAACTAAAATCCTCGCATCAAGGCTCTCGGCCCACGATACAAGGGACAAACACACCGCGCACATTCGGCCCGTTCCCCATTCCGATAGGCCGTCCGTAACGCCACCGCCGCCGGGTCGTTGAGTGCATCTTCCAATTCGACGCCATCCGCATTCAGCTTGCCCCACGACGGCAAAAAATAGCACGGCTGCAAGCGTCCATCCCAATTGACCACCGCCGAAATATGCGGGGCATTACAGCGCGGCCCTTCAAATTCACCCAATCCCAACGGCTCGGCAAAATAATCATACAGGCGGCGTAGCTTAGCGGGACTTTCTGCAATCCGTCCATCGGCAAAATGCGCGGCGTGGGTGTGTTCCATTTCATCCAATATCGCCCCAAATTCGGGCAAATCCTCCGCCATCAATCCGCCGAATTCATTAACTGGCCTATTCAACGGGATGACATCTTCAAATCTCGGCCCAAACGCAAAGGGATTGACCGTATCCACCGCCAAAAAGCTGACCTGTCGCGCCCCCGCCCCCAACGCCATATCCACGATTTGCGGCATCTGACGATAATTGGTCCGCATCAACGTGGTTCGGGTGCTGATGGGGATACCCGCTTTGCTGATAATCTGCATCCCCTCTAAGATGAGATTCAGCGCATCCACCCCGCGTATTTTTTCATAGAGATCGGGGGTTGCCGCGTCCAAGCTGACCGTCAGCGTATCCACATGGGCCATGACATCCTCGGCTTGTTTCCGAAGCAAGAGGCCATTCGTCAGTAACCAAATTTTTGACCCCGCCGCCCGAAATTTTTGGGCAATCATGGGCCATTCAGGATGCTGCATCGCCTCCCCACCCGACAGCAAGACCAACTGTGTCCCCAATTTTTGGCTGGATGCCGCCAACCGTTCAACCAACCCCATATCCATATTACGGCGCGGCGCTTTCCATATATCACACATGGCGCATTTGCTGTTACACCCGTCCGTCAAATACAGCACCAACAGCGGTAGAGTACGCAGATGGTCAGATATTAAATTGGGCAGGCTGCGGAGATGTTTTATCATCATAGCGTCTACGATTTCTCAAGTTGCGGCAAACAAATCAAGTCCAAAGTATACTTGCCCCTGTTGTGATTAGCGACTCAACTAAAATCAGCGAATATTCGTTCCGGCTAGATTCAGCGCGGTGGATTATGATGTTTAACTTTTAGATTCGGTATTTTCCCCAACCCCCTGCAAAACGTGCTTTTGAAGTCCCTCTCCACTGAGTGGGGAGGGGTTTGGGGTGGGGATGGCCTTGCCGATTTTATTTGTTAAACGTCATTATCCCCGCGATTTTATATCAAATAATCATCGTATCCTGCATGAAATTACGCTCAATGAACCCTACCCTTTTCTGGCAACGCTGGACACACTATCTAACCTACGCCATGCACGGCCTAATTTTGTTCATCTTTTTCAGCGCGACATGGTGGTGGCGTCCCCGTTGGGCCTATGCCGAATGGGTGCCCGATTTTTTCCGTGAACGACTCAGCTACTCCTCCGATACCCAACAATATTTGTCAGTCTACTACATCCGCTTCACGCTGGTTTATCTGGTCATCCTTCTGGCCTGCCTATGGGTCTTGACCATGTTTAAGGGCCTGCGCGAATTGGTCTTAGATGGGCGCATCTGGTGGGTTGCGGGGCTGGTGATGTTGTCATTTTACATTCGCCTGTCCGTCGGTTGGGCCGATCAAAAAGGCATTGCCAATTCGCAGGCCATCCAATGGATGCTGGTGACCATTTTCGCCCTGATTGTGACGTGTAATGGCCCACAACCGCGTTGGGTAGCAACGGCCCTTGTCGGAGGTACGATTTTCCACGCCGCCATCGCCATCACCCAATCGGCCTTGCAGCACGAAATCAATCTGGTCTGGCTCGATGAGCATGTCTTAAAAATCGGCCTCGACTTGGTGGAATATCGCCGCAGCCCCGATGTATCGGGTGTGCCTGTCGTCCAAGCCGATGGCGTGCGCTTCCTGCGTGCCTATGGCCTCACCTCCCACCCCAATCCACTCGCCGGGGGTTTAGCCGTCGGCATTATCGCGGGTCTATGGTTGTGGCTCAAAGCTGAAACCCGCCGCACCGCCGCATGGGTCACGACCATCAGCCTATGGGGACTGCTGTTAACCTTCAGTCGTTCGGGGATGGGCAGTCTCACCGTTGGCCTCATTGCGACAGTGGGCCTATTTCTGATCAACCGCAATTTAAAGGGCGAGGGCTGGCGGGGTATCGTCGCCCTTGCGATCATGTTAACCCTCATCGGCGGCGTATTTTATATCGGCTACCGTCCCCTCATCGAATCCCGCACAGGTGAAGGCGATGAAGGGCTGCCCTCGGTGGAAGGCATCAGCACCGCCGCCCGTGACATTTTGACCCAACAAGCCCGCCATATCTTTCGTGACCATCGCTGGACGGGCATCGGCATTGGCAACTTCCCATGGCAAAGCCAAAAACTCATTGACCAAGACCCCCGTGACCTAGATATGCAGGGCACCAATGTCCACAACATCTACTACCTGATGGCAGCCGAATTAGGCATCATTGGGGTGGCCCTCACCGCTTGGATTTTGATCTTTGCAGTGGGTCTGGCATGGGTGCAATGGCGTTCCGGCAACCTTACCCCCGAAGCCATCTGCCTATGGGGAGCTGTCGGCGCATGGTTGGCGGTTGGGTGGTATGATTATTATTATTGGGTCATCTTCACTCATCAGATTGTTTTTTGGGGCGTCATGGCGGCAGCCCTCAGTAAGAATAGGTCGGGAGACGTAGAAGCACATGAAACCAATTGAACTCAACGACCAATGGCGTTTTCTGCGCCAAGATGTGCCGGGTAGTGCCGATTACAGCCAGTTATCGGTGCATGACCATCTGTGGCCCACCTTGAGCGTCCTTAAAGGCGAGGCGCTAAAGGAATTGGTCAGTGACGAGGGCTGCGTCTGGTTGCGACAAACATTTGATATGCCCGCCAATGATGAATGTAGTACATGGTGGCTAGAATTTGCCGAACCCCTACAAGGCAAAGCATGGGTGAATGGCAAGTCGCTGGATGGCAATAATAAACAACGCTACAACGTCACCGCCGAAGTTTCAATGGGCAGCAATCTCGTTGTAGTGTGCCTCGATTGTCCCCTCTATCCCGACGATGACCATACATGGCGCAAGGTGTCGTGTGTGCCCTATCCGTGTGAATGACAGCGAATTTCCACCTTTCATCTGACAGCCGCATCACCCTTTACAGCATAGGGTATAATTCGCTTCCGAGTTTGGTGGAAAAGGAATTGTTGGGTTGATCGGGAATCGTTCGCCGCGTACTGTGGCTATTGGCACTGCCCTGTTTATTTCAATCACATTGGTCATTCTAAGTCTGTTGGGGACGCTCTCCCCAGCCGAAAGTTTGGGCCGTGCCCCGCTCACGTTCCTAGAAAATATCTTTGGCAACCTCAGCGGATCGCTCGACAGTACCGCCGATGACATTGCCGAAATCCGTTCACTCCGCACCCGCAACCTTGAATTGGAAGAAGCGCTCGCTGATTATCAAGCCGAGCTTGCCGAACTGCGCGAAATCCGCAGCGACTATGACCGCCTGATCGCGCTGCTCAACTACACCACCCAGACCCCTTCAGATTTCCGCTATGTCACCGCCGATGTCATCGGACGTGATACAGCAGGGGTCGTCCGCACCATCCATTTGGACAAAGGCACCCGTGATGGTGTCGCAACGGGTGATCCGGTCATTACCGAGTTGGGTCTGGTCGGGCGGGTCGTCAAAGTCAGTGCAACGGGTTGCGAAGTGTTGCTCATCACCGATTCCAACAGCGCCGTCAATGCCCGTATCCAGAACCCAAAGCGTGATGTTGGCACGGTGCGCGGTACGCTGTCCGGTGACCTCGTATTGACCTTTGTTGATCCCGATGCCCAAATCGGCGTGGGCAACCTTGTCCTAACATCCGGTGAAGGCCAAAATTTCCCCGCCGACCTCATTATCGGGCAGGTGACGGGGGTCAGCCTCAGCGACGACGAATTATTCCAGCAGGCCTCCATTCGCAGTTTAGTAGACTTTTCGCGGCTCGAATTTGTCTTGATTATCACCAACTGGGAACCCGTTGATCTGTCCGTTTTTGAAGACACGACTGAGGCCAACTAATTCATGGCGATTTATTACATTGGCTTCCCGGTTCTAATGCTAGTGGCCGTCATTGACGCCACCTTTATGCAGTTATTCCGACTGTGGGGCGGCGCACCCAGCCTTATGTTGATGGTAATTGTCTCATGGGCACTCGTCGCGGAGATAGAAGACGCGCTTCCTTGGGCAGTCATTGGTGGCGTCATGCGTGATCTATTGTCGGTCACCCCAACGGGTAGTTCTGCGGTGGCCTTCGTGGTCATCGTGATCGCCATTGACCGCACCTTTCCCAAAATCAACTGGCACAACATCGCCATTCCCCCGCCGACCATTTTGGTGGCAAGTTATGTTTACGGTCTAATGTTGTTTGGGTTTCACCGTATGGCGGGGTGGGACGTGCCCTTCCTAGACGGCCTGTGGTATGTCATCCTGCCCGGTGCGATTATGAACTTTATCGCCATTCTGGTTGTGTTTCGTTTGATTGGCGGGATCAATAATTTCCTACGCCCGCAGCGTGGCTCCATGTTACGATAGATCAAGTTGTTGTCATTGTTGTTGGGGGCATAAAGTGAGGTATTGGTAGTATGAATCGAATCCTATTGCCCTTTCAAGGCTGGCGATTGCATTTCTTTCGGGGTGCGGTGGTTGCCATGTTGGTTATCCTCGTGCTGCGAACATGGCAGTTGCAATTTATTCAAGGGGCATCGTTCCGCGCCGACTCCGATGAAAATCGTTTCCAAACCCTGCCTCTCGCAGCGCCACGCGGCAAGATTTACGACCGCAATGGTGACCTTCTGGCCCTCAATGACGCCGCTTTCTTGGTCACCGTCACCCCGGCCCTCCTGCCTGACGATGTGGATGAAGTGCTGCAAATCTACAACCGTCTATCGGCGCTGGTAGACGTTCCCGCCACCCGTGCCATCGCCGATGCTTCGGGGCGGTTAGATGAGATCAGTATTGATGAAAAGGTTCGGGAAGGCGAGGGTATTGCACCCTTCCGTGCGGTGGTCATTGCATCTGACGTAGATGAAAACGTGGCCCGTGATATTCTGGAAAGCCGCCAATCGCTCCCCGGTGTCGCCATCGAAGTGCGTTCCGTGCGGCGTTATCCGTCCGGCGAAAAAACCTCGCAGATTATCGGCTATCTTGGGCCAATTTCCGAAGCACAAGCGCTCGAACTGATCGAACTTGGCTACGATCCCGCCTATGACCGCGTCGGTTATGCTGGTATCGAAGCCTATTTCGAAACCGAGCTAAAAGGGATCAATGGCAGCGAAACCACCGAAATTGACGTGGCGGGTCAGCCCCTTCGGCTGGTAGATCGCACTGCTCCACAACCGGGGGTCAGCATCCAACTCACCATTGACCTCGAATTACAGGAAGCCGCCCAACGTGCCCTTATTGAAAGCATCAACCAACTGAACGCCCGCGAACGCCGCATTGTATCACAGTCCGGCGTCGTGATTGCCATGAACCCCCAAACCGGCGAGATTTTGGCGATGGTGTCTTGGCCCACCTACGACAACAGCCGTTTTGCCCGCAACATTGACGCCCCCTATTATTTTGACCTTGCCGACGACCCCCTCACCCCATTGGTCAACCACGCTATCGGGTCGCTCTATCCCCCCGGCTCAGTTTGGAAGATGTTGACCTCCATCGGGGTGCAAGAAGAAGATGTCATTGACCCTGCTGCCACACTTTTTGATGGCGGCAGTCTTGTATTGCCCAATGCCTATGCTCCCAACGACGTGGCACGCGGTCAAACCTTTGTCTGCTGGCTCGATCAAGGGCATGGGACGCAAAACCTCATTGATGCCATCACCAATAGCTGCGACGTGTATTTTTATCAGGTCGGCGGCGGCAATCCGGCGGTAAGTGCAGCGGTCTTGAAACCGAATGGCCTCGACGTGGATAATCTTTATCGTTGGGCCACCACCTTTGGCATCGGGTCTGACCTCGGCGTCGAAATTTTTGGCGAAATCGCAGGCCGGATGCCCGATCGTGACTGGAAACGCCGTATCTATGGCGAAAGCTGGTCAACGGGTGACACCTATAATGCGGCCTTTGGTCAGGGCTACGTCACCTTAACTCCCTTGCAGCAATTGGCTGTCATCTCCGCCATCATCAACGATGGGGTGTTTATGCAACCAACACTGATCAAGAATTTCCAAGACGCCAGCGGCAATATTTTGCAGGAATTTCCGCCACAGATCATGCGTACGGTTGTTCCCCCCACCGATGGGAGTCCAATGATTCTCAATATCCGCGAGGATATGCTGGTACAGGGCGCGAACAGCTTGGCCTGCCGCTGTGAATCCGACTCGCCTTATTTTTCGCCGGATCGCTGTAACCCCGACGGCTATACTGCCCAATTTGACAGTGACCCCGCCACCGACGTTCAAACCCTCATTCAATATCAAGTCCACGTCCCCTATCAATATCGTTGGAGCGCCGGGTTGTGCGATCCGCTGGCAATTGAAGACTGGCGGGGCTATATTCCCCCAATAGCCTCGATAGAAAGTTTCCGTATCGCTCAACAGGGGATGCTCGAAGTAGTGACTCGTGGGACGTCCTCCGCCGCTGCCAATCCAGCCGCCCCACCCTTAGGTTATGTCACCGAAGGCGGCAAAACGGGCACCGCCGAATATTGTGACGACATCGCCCGACCGCAGGGCTTGTGTATTCCCGGACGCTGGCCCTCCCACGCATGGTATGTGGGTTATGCCCCCGCCGAAAACCCGGAAATCGCCGTAGTCGCTTTTGTCTACAATGGCGGTGAAGGGTCGCTAAACGCCATGCCGATTGTGCGCCGTGTGCTGGACTACTATTTCCGTCGCCCCACCCCTGAACCCGAACCTGCGACGACGGATGCAACCGCAACGCCTGAAAGCACCGAAGCCGCCCCAACCGAGACACCAGCCGCCCAATAGCGCCAACAAAAAGGGCCGATCCGGTATACGTCTGGGTCTGCCCTCCACTTTGTACGTTGTATATAAGTATGGGCTTAAAACCCCATCACCAAGCCTTAATCTCCGCTTAAAAATACTCTCAAAAACTCTCACAACAAAACCTGAGAGATTTTGATAGGCACATCGCGCTATCGTATGGGCAAGTTGATCGCAACTCCAAAATGCAAAAGGTAGGAGTACCATGAACATTTCTCAAAATTGGCGACTGAACCCCCAACGTTATACCCTCGAAGGGTCATCCAATGAACAGGGTGAAGTCACTTTTCCGCCTCGCCCCAATATCGAAAATCGCTTGCCCGAACACTACGATTTTGAACTTGACAGTGAAGTCGAGACCAAAGAAACCGAAAACGTAGCAATTCAGCGAGTTGCCTAATCACATGAGTGTCCAAACGTCTCCCGCGACCTCTCCCTCCCCCGTCAAACTTGGCGGCAAAGGTGAGGTCTACAGCTTTACTATTGTGACCGATCCCCCGGCTGGATTTGAGGAGCAAGCGCCCTATGTTTTGGCGCTCGTGCGTCTGGCCGAAGGGCCACTTGTCACCGCTCAACTCACCGACCTTGATGGCCCGCCGCAAATCGGGATGCAAGTCGAAATGGTCACCCGTAAACTCAGCACCGAAGGGCCAGACGGCATCATCATTTATGGCTATAAATTCCGTCCCCTATTGCATCCGGCCTAATGCCAATTCAACACTGAACATTTTGGAACTCCGACGTGTATATATTTCAAGAACACGCCGGAGTTTTTGGTTATGCCCCTTTTACCTTTGCGGTTCTTACGGTATGATATTCAAGCGAATAGCTTATTTTTTGGGAGATAATTTGCTAATGAAACGTGCTGTATTAATGATCGTCCCCGTGCTGATGATTTTGACGCTTTCAGCGTGCAGCGGTGATATTTATAGCCTTGCCTATACCGCCTCTGGGGACGGCACAAACCCCAATGCGCTTGTTGAAAATAGTGGTCAGTTCTTGATTACCGACGATCTCAACGTAGTCGTTCGCCTAAACAAGCATAACGATGATGTTGAAGTCGAAGCTCGCTTTTATCTGCCAGAAAACGTGCCACTGGGCGATCCACTCAAGATGACCGCCAGCAAAGATATTGGTACGGTGGTGCTGGGTTTGGACTATGAAAGCCGCCCCGATCAAACAACCGATTGGCCGCGTGGCACCTATAAGGTGGAAGTTTTCGTAGATGGTGAAAAGACCGAAACCATTTCGTTCAAGGTCGGTTAAATAAAAGCCATCGCCGTTTCATATGCGTTCGCTGATTAAGCCCAATTCCTACAAGGATGGGCTTTTTGCATCTATTTTTCAGGACAAAACGCTTGTCGCGAAGTAAACCCTTTCGGGTATACTAGAGATAATGACGACCTTTGCAAGTTATAGCCCCATCTATCTGTGGAGGTCAATATAGAAAAAAGGCTTTATTTGGATTTGCCTATCCCCATTGTTCAGTTTTGAGTCTAACCTTGTGAGAGGAGTTTTTCGCATGGCTGTTATGCAGTCAGCCCCTATTACCGCCCCCAATGAGGCCTATCAAACCGCAATGGCGCAGTATGATCGGGCCGTCTCGTACCTGAATCTACATGATGGTCTAGTCGAATTCATGCGACAACCCAAACGGGAATATACTTTCCATTTCCCAGTTCGGATGGATAATGACGAAGTACGCATGTTTACGGGCTATCGTGTTCATCACAACACCGTTCTCGGCCCTTCCAAAGGCGGAATCCGTTATGCGCCTTACGTCAACATTGATGAAGTACGCGCCCTTGCCATGTGGATGACATGGAAATGCGCGTTGGTTGGTCTTCCCTATGGGGGAGCCAAGGGTGGTGTTATCTGCGATCCCAAAGTGCTTTCCAGACGTGAAAATGAAGGCCTTACCCGTCGTTTTGCCTCAGAATTAGCCCCCGTGATTAGCCCTTACAGTGATATTCCTGCTCCCGATATGGGGACAAACGCTCAAACAATGGCTTGGATGATGGATACCTACTCGATGACGATGGGCTATTCTGTCCCCGGCGTCGTCACAGGCAAGCCCATCAACATCGGCGGGAGTGAAGGCCGTGAAGAAGCCACCGGACGTGGCACCGTCATCGTGATGGAAGAAGCCCTGAAGCATTCCCAAGACCAAGAGTCCAACAAGAGTGAAATCAAGGTCGTGGTGCAAGGCTTCGGCAATGTAGGCTCATATGCATCCCTCTACGCGGATGAACTGGGCTACAAGGTCATCGGGGTCAGCGATGTCAGCGGGGGTGTCTATAACCCCAACGGCCTCGACATCCGCGAACTGTTTAATTACACCCGTCAAGGCAAGATGCTCAAAGATTACATCAGCCGCGATGTGGATCATCTCACCAACGCCGAATTGCTCGAACTTCCCTGCGATGTGTTGATCCCCGCCGCGATGGAAGGCCAGATTACACATAAGAATGCGGATAAGATAAAGGCCAAGCTGATCGTGGAAGGCGCCAACGGCCCAACCACCACGGAAGCCGACGATATTTTGACTGAACGGGGCATCCTCGTGGTTCCAGACATCCTCGCCAATGCGGGTGGTGTGACGGTTTCCTATTTTGAATGGGTGCAAGACCTCCAAATGTTCTCATGGGACATTGACGAAATCCGCCGCCAACTGCAACGGATTCTGGTCAAGGCCTTCGACAAAGTGTCGCAGGTGCGTGAAGATTTTGGTACCGACATGCGTACCGCCGCCCAAATTCACGCCATCAAGCGCGTTGCCGAAGCCACCATGACACGCGGTTTCTATCCGTGATATGCTAATAAAAAAAGGACGGGGCAACCTGTCCTTTTTATTTCAATAGCAAATCTCCCCCCAGCGACCCTCTCGATTGAGCGCAAACGCTGTATTAAAGCCCCTCTCTAAGTGGAGAGGGGTTTGGGGTGAGGTAAACCGATTCACCTGTCGTTCGCATATTTCGGCACATAGCTTAATTGACCCGTCTTTCAAACTAGACTCAGCACGGCGGCTTTAGCCCCGTGTTCTAACAGATCAATCTGTTTCGAAACCACTATAAATCCGGCCTTACACCATCCCCTGCTCACTGTAATAGCGGATAAAGCGTTCAATCGCCTCTGGTTCCAACAAACGCCCCGGCGTGGTGATACTGTAGCTGCTGGCCCACACCGACCCATAAACGTCCGGGTCTTGTCCAATTGCCTCCAGCAAATAACGATTCGTCTCCCCCATCAATAACTCCATCATTTCAGCCGGCTGTGCTTTGACCGGAATTTCGATGTGGACGTTGACCCAAAATTCACCCACCCGCACATCCACAAAATCCCAATCCTGTTCAGTGGCAACTTTTTGCAGCCAATAGCTAAGCGGTTCGCCATAATCCACCAGTCGAATATTTGGCGCTTGCAACAGCCATAGGCACGCATAACCTGCGTAACTCCCCGGTTCACGCACAGCTGGGCCTACCACAACCTCGCGCAGTCCCGCAGGTGCTTTAAGGTCGGTGGGCCGACTGAGTTGGGTCGGCACATCTTCTGTAATGACGGTTGCTGGATTAACCTCTGCCTGCGCGGGCGGTACATGGATTTCTTCGGGTTGACCCGTTTTCTCCGGAACCAGCATCAGTGCCTCGGTCAATTGGGCCACCTGTTTACGAATCATCCGCACGGGCAAATCACCGGAGAACACCAGCGTCAGCGTTAAATCATCCACACTCCGCACACTAAACAGCAGACATTGCCCATACCCTTCCAGATGGATGTAACGCATCCGGGTGTTATTTTCGCCATCTCGATGCCACGCCGTCAGTACCGCCTGCACAATCTCATGCCATATATCGCTCGAAAAATTGCCTGTGCGCCCAACCGGGTAATCATGATGAGTCAGCAAAATCCCAAGCGCCGAATTCTCAAGCGAAAGTTGGGTCAATTGCAGCGCGGCCCTTGCAATGACATCCATCTCCCCCAGCATTTCATCCACCGCCTCCTCATCAACAGGCAGCAATTCAGTATCGGAGAAATCCGGTTCGGGCGACGCATCCGGTAGCACCATCGCCTGCGTAACCTCTTCTAATGTTGTGGGGACTAATTCCGCCTCATCAATAAACGTGTCTAGGTTTTCTTGATCGTCGCGGTTGTTTACGTTGTCGGGCGTCGGTTGCACAGGTTGCGACACGCTACCAAGCACCGCATATAAGCGCGGGTCTTCGTCGCTTTCGGCTTCGGCCAGCGCCTCCAATAACTCCACATTAATCGGGCCGGAATCATGACTTGGCCCTTGCAGCCATTCGATTTCTTCACGGCTCAGCGGGTCAGGGATTAAATCCAACTCCGGTAACAAAATCGGCTGTGTCACGGCGAGATACGGCGTGGTGTCATATTCTTTGGAATCAAACAGATCAGGCGCGGTGGGTTGGGGACGCTCCCCCGTTTTTTCCAATAATTCTTCAACGCTTGTTGGCGACGGGTGCAGCGCCTTCATGAGTTCCACCAAATAAGCCTTTTCCTCTGGTGAACGGGGCTTCAGCCATGAGGGTAGTGGTCGAATTTGGGGCTGTCCGGCCTGTCGCGAAAGCTGATCTATCCGCATCAACACCGTATCGAGGGGTGTCGTTTCATTCTCGGTGATACGAAGCGCCGCCGCCGCCATCATACCACTCGTTTCACTCGCCCCCGTTGAACGGTTGGGTGTACCGTAGGATTCAGGTGAAGTCGGCAGCACCTGCTGACTTTCATTCGCCTCGTGTCCCCCCATAATTTCCGCGACGACTGCCGGGTCTTGTAGCAGTTCCAACACCCGCCGCACCGTCGCCCCTTCATCAATTGGCGGCTCAAATTCAGGTGCTTGCAACATGGCAGCGTCAACGACCGTCGCCATTTGTTCAGGGTTCCCGCGCTGGGCAGATTCATTGGGCTTGGCCCGCAGACTGGAATAAAAATCATAGCCCTGTTTAATGGCATGTTCAATGAGCTGCGCCAGATCACGCGCCACATACGGCTTATGGACATAGCCTTGCACATCCAACGCGGGCACACGGTCAGGGTCAGTCGGTTTACTGCCAGATACCACAACGGGCAAATCGGGCTGGCGCACCCGCATCCCCAAAATAAGTTCGCCGGCATCCCCATGTTCAAGATGCAAATCCACCACCGCGACGGCATAGCGCTGTTCATCCAACGCCGAAAGCGCCGGACGCGAACGCCCCATCGCCCTAACCTCAAAATCCAATTCCTCTAGGGCCTTCTTCAACCGCAGAATAAACCCAATATCCGAGTCTACAATCAACACACGCCGTGTCATGAATTTGCCTCTAATCGCGTATCAATAGATGCAACTCTTAGGATAGCAGAAAACTTTCACCCCTCGCAACGAGTAGGCAATCAAAAATCCCCCCACCGAGCCTCGACAGCCACAAATGGAGGGATTTTTACAACTTACACCGGGGAGAGGTTTTACCCCTCGTCCCCGGCCAAGTTTTTGGGAGCTAAATTAGCCGCGAGCAGCCAACTTGGCAGCCATATCAATGCTGTACGCACCCCAGTGAGCGCCGCCGAACAGGCCGTCGGTCTCAAATGGGCCAGTGTACCATGGTTTGAACAGGCTGAAAGCGGAGCGCAGGAAGATCGGCGCAATCGGGAATTCGCCTTCTTCACCGAAGAATGATTCTTCGACTTCGGCATACAGTTGTTCACGGACCGCCGGGTCACTTTCGCGGGCGGCCTGATCAATCAGGTCGTCTACTTCGGTGCAAGGACGGGCAAAGGTGTGATCAACATTGCAGTGCAGAACGTCATGCACCCAGTTGTTGGCATCGCCATAGTCAGGGCCCCAACCGAGCGTCCAAGCATTGGGACGGTCTTGGGTGGGGGTACCAACGTCGGTGACTTCCAACAGAACGGAGAATTCCAGTTGTTCTACGTTGAACAGAGCAGGATCGCAGCCAAGATATTCTTCAGCGGCGGCGGCCCAGAATTCAACCCATGTACCAGCGCCGGTATAAGCGACGAGGTCAATGTTCGGGAAGCCTTCGCAGTTAGGATAACCAGCGGCTTCGAGTTGACCAGCAGCGTATTCGGGGTTGAAACCAACACCGACTTCATTGATGGGTGGCGCACCGGCCATACCGGGGGGGGTGAAGTGGATCATTGGAACGCCACGACCACCACGAATTTGTTCAACAAACGCAGCGCGGTCAATGATAGCGCTGAAGGCACGGCGGGCGTTGATATTGTCAAACGGCGCCTTGTCATGACCAAAGCCGAAATAGAACACGGCGAGGTCGAAGATTTGCAGAACTTGTTGGGACAGAACTGGGTCAGCCAACACGTTTTGAATTTCAGCAGTGGGAACGCCAGTCGCATCCAGTTGGTTGTCAAGGAAGAGGGCATAGGTGGTGCCGCCGTCTTCAATGATGGTCTGGTTGATGACTTCGATGTTGCCGGTGCCACTGAACAGGTCAGCCGGGAGGGCTTCATTACGGACAAACACGCGGCGCACGCCACGCGTAATTTCGTCAACGAAGAATGGGCCATTGGTCACGATGTTGCCGGGGGCAGTCCATTCGTCACCGAATTCTTCAATCGCTTCTTGCGGAACGGCACGAATCATCCACATGGGGGTCATCGAGAAGAAGTAACCAGCGGCGAATTGAAGTTCAACTACCAGCGTGGTGTCATCTGGGGCGCTGACCTTGGTGGTGTCACCGAAGACGAGATCGTCGGTGGCGGAGTCAGTGGGTGTCTGATTCACAATATCGCAACCGGCGACAACGCTGGCGGCAATAGAACCATAGTAGCTAGCCAAACGGGGATCGCAAGCACGCTTCATCCCGTACACAATGTCGCCAGCGACGACAGGACGCACGGCAGTCGCGGTATCGCTCGCCGGGTCCCAGCGCATCCACATAACGTCGGTGCGGAGATTGAACGTCCAGCTCAAACCATCGGCGCTAGCTTCCCAAGTCGTCGCCAGTTCGGGGGTTACCGCGCTGGTGATCGGGTCGTAGTTGGTCAGGCCGAGGAATAGATTTTCAATGGGAGTAATGGAGACCGCGTCGGTCGCCTGTGCCGGGTCGAGCGAGCTAATTTCGCTGCTGTCGGCGGTGTCACGGGTGACAGGAACATCCTGACGATATTGGGCAGTAATGGTAATCTCGCTGTCGGCAGCGGCGGCGAAGCCGGTCGGCAGGAGGGCAACCACCATCGTCAGCACTACGGCGACGACTGGGATCATCCGAAAGACTTTCTTTGACATTTGTAAGCTCCTCCTAGAGAGCATCCTAAAACTTTTTATGTATTCAACTCACTGTTTGTCCGGCCTTCTGCCCCGGCAGCATGGGTATGGCGTCGAGTGCGGCTGTTGCTCCTTTCTTAAAATAGGTGGTGCTCTGCTTCAAGGGCAATGTTCATCCTTACTTGCCAGGACAAGTCAAGTATGTCATTGATGGGGTTGGGGACTCTTTGTGGAGAAAGGGAGTGTAGTGGGATGTCGGAATGGGAGGTAAACAACCATGTTGTGGTAATTCCCAAATTTTCGTTCCAAAGAACTTTCCGCGGCCCATCAAATTTACTATTTCTCACAAAAGTATTGGAAGCATGAGTCCACTAAATTTAAATTTGTATTACAGGACTCACTCGATGCTGTTGTAAATTATAGCGATGTACACCGCTAGAATGCAAATGGTTCGCCAGATTATATTTTTTTAATCATCCCTTGTTCTTAATAAAAGGTTTAATTTAAGCCATAAACTGAATTATGTGAAGATTTTTTAACATCAACCTTTCTCACTAAATAGACGTACACCGAATTCAAAAACCCCAAAAAAATCCCCTCCACCACAAAATGGTAAGGGGATTTAAACCTCGATTGCTACTCTACCCACATCGCCAAGTTCCCTCTCCATTCGGTGGGGAGGGGATTTAGGGGTGGGGACGGTTCTATATAGTTATTGCTATTCGCCACGCGCCGCTAACTTGGCTGCCATGTCAATGCTATACGCGCCCCAATGTGGGCCACCAAACAACCCATCCGATTCAAATGGGCCAGTGTACCACGTCTGGATCAAGTTAAAGCTGGTGTCCATGAAAATCGGGACAATCGGATAATCACCCTCTGGCCCAAAGAACGCCTCTTCGATCTCGGCATACAGTTGGTCACGGACGGTCGGGTCGGTCTCGCGGGCCGCTTCGTTAATCAGGTCGTCCACTTCCGTGCAGGAACGCATAAACGCATTATCCGCCGTACAAGACAGCACATCATTCACCCAGTTATTGGCGTCACCATAGTCTGGCCCCCACCCCAACGTCCAAGCGTTCGGGCGATCCTGTGTGGGTGTTTGGGCGTCAATGATTTCCAACAACACCGAGAATTCAAGCTGCTCAACATTAAACAACGAGGGGTCACAGCCAAGATATTCCTCAGCCGCCGCCGCCCAAAAGTCGGCCCAATTACCCGCGCCTGTATAGGTCGCCATATTGATATTCGGGAAGCCTTCGCAATTAGGATAACCAGCCGCTTCCATTTCAGTCTGGGCATATTCCGGATTGAACCCAATCCCAATTTCGTTAATCGCCGGTGCGTGGGCCATGCCGGGCGGGGTAAAGTGGATCATCGGAATGGCACTGCCACCCAACACCTGATCAATAAACGCCTGACGGTCAATAATAGCCCCAAAAGCGCGGCGGGCATGTTCATCATCAAACGGCGCTTTATCATGACCAAAGGCGAAATAAAAGACCGAGAGCGCAAAAATCTGAATCACCTGCTGCGAAAGCTCCGGGTCAGCCAGCACATTTTGCAGTTCAGCACCGGGCACACCCGAAGAATCCAGTTGGCTGTTCAAATAGAGCGAATAGATCGTACCGCCGTCTTCAATCACCTGTTGATTGATGATTTCGATATTGCCAGTGCCGCTGAACAAATCGGCGGGTAGGGCTTCATTGCGAACAAAAACGCGCCGCACGCCACGAGTCAGTTCATCAACCACATACGGCCCATTTGTGACGATATTGCCGGGGGCAGTCCACTCATCGCCATATTCTTCAATGATTTCCTGTGGCACAGCACGCAGCATCCACATGGGGGTCATCGAGAAGAAAAAGCCTGCCGCGAATTGTAATTCAATCACGAGGGTCGTGTCGTCGGGCGCACTCACCGCAACCGTATCACCATAGACCAGATCATCAGTCACCGAGTCGGTTGGCGTCTGATTGACCACATCACAACCCTTAATGACCTTGGCCGAAATGGTGCCATAGTACCCGCCAAGACGGGGGTCGCAACCGCGTTTGATACCATACACAAAATCACCTGCCACCACTGGACGAACCACCGTCGAACTGTCACTCGCCGGGTCCCAGCGCAGCCAATTGACGTCACTGCGTAGGCTAAATGTCCAATTGAGGCCATCCGGCGTAATCGTCCACGAAGTCGCCAGTTCCGGGTTGACCGCGCTGGTAATCGGGTCATAGTCGGTCAGTCCAAGAAATAGATTCTCGATTGGCGCAATGGATACTTGATCCGATGCAACCTGTGGGTCGAGGGTACTAATTTCACTACTCGCCGCCGTATCGCGCTGAACGGGCACATCTTGGCGATAGAGCGCCACGACGGTCACTTCGGCGTCGCTGGCCCACGCAAAGCCAACGGGCAGCATTGCCACCATTAATGCCAGCACCACAAGCGAGGCCGACATCGTTCCTACCAATTTTTTGACGTTTCTGTTCATGGGTTCTCTCCGTAAATTACTATTCCAACGCATCAGGGAAAATTGTACTGAATACCGTGTTATGGCACAAAAGGTTCAGGTGGTTTATGATTCTCTCATCAAATAAACTCTAGCCTCTCCTGAAATAAAAATCCCCCCGGCGCAGCAAAACCTAGCTCGGAGGGATCAGGACTAGGGTTTCCCCCTACCCTGCCGTCATCATCGAAGGGCGATGGCAGGGTTAGGGAATCACCACAGCTTATTCACCACGCGCCGCCAGTTTTGCAGCCATGTCAATGCTAAACGCGCCCCAGTGAGCGCCACCAAATAGGCCGTCGCTCTCAAATGGGCCGCTGTACCACGGTTTCACCAAAGTGAAGAACGAACGCAGATAGATCGGTGCAATCGGGTATTCACCTTCGGCACCAAAGAACGATTCTTCAATTTCGGCATACAGCTCGTCACGCACCGCCGGGTCACTTTCAGAAGCGGCCTGATTAATCAGGTCGTCCACTTCAGAGCAGGGACGCAGGAAAGCGTTGTCAGAGGTGCAAGACAGCACGTCATTCACCCAATTGTTGGCGTCACCATAGTCTGGCCCCCAGCCGAGCGTCCAAGCATTCGGACGATCCTGCGTGGGCGTATTGGGGTCAACAATTTCCAACAACACCGAGAATTCGAGTTGTTCAACATTCAACAGCGCCGGGTCGCAGCCGAGATATTCTTCTGCCGCTGCTGCCCAGAAGTCTGTCCAAGTGCCCGCACCCTGATAGGCCACCATGTCAATCGAGGGGAAGCCTTCGCAGTTGGGATACCCGGCTGCTTCCATTTCAGCGGCAGCATATTCGGGGTCAAACCCAACGCCAACTGAATTGATGGCAGGGGCATGGGCCATGCCGGGTGGGGTAAAGTGAATCATCGGCACGCCGCGACCAGCCAACACCTGCTCAATGAACGCTTGGCGATCAATGATGGCACTGAAGGCCCGACGAGCGTGAGCATTGTCAAAGGGCGCTTTGTCGTGACCAAAACCGAAATAGAACACGGTCAGGTCAAAGATTTGCAGCACTTCTTGGGATAGGGCCGGGTCAGCCAACACGTTTTGGAGTTCCGCCGCAGGTACGCCAGAGGTGTCCAGTTGATTGTTTTGATACAGGGCATAAATCGTGCCGCCGTCTTCAATCACGGTCGTATTGATGACTTCCACATTGCCAGAGCCACTGAACAGGTCAGCGGGCAGTGCTTCATTGCGAACGTATACGCGACGTACACCACGCGTAATTTCCTGAATGAAGAATGGGCCGTTGGTCACGATATTGCCGGGGGTTGTCCATTCATCACCGAATTCTTCGATTACTTCCTGTGGAACGGCACGGAGCATCCACATGGGCGTCATCGAGAAGAAATAACCAGCGGCGAATTGCAGTTCGACCAACAGGGTTGTGTCATCGGGCGCACTGACTTTGATGGTGTCACCGTACACGAGATCATCCGTGACACTTTCGGGGGAGGTCTGGTTCACAATATCGCAACCAGCGATTACTTTGGCTGAAATGGTGCCATAGTACGCACCCAGACGTGGATCGCAGCTACGTTTAATGCCATAGACCAAATCGCCCGCGACAACCGGACGCACGACAGCGGCGGTTTCCGTCGCCGGATCATGGCGCATCCAATTGACATCGCTGCGGATGTTGAACGTCCAGACCAAACCGTCGGTGCTCACTTCCCATGAGGTCGCCAGTTCGGGGTTAATCGAGCTGGTGATCGGGTCATAGTCCGTCAGGCCGAGGAATAGATTTTCTACCGGCGTAATCGAAACGCTATCGGACGCAATCGCGGGGTCGAGGGAGCTAATTTCGCTCTGGCTTGCCCCGTCAACCGTGACAGGCACATCCTGACGATATTGGGCGAGTACGGTAACGGTAGAATCTTCCGCCGCCGCAAAACCCGCTGGAAGCAATGAAACCACCAACGTCAGCAAAATCGCTGCGACTGGTATCAACCGAAAAGTAGATTTAGACATTTTGGCCCCTCCTGGAGAGCACAATTTATCTTAAGAATCAATTTTTAAGCGCGAATCCGTTCATCCGGTCACTTGCCCCGGAAAGCATGTCAATGGTGTAAATGTTGGTTTGGTGGCAGGCCTCTCTCCTGATTGAATAGCGGTCAATGGGTAACAATCAGCATCGGGTGAGGTTTTACACAACAATTACATGGAGGTCGGTTTGGAAGTTCAAGAGATTTTGAGGAAATCGCATCGAGCGAATTCGGTTTTCCTAGAAACAAAATCTGTTTCCAAACCGCACACACATCAACTGAATTGCGGGGCAATCCAATTGTTTGTTGTTAAATTCTCACCGATGCCATTAATGAAAATTATAGGAGGGGTTCACCGCTTGTCGAGGAATATCAAATCTTTCTAACGTCTCTATAGTTTTGTTAAATTGTCGAACCTTCTCAAATTTTCAAACGTACATCCATTTAGAAATAAAAAGGAAGGGTGCTAGGACATCCCTTCCGTAAAGAGGGGGTGCCAGGACACCCCTTCTTTAAAACAGTGGTTGAATACATGGAAGGGCAGTTTTGAATCCCGCCCTAACCGAAAGTTTTACTTCCCTCGTGCCGCCAGTTTCGCCGCCATGTCAATGCTGCGGGTATCCCAGTGGGCACCTCCAAACAGACCATCCGTCTCAAACGGCCCAGTATAATAGGGCTGCACGAGGATGAAACCAGAGCGCAGATAAATCGGCGCAATCGGGAATTCACCGTCTACCCCAAAGAAGGCTTCTTCAATTTCGGCATATAGCTGCTCGCGCACAATCGGATCACCCTCAGCCGCCGCTTGGCTAATCAGGTCATCAACCTCGGTGCAAGGTCGCTTGAAGCCGAACTTTACTTCACACGACAACACATCGCCAACCCAGTTATTAGCATCCGGATAGTCTGGCCCCCAGATCGCCATCCACGCATGAGGGCGGTCCTGTTCAGCCGTATCTTCATCCGTCACTTGCAGATAGACCGAGAATTCCAACTGCTCGATCGTAAACAAGGCTGGGTCACACCCCAGATGTTCTTCGGCGGCGGCGGCCCAAAATTCAGCCCACGTACCTGCGCCTTGTTGTGTGACCACATCAATGCTAGGGAACCCTTCGCAGTTCGGATACCCGGCTGCTTCCATCTCCAGTTTGGCATATTCGGGGTCGTACCCAATACCTACCGCGTTGATCGCCGGTGCGCCAAACATACCGGGCGGGGTAAAGTGAATCATCGGCACCCCGCGTCCGCCAGCGATTTGCTCTACGAACGCCTCTCGATTGACGATGGTACTAAAGGCGCGACGCGCATGAACATTGTCGAACGGCGCTTTGTCATGGGCAAACCCATAATAACCGACCGCGAGGTCAAAGATTTGCAAAATCTGTTGCGACAATTCCGAATCGGCTAAGGCATTCTGAATCTCAGCACGCGGTACAGTTACCGTATCCAACTGCTTATCAAGATACAGCGCGTACTGCGTCCCTGTGTCTTCAATCATGGTCACATTCTGGATTTCGATGTTGCCAGTACCCGCGTACAGATCAACCGGTAAGGCCTCGTTACGAACAAAGACCCGCCGCACACCACGTGTATTTTCCTTCAAGAAATATGGCCCATTGCTAACAATATTGCCCGGTTGTGTCCAGTCATCGCCATATTCCTCAATGATTTCACGTGGAACGGCCTTTAACATCCACATCGGGGTCATCGAGAAGAAATAACCCGCCGAAAACTGCAATTCAATAATCACCGTGACGTCATCGGGAGCACTGATTTTGGTCGTGTCACCAAAAACAAACTCATCCGTCACGGATTCGCTGGGCGACTGATTCACGAGGTCGCAACCCGCAATCACAGTTGCCGCCACTGAGCCATAGTAACTGCCCAAACGGGGGTCACAGGCACGTTTGATGCCATACACCACATCACCCGCTACAACCGGACGCACTACTGCTGCTGTATCACTTGAGGGGTCATACCGCATCCAATTGGCATCATTGCGCAGGTTAAATGTCCATGTCAAGCCATCCGCGCTGACTTCCCACGAGGTCGCCAATTCGGCCTCAATCGCGTTGGTAATGGGGTCAACCGTCGTTAAACCGAGAAATAGGTTTTCAATCGCCGCAATTGAGATTACGTCCGTTGGGATTTGCGGATCCAACGAGCTAATTTCAGCACTGCTCGCCCCATCGAATGTCACCGGGACATCCTGACGATAGAGTGCCGTTATAGTCACTTCAGTATCAGCAGCAACTGCCACCGAGGTGGGCAGCAGAGCAACCATGAGAGTCAACATTGTCGCCACCGTCAGACTCAAACGAAGAAATTTCTTCGACATTGGTAAGCTCCTTATTTTTAAGGTCAGTCAAGTCTCTAGGGTTGTGTTTTCAAGCGAGTCTCATTAGTCCAGATGGGCATAGCTCCTTTCGTATCAGGGTGTATACGCAGGGAACCAAAAAACCGGATTGGCTTGCGAGGGTTCTAAAATAGTGGTGACGACCAAGCAGTGGTTATAACAAAGAAGGCCCGAATTCAAATGGGTAATCTAGCCCATTAATCATCCAAGCCTGTTGAAATCTATGATAAGTGAAGCGCCCATGTTAAACCTCATCAAACCTGACGTATCTTTCACGATTGATGTTTCAGGGTCCCCACGAGAAAAAATACTCTGGGAGGGTCTCACTTGATGTTACTAACAGTATAATGCAAGTCTGGGTGTAATACAACCATTTAGACAAAAATAAAACCGACATGCCGATGTTATCGGATGTTTGGCTCAAAAGTCTATGGCGGGCGGGCAATCTTGTAGGGGTCTGGCTCAGCCTGACCCGCATTTTTGTCTATCAATCGACCCATAGCGGTTTCCAGCGTAACCGATCTGCCATCTATACCAATTTCAGCACGGCGGCTACAAGGTTTGTCCGGTAATGATCAGGCGGACACGGATATATACTCAGTCTCTCCACACCGTAGCACGCCACATCCGCATTTACAGAAGTTTCCAGCTAAACCGATCTGCCATCCATGCTAACTTCAGCACGGCGGCTTTAGCCCCGTGTGAACTTAAAGATCTCTATACCACCAATTAAAACCGAGAGGGGCCAGGACACCCTCTCGGCCAGTAAAGTTATAAGTATTTCTTAGCCGCGTACTGCCAATTTCGCCGCCATATCAATCGAATAGGCGACCCAATGTTGTCCACCGAATAGGCCATCGGTCTCAAACGGCCCGGTGTACCACGACTTGTACAACAGATAGTCTGACCGCAGGAAAATCGGCGCGATGGGGAATTCACCATCTGGGCCAAAGAATGACTCTTCGATTTCGGCATACAGTTGGTCACGCACGCCGGGGTCACTGACCGTCGCCGCCTCTGTAATGAGGTCGTCCACTTCGGTGCAGGATCGTTTTGAACGATTAGCCACCGTGCAGGCCAATACATCACCTACCCAGTTGTTGGCATCGCCATAGTCCGGCCCCCACAACAGCGTCCATGCGTTGGGGCGATCTTCTGTGGGTGCGTTAGCGTCCGTGATTTCCAGCAGCACCGAGAATTCGAGTTGTTCAATGGTGAAACTGGTCGGGTCACAGCCAAGATATTCCTCAGCCGAGGTCGCCCAAAATTCACCCCAGTCCCCTGCCGTCGTATACGTCACGATGTTGATGTCGGGGAAACCTTCGCAGTCAGGATAACCCGCCGCTTCCAGTTCAGCCTGTGCATATTCAGGGTCAAAACCTACCCCAACCTCATTAATTGGTGCGGCGTGGGCCATGCCGGGGGGTGTGAAGTGAATCATCGGCACCCCGCGCCCTTCCTGTACCTGATCAATAAAGGCTTGGCGGTCAATGATGGCACTGAACGCACGCCGAGCATGGACATCATCAAACGGCGCTTTGTCGTGGGCAAACCCAAAATACGACACCGCAAGGTCAAAAATCTGCCGCACTTCGTCTTGATACTGCGGATCAGAAATAACCCCCTGCAATTCCGCATCCGGGATGTTGGTCGCATCAAGTTGGTCGTCCAAATACAGCGCGAACTGCGTGCCGAGGTCTTCAATCAACAGCGTGTTTACCACATCAAGATTGCCTGTCCCCTGCAAATCGGCTGGCAAGGCTTCATTCCGCACAAACACACGCCGTACCCCACGTGTGACTTCTTCCACAAAATAGGGGCCATTGGTGATGATATTGCCCGGTTGTGTCCACTCGTCGCCATAATCTTCAATGGCTTCTGCTGGGGTTGGACGCAGCACCCACATCTGGGTCATCGAAAGGAAGTAACCCGCCGAAAACGCGAGGTTAATCACTACCGTCGCATCATCCGGTGCCGAAATTTGGGTCGTGTCCCCATACACTAGATCATCGGTTACTTGGTCAATCGGGGTCTGGTTAACCACATTGCAACCCGCGATAACCCCCGCGACCACCGTGCCATAATAGCTGGCAAGGCGTGGGTCACAAGCGCGTTTGATGCCAAACACAAAGTCACCTGCCACCACCGGACGAATCACTGCCGCCGTGTCAGAAGTGGGATCATATTGCATCCAATTGACATCGGTACGCAGATTAAACGTCCATGTCAGGCCGTCGGCGCTCACATTCCATGAGGTCGCCAATTCTGGCACAATCTCATTGGTGATCGGGTCAGAATCCGTCAGGCCCAAAAACAGATTTTCCACCGACGTGATCGAAATCGCATCCGACCCTACTGCTGGGTCAAGCGTACTAACTTCGCTGGTCGAGGCCGTATCGCGTTGAATGGGTACATCTTGGCGATAAAGTGCCGCGACGGTGATCGTGCTATCTTCGGCGCCTACCATAGCAACCGGTACGAGGGACACCAACAGGGTCAGCAGTACAGCCATTACTGTACCTGCTCGTAAAGTAGACATCTAGGAACTCCTTTTTGAATCGAAATTGATGTATTAAGCTGGCATTCGGCGGTTCAGGCCGACCTATAACGACTTCCCTCCTTTCATCCCGGATGGAAAAATAGGCAACCTACATTGGGAACAAATGTAGGCTGCTGACCAATGACGAGTAGCGTGGCTTTCGGATGGCTGATGCAACTCCAACGAAGTTCGTTTCGACTACTCACTCTATTTACACCGATAGTTGGAAGGGTGTTCGATTTCTAAGCGGGGATTCACCAAAATACTAATTCTTTGAACCTATTCCGATTCATGGGGCTATTGTTAATTCTCAAGCGCTCTTGTCGGGAGGGATCTGTGCGACCCCTCCTGCTTTCTGCCTATCAACTTTTACTTTTTATCCCGCCTGTGCCGCCAATTTCGCGGGCATATCAATCGTCTGTGCGTTCCAATGCGTCCCACCAAACAGCGAATCGGTTTCAAATGGCGCGGTGTACCACGACTTAATCAACACAAAATCCGAGCGCAAAAACAGTGGCACGATGGGATATTCACCCCGCACCCCAAAAAACCCTTCCTCAATTTCGCCATACAACTGGGTTCGCACCGCCGGGTCAGTCGCACGGGCTGCCGTGTCCATCAAATCATCAATACTGGTACATTGCCGCCGAAACCGATTCAGCCCCGTACACGACAACACATCACTCACCCAGCTATGTGCATCCCCATAACCCGGCCCCCACCCCAGCGTAAACATACCGGGGCGGTCATCGGTACGTACATCCGGTGCAATCACTTCCAGCAGCACCGAAAATTCAAACTGCTCAATCGTGAAAATCGTCGGGTCACATCCCAAATATTCCTCCGCCGACGACACCAAAAATTCAGCCCATGGCCCTGCCCCGGTATACGTCGCAATCGTGATGCTGGGCAATCCCTCACAGTTACCAAACCCACCCCGTGCCAATTGGTCTTTGGCATATTCGGGGTCAAATCCCACCCCGATTTCATTGATCGGCGGTGCATAGGCAATCCCCGTCGGCGTAAAGTGAATCATCGGTATCCCCCGTCCGCCGCGCACCTGATTGACAAACGCCTCGCGGTCAATGACGGCACTAAACGCCCGCCGCACCTGCACATTGTCAAACGGCGGCTTGTCTTGGATATACCCAAAATAGAACACCGATAGGTCAAACACCTGCCGTACTTCGCCCTCAAAATCAGGACTCGCCAACACATTTTGCAATTCCGCCGGGGGCACGCCCGCCGCATCTATCCTGTTATCAAGATACAGCGCAAACGATGTCCCCTGATCTTCAATCACCTGCTGCACCACACGCTCCAAATTGCTGCGATACCCAAACAGATCATTCGGCAGGGCATCATTCCGCACAAACACCCGTTGCAATCCGCGTGTCAATTCTTGGACAAAGAACGGCCCATTCGTCACGATATTGCCGGGGGCTGTCCACTCATCCCCATAATCCTGAATCACTTCAGCGGGCACAGGTCGCAGCATCCACATCGGCGTCATCGCAAAGAAAAACGCCGCCGGAAATTGCAGCGTAATCTCCAACGTCTGCTCATCCAATGCCCGCACCAATACCGTATCGCCATACACGGTGTCATCCGTCAGGCTATTGGCTGGCGTCTGGTTGATGATGTCGCACCCCGAAATGACCTTTGCCGCCACCGTCCCATAATACCCACCGAGGCGCGGGTCGCATGTCCGTTTGATGCCAAATACAAAATCGTCCGCCACCACCGGACGCACCGCCCCTGCCGTATCACTAGCCGGGTCATAGCGCATCCATTGGACATCCGAACGCAGATAAAATGTCCACACCGTCCCATCCCCGCTGACCTCCCACGATTTGGCGAGTTCCGGCACAATCTGATTGGTGAAGGGATCAACATCCGTCAGCCCCAAAAACAGATTTTCAATCGGCGTCAGCGACACCGTATCCGATGCCAATGCCGGGTCAAGTGTACTAATTTCCGAAGCCGTCGCCGCGTCCAAGGTCACCGGAACATCGGCCTGATACATCGCCACAATCGTGACCGCGCGATCCTCGGCCCGCGCTATCCCCATCGGCCCACCTAAACCAATCACCATTAAAACCGCCGACCCCAATGCCCATAATTGCCGTCGCATACCCTTACCCCTTCCGTTCTACGATGTACTTCACATTGTACGAGTTCATCACCGGTGTACAAAATAAAATACCCGCTGAGGGTGCAGCGGGCTGAATTTTGGTCTTATTTCGCAATCGGGAATCTGCTACGCCGTCGGTTGACTCGAATCCGAGATAGACGACGGGTTGCCAAAAACACTTTGCAGCACCACCTGATAAACAAAAGCGATTGCGCCTGCTGCAAAAACTGGCCCTACCCACAACACCAACCAGAAGCCGTAATCCGGCAGCAGCAAATGTAAATTATGGGCCTTGCCTGTTTCCGGCTCATACATCGTCAGCACTTGGTAAACGATGCTCAAGAACAGCAAATGAATCATGACCCCGGCGGTAGCGCTATAGATCACATCCGACTGAAACCCGCGCAAAAATCGGCGTCCAAAGCGGATGCCGACCCAACTCGCCACCAGCATATTGCTAATCGGGCTGACCAGCGAATCTATATATAAAATCCCTGCGGTACGTCCTCCCGCCGCCTCGATACCGGGGGCAAGGTCAATATCGCGCATATTTAGCACTGCTAAGCGGAAGAACAGCAGGGTCATGGGCAACAACGCCGCCACAACCACGACCGCCCCATCAATCTTTGGTTTCGGCAGCAGTGTCGAAAACACCCCGCTCGAAGTGAAGCTCCCCGTCACCACCGCCAATCCGACCATCAACGCGCCGAGTATCATCACCATGATGAAAAACGCCGGATAGGTGGGCAGGGCTTTCAGATAGAAAATATCAAGGATTTCGCCAAACGCTTCGTGTCCGACATCGGGGAAATAGCCAATCAGGATCATCCGCATTCCGACGGCGATTTCATACCCCAACACCGCGCTCCATACCGTCGAGGCATGATAACCGGGACGGTCTTGCCATAGTCCACAAATAAAACCACCTATATAGCCGCCTGCCCAAATGCCAAGTACCAACCAGATGGCCTCGCGCATATTGTTGGGCAGATTGACAATGCCATAGCCGGGGAAGTTTTCATTCAGCGAGTGTAACGCCAACCCGTTCAACAGGGTCGCTGCGCCAAAGGTGATCCATGCCGTAAGGGCGATCGCCCATAAATCAAGCCGAAATGATGTAGGCGTAATTGGTGTTTTTGATTCAGTTGTCAAACGTCGTTCTCAATTCATGATGTAGGCAACTTAGGCCGGAGGTGTTTTTTTCTCTTGCCGAATCTTAATGTCGGCTTTCCCCTCGGCTGCTTCGGCCTTCTCGCGTGCGGCAATCTCCTGACGCTTATTTACAACCTCGTCAAGGATTTTCCGCAGTTCAGGCATAGCCGGCAGGGGCTTATACATCAATTTGTCGGCCTGCGCTTGCGTAATCGCTTCACGTTCATCATCCGGGGACAGACGATAGGCCGTAATCAAGACAATCGCCACATTTCTGAGGATGGGGCTTTTGCGTAAACGACTGCCCACCTCTGGGCCGCTGGCTTCTGGCAAACGAATGTCTAAAATCGCCAGTTCCGGCAGTTCACCGTGTACACGACCCTGATCCACTGCGTCAATCCATGCAATCGCTTCTGCACCATCCACAAATGCGACGCCCTCAATGCCCCATAATTCAAACATTGCAAGGAGGACATCATAAATATCCGGTTCGTCCTCAACTACCATCCACGTTCGCAATGTTCACAACTCCTCTTATGAATTTTTCGAAAGGCTTGCTTAATCATACCATCAGCGATGTTCTCAGCAAGTACCCACTCGTACCGAAACCGCTTTATGCTATAGGAAATGCCATAATAAAGGTCGTCCCTTGCCCCGGCATACTGGCGACACTCAACGTTCCGCCATGTGCCTCCGTGACCGCTTGGGCAACAAACAACCCTTGCCCCAATCCGCGTGGGTCAATCACTTTGCCGTCCGGCGTTCGCGCTTCCCCACGATAAAAACGGTCAAAAATATGTGGCAAGTCGTGGTGCGAAATCCCGACCCCGGTATCCTCAACTTTAATCAGCACCTGACCATCCCGCACGGCCCCAACCTTGACGATGATCTCGCCGCCGGGTAGGGTATATTTAATCGCGTTATCAATCAAGTGTCCCAAGGCCCACAGCAACCGTTTTTCATCCCCCAAAACTAGAGCACTTTCAGGGTGTGTCACCATCACCGTCACTTGCAAACCTGCTTTTTTCAGGCGTTGGTCAAGTCCTTGCAGCACATTAAACACCTGATTGGGCAGTTGCACCAATTCACGCCGTACCGCAAAACTCCCCCCGCCAATTTCGGATAGGTCAAGCAGTTCGACCACCATTCTATCCATAATGGCAACATTCCGCCCTATCGCCTCCAAAAATTTACGGTTTGGCGGTTTGCCCTCTGGCAAATTCAGCATGACATCACTCATGCCCTTAATTGCGGTCAGGGGCGTTCGCAGTTCGTGCGACATCTGTGTCACGAATGAATCTTTTAGTCGTTCGGCCAGCGCATCGGAGGTCACATCGCGCAAAACCATGACCGTACCCAAAAATTCGCCGGACTCAGAGAAAACCCGCGCCAACCGCACCCCGATGAGCCGTTCATTGACTTCCACCCGCTGTGGGTCACCCAATGGCTCAATCTGTCCGGCAAAGGTCGTGCCGCGCTCATAGGTCACATAATCTTTGAACAATTGACCAAGTGGGCTGTCCCAGAAATGGCGTGTACTGCCAATCATGTCGCGGGCGGCCTCATTCATCAGCACAATCCGACCATCCGGGCTTTGCATAACCACGCCTTCATCCAGCGTCGCCAACACCCCGGTCAGCCGTGCCAATTCAATATTCTGAGTTTTGACCCGTTGCTGCACCGCATGAAGATGGGCCTGTGCCCCTCGTAAGGCTTCCGGGTCTACCAAAATCTTGTGCCGATGGCTCAAATTCAGATACAACCTCTTGAAAAATGTATCCGTAACATTGGCAAGATCACCGACCACACGCATAAAGCCGCGTAGTTCTTGAGCGCCAGCGTCAGGAGTTGTCCTATTTGACAACAGCCACTCCTTTCGGGAGATTGTCTATGGGTCGAAGATTATGCCCGTTGCGGTGGTTCATATTTATTGCTGATCACATCCGTGATAATTTTGAACAACCGATCAAAGTCGGGTAGCGGCTTAAAGATAACGCGATTCACACCATCATTTGTCCGCATCTCATCTTGCTGACCCTCGGTAAGCTGATAGGCTGTCATCAAGATAATTGGAATCTCCCCCAGTTTTTCCGACTTCCGCATCCGTTGGGCAATCTCATTCCCGTTTGGCCCCGGCATACGGATGTCACTGAGCATAAACTCCGGTAAATCACCTGCAAAGGTGCCATTATCCACACTCTCAATAAACGCTACCGCATCCCGACCATTCGAGAACTCTAAGACCTTGTGCCCCCAAACCTGAAACATCACTTTCACAACGTTTCGGATGTCTATCTCATCTTCCACCAACATCCACGTAGACAATCGCGTCCTCCTGAAAAAATCGCAGTGTGCCGCATCAAAATCGCTCCCGTACCGGATTTCGATTCTCCCCGTTATCCGAAAAATGGTAACAACAAGGGCCTATCCTGTGCAACTATTCATTACATGATTTTGTATACAGTCATTTCTGGTCTGTATTTTGTATGCTTTGATTATTTTAATTCAATTTCCGCCCAAACGTTCCCAATATTTTCCGAAATCCCACTTTTGTAAAAAACCCCCTAACACAATATACCAATTTTTGGGAAACAAAAAAGGCGCATCTGAATCAGACACGCCTCCTTATTGATGAATCAGTTCGGCTTAAACTTGTAGACAATACCTAGTCGGCTTTTTAGCCTATATTCAGCACGGTGGCTTATGATGTTTAACTTTTGGATTCGGTAATTTCCCCAACCCCCCGTAAAACGTCCTATTGAAGCCCCTCTCCACTCAGTGGGGAGGGGTTTGGGGTGGGGATGGCATAACCGATTTTATTTGTTAAACGTCATTAGCCCCGTGTCCTTATTTTCTTCCTGACCCACTACTAACCCTGACGCACACGCCATGTCCCGCTTGGGCAGGCCGCGCCGAGTTCTTGCTCTAGGAAAATATAGGTCGCGTTGAAAAACGATCCCAAACGCCATTCACCGGGGCCGGGAACGTATGCGCCATTTTGTACCGTGCCCCCTGCCAGATATTCGCGGCGGGTATTATGTTCGATCTCGGCGGTAAGTGCCCAACCCAAACGATCACGCAGTTCGGCATGTTCGCGCCACAATCTGCCAAACCCTCGAATCGGCTGCTGCACACGCGCCTGCGGATAGACCGACACAAATGTCGAATTGGTTGGCGAATCGGCGGGTGGCTCCATTGCAGGGTCAAGCTCCATCTCGCCTTCGACAAACGGGTCGTCATAACAAATCCATTCGCCCTGCGTCGGATCAATCACGATCTGACCGGGGTTGGCAGCATCCACACCATACACTATCCAAATTTTATGACTCTCGCGGAACCAGAACATACGCCCACCCTCAAAAACCTGCTCAACCACAATCACCTGTTCAATTTGAGGGGTGGGAAAAATACTTGGCAGGGATGTTTCTGTCGCGGTGGGGGTTGGCGTTGGCTGGCTCGCCTGAAAAGTCTGTGTCGCAGCAATCGCCGGGTCAATGGTCGGTGCATCGCCCTGTTGACCACCTTCGGCCTGTTGCGTCGTGGCAAGCGTCAACTGGGTAGCCTGTGCATCAATAATCTGTTGTTGGGCTGTCGCCGTAGCGTTGGCAACATCCAAAATCGCCGCGATCGTTTCCGTTTCATTGACGGTCGGGGCAACCGTTGGCGAGGCTGTCGCAGATGGCTGACCCGTAACCACCACAATTTCAGTAGGGGCAGGTTCATCCTCGTCTCCACACGCGACCAATAGCGCGGTGAGCATCAGCGCCATCAGTAGGATAAATGGCAGGCGCTTGACCCAATTGGATGAACTCCGAACATTCGACATTGGCATAATCCTAACTTGTGACAAACATTACAAAGGCATTTTAAGGCGTCGTGCCGGGGCTTGCAATAGTACAGAATGCCGAATAGGGCGAACGGTGGGTGATTGTGGCTTTGGCGAACGGCTTACGGGTGGGGTTCTTCAACGACGATAGATTGATAAGTCAACACCTGCAACGGGACATGCCGCCATGTATCCGGCGCAACCCCCATTTTGTCGCACAGCATATCGAGAAACGTGGCCGGGTCAGGCACACGCTCCCACACCTGTGGCAAAAAGGTTGCGCGGCGTTCGTCCAGTTGTAGGGTTACGCCATCAATGCCGGGGCGCAATTTTGCCATCAAATCGGCGGGGGTGGTGTACAGTAATGGTTGCATCGGCGTCAGAATGCTAATTTCGATATGCAGATGCGGCACTTCGTCAGCGGTCACCGGATAAAAGCGCGGATCATTCAGGGCTGTTTGGCGGGTGGTATATGCAATCTCCCAGATCAACGGGCTGCGGGCGACCAGTGTCCCCGTACAGCCGCGCAGTTCCCCCGAATCGGCATACGTCAGGGTGACAAAACAGGCCCGTTCGGCTTGTAAGGCGGCTGAAAAATCCTGCAAATTGAGGCTAGGCAAGGCCCTTCCCTGTGTGACCGCCTCAAGAGTTTCACGCGCTGTCACTAACATCTGGTATTGTTCATCGGAGCTATATACGCTATTCATCGCCTTGTTCCGGGGGCATCAACCGCCGATAGGCCCGATTATAATACAACAATGGCTCGTGGGGGGTGTCTGGATTTAGCGCCGCCGCCACCACTTCCCCCACAAAAATATGATGCGTGCTGCCATCATACACCGCCCATACCTTGCAATCCAACCAACCGAGGGCTTGGCTGAGCAACGGTGATCGGGTAATCGCCGTGTGGGTCGGCACACCCGAAAACCGATCAAGGCCAGCAGGAAAATCAGGATCCATCCCTGCGAACCGCATCGAAAGATGGGCTTGTTCGGTAGATAAAATCGAGACCCCAAACGCGCCAGAATCCAGCACGGCAATGGCGGTTTCGGTCGTTTTGGTCAGGCAAACCGATACCAGCGGCGGGCTAAAGGAAACCGAGGTAAACGAATTGACCGTGATGCCCCGTGCGCGGCTCATTTCCGGTGAATAGGCGGCGACAATGGTTACCCCGGTAATCCACTGGCGCATAACTGGACGAAAATCATCAAGGCTGACGGTCATAAAATTTCAGTTTTCCTGTGTAGCAAAAAGGGGTGTGGGTAGCTGGTCAATGCTGTGTGTATTTTTCTCGCGCCGATGCGTCTCAAGGCCGTCCTCGCCTTTATTATCAGCCCACCGTTGAATCAAGTCTCGATCCGTCACAAATTCCATCAGCGGCACGCCATGTCCACACGATGTCTGCACGCGCTCAATATCCGCCACAATGATTTGCCGGATAGCGGGTAGCCCCGTCCCAAATTGGGGTATCAACTCATCCCATTCGGCTGTGCCGGGGATAACCGCCCGACCCCGCCCATAAAATCGAATGATATTCGGCGGGCCATCAAACGTGCAAAACATAAACGTGATCCGCCCATTTTCAAGCAGATGCGCCGAGGTTTCATTGCCACTGCCCGTCAAATCCATGTACCCCACCTTGTGCGGCGACAACACACGGAAGCAATCTAGTCCTTTGGGGGATAAATTGATATGCCCCTCACCCGCAAGGGGCGCGGTGGCGACAAAAAAGATATGCTGCTGCTCCACCAATTCGCGCAGATAGGGCGTAATCTCGTCATGTACCTTTGCCATGTGCTATCTATCCCTTCATCGGCCTACTGTTGACAGGGAGTTTAACATGCCGAATGAATTTTGGGTGTCGGTGAGTTTTCCCTCATCAAACTCGCCGCATTTCGACAATCTGCACCCCATCCGTCAGCGGTATCAAAACCCCACCGCGCAGTTGTTCAGCCGCGATGATGCCCAAATCTGTCCCCGCCATCACCGAAAATAGGCGATAGTGAAAATCGGTAAAAAGTGGCAGGCGGATTTCAACTTCGCTGACGGCACTCTGATTTCCAAACAGCACCACAATCCCCTCCCCCTGCCAACTCAACCGCGCAAATCCATCCCATTCAGCCGCGTTGGGTTGCATCCACGCCCCCAAGGGCAAGAAGCTCTCTTGGATGGGGAGTTCACGCCGTAGCCGTTTATACCACCCCGTCATGCGACCATACCACGCCACTTGGTCGGGGCTTAATTGGCGCAAATCCCCCGATAGTAGCGGCCCTGACCCGATAGCGGTGGCAAACCGTTCGGCAATCGGCTCGATATTCGCCTGCAAATTACCAATCAACATGGCCTCCACTGGCATAACCCGCGCCCGATGATACAGCAACGTTCGCGCCTGACGTGGGCCTGCCGCGCCGAGGTCATGCACATTACTCATCCAATCCAAATCCCCCGCCGCAAGCAACCCATAATCAATCAGGTGTTTTTGCCCCCACAATTCAAACGTCAGGTCTATCAGCAAATCGGGGAAACGGGCATATAGCGCATCGGTGATCTGTTTAATCCCCTCATAAATCCGCCCCAGTGATTCATCGGCGGTGTGATGTTCGTGCCCCTCCGCATAACAACCGGGGGTTTCGCCATAGGTATTAAACACCGTCGTCAGGTCGAGTTTGATATACGCCAAATGGTAGCGTTCCACCACTGCCGCGATGTGTTCAATCACCGCCTGCCGATACGGACTAGCTAGGCACATCACTGGTGCAAAGCCCGACATGGTAAACGTTTGGCGCGGTGCAAGATGTCGGTCAAGGCATATCCATTCAGGGTGTTCTTGGGCCACCGCCGCATCCGCCCCGACTACCGCCAGCGCCAGCCATAGCCCCAAGCGCATCCCAGCGGCTTCGACTTGTTCCCGAATCGTATCGAGTCCATTGGGAAAATGGGCGGTGTCAATGCCATCTTCCCCCATTCGCGCCTGCCACCCATCATCCAGCGTAAAAATGTCGTAGCCCATCTGCCCCGCGATTGGGATAAGGCTTTCAATCAGCGGTTCATCAATATCGCGGAAAAAATGCTCCCACGTGTTGTAAATCCATGCCGGTTGATAATCCGCCCCTTTTTTCAGCAGCACCGCCGATGTATACGCCGGCATAACCCACTGGGGGGCGCTAGCCGTATTTTCCTGCACAAACGCGATGCCGACCTGCGCGGTGGTAAACGTTTCCCCCGGTTCAAGTCGGCGCTCAAACGGAAAAATGTCGGTGTCATAGCCAATCTGTACCCCACACTGCCACGACCACGACGTATCAATCCGCTTGAGGATACCGGGGGCTTCATTCATAGCGATCCACCCCTCCCCCGTGTGCACATTGAACTGGTACAGCGCCGGGTCATCCATGCGGCCTGTCATAAATAATTCGCGTGGCAGCACCCCATAATGCGCCATCAACCGCTGCTCATCCGCCGACCCCGCCCGCAGTTCCAGCGATTCCAGAATCACATGCGACAGGGTGATTGGTACATCGCTGGTATTGGTGATTGCCAGCCCTTTGCGAATCACCGGATGATCGGCAAACATCGTATATCGCACGGCAATTTGCAGGCTGTCCGTCGCCAACCCAATTTCAAGCCCGTCCTCGGTCAACTGGTCACTGATGAGGCGCAGGTGGGGTGAACGGCTGGTGATGGGTGGCTGGCGATTGACCGCGAACGAAAATTCCATATTCCAATTCGGCGCGGCGGGTGGGTCGGCGATAAAATCCGTGCCTGTCAAGCGATGCAACCAGCGCCGTGTCACCAATCCGGCGGCGGGGTCAAAATGCAGTTCGCGCTCCATGTGTTTACTGTGCAAAAGCCATGTTTTTTCGGTCATAGTGGGTTGGGTTTATAGGTATTGGATAGATGAAATTTGAGGTGAATTATAACGGGAACATCGGGGGGTGCTATTTTGATTTTACGTACTAATCCGCCAAATCGTACCTATTCATTGCTCGTAGGGGCGACGTCTCAGACTCGCCCTCTTTGGCTCTAAAACCGCCTCATCGCTTGCGGGGAGGGGTTTGGGGTGGGGTAAAAATCACCTCTGCCGTGCCTAATATCGCTTCCCGCCGAATCACATTATGGCTTCGCTCGACGGCCCGCCGTTCGACCAAATCAACCGGACGACCAAACATCCGCCCCAATGCTTCCCGCATTTCCGCCATATCCAACAGTGTCCATTGGGCATCCGGCGCGAATGTCACCAGCACATCAACATCACTCTCCGGCGAAAAATCGTCCCGCAGCACCGAGCCAAACAATGCCATTTCTTGAATCTGCCACTGCTGACAAAATAGGCCGAGTTTGCTTCTGTCCATTTTTTAACCATGCCCCACTTGGCTTGACTGACCTATTTGTCTGGGCTAGATTCAGCACGGCGGCTTTAGCCCCGTGTCCAGTGTTAAAGAGATGGGGGAATGCACATAACCCGAAAACCGAGATAGGCGTACCTGCTGTCCGAACCCCCGACGTCCCGCGAGGCCGCCCGCGAATACTGAGCATTGTCGCCCCACGAGCCGCCCCGCAACACCCGACGGGAATTGCCGCCAATATGGTTACTATTTATATTACTAAAATCCGTCAGCGTCCGCTCCCGCACATTCCCCGCCATGTCCAAAATCCCATAGGGTGAAGCCCCCTGCGGATAAACCCCGACCGCCGTTGTCTGTTGAAGATAATAGGGGCCAACTTTACCTGAAGTCTCATCAATATTGGCGAACCCGCTACGATAGTCATTGCCCCAAGGATAAAAACGCCCGTCCGTACCCCGCGCCGCTTTTTCCCACTGCTGTTCCGTTGGCAATGTCACTTCATAGCTCACTTTGGCGCTCAACCACCGACAAAACGCCACCGCCTGATACCATGTCACATTCTCGCGGGGATGATTCGCAATCGGCCATTTTTGGTCAAATGGTGTTTTTTGCTGCATCGCCAACCCCTCCCACCAGCGGTCATCCTGCATCCCATCTTTCGCCTCCACAAACGCCTGAAACTGAGCATACGTGACCGGATAGCGAGCAATCGAGAAGGTATCCAGATGCAATTTTTGGCGCGGCAATCCTCCATATGCCTTATCATCTCCCCCAAAAATAAACTCCCCCGCCGGAATCTCCACCCAATCAATATCAGGTATCCCATCCGGTCGTAATCCCACTCCGGGGCGCGGGTCGCCAATGCCCGCCAAGCGTCGCCCTGCCTCGGCCCGTTCAGGGGGTTTAGTGTTGGGGTCGGCAATCAAATCCAATAATTTCTGCTGTTAGGCTGTCAATTTAGGCTTGGGTTTCGCTGTCGGGGGTGGCTCAACCACCTCAATTTTCTTCGGTTTGGATGGCGTCCCCTTTTTGTTATTCCGCCGCTCCAATTCTTCTTCAACAGCATCTATGATTTTCTTGATATTTTGTAAAAACTGCCGTCCCGAATCCAATTCCGGCGCATGATAGCGGGTAATCGCCTTCAAATCAGCGAAATCCTGCAAGTCCTTCGTATTGGGCATCTTCGCCCCTTTAATACAAATCGGCGCGACCAGCTTGCTCTGTTCCAACGCAATCGCAATTTCCAGCCGCACAAAATCGGTTTCATCCCGTGTCGCCCGTTCGCGCAACAAGTCCAACCACTGCGGCCCGATAATCACAATCACCACTTCCGATTCCAACACTTTTTCGCGGATGAACTCAGCAAAATCCGTAAAATACGGCATGTTGCTCAAATCCATAAACACCCGTTCATCATCATAGCCATTGGCGATAAACCAATCACGGATGCGTTCTACAAAATCGGGGTGGTCAGCGCGGCGGTAGCTAATAAATAGGGTTGGTTTCTGAGTCGCCATAAACGAACAAACTCCATCGGAGCAGGCAATTTTTCAATAGTTGCAACAGCTTAATAATACCCGATAATTGACTGACTAATGATGCAAATAGGATTCAAGAATCTCCTAGATGCGTTCACATACCAACCGAAACCCGAAGAATTCATGCCAATAGTATGCTACATCCTTTAAACGAGCATCTGAGCGTGCAAAGAGATAATAAGCATTCCACGATGCGCCACGCAACACTCGGATAGCATCACGGTCATCGTAAATATTCTTTAACGTCCATGCCGTCATTGTCCATTCGATCACATTCCCTGCCATATCCATAACGCCATAGGGTGAAGCGTCTTGTGGATAAATCCCCACTGCCGTTGTCTGTTGGAGCCAATAGGGGCCGGCCTTCTGCCAAGTCTCATTAACATTGGCATACCCATTAATATATTCATTCCCCCAAGGATAAAAGCGTCCATCCGTACCCCGCGCCGCTTTTTCCCACTGCTGCTCAGTTGGCAAGGTGACTGTATACCCTACTTTTGCACTCAACCACCGACAAAACGCCATAGCCTGATACCAAGATACATTCTCACAAGGGCGATTGGCAATCGGCCATTCTGAACCGACCACGATCTTTTGTTGCCACGCCAAATCCTGCCACCATTGGTCATTTTGAATGCCATCTTCCGCTTCCACAAATGCCTGAAATTGGGCATAAGTCACCGGGTATCGGGCTATGGAGAAGGTATCCAAATAGAGCTGCTGGCGTGGCAATCCATCGATAGCTTTCTCATCGCCCCCAAAAATAAATTCCCCTGCTGGAATTTCCACCCAATCAATATTGGGGATACCATCGGGTCCCAGTCCCACTCCCGGACGCGGATCGCCTAATTCGGCTAAACGATCTCCGGCATCCGCCCGAATTTTCGGTTCTATATCAGGATTGGCGATAATCTTCAGCAAACGCTCAACTTCTGAGACCATTGCAACTCCCCATCGTATCAAAATCCGCCGACGTTAACGGTCAATTATGGCCCACTCCCATAACCGATGACATCACTTGACAAATGCATACCGTTTAAGAGCATCCACTGAGTTGATTTTATGCCCATTACATAGAACACATTTTCTAATTTAGCTAATTCCCAGCACCCGCAAAATCCCCGGCGTAATATCCATCAACGACGTGAAGTTCTCCGCGAATTCATGCCGTTTTTCCCCAATCACCACCGTTGGGACGAGGTTTTCGCTGTGCCGCCTGTCCCCCTGCACTTCCATATTGCCATGATCGGACGTAATAATGATTAAACCCGCATCATCAAGCCATTTTCCCAGCAACCCCGCCATGACCCCATCAAACCGTTCCATGAACTTCACCGCATCCTCAAACGGCCCCCGATGCCCAATTTCGTCCGTAATCCATGTACTAAAAAACGTAAAATCGCGCTGCCAAGCCAGTTCCGCCAATCGTACCCCCGCCCCCTCCGGCGTATAAACCGGCGCATCATGGTATCCCAGATACTCCCGCCAGCCCTCCCCCGTCCAATCCGGCGCAATGGCTTCCCCCGCATGGTAATGCCGTTCTGTCAATAATGACAGCCCCGCCGACATCACCGCAATCTGATAACTCGACGGAATACGTTTCCCGCTTTCAATACCCTTAAAAAACCCCGGCGGATAGGGGTTAATCAGCGCCGCCGTGCGGTTATGGGCCACCAGCGTCTTAAACAGATTGCCCTGATTCAAAATCTCCCGAATAGGCGGATTCGGCTTGGGGCCATAGTGTTCGCCAATTTCCGCTGGTACATTCCGCCCCGTAAAAATGGTCGCCTGTCCGCTGGCACTTTGCGGCCTCCCAGAGACGCCAAACTGGGCATCGGTGGGGATAAAAATAGCCCGTTCGGATTCGGTGCGCGGCGTATCACGCAACCAGCGTTTGCCCCCCGCCAAACCATGCAACGTTGGCGTATTCATCACGGCAAAGGGGTTCACCGCCGGGTCATCATCACCCAAACCAATGCCATCAAGGAAAATCAGCAGTATATGTGGTGTCGGCATGTTATCCCCAGTCGTGTTACACTCGGATAGAAAATTTCGCAACCATGTCCGGGAGGAAATGACAGATGCGCCCCCCTCTAAAAAATCTCTGGCGAATTGCAGGAATCGGCTTGTGCGTGGCCTTTATGCTGATTTTGATGGCAACCGGCACCTATTCCACTCGCGCCCAAGATGCCACTACCCCCACCACGACCACCGAACCGCTGCCACAGCCCAGCCCTCCCCCATCGGATGCCGCGCCCCTCGCGACCAGCCAACTGGCCCTGTTATCACAAATAGATGCGGCGAACCTTGACCAATCGAACTGGCAGACCTATCGTGTGGTCAGTTTTAATAACACCAGTTTTATCGAAACGTTGACCAATTCCGCCGATGGCAGCATCTTATCACAACGCCAAGAGGACACGAATAGTCTGATTACCACCGACGTGCAGGGTGACATCAACACCCCCAATCATCTCCGCAGCGCCCTTATGACCGTCGAACGCATTGAACGCAGCAGTTTTTCGGCTGGCACACCCACCACCGAACAATATACCCTATTGGTCGAAGCGCGGTACGTCAACAATCGGCTGTATGTGCAGGCCCTACGCACAGGTGGTTCAGAATCACTGCCTGCGATGCCCCCCGCTGGTTGGACGGACATCACCGATAATCCCGACCAATTTCCGGCACTCGCGGCGATTAATCTGCGCCAATATCTACCCACTGCAACCCAAACATCAGCGGCGAATCCTTTGACAGCAACCAATTGGGTCAGTCTCGTGCAAAACACTCCCCTACGCGATCTGATTGCCGATATTCGTCTTGAACAGCCCGAAACATTTTTGGATGGCCCATTTGCCGGACAGACCTTCAATAAAATAATCGTTCAGCTAGACCCGGCAGCGGTTATTCGCGCAGCATTTGCCGATCGCCCCGATGTGGAAATCCTTGTCGCCGTGTTTGTCAACGAAGGGGTGGACATGTCGCTGACGATTTGGCTTGATCAGACCAATTCGCGGCGCGTGCGGGAACAATATGTGTTTGTGATTCAGGGCAACCCTACACCAGAATCTTTTGGTTATGCCCCCGGCGATATCGGCGAAGGCAGTCTAATTAACGCCATATTCTCAGTCGAGAGTGATCTGACCTATACGGCAAATGCACCTGTGAACATCGAAGTGCCGCAATAGATTGAAACCTGTTTTTAACTGTGGGTTAGTGGCAATTCTGTCTATTTCATATACTATTATGCAGGCGATTATCGAACCAATAGAGGCGCAAAGACAATGGCAGGCGAAGTCATTCTTATAGTAGACGATGGGCGTGAAAGTCGCGATTTTATTGTGGACTACATTCTCAAGCCTAATCAATTTACCCCCCTGATTGCCCGCAATGGCCTAGAGGGGTTGGAGATGGCTCGCCAGCATCGCCCCGATTTAATTCTGCTCGATTTACAAATGCCCAAAATGAACGGGATGCAGGTCTTGGATGCCCTCAATGACGAAAGCATCGACATCCCAGTTATTTTGATGACCTTTCATGGCAATGAAGAAATTGCTATCGAGGTTTTCCGCAAGGGCGTGCGTGATTATGTCAAGAAGCCCTATACCGTTGAAGAAATGGTCGCCGCCATTGAACGCAGTTTGGGTGAAGTCCGCCTCCGTAAAGAAAAAGATGCCCTCACCGAACGTCTCATCGCCGCCAACACCGATCTCAGCCAGCGTATCCGGGAACTCAACGCCCTCTATAATGTCGGTAAAAGCGTGACCGCCCTCACCAGTATTGATGAACTGCTGCCGAACATCCTACGCGCCGCGACCGAGGTAACAGGCACGGAAGAAGGCAGCCTGCATCTAATTCAAGGCGAAGAACTCATTTGTCGGGCCATGAAACTCCCAGAGGAAGCCAACATTCGGGCTGTCTATCAAGCCAGCAAAAATCGGTTTGCGTGGCATGTCATTCAGCATGGTCAAACGCTGGTCGTCACACCTCAGGAATTGGCTCCCCTACGCCAGAAAAATCCATCACTGCCCGTCGCTGCTCTCTACAGTCCTTTAACATTGGGTAATCGGGTGATTGGAGCATTGGGCGTCGGCAATATGCGTGACAACGCCCAACCGTTCCGCAAACAAGATGCCGCCATGTTAAGCGCCCTATCCGACTACGCCGCCATCGCCATTGAAAACGCCGCCAATTTTGCCGAACTCTCCCAATTCAAAGACCAAGAAATGAATTCGGTGTTGGTCGCGTTGGAACAGGTCGTTTCACCCAATTTGATTGAAAAGCTGTTGACGGATGATCCTCAAAACGCGCTTCAGCCCATGCGGAGTGAGGTCAGTATTTTGGCGGTGGATTTGCGTGGCTACCCGATGTTAGTAGATCAAGTCCAACCGGGGCAAGTAGTTGACTTAATTAACCGCCACTTCAGTATGCTCACCGACATTGCTGCCGAATATGGCGGCACGCTTGATCGGGTGTCAGGGGATGGCGGCCTAATCTTCTTTAACGCCCCCCAGCAGCAAGCCCAGCATGAGCAATTGGCAGTCGAAGCCGCCATCCAAATACAGCATCACATTGAAAGCACCAAATCCGCTCCGGATGGCATTCGGTTTGGAATTGGCCTGCATGTTGGTGAGGCGATCATTGGCACGATGGGGGTGATGAGTGGTCTAAACTATACGGCTGTTGGTAAAGAAGTCTTGTTGGCCCGCCGCCTTCAAGAACAAGCCCGCCCCGGTCAAATCCTGATGTCCGACCAGATGGTGGCTCGCCTCGGCAAACGCATCCAAGTGAATCTATTAGGGGAAATGGCAGTCCGAGGCCAGCAAGCCCTAGTGAAAGTCTATGAGCTACTGGGCCTCGCGTGATTTTTGGCCTAACTGTGTGCCGGGTGTTTTGACGGTTGAATCGTCACCGATGATGTCTTTGTATCCCGATCTGCCGCTGGTTCAAGCACATAGAGTTGGCAGTCACGGTGATGGAGACGGCGCTGCAAACTCCACATCTGGAACCGTCGCCAATAAGGTAGCGAACTAGTAGGCAGGGTGGCAAAAACGACCTTGCTCTCCAACAACTCCGCAGCCTCAACCAACGCCTCTTTCAGCATAAAATATTGCATATCTCGTAGACTGATCTTGACCCCATAATCTTCAGCAGTCGCCTGAAGTTCATCTACCAATTGATGCTCGGCTTTGCTCATAGGGATATTTGCTAGGTCTGTCCCCACCCATGCCATCTGTTGTACGGGCACCATCCGAACTAAAACCACCTCGGCCTCTTGATTACGAGCCATAGCACAGGCCAAATGTACCGCCTGATGTGTCCATTCTAGATCGCGTATTTGAACCATTATTGTGTTCATGAAAAAACTCCGCAGCTTTCAGTTGATTTACATCTTCCATGCTAGCAGAGCAAAATAAGGAAGGTTTCAAGAGATTGGGAGGTGACGTAAATATTTCATCAAGATTCTTCGACATCAATAAAACGATAACCGACGCCGGGTTCGTTGAGGATGTAGCGAATGTTCCGGGCTGGATTTTCACGCAGTTTTTTGCGGAGTTGATTCACAAACACCCGCACATAATGATCCATCCCACTGTATTCCGACCCCCATACCTGATTCAAAATGGCCGCATGTGTCAAGATGCGCCCGGAATGAGTTGCCAACAAGCGAAGCAGTTCAAATTCTTTGGGTGTTAAATGGACTTCCTCACCTTGTACAAACACCCGATGGTTTGCAAGTTCAATTCGCAAATCCCCAACCACAACTTCGGCTTTGGCTGTGGCAGATGGCTCAACCGCAATGCGCCGTAAGACGGCCTGAATCCGTGCCCGCAATTCTTCAAGGCTAAACGGTTTGGTCAGATAATCATCCGCCCCTGCATCGAGTGCCGTAACCTTCGCTTTATCTTCATTCCGTACCGACAACATGATAATCGGAACCTTAGTCCATTCACGCAGATTACGGCAGACCTCAATACCATCGGGGGGCGTCCCCAACGAAATATCCAGAATAATCAATTGGGGAGCTTGTTGCGCCGCAAAAATCAGCGCTTCCTGACCATTGGCAGCAATGATGACTTCGTAGCCATACCCCCCAAGGCCCGTTTTAAGTAATTTGCGAATCTGTGGCTCGTCATCCACCACCAGAATTTTCATACGATCATTCCCACTGATTCATCATCGGAAAGCGGCAGAGTAAACGTGAAGGTTGCGCCACCACCGGGAGTATCTTGGACACTTATTCGCCCTTGATGTGCTTCAATGATACCTTTAGTAATCGCCAACCCCAAGCCGATGTTTCCCCCCGGCCCATGATAAAACGGTTCAAAAATGTGCTCGACGACCTCCGGCAAGATATTCCGGCCATGATTCATCACCGCTACCGAGACCGCCTTTTGTTCGCGGTCAATTGTTGTGTTAATCTCAATTTTGGATTGGGCTGGTTCATAACGCAGCGCGTTTTCAACCAAATTCGTGACTGCTTGCAACATCAAGCCATAGTCAAATTTTACCAATGGCATATTATCTGGAAATTCAATGGCGATACGTTCGGCTTTATGCAGTTGATACATCCGTGCCGCCACATCACCCACCACTTCTTCCAACGAATTCAAATCCAAATGCGAATACAATGCACCTGCCTGCAAGCGCGACATGTCTAGCAGATTTCCTACCATACGATCAAGTTGATCGGCTTCATTTTCAATAACTGTCAGCATTTCATTCTGTTGTTCAGCCTCAAGTTGGTGTCGCATACTCATCAAACTGGCAGCCGACGTCTTGATAATCGTAATGGGCGTGCGTAAATCGTGGGAAACCGCATGAAGCAAGGCTGTTTTTAGCCGGTCGGCCTCCTCGATAGTCTGGCTACGACTGAGTTTTTCTGTTAGATCAATGCGCTCCAATGCGACACGGGCTTGGATTGCGCTCGTATTGAGTAGCGATAATTGAATCTCATCGGGCGCTTCATCGAACGCGGCACATAATGTCCCATAGATTTTTTCGCCCTCCCCCAACACCAAATAACAAACGGTCTGGTCAGTCGGAACGACGACACTAGCATAGGGCAAGATGTGGACATGGCGGGTATGAAGCTCTTCAGACAGCACTTTTTGCAGTGCCTCATAAACGCCTTCACGAGTTGATAGCTGATTAAAGGTACTTGCTAATCTGTGGAGAATCTCTTTTTCATTAGCGCGTTGGCGAGCATTTTCAGCTTGCTGGCGAGCATCTGAGGCCAACTGTCCAACTAAAAATGCCACCAACAGAAACACCATCAAGTCTAGTAGTTCGCGACCATCTGAGACGCGCCATGTATAGTAGGGTTTGATTAGGAAAAAGTTGAAAGACAGAAAGCAAATCACCGCCGCCAAGAGAGATGGCCCGATTCCAGCGCGGACAGCAATTAACAATACAACCAACAGATAAATCAAGGCAAAATTGGCTAAAGTTAAGATGTCCCGTAGAATAAGTAACCCAATAGTGATGAGCATAACAAGTGAGATAACGACAAGATATTGGCGGACAGGTGGGGATTTCTGCGGCATACATGCCTGCTTTCGACACGTGCATTTCTGAAATATTCCTGAAAAAACTATAACTTAACGCAAACATAAAGAATAAACATAGAATTCATACTATAATTCAGCTAAAATTCCTTAAACTTATCTTTCATTAATCTTCGGGTCTAAAGAGTGGATGAAGTTCTCCACATACCTGTGTCAACAGGTATCAATCTTAGGAGGTTTCAGTGACAGAATTTGCAATGGCCTCTGCGCCAACATCACCGGAAATCACTGCGCCTGAAACGATGGAACAATCCCCTGTTATAGAATATTCGCAAAGTCAATTTGTCGAAGAGGTTCGCACCGAGCGTTTGTCATTGCTTTGGAAAGCGACTCTGGCTTTTGCTTTTGCGGTTATTTGGATTGTCGTCGTTATTACGCAAGAGGTCGGCGAATCGGCGCTTAGCATTTTCATCGCCATCGGCACCATTCTGGTAAGCAGTACCCTCACCTCGCGTTTCCTCAAAAAAGGGCGCTATGAATGGGCTACCTATAGCTATATTATCGGTCTGATCTTCACCGTCGCTGTGTTAATGGTATTTGACAATAACGACACCCGTACCCTTGTACCATTTTTGGGTATTCTCGTTATTTTTATCGCCGGGACGCTCATGTCGGCCCAAGCTCTGTTCATGATGTTGGGGCTGAGTGTTGTGGCGCTCATCGGAATCCCCTATCTCGGCACAGGTGATCTTATCTTGAACAGCGGGGTCGTGTTCGCCCTCATTCTCATGACCTTGACCGCCGCAATTTCGGCCCAAACCAGTGGTGAATTGTATGGCATTGCTGAATGGGCACTTGGCAGCTATCGTAAAGAGCGCGAAACCGCTGTGAAACTGCATGAGAGTCGGTTGGCGGTGGAAAAGAGCTTGCTCAAACAGCAAAGCCTCACCATGCAGCTACGTCACCTTAACACCGACCTTGATCGGGCGCGTGAGGCTGCTGAAATCGCCAAGCAATTTCGTGGTCAATTCCTCGCCAACATGAGCCATGAATTGCGAACCCCGCTCAACGCAATCATCGGGTTTAGCGATACCATGCTCAACTTCCCCTTGATGTATGAGGGGGTTGAACTGCCAACTGAGTATCGCAAAGACATGAGTCAGATTTACACCAGCGGTAAACACCTCCTGAGCATTATTAATGACATTCTAGACCTCAGTAAAATTGACGCTGGGCGGTTAGAAGTCGAAATCCAAGCGGTGGAATTGGAGCCAATCTTCAAAGGGGTGCTTTCCACTGCGGTTGGGTTGGTTGGCGGCAAACCGGTTAAATTGCAGCGGAATACGCCCGACCCACTACCGATGGTCATTGCCGACCCTATTCGTTTCCGCCAAGTTTTGCTAAATTTGTACAGTAATGCGGCAAAGTTCACCGACGAAGGTTCAATCACCCTCTCCCTTGAAGCTGAACCCAATCGCGTAATTATCGCCGTCACAGATACCGGTTCAGGTATCGCCAGACATCAACAAGATCTAGTTTTTGAGGCTTTCCAACAAGGGGAAAGTGGTCGCAAACAGCAGCGACAAGGTGCCGGGCTTGGTCTGGCAATCTCACGCCAGCTTTTGAACTTGATGGATGGAGCCATTTGGGTAGAGAGCGAACTTGGCAAAGGCTCAACCTTCTATGTAGCCCTACCCCGCTATTTCCCACCCGGCTCTGATGCGGAATGGGTCGAAGTTGAGACGGCTCAGCCTCAAGCAGCACAATAGGGGTAAGACATTATGCGGATTATGTACGTTGAAGACAACGCGGTAAATCTTGAATTGGTGCGCCGCATCGCCCGATTGGGGGGGCATGAAGTTGTTTCATATAGCAATGGGAAAGATGCCCTCGAAGCTCTACAAACTGACAGCGCCCATTTGATCCTCATGGATATTCAACTCGAAGGCGAAATGGACGGCATTGAGGTCATCAAACGGCTGCGAGCTAGGGGTGATCAGCGCCCCATAATCGCAATTACCGCCTATGCGATGCGCGGTGATGAGGAACGCATTTTGGGGTCAGGCTGTAATGATTACTTGCCAAAACCGCTCCCTATTAGCCAATTTATCACTCTGTTGGCAAAATATGATCCTACCAACATACAGCCTCACCTCAAACCAGAGCCAGAGCCGGTTGTACGCAAGCCAGTGACCTCTCAACTGGTGCTGCCTAAGACCCACCCGGTTGTGGCGGCCAACCCAACGCCGCCTGCGCCATCACCTACCCCAGCAGCACCAATAGTCGCTACGACGCCTGCACCCACTGCGTCGCCTGCGCCACCCGTATCGCCCTCGGTTACTGTACCACCTATATCAGCTGCACCAGTTGTTGAGGTAGTGACCCAAGTTGTGCCGATGCCACCAACCGCTCAACCTGTTGTTTCAGCGCCAAAGACGGAGCACAGTGATGACAAACCCGGATGACACCAGTAGTTCCTCTGTCCCCAAGACAGAGGACACTCCTCCAGCCATTGCAAAGGCTGAACCCGAAAAAACGGCTGCGATTGAACCTAAGCCCGTTACCTCACCGCGTTATTGTGCGCTAGTTATTGATGACGAATTGGCTAATCGCGATTTTTTGATGCGGTTGCTACAACAAGCCAAATTTGAGGTGCAGGGGGCAGCGCTTGGGTCAAAAGCCCTAGAGATTGTCGGTCAGCTAGGTGATAACATCAAACTGATTATGTTGGATCATCAACTACCAGATCAATCGGGGATGGAATTATTGTCGGCCTTGCGTCCAAAGCTACCCGAAGCCCGCATTGTAATGGCGACCATGCACGACGAACCGGGTATGATGCACAAAGCCTTTGCGGGCGGTTGTAACGCCTTTTTGGTTAAGCCGCATGGATTTATGGAATTATTTAAGTTGGTTCAAGGTATCACAACCGACCCAACGTGTTTGGAGAAATTAGATGGATTGATTTTTGATTTACACGGCCCCCGTCGCTATCGCGCACCAAGCGCTGCACCCGATACGAACGCTTGAGGATTATCGTTCGGCTTTGCGCTTGCCCCGCCGTAGATTTTGGAGAAATGTAACGGCTTCGGCGGAATTTTGAAAAAACTTGACCTGCTCACTATGCTCGGTAATGACTAGCAGCACTTCCAATCGCTGCTGACCCTGCACACCTCCCAACACCCCAACGCCCCCAATACGCGGATGGTACAATGAGATTGCCAATTCGCGTAGGATATTGGGTGTCACCGGGCCAAGATTACTCGCATCTAGTAGTACATAGCAGGTATCATCTTGGTGATCGAAAAAATCGGTGAGCCAACCAACAAGGGCCATACCTGCCCGTTCACCCAGTGGGCCTTCAAGCGAGACCTTTAACAACCAATCTAGCTGGTGAGAAATGGTATACTGACCATCGGTAAAACTGCGTTTCATTAAACCGGTGGAATTAGTCGCCAATGTCCTTAACTCCTGCGTGCAAAGGGTAGCTTCCATATTTTTCTATTATCACACAGTTCAAGTTGGTTTGAATTTTTTTACATGAATTTTTCAGAATTCATAAATTCTTGTAAGTTCGACTATGCTCGATTTCTTATTTCTCAATCTTTGCGAGTGAACCATGTACAGTACAACTCTTCAACCGGATCAATCAACATGGGATGCGTTCGTGGCTTCGCATCCTCGCGCCCATTTTCTGCAACTCAGTGCATGGGGGAGCTTTAAATCCGGTTTTGGCTGGTCAGCCCAACAAGTGGGTTTGTTAGATAAAAATAACGGCAAATTGGTTGCTGGGGCACAAATTTTATACCGTCGCCTGCCGTTTCGATTGGGCAGTATGGCCTATATTCCATTTGGGCCATTGGTGAATTGGGAAGATGTCGGTCAGGTAAAGGCCCTCCTAAAACTGATTGACCGAGCAGTCCGTCAACATCGTGCCGTGTTTTGTAAGATCGAACCCGGTTATGATGTACCGTCTGAATTACTCAAAAAGTTACGTCACCGCCCCAGCCCACAAACCGTTCAACCGCCGCGTACCATTATTCTTGATATTGGAGGGCGTGATAATAAGGCCGAGATAATCACCCCCGACAAAATTCTGGCGCGGATGAATCAGGGCACACGACGCAACATCCGCAAAGGTGAGAAATTCGACATCACGGTTCGGGAAGGGAATCGCGCCGACGTAGACAGCTTCAATCGGCTCATTCAGACCACCTCCGAACGCCAAAAATTTGGGGTACATGTGCCCGAATATTATGAGCAAGTCTATAAACTACTGATTGAGCAACAAACCGCCCTCTCTCCCATCAAAGCTACGTTGCTGATGGCGAGCTATCCCGATGAAACCACTGGTCAGGCCAAAGACCTCGCTGGTATTTTTGTCTTGGCATTGGGTAAATACAGTTGGTATCCGTATGGGGCCAGCAGCAATGAAGAACGTCAGCGCATGGCTCCGTATGCGGTGCAATGGGCCGCGATTGAATGGGCCAGAAAACAGGGCGCGACCACCTATGATTTATATGGCATCCCGGACGATCATGAAGATTATCTGGAACGTCATTTTGAAGAACGCGAGGATGGCCTTTGGGGGGTGTATCGGTTTAAGCGGGGTTGGGGCGGACGTGTAGTGCGTACCGTCGGCGCATGGGATCGGGTGTATAATCCGCTGTTGTATTGGGGCTATCGCACGTATCTTTATTTCCGGCAGCAATCAACCGCAGAATAGCTTGGGGGAATCATGGGAGAAAACCAAAAAGATCAACCAGAGGCAAAAGGTTCAACGAGTATTCAAAGAAAAGACATTTCCAAATGGCTCATGCAAGCCTTAGTATGGATATCGGTATCGGTTTTCATTGTCTTTGTCATTTTTACGATGCTGCGCGGGCCACTTGAAAACTATCGGCAGCCTGAAAATAAAATAGATGAAACTGATCTGGTTCTAAGTTTTATTCAAACTGTTACGGTGCTTATCGGTATTGCAGTGGGCTTGACAGCCGTCTATGGTCTACGGAGCTTTCAAGAAATTCGACAAAAGCAGGAAAACGCTTTAAAGGAACTTTCGAAAATCCACAACGAAATTATCGAAAAGGCCCAAGCCGAAGTCGTGCTGCGCATTGATGATGCAATCAAGGCCATGTATGAATCTAGTCGTATTATTCAGCAGGCCGAACAAGAGATGCGGCAAGAGAATTATCCAGAATCATATAGTTTTGCCAGAAACCTACTGGAACAAAATCCGGATAACGTGGCGGCCCTTCATATGGCAGGATGGCTAGAAATCAACCATATCAAGGGTAAATTAGATTTAGGCATTGAGCATCTAGGTAGATTAAATGTACTTGTCCCCGATTGGCCCAGTGCCAAAGCCGCCTATGGTCTAGCGATGCGGCGAAAAGGCAGTGAATATGCTAAGAAAAACGAACATGAAAAAATGAGGCGATGTTTTGCCCAAGCCGAGAAAGAATACCGGGAAGCACTTGAAGCGAATTTCTATCTCACCGATTTTAACTCCGAATCCTATTGGGGTTCATTAGGCGGGCTTCTACGTGATCGGGGCGATATTGATGATTCGATTGAGGCATATGAAAATGCGCTCAAGGTTACGCCACGTTCGTCTTATCCAAAAGGAAATGTTGCAGCGTTACGCTTCCAAAAAGGCCAACTTGAACAAGCATTAAAAGCCTTTGAACTTGCTAAGAAATTTGCCGAGGATGAATTACGCACAGCGCGCGGCAATTATTATCTTATGATGGATATTGCAATGGCCTGCACAATTCTAGGCAAAAATGACGTCAATATGTTTCAAGAAGGTACAAGTATTCTAAACAGCGCCATTAATTTAGATGTAGGGCCAAGTCAACTCCAAATATCGCAAGGCGGTTGGCTGCATCTCTATAAGCACTGCCCTGAGGATGCCGACTGGAAAGATGTGAAGCATCATCTAAGCGAAGCGCTCAAAATCATGGAAAAGGCAATTAAAGAACTAGAGGCGCGGGAAAAAGGTAGTTGAGAACTCAAAAAACGATCTTTAGAAGCTAGGATAATACTGATGTCCGATTCCACACCCCCATTTCTATTTGGCAATTACACGCTGGGGCCAGCGATGGGCGACGGCGACATGGGCACGGTGCATAAGGCCCAGAACACGCAGACCCAAGAGGTTGTGGCCCTCAAAATTTTGGACAAGGTGGATACCAGCCGTGAAGGGATGCGCGGGGCGGCGGTCGAACTGATTGAATTTGCCGCCAGTTTGACCCATCCGCAGATGCACCCCATCTCCCAAGTCATTGAATCAGATGACGGCCTCGTCGGAATTGCCATGCCGATGGCCGCCGCCCGTTCGGTGAATCGCTATTTAGTGGAAGGCAAAACGATCCCGCGTGCCGCCGCCACCAAAGTGATTACCCAAGTCGCCTCGGCCCTACATTTTTTGCACGAACAAGAGGTGGCGCATGGCAGTGTGAAACCGACTAATGTGCTGCTGGATGCTCAAGGCAACGCCGCCCTATCGGATTTACCCATGACCCATCTGCGTGAGCTGGGATTAATACCCAAAGAACCGAGCTTGATGCAGCGGTTTTATATGGCTCCCGAGGTGGTCTATCATGCCTCACCCGAACCCCTGCATGATGTGTTTTCGTTGGGCGTGCTGGCCTATCATCTATTGACGGGGCGCATTCCGTTCGATGACCCTGAACCACTGGCCCGCAAGAAGATTTCACCCGAAGGCCTTCCATCCATCCTTGTACCGGTGCTACTGCGTGCGATGACGCCCCGTACCCGTTTGCGCTACCCAAGCATCGCGGCGTTTATGCAGGATTTTCAGGGTGCAAGCAATGGCAAAATTGACCCAGAAACCGAACGACTATTTCATCTTTCCGACGAACCCGAATCACCAGATGAGCCATAAACCAGAATGTTGAGAAAACTTCAAAGTCTCGAAAATGTTGACTTGGCCTATTCCCGCCCTAGACGCATGGCAGTGATTGATGTCGGCTCGAATAGCTTCCGCCTCATCGTCATGGATTATGTACCGGGGACGTGCTTTCAACTCAGTGATGAAATCCGTGAAGTAGTGCGTTTGGGGTCGGGCCTTTCCGAAACGAAAGTGCTGCGGGCCTCACAGGTCGAATTAGCGGTCAACACCATGAAGATGTATGCCGCGTTTTGTAAAGCTGCTGAAATTGACGATGTGCGGGTTTGCGCGACCGAGGCCGTCCGCCTTGCCAACAATCACAACGCCTTTTTAAATCGTGTCCGCAATGAAACAGGCCTCGATGTTCGCATCCTCTCCGGCGAAGAAGAAGCCTATTATGGTTACCTGTCGGCGGTCAACAGCACCACCTTGACGGACGGCTTCGCAATGGATTTGGGCGGAGGCAGTCTGGAAATTACCCATATCCAGAACCGCCAGATGCGCGAATCGGTCAGTATGCCATTGGGCGCGATCCGTGCGACGGAAGATTATTTAACAGGTGACCCGATTGACCCCAAATCCGCCGAGAAATTGGATAAGGCCGTGCGGAAAATGGTGGCTGAACTAAAGTGGTTTCGCGCCGCACCGGGGCAAATGCTCATCGGGCAGGGTGGCACATTACGCAATTTGGCCCACATTGACCAGCAGGCCAAACATTACCCCCTAGATGAATTACATGGCTACCACTTAACCACCAAGGGCCTCAAACAAATCTACGAGCAGCTACTCCCGATGACCGTGCAGCAAAGACGGCGTGTCCACGGCATGAAAGATGACCGAGCCGACATCACCACCGCTGGCTGCATCGTGATTCGAGCCGCCGTCGAAGCTGCTGGTTTTGATGGCGTAACCATCTGCCATCAGGGGATGCGCGAAGGGGTCTTTTATGAACACTTTTTGCACGACACCCCCAGTCATGTATTTGAAGATGTGCGCCGCGCTTCGATCTACAATCTCGCCAATCTATATCACTTTCAGCAGCCCCACGCTGAACATGTGGCAAAATTGGCCCTGCAAATTTTTGACCAGATTCCAGCCGATATCATGGCTTGCACCCCGGCTGACCGGGAATTATTGTGGGCAGCGTGTATTTTGCACGATATTGGCGTCACGGTGGACTACAACGACCATCACAAACACAGCTTTTATCTAGTATTGAATGCGGGCCTTCCCGGATTCAGTCATCGTGAGTTGGTGCTGATAGCCCTCATGACCCGATTTCATCGCAAGGGGCCAATCACCATTAATGGATATAGTTCGTTGCTCGAATCCGACGATGATAAAAGGCTTCTACAAATGACGGCCTGTTTACGTTTAGCCGAACAATTGGATCGCAGCCGTGATGGGGTTGTTCATGAAGTGCGGGTTCATATCGGTGGACAGTTTGCCCAATTGGAGCTTCTGGTAGGCGGGGATGGCGTCGTGGCGGAATGGAGCGTTTTGCGCCATGCCGATGTGTTTACCAAAGCCTTTAACAAACAACTGGAAATTGTGACCACACCCCTCTAATCTTCGCGGGGTGGCACTTCGCCAAATTGGGTTTGTTCAACCAACGAATAAAACGAATGGGCCAATTGCGTTGGGTCAGTTTCTCCAGCCGCCAAGCGCTTGGTATTGGCAATTTCAAAATCAGCATGGAGTCGTTCGATGAGGCCGACTTGGAAACTGGCAGGTTCGAAGGAGAACAGTGCCAATAGGGTTGTATAGTGTCCCCTTACAAAACACAGCCAACCCCCGTTGTCTAATTCGATGCTGCGTACCGCTGATTGGAACATCTCGGCGGCAGCGGAAGCATAGACATCGAACATGGGCGTTACCAGCTCCGGCTCAACCACAAAATCACCAACCGTCTCAATCGGCATCCCGGTACGATTGCTGTAGACACTCAGGCCGATGGGGATGGATTCAAAGCGGCGGCGAATCTCAATCGTATCCTCGCCATCATCAATCGCATCGCGCCAATCGGTTGGATCTGATTCAGCAATCAATTGGGCCACAATCAAAATCTGGCGCTGATAGCGGTCATACAATTGCAAAAATTGGGCACGATTCAGTTCACCTGCCGCAAATTCCTGAGCAATCCGCGACATTTTTTTATGTACATCCCCGATAAAACCCTGCCCCCGTCGAATTTCGTCATTTCGGCGGTTTTTGTCGTCTTGTGGCATCCAATAACATCCTAACCTAGATAAATGGTAGGTGGATTATAACAAAAACACTCCCCTGAACGAGCAAGGAAGTGCCTTTTTACGACCAGAATTTGAAAGCGTTAGTGCTGCGTCACCAAATGCACGACGGTGACACCCTCACCGCCCTCTTTATCGCTACCACTCATGTGTTTGGATACCAGCGGGTGACGGCTAAGTTCTTCGCGGATAGCTTTTCGTAGCGCCCCTGTTCCTTTGCCATGAATCACGCGCACAAATGGCAGCCCCGCCATGTACGCCGCATCCACATAACTTTCGACTTGGGGAACGGCATCTTCAATCCGACTGCCCCGCAAATCCAACTCCAAACCCGGTGATTTGCCGCGCTCAAATTGGGTACTTGGGCCATCGTAGAGTTCTGGCATGGCAGTACGCTTTTCCTTCTTACGCTCTTTGGCGCTACGACGCTCCAATTCATTTGGCTTGGTGCGAATCCGTAGTCGCCCTACCAAAACCTCAATTTCTTCGGGGCCGATTTCGGTAATCTTGCCCTCGGCTTTGAGGTTAGGTAGCCAAACCATTTCATCCAAGCGGAACTGCTGTACATCACCATTGGTTGGCTTATCAACTGGATCGGGTGTTTTCAGATAATCCGCCGGGGTGACGGTGCGAGCCTGTTCTGCTATCTGGCGAATAGCATCCAGCGGCTGACCTGCACCTTCCAATTGACGCTGCATCCGGCGAACCTCGCGGCGTAAATCCTCAAGATCAGCTTCAGCTTGTTCACGCGCTTCAGCTAGTATCTTGCGGCGCTCGTGTTCGATATTTTCTACACGGTCAATCAGTTCCAAGCGCAGGTTATCAATCTCGGCTTCTTCTTCTTGCTTACGACTCAGCAGATGGCGGATTTCATCACGGGTCTTTTGAATCTCATCCAACAGGTCATCCACTTTCAAATCTTCGGTGGCGACCATGCCACGTGCCTGTTCAATGATGTCATCGGGCAGACCCAAACGTGAGGCAATCGCCAGCGCATTCGAGCGTCCGGGGATACCCACCATCAAACGATAGGTTGGGGCAAGAGTTTCAACGTCAAATTCGACACTGGCATTTCGCACACCGGGGCGTTCATAGCCAAAGGCTTTCAATTCAGGATGATGGGTCGTCACAATCGTCGTGACCCCGCGATCCAAGAAATGCAGTAGCAGTGACCGGGCCAATGCCGACCCTTCCGCCGGATCAGTCCCTGCGCCGAGTTCATCCAGAATCACCAGTGAGCGCGGATTCGCCCATTTCAGAATCTGGATGATGTTGGTCATATGCGATGAGAAGGTACTCAGCGATTGTTCGATGCTTTGTTCGTCGCCAATATCGGCATAGACATCCTCAAAAACCGATAGGGTTGTCCCCTGAGCAGCAGGTAGATGCAACCCACACTGCGCCATCAGGGTCATCAAGCCAATCGTCTTGAGGGCTACCGTCTTACCGCCTGTGTTTGGGCCGGTGATGATGAGCATAAAGGTATTGTCATCAAACTCGACATCGGTAGGGACAACCTTTTGTTGATCGAGTAGCGGGTGGCGTGCGCTGAACAACTGAATCATGCCGCCGGGGTGTTTAGGGTTCGCCATATTGGTGCGGAACGGCACAAGCTGTGGCTCGTTGGCATCCAAAGACTCGGCATACTTGGCACGGGCAAACACTAAATCAAGATAGGCCAGCACTTCAACAGTATGGGAAATTTTATCCGCCGACTCCCCCACCATTTCAGATAAGGCGGTGAGAATTCGGCGGATTTCATTTTCTTCTTCGATTTGCAGTTCGCGGTAGCGGTTATTGAGTTCGACGGTGGTCAATGGCTCAATAAACAAGGTCGCCCCGCTGGAGCTTTGGTCGTGTACCACACCGGGGATTCGACCCTTATGTTCAGCCTTCAGCGGGATCACATACCGCCCGTTGCGTTGGGTGACAATCGGTTCTTGCAGGTATTTGGCATTGGCTTGGCTGGTGGCGATATTGGTGATTTTGCTGTGCAGACGATCAAATGAAATCCTTAGTTCGCGGCGGATGGTGGCAAGTTTGACACTGGCTGAATCGAGAATCATCCCTGTGTCATCTAGCACCCGTCCAATTTCGTTTTGTACGTTGGCACATTCTTCTAATGTATCAACAATCGCGGAGAGCAGCGGAAATTGGCTACCCAATTTGCCAATCGTGCGTTTGAGGTTAGTGGCACGGCGCAAAGTGCTGCGAATATTCAACAGCATTGAGGCTTCTAGGACAAAACCTCGCCGACACGATAGGGCAGCTTCGCGCACGTCGGTCACCCCGCCCATATGGGTTTCGGGTTTGGCAAGCAGCAATGCCCGCGCTTCGGTGGTTTCGCGTTGCAATTCACGCGCTACAGATAAGTCCGGCGTGGGGGTCAAATTCAGGGCCAATTCGCGTCCCCCTGAAAACGACGTATACTGCGCCAGTTTTTCTAGGATTTTTGGCAGTTCAAGTATGTTAGCAGATTTTTCGTTCATATCACCGTGTTCATTAAAGGCTATCAAAACGTAATGATGGCGCAGGATGGCTCAGAAGGTCATCAACTCTCGCTAGACTATAGTGAAAATCTTGGCGTCTGTCAATCACCACTTGGCCTATTTAAGACCATTTACCACCCCGCGCTCACTTTTGCTCAAATTATCAGGCGGCTACCCCGTCTCGTATTTCAATGTAGGTGTGGTAGTTGCCCTTAAAGACACTCATATGCCCATCTTCCAATGACCAGATTTGCGTCGCCAAGCGGTCTACCAGATAGCGATCATGTGTCACCAGCAAAATTGTGCCGTCAAAACTTTCCAGCACTTCTTGGAGGGCTTCCTGTGCCGCAATATCGAGATGATTGGTCGGCTCGTCCAATAACAGCAAGTTCGCTCCGTCGAGCGCCAAGATCGCCATCGCAAGTTTAGCGCGTTCTCCACCGCTTAACATGCCTACCATTTTGAACACATCCTCGTTACGAAACAGGAATTTCGCTAGGTGATTTCGTGCTTCACTGGTTCGCATGAATTTATGGTTAATCAGCTCATCCAGCACCGTGTTATCGGGATTCAGGCTGTCATGGGCCTGCGCGAAATAGCCAATTTTCAGACTCGCCCCAAATTCGATGTGTCCGTCCAGCGGGGCTAACTGCCCCATCAAGGTTCGCAACAGGGTTGTTTTGCCTGTACCATTCCCGCCGATAATCGCAGCACATTCGCGGCGCAGCAGCACTACATCATCACTTGTAAATAATGGCCGTTCAGGATAACCCACCAGCAAATCACGGGTACGAACCACAATATCCCCACTGCGATTGGTTGTGGTAAGGCGCATCGTGAGTTTTGGCAGGCGTGGCGTCGGTTTGCGAATAGATTTGATGGCTTGCTCGGCCTCTATCACCGTGAACGGACGCACCCCGCCAATGCCCAATTCTGACCATTGGGAACTCGCCAAGAAATTAACCAAGCCGACTTCCTGAATCGCCACTAGATCACGACTAAGACGACGCAGACGCCCTACCGCCATACCGTTAGTCGAGGCACGGACGATGTTGCGCTTGATATAATCCATCTCTTTCGTAAGGCGTTCCATCTCATGATCATACATCTTCTCCGCATATGTGATACGTTCCTGTCGCTGTTGGGCATAGGCGCTGTAATTGCCACGATAAACCTCAATCCCGACTCGGCTCATGTCCCAAATCGTTGAAACGACGCGATCCAGAAAATAGCGGTCATGGCTGACAATGAGTAGTGCCCCCTGCCACATCCGCAAGCGCCCCTCCAACCATTCAATGGCTTCTACGTCCAGATGATTGGTCGGTTCGTCCAAAATGAGCAAATCGGGCTGCTCCAACAGCAGACGGGCTAACAATGCGCGGGTTTTCTGTCCGCCGCTGAGATGAGCCAACGACGTCTTATGGAGGCTGTCATCAAAGCCTAATCCATGTAGGGTCTGCTCAATCCGCAGTTCATAATCATAGCCACCCGCGTGTTCAAACTCCGCCTGCAACCGCCCATATTTATCGAGCAGTTCTTCGGAATAATCCTCCGCCATGCGTTCTTCAAGATCACGCAGCCTTGTTTCCATCGTTCGTAGTCCAGTAAACACGGTCAGCATTTCCGAATAGACGGTATTGTCATGGCCTGCGAAGGCTTGCATGGCTTCTTGATGCAGATAGCCGATCCGCAACCCATTGACGGTATGGATGTGTCCGGTGGATGGTGGTGTTAGGCCATTGAGGATAAATAATAACGATGTTTTGCCGACCCCATTTGGGCCAACCAAGCCGATTTTAGCATGAGATGGAATAGCGACCTCAATGCCACTAAAAATGGTAGTCGCGCCGAAGCTGAGGCTGAGATTATGGGCAGATAAAATGGACATGTCGGGATACCCCTTTGGACAAAATAGCGGTCATAGGATTTTGAAAAACCGATGCCGACGGTTTTGTTGCGGAGGGGTGCAGCACACACGGTTCAAGTGTGAAGGTATATGGGAAATGGGTAGCACAAGAAACATGCAGCACGATGTCAGCAACAAAAAAGTCAGCCCAAACTCGGTGGGTTGGGTTCACTTACCTTGCGACATCGGGCGACACGGGCTTGTCCTTTCCTATTGGCGGCAGAAGTCTGGGGAGGTCATGCAACCCCGCCATGACACCCCCATTGTAGGGGATATTGAGGGCGGTTGTCAATCATTTTGATTCTTTTAGGGGTCAGAATAGGTCGAAAGTCGTAGAACTCTCCCCCTACCCCCCAAACTTCGGTGTCTATCGCTGGTTGGCGCATTTCACTATACTAGATAAGTGGTTTCAAGTGAGAAAAGGAATTGACCCAGTGGCCTATATTTATGTGTGTGCTGCCCCCGGTGACCAACTCCCGGCTGAACATTTGGCAGGTCAACTGCGCCAGATGCAGCATTCAGTTTTCCTGAGTGGACAGCCGCCAGTGGCATGGCAAGAAATGCAGCGCCAAATCGCAGCCTGTCAGTTAGTCATGGTGGTCATGAGCCCCGAAGAAGTCGCAACGGGTTACTGTCAGCCCCAAATTGGCGAAGCAGCCCGGCTAAACAAACCTATTCAACCCGTCATGATGCGCCCGTTGGCCCAACTGCCTCCCATGCTCCCCGGTCAACTCCCACCCATTGATATGACACAGGGTATCACACCACCTGCGATAGCCGTCTTGCAAACCGCGATTAGCCGTATCAGCCGCGCCCCTGCCCCACCCAAAAAGTCTGGTCGAAATATGCTCATATGGGGTGCACTGGCAGGTATCGGTGGCCTATTTCTATTGATTGTATGTATCGTCGGGGTGCTTTTGTTAACAGGGGGCAACGACGATAAGGAAACGGACACCGATGGTCAAGTTGCCAGTGATTTGACCGGACTCACCATCGCCACCAATGTCGAAACCAGTCAAGATCAGAGTACATGGCAAACCGCCCCTGACCGTTTTGTGTTGGCCGAAGGCGACTCCATCCGTACCGATGCCACCGGACAGGCACTGTTGACCTTTTTTACAGGTGATGAAACTGAAGTCGCCCCCAATACCGAGCTAAAAATTGAAGTCATGCAGGGCGAAGCCGACGGTGATAATCAAATTCAACTAAATGTGCTAGTTGGGCAAGTCACCAATCGCATTGACCGCACTTTAAATACCAATTCGCGTTATGAGGTCAAAACCCCCTCCGCCGATGCCGCTGTGCGTGGAACAATCTACACCGTCAAGGTCGAGCCAGTGACGGGTCGCTCTACGTTCAGCGTTGAAGAAGGGATAGTAGCCGTAACAGCCCAGAACAAGACTGAAATTGCACAGGCCGGATTTGAAATTGTGGTCGAGCCGGGTCAGCCGCCTTCATCGCCACGACAATTGCCGACTCCCACACTTTCATTCACCCCATCGCCGACATCTGCTATGCCCACATCAACGGTTACAGCCAGTCCAACGTCGTCGCGGTCCAACGTTGTGCCAACCCTTACACCGAGTGCCACAACTGGCATAGTCCCCCTAATGACGATTACCGGGCCGGGGATCAACGCCGCCTTTAATGCTGGGGATGTCATTACGGTAACGGGCAATGTGCAAGGAATAGCATCTGGGCAGAGCATTCTGGTGGAATTACTGCAAACCACCAGCGCCAACGCGATTGCGTCAAACAATGCCATCATTCCAGTCGGCGATATTGCGGCGCTCACCCGCTGGCAAACAACCTTGACCATTCCTGCCAATATCGGAGGCGGAACACTCCGAATTCGAGCCTCCTATGCCCAAGCTGGCTTGGCACAGGGTATCTCCATTCAGGTGATCGGGGCGACAATTGCAACACCGACCACCGCGCCGACCTTTACCCCCATCCCAAGTCCGACATCAGCAGCGGCGTTCATTCGGATTCTTTCACCTGCCAGCAATGAAATCGTCTCACCGGGGAGTTTCACGCTGGTTGGTGAAGCGGGTGGCATTTTCGAAAACACCTTCATGTTGCAAATTTTCGTGAATGGACAGGTCATTGCCCAATATCCGGTTACCTTCACTACGCAAGAAGTTGGTGGCACGGGTCGGTTCTCGGTGACCATAGACAAAGTACCTGTTCAACCTGCCACCCAAGCCCAGTTGTACGGCGTGGCATTTTCGGCGCGAGATGGGTCAATTTTTACCGATACGCCGCTTATTCCGGTGGTGTTCCGATAACAGAATTGGAGACACTATTGCGCGAAAGGGTTTGATTTTTATAGAATCGAGATAAGAACTGCGCGGAATTTCGCCGCAACACCATTGATGGATGTGTGCATGGACTCAATTTCTTTACTTCAACAGGCATTTCCCGAAATGTCACGCGACGCGGTACATCAGCTCAGTACCCTTGCGCGGGTCAAGTCTTATCCCGAAGGTGTGGTGTTGTGTGCTGAGGGCGCTTATGAAAACACCTTTTATCTCATCATGGAAGGTGAGGTTGAAATTCTGAAGCAGTTTGACGCGGCGGGGGGCGAAAAATTCATTCGTCATTTGGACGGCGGCGAGTTTTTTGGCGAGATGTCCATAATTGTAGATGGGCCACGCACGGCTACCGTCCGCACCACCAAGCCAACCACTGTCCTTGAAATTGATCGTGATTCGATCATGAAAATGCTCAGGACTAGTCCCGAAATGGCTCTGTCTATGGTTCGGACGACCATTGACCGCCTGCGTATGAATGACCGTCTACAAATTGAGGAAATGCATCGTGCCTATGAAGCCCTGCAACGGCTTGATCGGGCCAAACTCGATTTTATACAGGTCGCCGCGCATGAATTACGCACCCCCATCACCATTATTCGTGGTTATCGGGATGTACTGTCGTCCCACCCCGTCGTGAAAAAAGATACAGATTTGTTACGTATCATCAACGGCATGGGTGAAGGCACTGAGCGTATGTTTGAAATCGTCAACAGCATGTTGGATGTCAGCAAAATTGACAATCAGACCTTGCAAGTGGCGTTTGTGCCCGTTTTGCCGCGTATGGTTTTTTCCGAAACGCTGCACACATTCGAGAAAGCCTGTGCCCAGCGCAATATCACCATTCGCCAACACCACCAAAAATCACCCACTGTGCCCTTTATTCATGGCGATCCGGTGCTGCTCAACAAGGTATTCTATCAACTCCTATCCAATGCCATCAAATATTCACCCGACGGCTCGGTGATTGATGTCATCACCCGTGAAGCAATGGATGCGGTGTTGGGTCATTGCTTCGAAATTATCGTCGCCGATCATGGTATTGGCATCGCGCCGGAACAAATGCCCTTCATCTTTGAGAAGTTCTATCAAGGCGGCAATGTCAGCCTGCATTCATCCAGCAAAACCGCTTTTCGGGGAGGTGGCCCCGGTTTGGGCTTGGCGATTTCCAAAGGCATTATCGAGGCGCATGGTGGCAAAATCGAGGCAGATAGTCCGGGACGGGACGAAAAGAACTGCCCCGGTACGACTTTCCGCGTGCTTCTACCTGTTGGAAAACCCGAAGAATCGCTCAAATCTCCAAATGGCGGGTGATTTTTGCATAGGTTATGTTAAAATGTACAATTGCGCGTTTACCCCAGTCGCATTGCATAATGTAAACTGGGCGCTTGTCAATTAACTGCCCCACGCTACAATAACGTAGCTAAATTTTAAACCGGACCGAACGGAGGAACTTCTGTGCGTAAGTTTGTCTTTTCATTATTTTTGATTTTGGCCTATATCCTGACCTTTGCAGGATTAAACATCGAATCCGCTGCTGCACAAGATAGCTTGGAACTCGTGTGCAGTGCCCCCGGCAATGGGGCTGAACTTGATTATCTGCCCGAAAGCGTTGTACTTCGTTTCAGCGCCGATCTCGCCGAAGGCACAGGGGTATTTGTCGCCGATGAAGCCACTAGCGCCCGTGTAGATGTCAGCGGGAGTCTCGTCGTAGAGGGGGCTATTGCAACCGTGAGTGTTGATGCCTCCAGCGATCCCGACAGCGAAGGCGGCGATCCCGATTCAGTCTACCTCGAAGCTGGCAAGACCTACGAAGTGTTCGTTGTCACCAGAGCAGATGGTAAGCTCACCCGCTTTGTCATTACTTTCAGCATTGCCGAAGGCGCGACCGAAGTGAAGCCGATGGCGATGAACAACTGCGAAGACGGCGATGTGAATGGCGACGGTGTGGATGACAATGCCGCCATGATGCCAACTGCTGAAGCGACTGAAGAACCTACCGAAGAACCCACCGCTGAAGCCACTGAAGTTGCGACTGAAGAACCTACTGAATCTGCACTGGCCGAAGCTCAACCCTATGCGGCAGGTACGGTGAACTTCACTGTCAGCGCCCCGAACGGGTATGCAGTTAAGACCGATGACAATTTCTTTGTGCTGCCCGTTGTAGTTTCCGCCGCCGATGAAGCCACCGTTGATGCCTACCTTGCGAACCCGGACTCTGTTCAGGGTTTTGCGGTGATCTTCACGACCTTCACCAGCGCCGATCTGACCAGCTTTGGTTTGGCTGCGGAGGCCACTTCCGCCGACATTATTGCGGCGCTCGTCCGTGCCGACTCCACACCCAGCGAACCAGTTGAAGCCACTGTTGCTGGTGCACCAGCCTTAAAAGTAGACTTCACCAACGCCACCTCTGGCAAGAGTGGTACGTTCTATCTGGTGTCGTTTGAAGGTGGTAATTACCTCCTAATTCAAGGGAGTGCTGCAACCGCCGACTGGGCCAACTATACCGCGACCTTTGAAGAGGTTGTGGCGGCCATTGCAGTCGCTGAATAACCCCGTCTGAAACTACTCAAAACCGCCTAGAGCTAATCTAGGCGGTTTTTGTTTCCCCTTCCGTATGTCGGTGGAATTCCTACACACCCAAAATGTGACTTTTGACCCTTTTTCCCTACCATGCAACTGATTTTGTTGCAATTCATTAGAAAATTTGTAGAATCATGTTGATATTGTGGATATCAACGGTGAACAATGCTCAAACGTCAATATCTCGGATATGTGATACTTGGGCTGGGATTGATTCTCCTCACCATCGTCGTCGCATCACAACCGGAATCAGTCAGCAGTCAGCGCAATTCCCATTCTATGGAATGGGTAAAACCGCTTGCCATATCTGTACTTTGTGAAAACGACGATTGTTCCCTCACCTATTCCGCAAAAGTTCAACCTTCCGCAAATTTCTCTCCTAGACAATATTTTGACAGCGCCCCAGACAATCAAACCTGTACCGAATGTCATTCCGACGGCATTGCGACAGATATAGATTTTCTGGTATCGCCACAGGAGATGACTCATCAATTGCAAGTCCGTTTTCTAACGGTCAGCAAGCGCGTTTTTGCCTTACAACCCACCCAAGACGACAGTCAATATCAGGCCATGATGGAAAGCTACATGCAAATCCATCATCAACAGGTCTTGGAACATCCCAGTGGGGATCCGACCGAGGTTGGCAACGCACTGCACCTGCTCACGACAGTTGAAAATCTGGTCAACCAAGTCGAGAGCAATAATCGTTGGACTGAAATCACCAGCTTGCCGTTTATTACGATTCACGACGCCGTCCCCCCCCACAAATGCGATAAGAAATGTGGTATTGAGGGAGTCTGTCAGGAATTCATACAAAGTATAAAACCCCCTGCTTCATCTCCAGAGAAGCATGTTAGTGACACGCCTATTGCACCCATTGAAATCAAATGGTCTGTTTCGCGGCGTGGCCCACCTGCTTACTCTACATTAATATCATCTAATACAAGGAGGCTGCAACCATTTATAGATGGGCGGTCTTCTTTTGTTTTAGAAAGTTCTATCATTATCCCTACACATCGTCTTTTTCAATGTTCGAAACCAGCAAAGGAGCAGTTTATCGAGCGAACAGTAGTACAAAAGGTAAGTGAATTAAGATTGCATGTCACTGCATCGAAACATCTGGAGAAAAGTTTACGATGAAAATGTACCGCTATTTTATTGTGCTTGGGTTGCTGCTGATCGCAACGGCCCTCGTAGTCGGTGTACAGGCTCAGGACGGCGGGCAAGAAAACCCGCAAGGTGAACCCCCAACGTTTTTGCGCCAGTATTATGACAAATGGGTTGCGTCCCCCCACGCTGATGTTGAAGCCGAAGCCTTCAAGCATTGGGACGAAGACGGTGTTGTCGAAGTTGACTGTGCTCAATGTCACTCGACCCCCGGTTATGTTGACTATCTCGGTGGTGACGGTTCAGCCGCTGGTACGGTTGAAGTTGCCCCTGTTATTGGTTCTGTTGTGAATTGCGATGCTTGCCACAATCCGGTAGCAGCAAGCCTCACCAATGTCATGTTCCCATCGGGTGCGGAAGTTGTTAATCTGTCCGATTCGACCCGCTGTATGGTCTGCCATCAGGGGCGTGCTTCCGGCCTATCGGTCGACAACGCGATTGCCAATGCTGGCCTGACTGACCTCAATGTTGTCAGCGCCGACCTACGCTTCATCAACATTCACTACTATGCCGCCGCCGCGACCCTCTATGGTTCTGAAGCGCACGCTGGTTATGAATTTGCAGGCAAGAGCTATCAACCCCGCAACAATCATGTTGAACCCTATGACACCTGCATTGAATGCCATGACCCGCATACACTTGAACTCAAGATCACTGAATGCGCAGCCTGTCATGAAGACGTCGAGAGCGTTGAAGACCTTGCCGATGTACGTATGCAAGGCTCCATGAGTGACTATGATGGCGATGGCGATATGGAAGAAGGCATCAAGGGCGAACTCGACACCTTGAAAGAAATGACCTATGCCGCCATGCAAGCCTATGCTACACAGGTTGCGGGCAAAGCGCTCATCTATGACGAAGCCCGTTATCCCTACTTCTTCGCCGATGCCAACGCCAATGGCACCATTGACGAAGGTGAAGCCAACTATGACGCTTGGACAGGCTTGCTGCTGCAGGCAGCCTATAACTATCAGGTCACGCTCAAAGACCCGGGTGGTTATGCCCACAATCCCAAGTATCATATCGAATTACTGTTCGATACGATCGAAGCCTTGAATGTGGCACTGGGCACTGGTGAAGGCGAAGTAGCTGCTCAGGTTCGTAATGACCCCGGTCACTTTGACGCGACAGGCGAACCCTTCCGTCACTGGGACGAAGACGGCGAAGTCCCCGGCTCATGCGCTCGCTGCCATACTGCGGGTGGTTTGCCCGTCTATCTGAAGAACGGCGTCAATATCGCTGCCGAACCGACCGCCTCTCTTGAATGCACTACCTGCCATAACGTTGCCGAATTCCCGGCTGTGTATGCAGTTGCTGAAGTAACCTTCCCCAGCGGAGCCAAGGTTTCATTTGAAGAAGGCGACCCCAACAATCTGTGCATTTCCTGCCATCAGGGCCGCGAATCCACCGTCAGCGTCAACCGTGCGATCACATCCGCTGGTGTTGGTGACGATGAAGTTTCCGACAAGCTGACCTTCCGTAATGTCCATTATTTTGCCGCCGGCGCAACTTTCTTCGGTGGTGAAGTACAAGGTGCCTATCAGTTCGAAGGCAAAGAATATAATGGTCGTAACGAGCACGTTCGCAGTTTCAACACCTGCAACGAATGCCACGATCAGCACCAGCTGACCATTCAATATGACCTCTGCATTGACTGCCATGAAAGCGTCGAAGAGCCAGAAGACGTCCTCTCTATCCGTCAAGAAGACGAAGACGTTGACCCGGTTGACTATGATGGCGACGGCAGCACGGATGAACCCATCCGTGACGAAATTGCCGCCTATCAGGAAGCCCTGTTGGCTGCAATTCAGGCGTATGCCACCAACACTGTTGGGACGGCAATCGCCTATGATGCCCACGCTCATCCCTATTGGTACATTGATACCAATGGCAATGGTTTGGCTGATCCTGAAGAAGTGAACAGCGACAATCGTTTTGCATCGTGGACGCCCAACCTGCTCCGCGCCGCCTACAACTATCAATACTCCGTCAAAGACCCCGGTGTGTTTGCCCACAACCCAGACTACATCCTACAGGTCCTTTACGACAGCCTTGAATCCGTTGGTGGCCCAGACGCAGTGGCGACGTTCACCCGCGCTCCTGTGAAAGAAGTCGAAGAATAATCTTCGTCTGACTCAGTAAATTGAAGGGCGGTGTCATCCAAGTGGTGATGCCGCTTTTCATTTCTCTGATTTTTGTTGCCTCGATTGGCGATGGGGGGTAATGTTTTAGGCAGATTTTTGGCAACAAGGATTAACGCATGAATCGAGAATTAGTGTTTACCATGTTTCAGGTAGATGAAGCGGGGATTATTCGCACCCCCGGCCCATTCGAGGGGCAAAATTTATATATCCCATATTTCTGGTATCTGCATATCAGCGGTTATCGCGAAGATGTGCAGAACGGCATTGTGACGTTTCAGGTACGGATGGAAGACCGCGCCCAATTTCCAGAATTGATTAATCAGGATATTGTACGGTTAATGCAACAAGAAAATGGGTCCATTGTAGAAGCAATATTGATTTGATCGGGCAACTTAGAAAGAACAAAAAGATGATTGAAACAACTTTGGAAGTTCGTAAAGATAACCCAATTGGGACTATCTCCCCGCGTCTTTATGGGCATTTCGCCGAGCATCTAGGTCGCTGTTGTTATGGTGGATTATGGGTCGGCAAATCCAATACCGAAATCCCTCACTATGATGGATTCCGTGCCGACGTCGTGGATGCGCTCAAAAAATTGCCTGTGCCAATGCTGCGCTGGCCCGGTGGATGTTATGCCGATCATTATCATTGGCGGGATGGTATTGGCTCGATGGAACAGCGTGCCGTCCGACTAGGAATGTCGTGCGGGTTGCAGGTCGAAGATGATAACAGCCTCGGAACGCACGAATTTATCAATTTATGCCGTATGTTAGGTGCAGAACCCTATCTCGCGGGAAATATGGGCAGTGGCTCGGTACAAGAACTCTGTGATTGGGTTGAATACTGCAACAGCGGCGTTCGGACGAGCCTCGCGCAAGAACGAACCGTCAATGGATCACCTCAACCCTTTGATGTACGGTTATGGGGAGTCGGCAACGAAAACTGGGGATGTGGTGGCAATTATGACGCCGAAACCTATGCTATAGAATATCGCCGTTATGCTACCATGCTGCGCCATGTTGACCCCACGGCTGAACTCGTCGCATGTGGGTATGAGGATGAGTGGAATATTCAATTTCTCGAAACCAACCGCCGCCAGCTCGATTTGATTGACCACCTCTCCATCCATCGTTATTGGATACACGGTGGGCCAGAAATCGAGTTCTCAGAAGCCCAATATTACAGTCTCATGGATGAAGCCCATGCCACCGAAGATTTTGTGCGCCGCACCGCCGATTTTATTCACCAGCATCTTGGCAATCAGGGTCATCGCATTGGCGTTGCGTTGGATGAATGGGGCGTGTGGCATCCCGAGGCGCGGACTTGGGGGCCGGATACCGAAAATCACCGCACACCGATTACCTATGAGCAGGCTGGCACACTGCGGGATGCTTTAGCAGCAGCAATTGCCCTTGAGGGATTTCACCGTCAATGCCACGTCCTCACGATGGCAAATCTCGCCCAAATCGTGAACGTGCTTCATGCCCCAATCATGACCGACGGCGCGGCGATGTGGGTGACACCAACTTACTATGCCTTACAATTGCACATTCCACATATCGGTGCGACGGCTCTACCCGTTAAAATTCTGAAGTGGGGGGCGGTACAGGGTCAAGCCAGCGTCGTCACCGCGACAGCTTCTATGAAAGCGAATAAATTAGCTGTGACGGTCATCAATCGCCATTTTAATCAACCTGCCTCTGTCCAGCTGGTAACTTCTGGCATCACCTATGTAGAAAATGCCGTTCTATTGACTGCCAATCAGCCCAACGCTGTCAACGACAGCAAGAATCCAACCCGTGTCAGCCCAATAAGAATGGATGTTCATGCAGATGGGGCAGACGCTTGGCGCATTGAACTGCCGCCACATGCAATGGCAACTATCCAGTTTGGATAATTAATGAATGCCTTATCTGCCGCCAATCTGCCAATATATTTGCACGTTTATCATGGGAAATCATGTTGAACGTGCAGATTACTAGAACGGAATAAATATGGCAGACCCAACCCAACGACCAACTCCAATCGAAGGCCAAGAATCGGTATGGGATTATCCGCGTCCGCCGCGCCTTGAACCGACCAGCAAACGAATCAAAATCATATTCAACGGTATCGTCATCGCCGAAACCGACCGCGCCTTACGGGTGCTAGAAACCAGCCATCCGCCTTGCTATTACCTTCCACCTGATGACATTCGCATGGAATATTTCACGGCTACCCCTCGGCGGACATTTTGCGAATTTAAGGGATCAGCCAGCTACTGGGCCATCAAAATTGGCGACGTGGTGGGCGAAGATGTTGCATGGAGTTACCAGAACCCAAGTCCGGGGTATGTCACCCTCAAAGGTTATCTAGCATTTTATCCGAGCCGGGTGGAGGCGTGTTATGTGAATGACGAAAAAGTCACCCCACAGGCAGGTGACTTTTATGGCGGCTGGATTACATCCGATATTGTAGGGCCATTTAAAGGCGGGCCGGGTACACGGACTTGGTGACGTTATTCGACGATCACAGTATAGGGCCGACCCGAAACCGCCATCGTTTCAATCAGTAATTCAGCCGTGACCGAATCGCGGATATGCCAAGGATGCCCAGCATAGGTTGAAAATGGAACATGCTCGCCCGGTTGGATGGTCGCGTAATAGACCTCCCCACAGGAATAATCTACCCAAAAGAGGTCAACAGGCTGCGTGCCGGCATTGCTAAAGGTCACAGTCGCGGCGATGCCTGTATCAACCGAGCAAAGACCCGAGTCATAAACCGCTTGACTGGGTTGCGGCATTGTCCCAACGTCACCCGGTGCAACCCACCCCGGCGGAATGGTGGCGTCCGGCGCGGTTGGTTCCATGAAAACACTCTTGGCAAGATCGAGGCAGTCCGGGTTGCCGTGCCCATAATAGTCGTCACGCCCAAAATCAAGGATTGATGGCTGCCACGGTTGATCTCCGGCATACATTAAATCACGTGGGTCATCGCTGGTATGACCAGCAAGCGCATGATTCGGGGCGCATTCTGGAACCATGCCAAGAGTGTGCATAATTTCATGCGAGAAGGCGAAATCAATATAGCCGGGGCTGTTTTCGTCGGATGCGAGGGGATTGCTGCCACACGGTGGAATATTGGGGTCGGTAAACGTGCCTTTTAGGTAAACAGCCGAGACCGTTCCCACCAATGACGGAGGCCATGCCCCATTCGCACATACATCTATTGACTTGCCGCCATAATAGACGATGTAGATTTTATAGGGGTCATTAAACCCACTAGTAACCAATTCCTGTTCAATGGCATCCCGGATATAAGAGCCTTGATTGGCTAAGGTCACCTCATCGGTTGCCAACCGCCAAAATGTAATGTCCAATGCCCCTTCAAAAGTATCCATGCGGAATTTTTGGCCGCCTGTTTGATCGGACAGCCAATTTTGGACGGAGGCAACCGACGTAGCAATCGCCCCTGTTGTATCGAGTTCCTCATCTATCCCATCGGAGGGCAGCACATACATGACATGAATTTGGTAGCCTGTCACATCATCGGGCCGATCGGCAGTAGATCGCTCAAGTCGAGGTAAAGCCGAGGCTGGAAATTGGGGCAAAAGAGTGAGGCAAATAACTAGAATAGCGAGCGTCAGCTTGATGCGTTGCATAACTTCTCCTATAAGGTTTAAGTGAAACAAAAAAGGGTAGTGGATTTCAACTACCCTTCATTCTAAGCGATTTCGTCTGGGTCAGCACACTACAATTGGAGATGCGACCGCCCACGAATAACTTTCTGCTTGAAATTGGTGACATATTTGAGCAGGTTCGATTTCAAATCATCCCACTCGGCAGAGTCCATAATCTGGCGCATGGTCTGTAAATCGTCTGTCATCGCCTCAACCACAATCTGTGGGCTTTTCTCGCCATACATGGTGTACCATGCTTCAATTGGCATGACCCCCAATGTAGTGAGGCGCGGCGCGAATTCTTGCACCATGAATTCAAAATGTTCCTGATCATGACCGGGTTGGATGTCCCAACTCAACAGCAGCTTAATCATCCATCTATTCCTTGATGCTTAACAACACGACCTGTGTTTGTTCTGGCAAGCTCCCCGAAGTCACCCGCAAGGTTTCTTCGTAAAGCGGCGTGCTGACCCCCATCTCTTTCAGAAAGCGGTCAACCGGGTCTAATGATAACACAGTCTGTTCGGTTTTGTAGTGCATCGGCACGACTAAACTCGGTTCTAGCAGACTAATCACTTCGGCGGCTTGGCTGGAATTGAGACCCCCGCCCCCACCCACCGGAACAAGTGCCACGTCAATGTGTCCTAGGGCATCAATTTCAGATTGATTGGGGATATGATCAAGATCGCCCAAATGCGCGACTGTAACCCCCTGAAAATCCATCACATACACCACATTGTAACGCGGCGGGTCGCTGTGCAGATTGTGCATCGCCGCCCCGGTGATAAACACTCCCCCAATTTCATATTCCCCCGGCCCAATCAAGGCATATTTATAGCCTTGCACCGTCTCCATGTTATTGTGCCCCGGTGAATTATGGCTCACTGTGACAATATCAGCCTTAAGGCGCGGTTGGTTATACCCAATGACAGCAGCATCAAAGGGATCAGTCACCACTGTCGCTTTGTTGCGTTCGGTCAAGCGAAAACAACTATGTCCGTACCACGTAATATCCATATACACCCCTTTTCAACCTTAGTGCCGCTGGACAAATCAAGACATATGTTCGACATAACCCAAATATTATAGCGCAGAAACCCCAAGTTACAAGATTGAGCGTTGCCATCCAGTCACCCAAAAATGACGCCTTGTTGTGAGCGACAGGGCCAACTATACTAGGTTTTAGAAATAACCTATTTTTAGTTTCATTGAGGTTTATTATAATGACTGCACCTCCCGAATCGCAGCCACCAATGCCCCCTAGCCCGTTTATTCGATTGCTACAGGTTTGGGGTACGTTCTGTGCGGCGGGTATTATTGGCGGATTGGTGGTCTACCTCATTGGAACAAGTCTTTCCGACAGCGGCATCATCGAAGGTTTTTTCGCGCTCACAGCCATCGGGTTTGCATTGCTCGGTTCAGCCGCTGCTTTTATGCCTATCCGAATTGTTTATCTAACAGGTGAGGCTGACCAATGGTATCTACGCCTCGGCTGGGATGACCGCCTGCTTGGATTTTTGCCAACCGGAATGGCTCGAATCAAACCTGTCCAGCAGACCCAAAAATGGAAGCGCGTCTTCCCTCTTACGATCAAACATGATATGCAAGTCTATACCGGCAGCCGTGACCTATTTGACGTGCATTTTAAAGTCCTCCTCATGATCAATCCCCACGATGTCAAATCTATGGAAGCTCAACTTCTGTATGACCAATACCCAGATGGTCTGATTACCGCCGTCACGAGTGCAATCGAAGACATTATCACACGTAAAATGCGCGGGATTCATTCATTTACACAGGTCGCGGAAGAACGTTCGATTGAAGGGGCACTCATCAACTTAATCAACAGTGGGCTTGGCATTTTTATAAGCTGGGGTGTAGCCATCACCGCCGAACAGACCTTTGTTGACATTATGATTCCAAAAGAGGCTCTGGCCCAACGCCTCCGCACTCGTACCGATTTGATTGAACTACAGGTGATTCGGAATGCTGCACACGAAATGGGTATCCCCCTGACTGAATTGCTGGTACAGCAGGTCTTAAGCAAGTTAACCAGCCCTCAGCGTGCTACCCGCATTTCCCAGCAGGAGGTCATGGCGGCGCTTGAACTGCTGAATCGTCAGCAACAACCCCAAACACCACCGGCTTTCGTCGCCCCACAAGTTCCCCCCATTCAGCCACCACCTGAGAATGAATTTGTGGCGAATGGTACTGGACCAATTGCACCTGAACCGGCGAACCCCACGTCCTATATTGAAGGGGCATATCGCTATTCGGATGACAATGACCCCGATGGCGATACCCCCAAACGTTACGTATCGCCATTCTAAAACTGACCGTTCAGCCCTTGTCGTCAAACCTGTATCAAGGGTGTAAACGACAACCTAACGACTCAATTCAACAGCTAACATATCCAGCACAGCCGTCGCTGTACTATGATCGCGAGAACCTCGCCCTTCGCCAGTGAGGGGGTTATAGAATTCACGGAATCCGGATTGTGCGATCACGGCTAAATTGCGTTCCAGAATGTAGGTCGCTTCCCGTGTATAACCGTAATGCCTCAACCCTTGATAGATGAGCCAATTCTCAATTGTCCACATATTCCCCCGAACATAACTGTCTGGTCTAAACCGTGCATCATCGGTTGGTGTGGTGGCAACAGGGAATGGTGTCCAGAAACGCGATTGTAACATCCGGTGGACGAGTTGTTCCGCATAGGTGTCACTGACACATCGCCCATATAACAAAATAAACGGAGCGGTACTCGGTTGGCGAATGGGCTGTTCATCAGGGCCAGCCAAATCATAGGCCTCACCGGACTGAATCATCTTGGAGACAATCGCCTCACGCACCAGATTACTTTTCGTCAGCCAGTATTGTGCATCTGTTTGTTGTTCCAACAACGCTGCAATCTCCGACAATGCACCCAGTTCGGCCACACGCATGGCGTTGTAGTCAAGTGTTTCTACGCTGAAATACCCCGCCGTCGTCAATTCTTGTGCATCACAATTGTACGCCATCAAGGTTTTGACAAGCGCGAAACGAGCCGCTTTCGATTCTTCGTCAGATGGGTCATCGAGATGCAGCGGGCCATCCCAACGGGGTGACGCATCCCAAGCCGATTCCCATGGATGTATGATACTGACCAGATGATCCGCATCGGGATCACGCCGCCGATCTAGCCACTGCTGATAGGCAACCAACGACGGATATAGGGCCTTTAAAAACCCCGTATCCGGGCTGCAATCATATACCCGCCGTGCCGCGACAGCTACGAGCGAAGGCTGAGTAATGATACTGCGTTCATCTAACCCCCATAATGGCGCCGCACCCCCCGGCCAATAAATCATGTGAGGCAGCATACCCGCATCTGGCCCATCTTGAACCAAATGTCTGGTTAGCGACAAGAGTTCGTCTTTCGCCATATCGGGATCAAACCAGCGATAGACGAGGCTGTGAAAAGCGGAGTCCCATAACCATTGATAATCATAGGTTGAGGGGGCCGGACGAGTATAGCGGTAGCCATCCCCTTGAGTCTGATTGCATGTGAGCAATTGAACACACTTTTCGAGCCAAATATCCCATTGCGCTGCGTCTATCACGGCATCCCTCCAATTTCCCAAATCACGTGTAGCTCATCATACTAGCGCGCCGGGGCAAGATAGTAGAAATTCTCGCCTTCCCAGCCTTCGCTCATCCACCCAATACGTTGATCGGGGAGGCGCACTTCCCACCATGTATGTCCACCCCCGCACAACGGCCCACCAACAATCGTAATGATGGTGAGGCGCGGTACTTCATAAACCACCTTACCATTGGGATGAGCTTGGCGAAAACGTACCCCTACCTCAACAATTACCACATCGCCAATAGACAGGCGGCTGAGTTTAGCATCGGCACAGATCAAACGCCCATTTTCGCCAAATGCCCCTGCCGAAAGGATAAAGTAGGCGTCGGCTAAGGTCGAATCTACTTTGGAAAGCTGACGGCTTTGCATGACCCACCCACTCTTGGCGTCATCCGAAACAACCGGAATCCATGTGGCATAACTCTCATAATCACACACTGCATCCCCAACCCCAATCGTAAATAACTGGCCCGGCCCAAAATTATCACCCATTGGGGCACTGGTTGAATTCGGTTCGGATTGGAAGGTCAAGGACAACGCCTCTAGGGTAACGGTCACGCGATCACCCGAACGGAACACATTCGGGAGTTGACCGGTGCAACTTTCCCCAAAACTGGCAGTGGCCCGCCTATAATCCAGATAATATTCTTTGCGCTGACCAAAGACTTCCGACATCCAACCTGTCATGCCATCTTCTAATTGAACTTCCCACCACGTATTGGTATTACCACATTCCGGCCCGCCGATAATCGTCAATTTTTGACCCAGTGGCAGTCCAAGAATCACTTCACCTTCAGGCGGACTGGCTCGCAAATTCACCGTTGGTTGGGGCAAGTCCTCGCGGATGATGGCTTGGTCAGTTACCCGTAGAAAACTTGGCTGCGAATCCTCACATAATTTTTTGCCGACCCGCGCCCCATGCGGCTCTAAGAAATAATAAGATTCGGTGCCAAGCGATTCTGACGCCCAACCGGTTGTCGCATCCGGCAGCAGCACTTCATACCATGTATGACCTCCGCCACACAGTGGGCCATCCAAAATGCCAAGCACTGTGCCACTCGGCAGGGTCGTGATAATCTCACCATCAATCGGTCGGGCGCGTACATTCAAGGGCGCAGGCACATTTTGCGAGACAATCGCCTGTCCGTTGATTTGCATATAGGTTGGTTTGCCATCCGCACAGGCTGCGATACCGAGTGCAAAATGGGTCATGCCCGCCGGAATTTCTACCGGGTCTTGCGATAGGGATGGGGTTTCAGTTTGCAGGCTTTCGGCTCGGGGGATTAGAAAATACCCATCAAAACTCCCTAACGACTCAGCCGCCCATCCCTGCAAGCCATTATCAAGTTCAACCTGATAAAACGTGTAGCCAGAATCACATTCCGGGCCATCAATAACGGTCATGGTTGTGCCCGCTGGCATCACCTGCAAAATGATGCTGTTCGGTGTCGGCGCTTGGCGCAAATTTAACGGAGCCGGGACGGTCTCAGCGACAATAGCATCCAAGCCAACGACCAGTTGAGTGGGTTTCCCATCCGGGCAAACGGGAGACGGTGTTTGGGCCACCGCGTTTCGCCAAGGGAGTGGCATAAGCGTGGTAAGTGTCAATAGCAGCAAAAAAATAGGCAAGAGTGGTCGGTTCACCAGTCTATTTCCTTTATCCAAATAGAATATACCTATAAGATTATGCGGCTTTTGTCTACATGCCAAATGGGGCACTGCTGATGGTTCAAAATAACTTGACTTCAGGGGCACGCTCAGGTACACTATTGGGCAGTGAAATGCGGGTATGGTGTAGTGGTAACACAACAGCTTCCCAAGCTGTTGACACGGGTTCGAGTCCCGTTACCCGCTTCAATCAAAGCATCAACTATTCGGTTGGTGCTTTTTGATTTTCAGCACGACTCCACTGAGCCAGTAGAATCAATGACCAGCAGTTAACGGCGAAATGTGCTGCCATTGGCATCCATAAACTGCCATGCCAATGCGCCAGCACTCCCAACCCCACGCCCGCCAACGCCGCATAAATAAAATACAATCGTGTCATGGCATGAAGTGAACCAAAAATCAGCGCGGTTAAGATCAGGCCTAACGTCGGCTGCATCGCCCCCCGAAAAAAAATCTCCTCCGGTACTGCGGCAATCAAACTCAATGCGACGGCGTGCCAACCATAAATAGATTCTAATTCGAGGGCTTGGGCGATTTTTTTCCGTATAGCCACAAAGCCCTCTATATATCGTCCACCGTACCACATGCCCACCGCGAACACCGTACCGATTAGCAATCCTATCCCGATGCCCTGCCACGCAGCGAATTTCCCCGAAAACCACGCTGTCCAGATATTCTCATTTTTGGCAACCCCTACCCATAGCACGGCTGCCAAAATGAGCAAGCCCCCTAACATAGCGCCATAGACCAGCAGACGCATCGGGCCAGTACGAGGTTGGGAGACAGGCAAATAAGGAGTGGGATAGATGGATTCGTGCATTGTTCTTTCAGTATTCAAAAATGGGTCGCAAACTCTTCTTCAAACCTACTCGATTCGAGAAATAGAATCCATCCACAATATGGGCTATTGCAGGCAATTTCACTTCCAAACAAAACCTTGACAATTTAGGCGTAAAGTTTTTACCGCTTTCGACGGTAATAGCTATGTGAATAAAGATTGTATTGAGGCGTGCTGAAATTCATCCCGCCCACACAATCTTTGATCGTTAAGACATTGGAGGGAATCCATATGGCAACAAAGCATAGTAATTTCTGGATGGGAGCATTTGCCGCGTTCACGGTGATGGTCTTTGTGATTGGCAGCATTTTTGCTCTACCCACTCCTCGGGTCTCAGCACAAGGTGATGGCGACGATGAACAGATTTTTGTGCTCATCGAAGTCGTTGGCGTAATTGAATCCATTGACGCCACCCATGTCGTGATTAATGGGTATAGCATTGCGATAGGTGGAATTGACGTCGCTGGACTTCAAGTCGGGATGGCTGTGAAAATCACTGGCTATTTGTGGGCTGGTGATACGATTCAGGCGATCAGCGTTGAAAGTGTAACCGACCTCGATGAAGACGGTATCCCGAATGAGCAAGATATCTGCCCTATCACCCCCGACCCGGATCAGTTTGATTCCGATGGCGACGGTATTGGTGATGCTTGCGACCCAGACGTACTGGACAGCGACCAAGACGGCGTCGTAGACGGCGCTGACAACTGTCCCGAAGTCGCCAACCCTGATCAACTTGATACCGATGCCGACGGCGTTGGTGATCTCTGTGACCCTGATTTGCTTGATACCGACGAAGATGGCGTCGTAGACAGTGCTGATAACTGTCCGCTGGTCGCCAACCCTGATCAACTTGATACCGATGCCGACAGCGTTGGTGATCTCTGTGACCCTGATTTGCTTGATACCGACGAAGATGGCGTCGTAGACAGTGCTGATAACTGTCCACTGGTCGCTAACAACAGCCAACTCGATACGGATGCCGATGGCGTTGGTGATCTCTGTGACCCCGATTTGCTCGATGCCGATCAGGACGGTGTCGTTGACAGTGTTGATAATTGTCCCGTCGTTGCCAACTCTGACCAACTCGATACAGATGGCGATGGCATCGGTGACGCCTGCGACCCTGATTTGCTTGATACCGATGAGGATGGCGTAGTAGACAGCTTCGATAATTGCCCCGAAGTCGCTAATGCCGACCAACTCGATACAGATGCCGATGGTGTCGGTGACGCCTGCGACCCCGATTCGGTTGATACCGACGAAGATGGCATAGTAGACAGTCTCGATAACTGCCCTGATGTTGCCAACCCCGATCAGTCTGATACAGATGGCGATGGCATCGGTGACGCCTGTGAAGAAGATGAAACCGAAACTTGTGGGCAGGATAATCACCCTGTTGCAACCGCCCTATCTGAAGAATTTGATGTGGATTATGCCACCATCATGGGCTGGCACTGCGATGGTTTCGGTTTCGGTGAAATCGCCCGGGCTTTGTTGCTAGGTGAACAAGCCGAAGTAGACCCACAAGAACTCCTTGACCGGAAAGCTGGTGGTGAGGGTTGGGGCAATATCATGCGAGACTATGAGGTACACCCCAGCGACCTAGCCCCCGGTCGTGTCATTTCAGGTCGTCATAATGACGATGAGGAAGAAGAATCGGATTCCTCCGGCGTCGGTGCAGGTAACCAAAACAGCGGCAACGAGAATGGTAACAATGGGAATAGTGGCAACAAAGGGAATAATGGGAATGGCAATAACGGCAACAAAGGCGGCAATGGCAAAGGCAATGGTCGCAAAAACTAACTTCCTAACCCGCTAGGAGAATTCATAAAGGGTGGTCAAATAACCACTCTTCTGTTTTGTCCCACTTGATACGCCATTGAAATGAGCCTTTCGCTATGCTACAATCTCGCCGCTGTGGTGACTACAAAAATAAGTCCCCCACCTATTGAAGAAAACCGACTTAGCGTCAAGGATTTAAACAATGGACTTGATCAAGAGTCTCGAAGCTCCGGATCGCGGCTTTCCCGAACTGTATCCCGGCGACGAGGTGCGTGTACATGTACGTATTGTGGAAGGCGGCAAAGAGCGTGTTCAGGTCTTCCCCGGCATCATTATTCGCCTGAAAAAAGGCGGTAACGATAAGAGCTTTACGGTACGCCGTATCGCCAGTCATGGGATTGGCGTGGAACGTACTTTCCTGTATAAAAGCCCACGCATTGACAAAATTGAAGTGCTACGTCACTCCAAAGTACGTCGCGCCCAGTTGTATTACATGCGTGACTTGCGCGGCAAGAAAGCCCGTTTGAAAGAACAGGTCAAAGTTAACCGTAACAAGTAGCTGCACGAGGGTTTCCCTTTGCACCGCACCGGACAGTGATCCGTAATTAACCCGCCCGCACTGCGGGTTTTTTGCGTTGAGGGGGCATCAAAAAACCGCGAGGTGAACGACCATGCGATTCTGGATGACTACCCTTGTACTGAGCCTGATTATCATCACAGTTTCTCCAACCGCCGGACAAGAGAACACCACACCGCGCCGCATCACCCCCGAAGATGCCGCCAACCTGCGCGTGTTGACCTTGTTAACGCATCATACCGCTCCGATTACCGAAACTTCTTTTAGCCCAAACAGCACCAGCTTTCTGACCACCAGCCTTGATGGTATGCTGTGTGTGTGGAATGTAGCAGAACCTCCTCAAACACCGGGACAATTACGTTTTTGTTTACAAGGCTATACGCCCGGTGTGACTGTATTCGCATGGTCACCCGATGCCTCACACTTAGCTGTAACCTTAGGAGATGGATTGCAGATCGCACTCTATGACATCACTCCAGTTATTGATGCGGATGAATGGGCGGATATCGAGCCCATTGTTACCCTTCCAAACAACACGACCACCTATCTCCGCCTCGATTTTGTAGCAGAGGGGCAGCGACTTCTTGCCCATGATCTGTTTGATGCCTTCACCCTGTTTACACTTGATGCCGGCGACGATAACGACGCATTAACCATCGAGGGTATGGAGGCAGTGATTAACGCCGATGGCAGTCGGGTCGCCATTGTGGATTTTGATGGCGACATCATCTTGCTGAATACAGCCGATGATGAGGAAATTTCGGCATTAGAAACCGATGGCCTCAATCACGCCCTTTTCTCACCCGGCGGACGCTGGTTAGCCACATGGGGAAACGGTGTTGTTCAAATATGGGATACCTCTCGCCAGCGAATTCCCGCCCCCCAAACCATCGAAGCGGCGGTGGATAACCTCCAATTCACACCGGATGGTCGTTTTCTGGCGACATGGGAAGGCCAGCATATCCGCCTATGGAACATCGAAACAGGTGAACCAACGGGTACTTTGCCCGATCATCGGGGTGGAATACGGCTGCTCGCTTTTGGGGCCAACAGCACGCGCGCTGTCTCGGTAAACACACAGGGCTATGCACGGTTTTGGGCAATTTCCAATGAAGGCGTGCCAACACTCCAATTTTGGTTTGAAGGCGAAATTGATCAGGTGCTGGTCGGGCCAGACTCCAACAGCCTAATCACCTTAAGGCAAGATATTGAAGCCCGCTTTTGGGATTTTGAACGTGGACAGGTACGCGGACGCTATGACCTCTCTGACGTCCCTCTCTTTAGCCCAGATTGGACACTGGTCGCCATCAGCACCAGGAATTTGGTCGCGTGGCACGGCCTAAACGATGATCCACGCATTTTTGACTGGATGCCGATTGGTTTTACCAGCGCTATTACCAACATTCGCCCCACACCATCGCAGGAGCTTCAACGCATTGGCGCATTAGCAGCGAATACCCCCGTTTTTGCCATCGCCCGAACTGAGGATAGTGCTTGGCTACAAATTCAGTTGCCCGATGATACGATCAGCTGGATTCAACCAAATACACTCCAAATCAACGGTGACTTGCAGGCATTGCCGATTAACCCATAGCCAAAGAACGGATTCATACGAATTCACTAACATATTCATACAGTTTTGATACTATTTTTATTGCATTTCAATAAGTGTATGCTACGCTGATTGTGAATCATCATACTTTTTCGCCGCCCTTATCGCCATGATTCAAGTCGACATCATTCATCTACAGTTATGTGGGGGAATACCATAAATTCATGATACATAGGTTTCGGATGGGGTTCGATAACCTCCCCATCCGCCAGAAACTCACGCTTGGTTTTGTAGTCATCATCAGTTTGCTGATAGTCGGCTCAGTCACTGAAATAATCCAATCCCGTATCGAAGACAACGCCCGTGAAAAAGCTGAAAGCGCACAACAGGATATTTTGCTGGCCGAAAATTTGCGTGCCGAAATGCTGCGCGTGCGTATTCAAGAATCGCGGGTCAGCGTCATGTTTTTAGTCAGCGGCGGGGTTTTTGATGAAAGCCTCTATCAGCCAATTTTTGATTTTGTACAACGGGTTGTTGATATTTTAGGCGAGTATAAAAGCCGAAATTCGGAGACGGGTGCCGGAAACACTGAAGTCATCACCAAGACCCAAGACGCCGAAACCCTCATTTTGACCTACCGAGACCAAGTCCGATCAGTAGTCGAGGATTTAGCCCCTCAGCGCGGTAATGCCGAAAGTGGGCTTGGTTATGAACTACTCACTCAAATTGATCAATTAGGAAATTTTGTGGATGTCGCCACCGTTCGCGATATGGCCCAAGAATTTGTGCGCTACATTCAAGTTGAAAGCGGCGTAGTTGAGCTTCAAACACAAGTAGAGGGACTCCGCACCGAGGTTGATGCCTTAGATTTGACCGATGCCAAAAAAGCCAGTGTCCTAACATTGGTAGATGAAATCGGCGCAACTTTGGAAACCATTCGCCAGTTGGATACCGAAATCGAGTCTTCTTATTTTGGCTTGGCCGATTACGGTTCGCAGGTTGAGGCGCTTTCGGAAGAATTGGTCACAATTGAACAAGAGGAATATACGGACGCCCAACAAGATTTCGAAAACGCCCGTGATACCAGCCAAAATATTCGTTATGCCATTCTGGGTGTGATTCTAATCCTCAGTACCCTGTTAGCCTATGGCATTAGCCGCAGTATCGCCAATCCTGTCACACTGCTCACCGAGATTACCCATCAAATTTCCAATGGGGCCTATAACCAACGCACCAACATCACCGCCAAAGACGAAATCGGTCAATTGGCCCAATCATTTGACCGGATGGCAAGCGAGATTCAAAAACGTGAAGCCAATATGGTTGAACAAGCCGAAGAATTGAAGAACGCAACTGCCCAAGCCCAAAGCGCCGCGCGTATCAAAGGCGAATTTCTTGCCAATATGTCGCATGAACTACGCACACCGCTCAATGCGATCATTGGTTTTAGCGATATGTTATTGATGGGGATTGCAGGTGAACTGAACAGCAAACAACGCCACCAAGTCGAGCGTTTACGTCTGAATGGCAACCGCTTGCTGGCACTGGTCAACGACATTTTGGATTTGACCCGAATTGAATCCAAGCGGGTCGAATTGATCCTCAAGCCATTCTCGCCGCGTGCCTTATCCGAGCGACTGGCGAGTCAAATGGAAGGTCTTGCCAAAGACAACAATCTCAAATTTGAAGCTAATGTGGATTCTAGTGTCCCCAACCAACTCATCGGCGACGAAAAACGCATCGAGCAAGTGATGGTCAACCTAATCTCAAATGCCTTTAAATTTACCCAGCAAGGCTCGGTACGGCTGGAGGTCAAGGCAAATTTAGCCGAACGCCAATGGACAATCGCCGTCACAGATACGGGGATTGGGATTCCACCCCATGCTATCAACGTAATTTTTGAAGAATTTCGTCAGCTAGACGGAACGTCAACCCGCGCCTATCAAGGAAGCGGTCTGGGCCTCGCAATTACCCGCAATCTTGTCCGAATTATGAGCGGGGAGATCAAAGTCCAGAGTAAACTTGGCGAAGGCAGCACTTTTACCGTGACACTGCCAATCCTTGAAGAAGGACCTGTCAGTCAAAAGGCAGAACCCGCCATCGCTGCCGAACCAGCCATACTATAGGAGTGGGTCATGTTGGATTGGAAAAATACGCACGGGTGGTCAATCTTAGTGGTGGATGACGAACCCGACAATTTAGAGGTAGTCGCCACTGTATTGTCATTTTTTGGGATGACGGTCATAACCGCCACCGATGGGATGCAGGGGCTAGAGGAACTAAAACATCTGACCCCCACACTCATTCTGCTCGATCTCGCAATGCCGCGTATGGACGGGTGGCGGATGTTTGAGGAAATCAAAAATATCCCTCACCTTCGCCAAGTGCCGATTGTAGCCCTGACCGCCCATGCCATGATCGGCGATGAGGAGCGAATTCTGCAAGCTGGTTTTGATGGCTATCTAAGCAAGCCCGTCAATCTGCCAACATTGCTTCAGGACATCGAACAGGCGATGGCGAAAAAAGCAAATCGGAGTGATACCGTATCAGCGGAACCGGCATACGAAGAAACGGACAAGACTACAGATGACTTTGGTGTAAAGGAAATACCCCAATGACCGGTCAAAATTGGCAAGTGCTCATTGTGGAAGATGAGCCGGACAGTATGGAACTTCTGCGCGGTTTATTGGGACATCATGGCATTGCGTCGGTTGGGGTACGCAGTGCCGAAGATGCTCTTACTATTTTACAAGACCTCGTCCCAACTCTCATTTTGATTGACCTGTCACTGCCGGGCAAAAATGGCTGGGAACTGGTTCAAATTCTGCGATCCGACGACACTTTTGCCCATATTCCCCGTATTGCCATCACCGCCTATCACACCGCAGAGTTAGCGGAGTATGCCATTCAAGCAGGCTTTGACGCCTATTTTGCCAAGCCGATTACAGCCCATACCTTTGTGGGTGAACTTGAAGCCGTGATGCAAAACATCAATTAACATCACGGCCCCTCACCGAACAACGAACCGCTTCATCCATCAGGGCATTAGGGTTCTGTAAAAATAAGCGTGAACTTATCTGCCTATGTTGGTGTTCTAAGGGGTATGATAAGCGAACACAACGGTAAGGTATTGGATCATGGAAAAAATCAAATCAATCCTCCAGAACAAATCAGCCGCCGGGTTATATTTGCTCACATCCCCCGTTACGGCTGAAACATTGCAGGCACTGGCCGAGGCCCAGAAATTCAGCTTCTCGCATCTACATGGGCAAGCGGTTGCCACTGAAGATGCCTTTATGGATGAAATCCAACGGGCGGCTAATTTCCCCGATTATTTTGGGCGCATGGATGAATCAATTGTGGATTGCTTGCAGGATTTAGATCACTGGTATCCGCGCCGCAAGGGGTTTGTATTCCTCTATGATGCTGCCGACCAACTAGCCTCCGGTGATCCCGAAGCCTTTGATATGGTGATAGATTGTTTCCAACAGGGGCTGCAATTCTGGCGTGAGCGTGGCAACAAACCCTTCTACTTTTTTGTAAGCGGCGCCAATTTGACATTGGACGAAGCTACCCGTATTTAAAAGAACCCTCGGTTACGATGTGCCAATCGCAAAAAATCAACCTCGCAGCGCTGGTCGTCGTCCTATTGTGCGCCACCTTGCTGCGAGTGATTTATCTGAGCGACACATCACTGGACAATGACGAAACCCTCACCTATCTCCGCACACAGGGGACACTCGATGAACAGCTAGAAAAAATAGGCACGCCGGGAAACCACGTACCCCTGTTTTTTCTGTTCACTGGACTCCTCCCCCACGACACCGACTTTGAACTGCGTCTAGGGGCCCTGTGGTTCGGGCTGCTTGGCCTCGCACTGTCCTCTAGAGTGACAGAATATCTGTATCACGATAGACGGCTAACGATGTGCATCGCCATTTTTGTCGCGGTCACGCCCTACATGGTACGTTATTCACGCTATGCTCGGCCCTATGCTATGTTATTCTTCTTCAGCTTATGGGCCAGTTGGTTATTTTTGCGCCTACTGCAAGGTAAAAAGGGCTGGGGACTGTATACCGTCGTCACGCTCATCGCCTACCTCACCCACATGGCAGCGGCAGCATTACCCCTCAGTCAGTTGATTATTTTACTGTGGGTCAAGAATCCCCATCGTATGTTGAAAAAATGGTGGGGCGTCCAACTTATTGCTGGTCTGCCCGTATTGTTATGGCTGATAACCTATAACCAGTATGGGAACAGCGAAATGGGCTGGATTCATCACCCTAACCTCGGTAGACCCTATTACACGATTACCCATATTCTGGTGGGCTATTCGGCAACCCTCACACGGTCTTATTTGCTGGTGCTGCCAGCTGTTACCTTCGCTTTTGGTGCTGGAACGTGGTGGGTTATTCGCAAAGGGGAATGGCCCGAACGTTACTGGTTAATGCTAACTGTCGCGCCACTGTTGGTTGTCTTTTTGGTGTCGCAAATCAAGCCCCTCTATGATGAACGCTATTTCACGCCTGTCGCCCCTGCCTATTTTATGCTGGTGGGTTTGGGTTGGCGCTATATCCCTAGAGGCTATTGGAACGCGGCCCTAATCATTCTCATCAGCGGTGGATTGACCGTCTCCCAACTTGCTGGCGACCATTTTGAACGCACCGACTGGAAAAGCAGCTCGGCCTATGTTCAAGCCAATGTTCAGGCACACGACTGCATTTTGTTGGACGCCCCCCATCGTATCGCCTTTTCCTTTTATTATCCCGATGCCCCAAATGTTTTGCCCTACGCAACAAAAGATGACCTGTACGCGGGGCAACCACCAAGCAACCTATCCTCTTGCCGCCGCTTGTGGTTGATGATTGGGGATTCCCCCGGTCAAAAAGCCAAACATTGGTTAGAAACCCAGCAGATCATCGAGATCACCACTTACCCCAAAATGTATGCCTACTTAGTAAATTACACGTCGCACCAAAACGGTGTTAAAATCCTGCCAGATTGAAAAATCTTTATCTACCCAAAAGGATTTTTTACCGATGAAAAATGCCCTCGGCGCATTTACATTTGTCCTGCACAGCCACCTGCCCTATGCGCGTTTGGCTGGACGTTGGCCGCATGGTGAAGAATGGATTCACGAGGCCGCCAGCGAAACTTATATCCCCTTATTAAACGCGCTCTATGATTTACGGGCCGAAGGCGTATCCTATAAGATTACGATTGGCATCACCCCGGTCTTGGCAGAACAACTCGCCGATGCCGATGTGTGTGACCATCTGGACGAATATTTAGAAGATAAAATCGCCCGTGCCAAACAAGATATTTTGCGTTTTCGCGGCGACCTGTGGGAAGAAACCGCACCAGCAGGGGTCGAGCGTACCGAGGCCGAAGAAGGTAATTTACCCCCGGTAGACCGCGAGGCCGTTGCAGAAGCATTTATCGAATCCGAGGCGATTGAAGAAGCCAAAGAACTTGCCGAAGAAATGGGCGCTGCAATTCCCGACGAGGAAACCGCGCCTGAAAAGCCGTGGTGGGTCGGTCACAAACACCTTGAGTCATTGGCGGAATGGTATCTGCGCTATTACGAAACCATCAAAGATTCCTTCGACCGCAAATATCACCGCGACCTTATTGGGGCGTTCCGTCAGTTACAGGATGAAGGCTATATCGAGATTATCACCTGCGCCGCGACACATGGCTATTTGCCCCTGCTTGGCACCGACGCCGCCATTCGCGGTCAATTGCATACAGGCGTAAGTAGCTATCAGCGCCTATTTGGTCGCAATCCACGCGGTATCTGGCTGCCTGAATGTGCCTATCGCCCGGCGTATTATGACCAAAATGGCAAAATCCGCCCCGGTATTGAACAATTCCTTGCCGCCGAGGGATTAACCGTATTTTTCAGCGAAACCCACCTCGTGACGGGTGGCGCTCCGGTAGGAGTGGCTGCGGGTGAAATCATTGGGCCATATGGCGCGATCAAACGCCGCTATCTGATTCCCATGTCCGAAGCCCCGACCCCTGATTTTCAGGCGACCACCTTTGAAGCCTATTTTGTTAGCGATAGCACCTCTGGTATGACCGCCGATGACCACAGCAGCGTGGCAGTGATTGGGCGCAACAACGAAACCGGACAGCAGGTATGGTCGGCAACCGTCGGTTATCCCGGCGATTTCGATTACCGTGAATTTCACCGCAAAGACAGCGTCAGTGGCCTGCAATATTGGCGCGTAACAGGTCACACTGTAGATTTGGGCGAAAAGGATTTCTACCACCCCGATTGGGCTGAAGGCAAAGTCAAATCGCACGCCGCCGATTTTGTGGCTTTGGTGGAGCGCATTTTGACGGCATGGCGCGAAAACGACCATGAGTATGGCCTCATCGCCAGCAACTATGACACCGAGCTATTTGGGCATTGGTGGTTTGAGGGCGTGGAGTGGATTAAGGAAGTGCTGCGTGGTTTGGCAAAAAGTGAAGTAGTTGATCTAGTGACCGCCCCACAATATGTAGCAGATCACCCCCCCACGCAGATTTTGCATCTCCCCGAAGGCAGTTGGGGCGCAGGTGGCACGCATTTTACGTGGAATAACATTGAGGTCAATTGGATGTGGCCTCCCATTCATGAAGCCGAACAGCGCATGACCCGCCTTGCCAATCGCCACAAAGCCGACTGGGACAATGAAAATCTGCGTAAGACCCTCAATCAAGCCGCCCGTGAATTATTACTATCAGAAAGTTCAGATTGGCCTTTCCTCGTCACAACCGGACAGGCCCGCAACTATGCCATTCAGCGGTTTAGTCAGCATATGGAACGCTTCCGCAAACTTTGTGAGAGTATCGAAGTAGGCAAGCCCGACAGTAATTTAACCGAAGAATATTGGCAATTGGACAAACTGTATCCCAATATTGACTATAGATGGTGGTGTGAGTGAGTATCGCAGATAAGTCGCACGTACAGGGGATGTTTGGGCGGATCGCTCCCCGCTATGATTTAATGAACCGCCTGATGACCTTTGGGCGCGATAAAAGCTGGCGGCGCTTTGTCGTCCAACAGGCCCATGTTCCAGCTGAGGGCCATGTTTTAGATATTGCTGCCGGAACGGGTGACATCGCCTTTGAGGTGCGCCGCCAATACCCCAACGCCACCGTGATCGCGGCGGATTTTGCCCTGCCGATGATGCAAGTCGGTCAAAAACGGGCTAACGGCTCAATGGTAGATTGGTTGGGGGCAAACGCATTGGCTCTACCATTACCTGATAATTCATTTGATGCTGTCGTCAGTGGTTTCCTATTCCGCAATGTGCCCGATATTGATGCGGCCTTACAAGAACAATGGCGCATCCTCAAACCCGGTGGCTATCTGGTTACATTGGATACCAGCCCACCGCCCCAAAATCTGCTGCGGCCTTTCATCAATATCCACTTGAAATATGTGATTCCAACAATCGGCAAATTGATTTCCGGGGATAGTAGCGCCTATCGCTATCTGCCACAAAGCACGTTGGAATTTAAGACACCCGAAGCCCTTGCGGAACGCATTCGGGGCGCAGGCTTCCAACAGGTGGGTTATCAGAATTTCATGTTCAAGACGGTCGCGGTTCATTGGGGACAAAAACCACCCGCCTGATACTTTCTATCGGCCTCATGTGGAACAGACAATGCCTTTTGTCCTCAAAATGAGGTTAAAAGAATTTTGACAGTCCTCATGAGATTCCGTAAAATCCACCCGTGACACAAGTGTATTGTGAAGATGCCCCCCTACAAGCTCATCTTCCAAGCAAGCAATAGTAAGCTCTTTAAAAGTATTGAAGGGTAAAACCATTATGAGGGATTACAACTCAGAATCCATCCGAAATATCACGCTAGCTGGTCATCAAGGAGCAGGAAAAACCATGCTGGTGGAGAGCCTGTTGTTTCATTCAGGCACCACCAATCGCATGGGTAAAATAGAGGACGGAAGCACCGTTTCCGACTTTGATGATGATGAACGTGAACGCCAGTTAAGTATCAATACCGCGCTTATCCCCATTGAATTTGGCGACTGTAAAATCAATATTCTCGACACCCCCGGTTTTACCGATTTTCAAGGCGAAGTTCAGCAGGCCATTCGCAGCACCGACGCAGTAGTCGTAGTGGTAGACGCGGTGGCTGGCCCGGAAGTCGGCACCGAGATGGCCTTCCAATATGCGATAGATTTTAATCAACCCGTGATGGTCGTCGTCAACAAGATGGATCGGGAAAACGCCAATTTTAGCCGTACCCTTGAGGCCCTGCGCGAACGATTCCCTGAACGCAAATTTATTCCGGTGATTCTGCCCTTTGGTGAACAGGCCAATTTTAAGGGTGTGCTGAATGCCGTAACCCAAAAACTCTATTTGGGCAAAGGCGATAAGGGCGAAGCACCCCCGGCTGACCTAGTAGATATGCTGCAAGAAGCGCATTTGGCCGTTGTAGAAGCCGCTGCCGAAGCCGACGACGCCTATATTGAAAAATATTTCGAGACCAATGAACTCACCTTTGACGAAATCCGTGACGGGATGCGTAAAGCCGCCCGTAACGCTGACCTTGCCACCACCCCAGTCTTTGTGACCAGTGGGGCGACTGGTGTCGGAATTATACCCTTACTAGAGGCACTCACCGTCTATGTTCAGCCCGCCACCGGACGACGTGTCAGCACCAAGACCGATCTTGAGTCCAGCGAAATCGAATTTGTGAATCCACCCCAAAGCGACAGTGGGCCGTTTGTGGCTTATGTATTCAAGAGTTCAACCGACAAATTTGGGACGCTCACCTATTTCCGCATCTTCTCTGGCTCGGTCAAGGGCAATGACAACGTATGGAATCCCAACACCCAGCAAGAAGAGCGCATGGGGCAGCTATTGTTGATTCGCGGCAAAGAACAAATTCCAGTGGACTCCCTGCACGCGGGTGATATTGGCATCGTTGCCAAACTCAAGAACACCCACACTGGCAACACGCTGACCACCAAAGCCTTTGGGCGATTTGTGCCGGGGCCAAAATTCCCTGTCCCGGTCTATGCGGTAGCGGTTCACCCCAAGACGCAGGCCGACAGCGCCAAAATAGCGACCGTATTGGCCTCGCTTTGTCAGGGCGACCAAACATTGAAATGGCGACAGGACGCCGCGACCAAACAGGTCGTCTTTGAAGGCATGGGCAGTGTCCAAATTGATATTGCGCTCAAACGTGCCGAACGCCTCGGCTGCAATATGACTATTGAAGTGCCCAAAGTGCCCTATCAAGAAACCATTACCAAAAAGGCCCAGTCGGTCTATCGCCACAAGAAACAAACGGGTGGTGCAGGTCAATTTGCCGAAGTGCATCTGCGCGTCGAGCCAATCCCGGCGGAAAATGGTTTTGAGTTCAAGAGTGAAATCGTCGGCGGTTCAATCTCCGGCCCGTTCGTCCAAAGTACCGAAAAAGGTGTGCGCCAAAATCTCAGCAACGGCGTTATCGCAGGCTACCCAATCGTTGGTGTCAAAGCCGTCGTGTTTGATGGCAAGGAACACCCGGTAGACTCCAAAGACATCGCCTTCCAAGTGGCAGGGCGTGAATCCTTTAAGGATGCCTTTCGTCAAGCTGGCCCGGTTCTATTGGAGCCGATTGTGAATGTGCGCGTGACTGTGCCAGAAGAAAACACGGGCGACATCATGAGCGACATGACCACTCGGCGTGGGCGTGTGCAAGGCATGGATACGGTAGCTGGACGCACGATTATCAATGCGACCGTGCCGCACGCCGAAATGCTACGCTATTCCAACGACCTGCGCTCCATGACAGGCGGACGTGGGATTTTCACAATGGAATTTAGCCATTATGAAACCATGCCAAGCAATCTAGCGGCGGATGTCATGGCCCTGCACAAAGCGGCTGAACATGAAGACGAATAGATAAAATTCTGTAAATTTTGCGTAGGGCGGGACACCAAACCGCCCTATTTTTTGGGAATTGGCGACAAACGCCTAATGAATTTTTTGACAACCATCCTGCCTCTTGGTAAATTTGTGAAGCACGGCGCAAGTGATACCCAACTGAACTATGAGCAAGCCAAAACGTAAAGATTACTTTATCAATCTAGGATTGGCAGCTCTGGCAGGATTAAGCGGATGCGTCTCGATTATCATCTTGATGGTTGGGATCGCGTTAGGAATCTTGCTTGATGCAAGGGTGTTCGACAGCACACCACTGTTCACAATTTTGTGCATTGTGGTGAGCGTGCCCGTCAGTTTACTGACCATGTTGGTCATCGCCATCCGGTCTGCTAAAACAATTGAAAAACGGCAATACGGCAAGTCCTAGACCGAGCCGCAGTTGTGTTATGCCGGGTGTTGGCAAGAAGATAGTCATCGTTTACACATAGGAGGAGTGCTTTTGCTCGGCTCAAAGAAAGGAGTCCGTTAATGAGTCACGGACATGATGATCACGGTCACGCCGCATCATCAGGAGCAGTAAACCCGGTCGCAATGAAGGGGTGCTTGTACTTACTAATTGGGTTAGCCATCGCGGCACTTGCCTGCGGCGTATTGCCCTATATGGTGCTGCCAAACTTGGGATACGGGATCGCTGTGCCAGTCATCACCATTTTTGGTGAACCGTTGGCTAAGGAAAAAATCCAAATTCTCGGCTTTAATGTTACCAACACCGCCATTGCGCTACTGCTGGTTGACGTTATTGTGGTGGCAATCGCATTTGCTCTACGTAATCCCAAACGAGTCCCCAAAGGTTTTCAGGGTGGATTCGAGCTTATTGTGGATTATTTGTATGGCGTCACCAAAAATGTCGTCGGCCCGAACGACGCCAAGAAGATTTTCCCTCTCATCGCTACCTTCTTCATTGTGGTCTTGACCGCCAACTGGACAAAACTCCTACCGGGGTTTGAAACCGTTGGGGCGCTCCACTGTGCGGAATCCAGCGAACTAGTCACCATGAGCGGGTATCCCATTCATGCTGACGAAGAAAATCTGCCGTTTGAAGGCTCTATCTTCTCCAATATCTATCTCTTGAAAGTTGAAGAAGGACTAGATTCTGGTACAAAGGCCACTGATGTTGGCTACGAAGAATGCGAAGCCAAGTATTTCGGCCTTGTCCACGCTGAAGAAGAGAGTCATGCTGAAGGCGAAGAAGGCGTAGCCGCCGAATCCGAAGGTGAAACCACCACAGGTGAAGGCGAAAATGTTGAGGCCACTGCTGAAGGCGGTGAAGGTGAGACTACCGAAGCCACTGCCGAAGGTGAAGAAGGCGCAGCCGCCGAAGAAGAACATACCTATTCCGAAGCCGCTGACCGTCTGGTTGTCACCCCGTTCCTACGTGGTGCTGCCACCGACCTCAACTTCACATTGGCGTTGGCGATTATTGCCATGTTCGCTGTGCAATATTACGGCGTACAAAAATTGGGCTTGGGATATTTCTCCAAGTTTATTAACCTGCCTGCGTTGGGCAATCTCGGCAAGAAACCGATGGGCCTGATGGATTTTGTCGTCGGGTTGCTGGAAGTGCTATCTGAACTCTCCAAGATTATCAGCTTTGCCTTCCGTCTTTTCGGCGTTATCTTCGCGGGTGGCATTCTGTTGATTGTGGCGACGTTCCTCACTGGTGCGTTGGCCCCAGCCGCAGTCTATGGCATTGAATTTTTCATCGGCGCGATTCAAGCGTTCGTGTTCTTCATTCTACCTTTGGTATTGATCAATCTAGCGATGGTCTCGCATCACGGTGATGACCACTAAATCTATAGGAGCAAAACAAATAACATGGAAACGACAATTATCAACGAATCTCTTGCGACGGGCCTGAAAGCAGTGGGTGCTGGCCTTGCGATGGTCGGTGCGCTCGGCCCCGGTATCGGTATCGGTCTGTTGGTACAAGGCGCTTTGGAATCCATTGGTCGTAACCCCGATGCCGCTGGTCAGGTTCAGACGAACATGATCTTGGGTATTGCGTTCGCCGAAGCTATCGCCATTTACGCGCTGGTGGTCGCCTTGATCATCCTGTTCGTGCTCTAATCGCTACAGGAGGCTGAGAAAAGGCATATGGATGCGTTAGGTATTAATTTTGGGTTCCTAATTGCCCAAATCATCAATTTCGGCGCGATTTTCCTCTTGCTGCGTGCCCTTGTTTGGGGGCCACTGCTCAAGACGATTGATTCACGCCGCGAAGCTATCGAAAAGGGCTTGGAAGACGCTGATAAAGCCGCCAAAGCCCGCGCCAATGCGGAAACAGAAGCCGAAGCTATCCGCGCCGCTGCCCGTGCCGAAGCCCAAAAGATTGTGGCGGAGTCGCGTGGTCGTGGTGAAGAAGCAGGCAAGGACGTGCTGGCAAAGGCCGGTGCAGATGCCGAAGCGATTCGCGCTGAAGCCCGTGCCAAAGCTGAAGAAGAACGTTCTCAACTACTGTCCGACATGCGCGGTCAGGTAATCTCGTTGGCGATGGCTGCCGCAAATAACCTTGTGGGTGAAAGCCTCAAGGCCGACGAAGCCGCCCAACGCAAGATCGTCACGGACTTCTTCAGCAAAGCGTCGGACAATGTCAAAGGTCTGGGTGCCAATATCGAAGTCGTCAGCGCCCTGCCCCTCAATGACAATGAGAAGAAAGACATTCTCAGCAAGACAGGTGCTTCCAATGCCGACTGGAAAGTTGATCCGGCGATTCTGGGTGGTCTCATCATCCGCGCTGGTGATAAGGTTGTGGATGGCAGCGTGCGTTCTGGTTTGAGCGCGTTGTCGGCTCGCCTAAACTAGTCGAAATACGTAAGAATCTTCAAGAGGGCAATCCAAATCGGGTTGCCCTTTTTGATTTCTCAAGCAGTTTTCATCTTAACAGATCTGTTGTTTAGCCTAGATTCAGCCCAGCGACTATAGCCCCGTGTTCCCACTTAATACCAAAGCCCGTGCCACCAATCCAACAGGCTTTGGAAAGCGGGTGTTTTACCAAATCGCTGCACCGGAAGGGTTGATGTTGGCGATGGAGTCAAGGCCAATTCCAATGCCCCAATCGTAGCCTGATAATCCCCCGCCACCTGGGTCAGCGATTGGGCATTATATGTCGCCACAAACTCAATCACATATGTCGCGGTCACAGCATTTTCAGTGCGTTCTGCCTCGATAGTAGCAGTCACCTCAACCGCTTGGGCTGTCGCCGACGCCATCAGGCCATTATATTCGGCGGCATATGTCGCTTGGGCGTTGGCTTGTTCATTAGCTTGTGCCGTCGCGGTCTGATAAATCGAATCCAACAGCACTGTATTGCCCATATTTTCTTCAATCAAATTGCTGTTACGGGTCGCCAGTTGGTTGGCCCGAAATGCGCTTTCTGTCCCCAATGAGACTATCCGCCCAATTTGTTGATTCAAATCAGCAAGGACCGTCGCGTTTTGCTCATGTAGAATGACCTGAGTTCCCGTTGCATCCCGATCTGCACGGGTCAAGGGCGTGGCTGTCGGGTCAAGACCAATACCCAAACGCGGCCCACCAATCAACCCAATCAAAATCAATCCACCCGCCGCACCGACCACTGCTGTCCCAATCGCTAGGCGACGCCACGTTCGGCTGGCAGCATTTTTACGGCGCAGTTCAAGCGTATCTTCTTCTGGTTCGGTGGTATCAATCGCCTCAATCGAATCAGCGGTGTCTTCCATTTCAATCGGTGGGACGACAAGGGGAATTCGACCTGTGGCCCGTTCACCTTCCAACCAAGTGTTGACCACCACCAATTCCGTCCAATGGCTGGCGGTCATTTCGTCCCCCGGCCTATGCAGCGCACGCACCTGATAGATGCTGGGGCGTTGTTTGGCGGGTTCAAAGAAATTCCGACCCTCAACGGTATGGATTTTCTGGTTCTTGTTATTTTCGCCGGACTGCTGGCGCACTTCGTATAACTGTGCCCCTCGGACAGACATCCATACGATGCGTGTCAGGGTCACACTTTCAAAATAAGGCACTGGCAGACGTTTTGGTGCTTGGACACCACTGCTCCACTGCGATGGACTACGCGGCGCAAAGACGCTGTTGATACTCCGTACCCGGAAATACCAGCCTACCGGATGAATGTCGTCAGTCTCAAATGTGGTATCCGTTCCACGATAGAGCGTTACGGTTTGGGAGCTGTCAAATTCGTAATCCGGTGACGCCTCCACCTCATACATATTGGCTTGGCTAATCTTCGTCCATGTCACAATGAAGCCATTCTGACCCCATTCAATCGGATGTAATATCGGGGGAATCAGAAGAACTGGCGTCACCATAATCGGGTTACTGGGTTTACCGGGCATATTTTGGCTGTAAGGCACGACCCGATAATATGTCTCGCCCATCGAAGGCGGTTGCACCGTATGCACACGCTGTCGAGCATCAGTCATATCGGCAACAATCATTACCTCGTCAAACGTAGGTGATACGGATTGCTCAATGCGATAGCCAGTAGCACGCGGGCTGTTTGTCCAAGACAAAACGGCCTGCGAGAAATTATCCCACCGATATTGCAGCACCACATCGCCGGGATCAGGATTCACTCGAAAGAGCCGCAGATCCATCAGTACCGTCGGCAGTGATTGGGCATAATCTTCCGCAATCCGTTGTAAAGCCGCTGTCCCGACAAAAGGCAGTTCATCAATTAAAGGCCGCAATGGGCTGGAAAATATCAATAGGCGTTCTACATAGTGAATCGAAAAAGTCTGCGCATGTGGGCGAATCCGATCCGGCGAAATCCCATTAGCAGGTGACCACGCCTCACCCGGAAATAACCCCTCATCAATGGATAACGGGGTACGCCGATGATTCAATACACGTAGGCCGGATGTTCCCAGCCAACTAAGCCACATCCGCCCTTCCGGAATATCACGGGTCAGTGCCCCAATGACTAATGAATGGGTACTAGCACTCGTGGCTATTGAACGCGCCTCATGCTGCAAATAGGTATAAAAGGATTCGGAAAATTCCGCCGAATCGGCATTTTTCTGCGGGAAGCTGTGCCACAACCATTCAACCGTCTGCTCGGTTAAGGCGACTGCCTCAGTGCCTTGCCCAAAGGCAAAAACCAATTGTTTGTCGTCATAACGCACACGCACTTGAGCCGATACGTCATCTGGTTTACTGGTATAGAGCAGTGTTCGTAATAGGCCATGCTGAATCTTATACTGCTTAACGGGTTCGCCAGAAGGGTTTAGAATGACATCCGAAAAGAGGCTTGATTGGTCGGTCATGAAGCGCGATTTTCCTAATAAGGGATTTTTTGAGATATTGCTGATTATAACCTAGTAGGAAAAATGGAGAAAGCAAGCTATGTCCGTACAATTTTAACAATTTCCACAACACAAAATTAGCCAAAACTGCTATAGTGTTAAGGGATGCCAGAGAAAAATGCCTTGTAATATCGTTGAGGTCATTATCCAATCCATAAGGAGACAAAATGGCTAAATTGAGCCGTATATTGCTAATTTGCTTTGTTCTATCGGTCATGATTGGGACATCTATCAACATAGGTCGCGCTCAAGATGACGGCACAGGTGATACATTAACCCGCTATGCCGAAGAACTGTATGTGAGTATCAATCAGGGCCTCATCGGCCTAGAGGAACGCCCCCTACAGCGCAATGAAACACTGGATGCAGTCGCCCAAGTCATCGCCGATGAATTAGGAGCAGCCGGGGCATATGGCTCCGTGCCACCCGTCCTCGCTGACAATCTAGGCTATCCGCGTTGGCCTGATAACGGTCAGCGGGTCATCAGCTTGCCCTATAATGGCATCGGCATCCAAACGCCCGCCGAAGCTGCCGACTATTGGGTCGAAGCGATTGCCGAAACCCTTGCTGAAAGTTATTTCCGTGAAATTGGCATCGGGGTATCAAACTACGTTGCACAGGCTGGCGGCACGGTTCAAACCGCCTATGCGATTGTATTGGGCGCTCAACCGAATGTGATTCCGGTGGTCGTCAATGACGGCGCCGCGAAAGTTTATAGCCAAGAAGTTGAATTGTTTGTCCATAATGAATTGACCCTCTCCTACGAGACCGATCCAACTGTTTTGCAACGGGCCAACGAAGTCCGTTTTGCCAGCAGCGAAGCCGAATTGGAAACCGCGACATGGCAGATTTGGGATGATCTAAATTTTGCCGTACCATGGCAGCTTACCGATGGCCTCGGCGCGAAGGAAGTGTGGGTTGAACTGCGGGATGCCAAAGGCGTGACCGTAAAATCGGTTGCAAACATAGAATTTGCCGATCCGGCCACCTCACCGGACGCCGCCACCCTGCCTGCACCCTCACCCATCACGCTCGTAATGACTTATGGGGGCGATACCTTTACCCTGCAAATCGAATCCGACCGCCCGACCATCAACCTGCAAGAAATATACTTCGCGTGGTTTGATAACACCCGCGCCTATGAACTGGAAAATGCCGATAATCTGGGGGATGTCAATTTAGCTGAGTTTCCAACCACCGACTGCATTCAGATACGGGTACGCAGCCAGCAAAGCATTATTGCCATTCCCGGCTGTGCCGCCATTTACCTTGAAGCCAACGAGTTTACCGAAGCGCCACAGGTCTTCTGGGGTACTGAATTTGAAACATTTACCGTGCTAGATGGCCCGCGTGATTTGGGATTCTGCGAGGCCGACGCCGGACGCTGTGAAATCCGCCTGCGCTAGTTATAGATAAAAAAGAGGCGGCTCTCCAATGAAAGAACCGCCTCTTTAGTTATCTCTATTGTCCGAAGGGTGTTACGGTTGCCGGAAATTGATAGGCGTCCGTTGGTGGGATAAACGGCTGTGGGTCATAGCCAAGATAGGTTCGCCATTCGGGTTCTAATTGGGCCAAACTCTTTCCCGTCACCGCAATCAGCGCATCATCCATACGGGTATTGCGACTAATCAGATTAAACCACTCGGCAATCCCTTCCATGCCAAACTGCCCATAAATCCATTGAATGAAGGATGCCCCCATCCAATAGCCCGGTGCATTACAGCCGTTAGGAATATTGCCACCGCCGCCCGGTCCGGGCCCTTGCAAGGTCGTAATATCTTGGCCCGCTGTGTGGTCACGTAGACCCGTCCCGGCGCGAATCGAATTGAGTGAGAACCACGTCGCGCCACCCTCAACAAACCAGGTCGGCCCACCCACGTTTTTATCAAATTGATACAGGTGGGTGACTTCATGGGTGATGACCTCGGTCATATAATCGTAGGCCCATTCCATCGTTTGTTCTTGCGGGGATGGGTTACGTGGGCACGACGAAATAAAACCTAGTTCGGGGAAACGCTGGACAGTCATGCCCAAGTCGTTGCTGGTGAATCCGGCCCGCCGACTGTTGCCAGCCGCGCCCGCATTCGAGAATTCGCCAAAGGTATCTGCATCGGAAAACACCACCGCGATGGGTCTAAAACTCAGCAATTCGCCAAAACCCATTAACCAACGCTCTTGAACCGCCGCCATGCCTTCCATCACCACCTGCGCGAATTCTTCCGGCCAGCCAAACCAATAGAGTTCCAATTGGTCGTTCGCCGCCCGATACCAAACCCGTGTGGGGTCGCTATACACATAATTTTGCAGCGCAGTTTCCACTGAACCACCCGCCAGATCAATTGCCCGCCAGAAGAAGTCCATCCGCTGCCAAGGGGGTTGATCGGAGGTATCATATAATATCGCCACCCACTCATTTTCACCCGCACCGCGTCCTGCCGGAACACGAGTACCGGAGCCATGTGGATAGCGAATGAACAAGGTGACTTGATCAATCTCCTGATCCGTTTCAATCGTGACGGTGAAGGTCGCCCCGTTCGGATAATCCGAGACAACGGTGGTTACGCCAAAGACCGTCGCGCCAACTGTTTCACCGGGAAAGACTATCGGGTCAGCACTACCCCCCACTTCTTCAACCAGCACTGGGTCAATCTCGACACTGGCCGGGGTCATGGTTGGATAATCTGTACCTTGTAATCTGGGCGAGGCCAGCACTGGAAAAGCAAAGCTGACCAACAGCATCAGAATCAGCAATGAGACAGCAATTCCTGATAGACCCAATGTCCAAACACGTACTTGCTTACTTGCCATCAAAATTCCTCCAAAAGAAACATGTTTCCATACATAGGATTCTAACCCGCAAACCAAAAGAGGGTTCGATCTAAAACAGAACAGGCCATCGTTGTTTAACGACAGCCTGTTATCTGCTTAGGAATTGCCAGATAATGCATATCTGGTCGTTTAGCCTTGACGCTGCTTGTGCTTGGGGTTGGTGGAGCAAATAACGAACAGCACACCCTTACGCCGCACGAATTTGCAATTGGCACACATCAAGCGCACTGAAGAACGTACTTTCATGATGGTAAAGACCTTTCCGAAAAATTCAACCCCGACATTATAGCAGGCGGGTCATGGCTTGCCTATGCTGAGAATTTTGTCGCTGGCTCTGGCAAAACCTCAAACTGACCAATGGATTCATCGAGGGCAAGGATTTGACCTGTCTCCAATTCAAATATCCAGCCATGCACTTGCAGTTGACCAGCGGTTTCTTTTTGGCGTAAGAGTTCAATCTCACGCAATCCTTTGAGGCTCTGGATAACCGATTTTTCGAGGATAGCCCGGTCATGCGCCGCGTGGTCATCAAGATCAGCTTTGATACGATCATTCATGTCAATCCAGCGCGCCAGATTGGGAAATTGTTCAGCATCTACCCCCGCCACCAGTGTATTCAGCATCACGCAATCCGTATGACCACACACCACCACTTCTCGAATAGACGGCATCCGGCTGAGGGTCAGTTCAATCCCCGCCGCAATTGCAAAATCGGTTTCGCCCTGCCCCGGAATTAGTCCCCCCGGTACACGCACCGCCATCATTTCGCCCGGCGTAATCCCAAGGATGAGTTCGGGAATGACACGGCTATCAAAACATCCAATAAATAGAATGGTCGGGTTGGGTCGCTGGTTGCCTGTCCCAAGCTGATTTTGATACTTGGAACGATAGGCACGTGATGATAATTCATACCCTGCGAAATCATTCATATCGTGTCGCCTTTCCTATGATGTTTGCGAGAAAAATTGGTATACTTAACCCCATGAAACCATCAAAATCCTTTTTACCCGCCTTACTGATAATCGCCGTACTGCTAGTCGGTATTTCGGCTTGCCAAGATGCCGTACCAGAACCGGAAAAACCGACGGGTGATCCAGCCCAAGCCGCCGAGGACTTTATTGCGGCCCTCTTTAGCGGAAATGCCACGACCGTGCGCGAACTTTCAAGTGACCAAACCCGCCTATCTTTCCTAGACACCGCGACTGCCTACGCCAATGCCAATGCTGAAATTGATTTGACGCAGACCAAATTCGATGTCATCGCTTCACAATCGGTTGATCGCCGCACCATTCGTATGTCCGGTGTCTGGGTAATCACCGCCGACACTCCCGACGGCCAGCGTGCCACACAGGTTCATGACACCAATCTGGAAGCTGCCGTCTTGATAGGGCTTTGGTTCAAGGGTGGCAAATGGCGTATAGACGACATGAAACCAGAAGAAAATCCTAGCTTACCAACTTTTACGCCGACATCTTAGCCTACACTCGCTATTTTTACAACAATTATTCAAAATATTCCAACTACGTCATATGACGTTTTCCCGATGGTCGTGTTGGGGATGTTTTACCGACCTATCCAAAACATTTTTGCAACAGAAGCCTCCTGAGGGCTTTTTTCGTTTGACAACCCCCTGACAAGTCATACAATCAATAGTAGCTACCCCTTTTTGCTATACACAGCAGGATTTAGTGCGATGCAAAACGTCCAAAACAAACTCTTTCGCAAAGTTGCGCTTGATCGGCTTTCTTCGCCCGAACAACTTGACCAACTGATGAAAATTACCTCCCCTCGTGCATGGCTGGCGTTAATCGCGATTGCCATCTTGCTGGTGGCAGGCGGATTATGGGCCGTGTTTGGCCGCATCCCTGAAGAAGCATCAGGCAACGGCGTGTTAATCAATGACCCCGCGATTGGCGGCCTAGAAGGTGTCATCTATGTCCCTTTGGGTGATGGTGCACAACTGCGCCCCGGCATGGAAGTTCAAGTCCAAGTCTCGACGGTCAAAACCGAAACGTATGGCTATGTCAAGGCGGTGGTGCGTGAGGTCGGAAATGTGCCCGTCACCCGTCAACAGGTGTTAGATACCGTCGGCAATGAGGACATCGCCAACTCGATGATTCCACCCGGCCCGACCATTGAGGTACGCTTGGAACTTAAACGCAGCGATGATACCGAAAGCGGTTTTGAATGGACTTCGCAAGACGGCCCACCGCAAGCCTTGACCGTTGGAACGCCCGTTATCGCCATTATCACTGTCAGCGAAGACCGCCCCATTAGCCGTGTTTTTCCGGTCTTTAAATAGAGCGAAACATCATGACCCAAGCCGAAAACAGTCAGGCCCAAACGCCTAGCCCAAAAACCGAGGTCAGCAAACGCACCCGCACCCCTACCCTGCTGCAAATGGAGGCCGTCGAGTGTGGGGCGGCGGCATTAGGCATTGTCTTGCGCTACTATGGACGTTATGTGCCGCTGGAAGAACTACGTGTCGAATGTGGTGTCTCCCGCGATGGCAGCAAAGCCAGCAATATGCTGAAGGCCGCCCGCAAATATGGCCTAGAATGCCGCGCCATTAAACGCGAACCAGAGGGGCTAAAATCACTTAAATTTCCGATTGTTGTCTTTTGGAACTTTAATCACTTTTTGGTGGTGGAGGGCTTTGGCAAAAAGGTCGTCTATCTGAATGACCCCGCCATCGGCCCGCGCACCGTCTCGCATGAGGAATTTGATCAGGGGTTCACCGGAGTGGCCCTTTTGTTTGAACCCGGCCCCAATTTTCAAGAAGGCGGCGACAAACCAAGTCTAGTGACGGCTCTGCGAAGTCGTTTGCATGGCTCGGAAGTCGCGCTGGCTTTTGTGGTCATCACCAGCCTATTTTTGGTGATACCGGGGTTCATCATCCCCACTTTTTCGCGGATTTTCATTGACGACATTCTGATTGGGCAGCAGGAATGGATTACCGCGCTACTGATTGGTATGGCCTTGACCGCCCTCCTACGGGCTGTGTTGACATGGTTTCAGCAGTTATATCTGCTGCGGATGGAAACCAAACTTGCCCTCAGCAGTAGCAGTCGCTTCTTTTGGCACGTCCTCCGCCTGCCGATTGAGTTTTTCGCTCAACGCTATGGAGGCGAAATTGGTTCGCGGGTGGCGATTAATGACCGTGTGGCCCAACTGCTTTCGGGTGAACTCGCTACGACCATGATTAGCGCCATCTTGGTCATTTTCTATGCCATCCTGATGTTCCAATATGATATTTTGCTCACCATCATTGGTATCTTGATTGCTGCCTTGAATATTTTGGGCCTGCGCTATGTCTCCCGTCGTCGTATTGATGCCAATCAGCGGGTGCTGCAAGAGCGTGGCAAGATGCTCGGCACTGCAACCAGCGGCCTGCAAATTATCGAAACCCTCAAGGCAACCGGCGCAGAATCTGACTTTTTTGCGCGGTGGGCCGGGTATCAGGCCAAGACGCTCAATGCCGACCAAGAGTTAGGTCTCTCCTCGCAATTATTAAGCGTGCTGCCTCCCCTGCTTGGCGCAATCAACACTGCCGCGATTCTGGTCTTGGGGGGTCTGCGTGTGATCGAAGGTGAGATGACCGTCGGTATGCTGATCGCTTTCCAGAGTTTGATGGGGAGCTTCCTAAGCCCAGTTAATCAATTGGTCAATCTCGGTGGGCGACTTCAAGAGGTTACGGGTGATATGGGTCGGCTAGACGACGTGCTGCGTTATCGCCCCGATCCGCAAGTTGACCGGGATATTCCAATGAACGGGGCCAATGGCAGTGAGGCCCAAGTCAAATTAGAGGGGTATATTGAACTCAAAAATATCACTTTTGGGTACAGCCGCCTTGAACCCCCATTGATTCAGGATTTCAACCTCAAATTAAAACCGGGTCAGCGAGTGGCGTTGGTTGGTGGCTCTGGCAGCGGTAAATCCACCGTTTCCAAGTTGGTGGTGGGTTTATATCAGCCGTGGGATGGCGAGATTTTGTTTGATGCCAAGCCACGCCAAGACATCGCCCGCAGCATCATGAACAATTCGGTGGCGATGGTAGACCAAGATATTTTCATGTTTGAAGGCTCCATCCGCGACAATCTGACCCTATGGGATGCGACCATTCCCCGCACCGATATTTATCAGGCCGCCAAAGATGCCGCCATTCACAATGATATTGTGACCCGCCCCGGTGGGTATGACCATGTGATTGAGGAAGATGGACGTAACTTTAGCGGAGGTCAGCGCCAACGGTTAGAAATTGCCCGCGCATTGGTTGGCAACCCAACCATTCTAGTGTTAGATGAGGCTACCAGCGCCCTCGACCCCGTAACTGAACTGCTGATTGATGATAATCTACGGCGGCGTGGTTGCACCTGTCTGATTGTAGCCCACCGCATCAGCACCATCCGCGACTGTGATGAAATCATCGTGATGGAAAAAGGCAAGGTCGTGCAGCGGGGGACGCATGATGAGATGGTCAAACAAGAAGGGCCATATGCTGCCTTAATCGGCGCGGAAGCCCCTGAAAAGAAGAAACGCACCGCCAAGTCGTTATTGGATAAACTGGTTTAAGTGGAAATATGGTTCTAAACGAAGAAATCAAAGCCACAACTTCCGACGCATGGGAATTATTTCTGCTCCGCCTGCGTTACAAAGAAGGCCGACTCATCACCGTCAGCGGCAATCAGCCGTTACTGTTGGATGATAAAGACTCCGTCTGGCTAGTCTATTCCGGCTTGGTAGATGTGTTCGCCGTCAAGATTGAAAATGGTGAAGCCGTCGGCGCACGTGCCCATCTGTTTCGCGGTGAAACAGGCCATCTGTTGCTTGGTATGGATCTAGCAGGCCGCCATCTTGGTTTACTGGTGAACAGCGCCCCCGGTACACAGTTGCTCAAAATGCGCCAATCGCGTCTAAAGGAACTCGCCCAAGAGCCAGAATATGCTGGGATTATTGCGGGCCTGCTCGAGAAATGGGCAGCAGGGCTTTCGGCAGGGATTGCACGCGGCATCGGGCCAAAAGATTATGAAGTGCTGGAAGCGGGCAAAAATAAATCGCTGAAAGTAACCCAAACCACCCGTCCCAAACGCGGCTTAGTCTGGGTGCGGCATGTGAAAGGCGAATCGCGCTTGATGGCCCTACAGGACGTGCCAACGATCAAAGGCGAAACCTATTTCCCTGTCTCACGTGAAACATGGCTAACCGCCCTCGATGAAGTGAACCTTGCAACCCTCAACACCGAGGGGGTGATCGCCCGTGATAAACAGTGGGAGTGCGTGTCGGCTTTCCATGCCATCACCCTCGACAGCGTAGCCGCCAATCTCAAGCAAAACCTGCATAACGAATGGGCACGCCTGCACGAGAAAAACGCTTCCGATTTGACCAAAGTGGAACACGCCTTTTCGCAATTAGCCGCGACATGGGGCGCAGCCGACCAGATCGCCTACACCAGTCTGGACAGCCGTGATCCGGTTTTGGCGGCCTGCCAGCTTTTGGGCAATGTCCAACAAATCCCCATCCGTACCCAGCCGGAGACTGAACGGAAATATAGCCACAGCCAAAAGGTTGAACGCATTGCACAAGCGTCACGGGTGCGTACCCGCAAGGTTGTTTTGCAAGGGGAATGGTGGAACAACGACAGCGGCCCAATGGTCGCGTTTATGGACGAAAACAAAAAACCGATTGTGCTGGCCTATGCAGGTTCAGGCTATCAGCTCCACGACCCTTTTGAAAAGACCGCTGTCCCGGTGACCGCCGAACTTGCGGCCCAAATCGAACCCTTTGCGTTTGCCTTCTATCGCCCTCTACCCGCCCGCGCATTGAATGGCCTCGATTTGCTGCGATTTGGGATGCGTGGCGCAAAAAATGACCTCCTCATGATGCTGTTCATGGGAATCGCGGGTGGCATTCTAAGTATGGTCACGCCTATTTTCATTGGCATCCTGTTTGATACCACCATTCCAACCGGTGATCGTTCCCAGTTGACCATTATCGGGGTATTTTTACTAGCGACGGCCTTCGCCTCGGCGCTGTTTCAGGTCACACGCAGTATCGCCCTGTTACGCATCAGCGGCAAATTGGATAGCTCAATTCAAGCCGCCATTTGGGATCGGGTGTTAGCCTTGCCCGCCTCATTTTTCCGCAATTATTCAGCTGGTGACCTCAGTAGCCGCGCAATGGGCATTGACCTCATCCGGCGCACGCTGTCGGGTACGATTACCCTCTCGTTGTTCACGGGTATATTCTCAATTTTCAGCTTCGGCCTGCTGTTTTATTACGATGTCAGCCTTGCCCTGATCGCCTCGGCACTGGTAACGTTCGCATCTATCGTGACAACCATCTCCGGTATTCTCCAACTGCGCTATCAACGCCGCATCACCAATATTCAGGGCCGGATTTCTAGCCGTGTCCTGCAATTTATCAACGGCGTTTCCAAATTCCGCATCTCTGGGGCGGAAAATCGGGCCTTCTCAATTTGGGCGGGTGAATTTGCCGAGCAAAAACGTTTGGCCTATCGTGCCCGCATGGTCGAAAATCGGCTTGCCGTATTTAACAGCATGTTTCCGGTGTTTGCTTTAATGGTCATCTTCGGGGTGGTCGCTAAGCGTGATGCCAGCGCCTTAACAACGGGGACATTCTTGGCCTTCTACATCGCCTTTACCCAATTTTTGACCGCCAGCCTCGACCTCAGCCGCACATTGGTTTCGGCGTTGAGTGTTGTCCCGGTTTATGAACGTGCCAAGCCGATTTTGCAGGCCCTTCCTGAAGCCGACGACGCCAAATCCGACCCCGGCGAATTGACCGGGAATATCGAGGTCAGCCGCGTCTCATTCCGTTATCGGGGGGATGGCCCACTCATTCTCAAAGATATTTCGCTGTCCATCAATCGCGGTGAGTTTGTGGCGCTGGTTGGGGCATCCGGGTGCGGAAAATCCACCCTAATGCGTTTGCTGCTCGGTTTTGAAAAACCCGAATCCGGCGCGATTTTCTTTGATGGGCAAGATTTAGCTGAACTCGATTTACGGGCAGTGCGGCGTCAGATGGGGGTGGTGCTGCAAAACAGCCGTCTGATGTCCGGCGATATTTACACCAACATCATCGGGGCCAGTCTGCTCACCATTGATGATGCGTGGGACGCGGCAAAACAGGCAGGTATTGAGGACGATATCAAAGCCATGCCGATGGGAATGCACACTGTTGTCAGCGAAGGTGGCAGCACCCTCTCCGGTGGACAGCGCCAACGCCTGTTGATTGCCCGCGCCCTCGTCAACAAGCCGCGTATCATCTTCTTTGATGAGGCCACCAGCGCCCTCGACAATCGCACACAGGCCACCGTCAGCCAGAGTCTTGATAATCTGGATGTAACGCGCATCGTGATTGCCCACCGTCTCAGCACGATTCAAAATGCAGACCGGATTATCGTGATGGATGCGGGGCAAATTGTTCAGGTGGGGACATATCAGGAGTTGATTAATCAGCGCGGCCTGTTTTCTCAACTCGCCAAGCGCCAATTCGCGTAGGCGGCCCTATGTCGGCGGACAATTATCGCGACACGCTGATTACCATTGTTGAAAAATCGGCGACCCTTGCGGAACGACTCAGCGGCGAATTTGTGCCAATCAACGACCCCACCGAAGCCGAAATTATTGAGACCCGCCTCAGCACATGGATACAGACAGCGGCACAAGGCGACCCGGAGCGTTTTCGTAAGCGGCTGGAATGGGATGGCCTGACGCTGGAACAGGTTAAGCCGCTGTTGGGATCGGTGCGACGTCGTGACTCCGATGCTCCCCTGCCCCGTTGGGGGGATCTGCTGGGGGAGGTGTTGCAACTAGGCAAAGAGATCTCAAAAGATAATTTACATAGGCATAACCGAATTGATCGTCATAGTTCTGAAATGCCTTTTGAAGAGTTGTTTATCCCTTTTAGAAGAATTACATTTGACCAAATATCTAAACATCCCCACTTTCGCACATACTTTCAGGGAAATTCTTCTAGGGTTTATATTCAACACATCATTTTTAAATGGTTGTTAGGCTTGTCCATCCAAGCGTTGATGATCGCATTCAGAACCTTCCAAGTTATTGAATACGGTTCATTCGATGACAAGCCGCCTAATAGATATTACGGGCAAGAACATGAAAAACGTTACAATGCTTTTGTTCGCAGAATGCTGGCAGGAGAAGCAGCAACATTTTTCACAGACTACGCTGTTTTAGCGCGATTGATGGCAACGGTAACACTAAATTTCATTGGTTTTCTAGGTGAGTTTCTCGACCAAGTTAACAATGAATATCCTTCCAAAGAAATGAGTTTTCTAGGAAGTACAGGGCGTATAGGTGCGTTACAAATAGGCTACTCAGATCGACATAAGAGTGGGCGGACTGTGGTTGAAGTGTTATTTAGAACCAATCCTCCTAAAAGCATTATATATAAACCAAAATCATTGGGGAACGAAATCGCCTTAAATACTTTAATGAATTGGTGCAATAAAAAACACATTTTTCCAGAATTTAGAACTCTTTACATTGCGGATCGTTACTCACACGGATGGATGGAAAAGATTCGGCGCGGTTCATTTAAAAATCAAACCCAAATGACAAAATACTATCAACATGCCGGAACTTTGCTCGGATTTATACACTTTCTGGCGGCTAATGATTGTCACAATGAGAACGTAGTTCAAGACGGTGAGCAACCTATCCTTATTGATGCTGAGACTTTATTGCACTATCGTGTACCCGATATTGAATATCATTTCTCAGATGCTCGTGCTACTGCCCATAAGATTATTGAAAACTCAGTTCTGCGAACCCAATTCTTGCCCAAATGGGATTTTACCACGAACGGAACAGCTTATGACATAAGCACTCTGGGTAGCTATGAGTACCAAGATGGAGGGCCAGAACAGCCAAAACTGAGACCACCTTACGCCATAAATAACTATATGCAATTGGAATACGAAAAAAAATATATCCGTATGGTTGTAGATACATGGGAGCCACAATTTCCCATTTCTCCCAAAGAATACGAAACCGAAATTATCAACGGCTTTACCGAAATGTACCGTTTTTTGATGGCCCATCGGGAAGAATTATTAGCTGAGGGTAGCCCATTAGAAGGGTTCAAAAATCAGCGAGTGCGCTATGTGTTCCGGCCTACCCAGACTTATCAAACGGTGTTGCAGCATACCCTCCAACCGCGTTATTTGCATGATGGCATTGACCGTAGTATCCAAATTGAATCGCTGAATCGGGTGCTGCTGGCATGGGATGAAAAACCCGCTTTTTGGGACATCCACAAAGGTGAGGCGCAGGCAATAGAACAGATGGATGTGCCGCTGCTGACCTATAATTCCAGCGACACCAGCCTGCACATTGGCGACATCACCATCGAAAACGCCTTTGGCCGTCCGGCCTATAACCTCGTGATTGAACGACTCAATTCTATGAGCGAGGATGATTTACAACAGCAAATTGCTTTCATTCGGGGATCGCTGTTCTGCCGTATCGCCCATGAGCTACCGGATACCGACGACGAAATGCCAAGTGTTTTGCAAAACGCCCCCACCCTGCCCCGTGAATTATTGATAAGTGAGGCGGGCCAAATCGCGGATGAGTTGCAGGCACAGGCGATTTGGGGGGAAGATGGCAGCGCAACATGGATTACTTTGACCTACCACTTTGCCGCCAATCGTTATCAATTCGGGCAAATCAGCGATGGCTTATATGACGGCGCGTGCGGGGTAGCGTTTTTCCTCGCGGCTCTGCATCATGTGGCAGGTTGGACGGGGGCGCGTGAATTAGGCCTCGCAGCCATCAAGCCCTTGCAAAATCGCCTCTATCATCCGGTGTTAAGTCAGCGGCTGGCGCGAAAATTGGGAGTCAATGGGCCAAGTGGTTTTAAATCCATCGCCTATGCCCTACGCCAGATCAGCGAATGGCTGGACGAACCGCGTTTATTGGATGATGTGCTGCGGGTGGAGAACCTCATCAATCCCGCACTGGACGCGGCAGAAAAAAAAGCGGGCCGGATTCCTGAAAACGTATTTGCACAATCCGCCGGACGCTGGCGCATTGAGTCCCGTTTACCAGACAGGGTGCAGTTATGGGGGTTGTATGGCGGTCGGGCTGGAATCGGCTATGAATTATTGAAACTGCTCGATACCAGCCTACCCTCAATTCCCTTCTAGTGCGGCCTGTGCTAAATTGGGGAGGGCGTTATAATCTAAACGTTACCCTATTGCCAAATTAAAAAATGCTTTTGATGACGAGGACGCAGAATGGATAACCTCAGCGGTCAAACGCTTAAGGGCTACGAATTAAAAGAATTGATTGGACAAGGGGGTTTTGGGGCAGTTTATCGCGCCTATCAAACCCTTGTAAAGCGTGAAGTGGCAGTCAAAATTATCTTGCCGCAGTATGCCAATCACCCCGATTTTATCCGTAATTTTGAGGCCGAAGCCCAACTGATTGCCCGGTTGGAACACCTCCACATCGTCCCCTTATATGATTATTGGCGTGAGCCGGACGGGGCATATCTGGTGATGCGTTGGCTGCGGGGGGGCAGTTTACAATCCTCCTTACGTCAAGGGGCATGGAATATCGAAAACGCCGCCCGCCTGCTCGACCAAATGGCCGCTGCGCTGACCGTCGCACACCGCAACAACGTCATCCACCGCGACATCAAACCCGGTAACATTCTGCTCGACCAAGAGGGCAATGCGTATCTGACCGACTTCGGTATCGCCAAAAATCTGGAATCTGGTAATGGTGAGGAAGAAAAAGACGCGGTCGTCGGTTCACCCGCCTATATGTCGCCCGAGCAGATTCGCAGCGAAGACATCAGCCCTCAAACTGATATTTACAGCCTCGGCGTGGTGATGTATGAGGTACTGACAGGCGAGCAGCCCTTTGGCCCCAATCTGACCTCCTCCGAACTCATTTTCAAGCATCTAGGGGAACCGCTGCCCGAACTGCGTAAATTCCGTGTGGATATTCCGGCAGGCCTTGACCTTGTGATTGAAAAGGCCACCGCCAAGCGCCCCGACGAACGATTCTCCGACACCATCGAGTTTGCCAAAGAGTTCCGCAAAGCCGTCAATCTCACCGCCGCATTCGGTGGCCTAAGCATGGGGCAAGATGTCGTCACCACGGAGACGGGTTCGCCACTGTTCACCATCAAGGGCGCGGGCACAGGCCGCATTACGATTGACGCGGAAGCCCTTGGCATTGCGATGCCTGAGCCAGAAAATCCCTATAAAGGTCTACGGGCCTTCCAAGAAGCCGATGCTGCTGATTTCTTTGGACGTAGCAAACTCATTCAACGCCTACAAAATCGCTTGACCGAAGATCATCCGATGGCCCGTTTCTTAGCTGTCATTGGGCCAAGCGGCAGCGGCAAATCCAGCGTGATTAAAGCCGGTGTGTTACCCAGTATGCGTCGAGGCGCATTACCGGGGTCAGACCGCTGGTTCTATGTCGAGATGGTGCCGGGGATTCATCCCGTTGGCAAATTAGCCCAAGCCCTGTTGAGTGTGGCGGTTGATGCACCACCCGGCCTACCCCGCCAACTGCGTGAAAATGATCGCGGTCTGGTGCAGGCGGTCAATCGGATTTTGCCGAATGACAAATCCGAATTGGTGTTGATTATTGACCAATTTGAAGAAACGTTTACCCAAGCCGAAGATGAACAAGAACGCGATCATTTCTTAAAGAGCTTGTTGGTTGCCGCCACTGATCCTGAAAGCCGATTGCGGGTGATTGTTACCCTGCGTGCCGATTTTTATGACCGCCCCTTGCTCTTCCCTGAATTTGGCAATCTGATGCGCGAACGCACCGAAGTGGTTCTGCCGCTTGGCTCAGCCGAATTGGAAGAGGCGATTGTCGGGCCAGCCCATCGCGTTGGCATGACAGTTGATGACAATCTCGTCGCGGCGGTAGTTGGTGATATCAGCGGTGAAGCGGGCGCACTACCCCTGCTGCAATATGCCTTGACCGAAGTCTTTGAACGGCGCAAGGGGCGCAATCTGACCCTAGAAGCCTATCAAGAAAGCGGCGGCGCATTAGGGGCGTTGGCGCGGCGGGCTGAAGATTTGTACAGCGAAATGAACGCCGACCAGCAGGCCACCGTGCGTCAATTGTTCCTACGCATGGTGACACTAGGCGAAGGCACGGAAGATACTCGCCGTCGGGTACGTTGGGCAGAATTGTTCTCGATTGCCGCCGACCAAGACCGGATGCAAACGGTCATGGATGCCTTTACACGCTATCGTTTGCTCACCACCGACGCCGACCCAGCCACCCGCGAACCCACGATTACTGTCGCGCATGAAGCCCTGATTCGCAAATGGGAACGCCTACGCACATGGCTCAATGACAGCCGCGAAGATTTGCTCTTGCAACGCCGTCTGAGTCAGGCCACCGATGAATGGCTGATTTCTAAGCGCGATCGCAGTTTCCTTGCCAGTGGGGTGCGCCTCGGTCAATTTGAGCAATTGGTTGCCGGTGGGGACATTGCCCTAAGCCAAGAAGAACGCGAATTTGTGCAGGCCAGCGTCGTCGAACGCGAAGTCCGTGCTGCCGAAGAAGAAACACGTAAGGCCAAAGAACTCGAACTGAAACGGCGTTCACGAAATCGGTCAATTGCGGCAGCCGTCGCGGCAGCCGTCGCCCTCATGGGGATAATCCTGACCGCCATCGCACTCTATCAACGAGCGGAGGCACAAGAAGCGCGGGCCGATGCTGAGGACAATGCCGCTACTGCCACCATTGCACAAGGCCAAGCTGAATATAATGCGGCAACGGCAGTCGTCGCACAGGGGCAAGCCGAAGCCAATGAACAAGAAGCCCGCAGCCTATCACTGGCCTATTATTCTCAACAGGCCCTGCAAGAAAATAATGTCAACACCGCCATCGCACTTGGTTTGGAAGCGGTAGCTATTCCTTCCCCCAATGCCCTTGCCGAAAATGCCCTATTTAACGCTGCTGTCACTCCCGGCACCCGGCACATATTATTGGAAACCGACGTGACATTGGCAACCGAAATCAGCGCCGATGGATTATACGGCCTATCTGCCGGGGGCAATCCGTTCGGGGAGCCACTCGACACCAGTGTCAAATTATGGGATTTAAAAACAGGTCAGATCATTCGCGCCCTGACAGGTCATACCGCCGCCGTGTGGGATGTCACCTTCAGTCCGGATGGAACACAGGCCCTTTCGTGTGATGCCAGTGGCGTTATCATCCTCTGGAATCTGGCGGATGGTGCCGAGATTAAACGCTTCCAAGCAGGGGTGCAATGGGTATTGACGGTCGCCTTCACGCCGGATGGTAAAGGCTTTGTGTCTGGTGGTGGGGATAACCTGAATAACGCTGATTTTAGCCCCGATTCTACTGAACTCGCTTTGTGGGATATCGCCAGCGGTGAGATAGTTCGGCGATTTGAAGGACATCAGAAACCGGCATGGGATGTCGCGGTCAGTGCCGACGGTCAATTGCTGCTATCCGCCTCGGCAGACCCCTTTGGCACAGGTGGCACGGTGGACAACTCGGTGCGTTTGTGGAATCTTGAGACAGGCGAAGAACAGCGTCAATTCACCAGCGACTCGACGGGCTTCCTGAGTGTGGTATTTACTCCCGACGGGACTGGTGTATTGGCTGGCTTAGGCGGCGGTGATCCGGTAATCATGTACTATAACCTTGCCGATGGCAGTGAACGCCGATTTGAGCAAATCCATACCGATGCGGTGTGGGCCGTCAGTATCGCAGGAGATGGTAGCGCTGCCTTATCCGGTAGTGGTGACAATCTGATGATTTTGTGGGATGTCGCAACGGGCAAACCCATTCGCACCCTTATTGGGCATGGGTCAGCTGTCTTGGGCGCATCCGTCAGTCCTGATGGGCGTACCGGCTTCTCGGCGGGTTCGTTCGATGCAACCCTCCGCATTTGGGACTTAGCCAATGGGGCCGAAATTCAACACGACAGCACCTCACAATCTCGCCCGACCAATGCCTTCACCCTCAATCAGACCCAAACCCAAGCCTTGTTGGGGGCTGGCGATGGGAGTGTCATTCTTTGGGATACCACCGACCGGGAAGTCATCTATCCGTTGGTTGGTCATAAGACCGAAATTCGCTCTGTCGCCATTAGCCCGGATGGCAAATTGGGCGCGGCAGGTGCCATCAACGATACCGATGCTGGCGAAGATAACGCCGACATCCTCGTCTGGAATTTGGAAACGGGCGAAGAACTTTATCGGCTTGTTGGTCACACACGCGAAGTAAACGCACTGGCCTTCAGTGCCGATGGAACACACCTCTATTCAGGTGGGGGCGATGATGACCCTGCCAAACGAGTCCGGGTCTGGAATTTGGCAACAGGCGAAGAAGAACCCATTGCTTTTGGGGATCAACCCGAAACCATTTGGAGCATCGCCCTTAATCCCGATGGAACTATGCTCGCAGTTGGCAATGCGGCTGGTGAAATCAAGTTTTTGGATGCCGCCAGCGGTCAACTCATCGAAACCGAATTTACCAACGGCCACACCAATCTCGTGACGAGTCTGGTATTTAACCCCGATGGTAGCCTGCTGCTATCCGGCTCAGCCGACAATAACATCATTTTGTGGGATGTGGCGACCGGGGCCAAGATTCGTGAATTTCGTGGGCATACCAGTGCAGTCGAAAATGCGGCCCTCAGCGCGGATGGCAACGCCATGCTTTCAGCCGCTGATGATGGCACCATCCGACTGTGGGATGTCACCTCTGGTCAACAAACGCGCCTTTACAGTGGGCATGAAGGCATCGTGGCCGGGGCCTATTTCCTTGCCGATGGTCAAACCTTTATCTCGGCTGGCGCGGATAGTACGCTGCGTGTCTGGCAGACACTTGGCACACTGGATGAGCTTTTACAGTGGGTCGAAACCAATCGCGATGTAGCTCCCCTCACCGATGAAGAACGCCAGCGGTATGGTCTACCTATAGCGACTGTACCGGAAGCGGAAGGGACACCCGCAGCGAGTACAAACTAACTCCCTGCGAACGCTGTAAACTTCAATTGACCTGGCGTAAAGGGCGGCTTAATACCGTCCTTTATTGTTAACGAAAAGAAAATATCTTATGAAAAATTCGTGGAGAAACAGGCCGTACTTGGAAAATAGTGTAGAATACTTTTAAAGCATTCCCTAGCAAGCACCTAGCCGTCGGTGAGGCGTTGGTTTTAACAGTCAACGCTTTTGGCAGACTCTTAACGACACAAATGATGTCAGGTGCAAACTGGAAATCGTTCGGTGCTGTTTGGTGGTAGATTGCCACAACCGATCTGTTTCTGAATATAAAATAGCCATCTATTGCTCAACACCATACTGATAGGAGAACCGTAATGTCTAAACAAATTGCCCTTCAATTCCTACAAAAAGCAGCGGCTGACAAGGCCCTTCAAGAAAAAATCCGTGCTGCATCGGTGGATGCGGTCATGAAAATCGCCAAGGGTGCTGGTTTTGACTTCGACGCATCGGATTACAAGGCTGCCGTGTCCGCGTTCCAAGAATTGGCCTCCGATGAATTGTCCGAGGATGTATTGGACATGATCGCTGGCGGCACTGGCTTCAGCGGTGTACGTACCGATGATAGTTCAACAACTGGTGACGCTGAAGGCTAACCAGTAGCCGATCTAACCTGTGGCGCAGATCAATTTTTCTATTTCTTTGAATGCGCCACAAGGATATTTGCAACTGTACTTGTGAAACCCGTAAATATTTCGTGAAAAATTCCTAGCTTGTGGTCGAAATCATACAGAAATCGTGTATGATGCAAGCAACGATGAATTCATTCTGAACCCTTTTTCGTTTCACAACGCGACACAACATTTCATCGACATCTAATCTAGTAAAGGAATTCGAATATGTCCAAGACAATCGTTCTGGAATACCTGCGCAAAACCAATGGGGTGGCAACCTTCGAAGAAATCAGCAAGACTGCTCGTATCAGCATGGCCGATTTCAAAGCCGCAGTCATGACGTATCAAGAAGAAATCAGCCTCGCCAATGATGAACTACCCGAAGATCTGCTCGATATGGTCGCGGGTGGTACTGGCTTCAGCCGCGTCCGTGAAGACGAAGCTGGCTATGGTGACGCCGAGGGCTAACCTCGGATCGTTATTTCGACCATCAAAAATGGAATTAAAAAGGGCGGCCTATAGTATGGGGTCGCCCTTTTGCGTTCTGATGAAATGAATTACGAGGGTTTATCGCTCGTATTAAATTGCTTGCGCATGGCTTTGGCCTGTACGGTTAGGCTCTGGAAGAAATCACTGTCAGTAATCTCGCTCACCTGCTCCATAACCTTCGATTGGTCAATTTGGATTTGCAAGCGCTCGACCTCTTGACGGGCTCTATTCAAGTCGTCCTTCACCTTAGTGAAATTCTGGGCATTTTCGATAGCGATAGCGGCCTGTGTACCAAAGGCAGTCAAGAGGGGAATGTCACGCGGGTCAAAAATCCCCTGTTCAATCCGGTTATCGGTATACAGCACCCCGACGCCTTCACCGCGCACCATCAGCGGAATACACATAATCGAGCGGAGGCCATGTGCGGCAACGCTGGCGTTCTGTTTAAAACGCTCATCGGCCTGTGCATTGGTCGTAATGATGGCTTCCCCTTGTTCCAGCGCGGCACTTACCACACTCCGGCTAAACACAGCTTCATCATCGGCCAAATTTTCCTGATCCCAGTTACGGGCAGCACGGAATTTGAGTTCGCCACTGCGCTTGTCTTTCAGCAACAGGTAGGCACGTTCAGCACCCGTCAACCCAATCACCGTATCCATGACATCCTGCAAAACACGATCCAGTTCCAACGATGACGTAATCAAAGCGCTGGTACGTACCAGTTCTTCCAACTGACCACGCTCGGTGGATAAGCGACGGCTGGATTTTTCGATTCCGTCTACATCACGGCGAATGTTCTGCATCATACCGCTGATGTCGAGCGAAATCTGAACACCATGCGAGGCAAGCTGTTGAAACAGACGACTTAAGACCGTCTCAAGTTGTTGGGAATTGGACGACAGCCGGGTAAAGCGCTCCAATATTTCAGGGTCAAGAACGTTTTGCTTCGCCATAAGTGGTTATTACTCTCTCTTGATGTCTACTACCTCAACGTCACTCATCATAACGGAAATCGAACTAGAACACAAAAATCTAGCCGAGCCGCCCACAATCGCTATGCTGGGGGGCGCTGCCAATAATCCGCCACCGCCGAAAAATCTTGGGTAATCCGCTGGGCATAGCTGTTTAGCAATTCCGTTACACGGGCTGCGTCTGGCGAGGCCAAAATCATGCCCACATGGAATTTCTTGTTCATGCGCCATACCACCTCCGGGTCAGTATACGCCGAGGTGTCAGGATATTCTTGCCGTGCCAACGAAATAACAATTCCGGCATAATCCTCGCGCATCGGGGGCAGTTGATAGGGCATACCGCGCACATGGGCAATTTCCATGCGTATCCACTCCACCCAAGGATTCAATCCAGTAGCGGCCTCAATCAAGTCGGCAATATTCGCTCCACCCACCCGCGCCGCGACCTCCAAGAAATAGAATTTCCCATCCTCGCCTTTGATATATTCGGCGTGGGCAATCCCCCGGACCAGCCCAAGCGCCTTCAGCAAATCAACATTAAGTTTGCGTAGCGCCACCGCATCGGCAGAATCGCGTTCGAGGGTGCGTGTCATAAATACCCCGCCATCGTGCGAGACGTTCAGGGGTGGCTTAGCATACTTATGCACAATCGAAAACACGACCTCGCCATTATTGACGATTGAATCCACATGGAAAACATCACCCGGCACAAATTGTTCCAGCAAATACGACGACTGCTCATCCCCCATTGATTCCAATTGCCCCCACAACTCATCGGCGCTATGAATTTTCTTCATGCCGACCGCCCCGGCCCATGTACGCGGTTTGAGCATCCAAGGGGCTGGCACACGTTCCGTAAACTGGCGAATTTGGTCATGGTTCAGTACCCCTACAAAATCCGGCACAGGAATGCCTGCTTCTTGGGCACGAGTTCGCATCGCTAATTTATCGCGGAAAAAGCGGGCCGCGCTGTGTCCCATCCCCGGCATCCGCAGATGTTCACGCACAATTGCCGCCATTTCAACATCATATTCATCCAACGGGACGATTTGGTCAATTTGACGGGTGCGATAGAGATAGCTCACCGCGTTGATGACGTGCTGCATATTCGAGAGATCCGGCATAAAATACACTTCGTCAATGCTGTCACGCGGCCAATCTTCATTCACCCATTTTTCTTTGGCAATCAGAATGACCCGACACCCCTGACGATGAGCCTCTTGCATCAGGTCTTTGCCTTTAAATTCGCTGGCGAGGCACAAAAATGTAATTTGGGGGGTCTCAGACATCAAGAAATCTCCTTATAATTGATTTTCAAGCAAGTGTATCAGGAAAATCGCCCAATGGCACTTCGCTCAATTCGTCGCTAGAATGAATTCAATTAACAGTCGTATTAGAGAAGTGATATGTTCGTGTTTTCGCCCAACTACCCTTATCAAGAACCTGATAATTATGTCTTGCTGCCGATTCCTGAACGCCTGAGTGCGCCGCCGAATATTACCGGACGGAATGTAGTCATGGCTTTTATAGATTCCGGATTCTATCCTCATCCCGATTTGGATAATCGTATCCTAGCGCATATTGATGTTGCTACCCATCAACCTGTCGAATCCACCAAATCCGTACCACATGATCATATTTATAGCTGGCACGGCCAAATGACCTCAGTGGTCGCAACCGGTAGCGGCATAACCTCTAAGGGCAAATATCGCGGTATCGCCAGCAAAGCGGAAACAGTGTTAGTACGCATCACCAATCGGCGGGGGCAGGTCAAAGAACAGGATATTCTGCGTGGCTTGGAGTGGGTCATTGAAAACCAGCGCCGCTTCAATATTCGCATTGTCAATGTGTCTGTTGGTGGCGATTATGAAACTACTGACCCTATGCATTTCTTGTTTCGTGCCATCCGCAAACTGACCGATGAGGGTGTCGTCGTGGTGACAGCGGCGGGTAACTCCGGCAAGCCTGTTTTGCTACCTCCGGCCAGTTCCCCGGATGCCATCACCGTCGGCGGCTTCGATGACCGCAACACGCTGGATAAATCACGATGGCGGGCCTATCATCACAGCTATGGCACCACCTATGATGGCAAGCTAAAACCGGATGTGATTGCCCCCGCGACGTGGATTGCCTCACCCATTATGCCCGGTTCAACGATGGAAAAAGAATCGCGCTGGTTAGCCCCCCTGCTCCGCGCCCCCACTGACGAGGCCATCCGCCAGATTTTGTGGAATGGCTACGCGGATTTAGGTTTTTCCCGCAACCAAGCTGAAAAACCTGATCTTGAAGTGCTGATGGAACTACAAAAGCGCCTGCACGCCCACAAAATTATTGACGAACACCATCAGCATGTAGACGGCACATCGGTCTCAACCGCGATCGTGTCATCGGTGATTGCTCAAATGCTGGAAATAAATCCAAGTTTGACACCCGTGCAGGTTCGGAATATTCTCATGTCAACGGCGACCCGCCTGCCCGATGTGTCACCTGAACAGCAAGGCGCAGGTATTGTGAATCCAACACAAGCAATCAAAATGGCAGCCTCTTAATCAAATTTGCTTTAGGAAAAATGTTATGAATCGTGAATATCATGCTTGGCACAGTCCCTCACTGAATCGCAAAATGGAACTGTTGGTGTTCGGTCATGCCGGAGCTAAAGTCCTCATCTTTCCGACCTCACAGGGAAAATATTATGAATGGGAAGACCGCGGGATGATGTGGACACTGCGCGAACACTTGGAACGCGGGTGGTTGCAATGTTATTGTGTCGACAGCGTAGATGCTGAAAGCTGGTACGCGAAATGGGCCCACCCCGGCGGACGGGCCTATCGCCATTCCCAATATTTCGGCTATTTGTACAGTGAAGTCCTGCCCTTTATGAATTGGAAAAACCCGACCCCCTTTACCATCACCGTCGGGGCAAGTTTTGGCGCATTCCATGCCATGTCATTTGGCCTCAAACATCCTTGGGCGGTGAATCGCGTATTGGCGATGAGTGGAATGTTCGATATTCGCGGCTTCACCGATGGTTACAGTGATGATAACGTCTACTTCAACAACCCGATGCAGTTCATCGCCAACGAACACGACGATGGACGGCTTGCCCAGTTGCGCCAGATGGATATTATTATGGCAACCGGACGTGATGACCGATTGATGGGCAGCGCCCGACGGATGTCGGCTATGTTATGGGAAAAAGGCATCGGCAATGCCCTGCGTGAGTGGGATGGGTGGTCACACGACTGGCCCTACTGGCAGAAAATGATCTCGATGTATATCGGCGGACATGATTAGACAATAAATACCTTTATTGACAAGGAGTGATTTTTTATGACATCCAAAGAACCACTGCGGATTGGTGTATTTGTAGGGCGCGAATGGTCATGGCCGCCAGCATTTATTGAAGAAGTGAATCGGCGCAATGCAGGCGTCATCGCGGAATATGTCAAAGTCGGTGGCACACAAATGAACGAACCCTGCCCCTACCGCGTGATTGTAGACCGCATTTCACACGAAGTCCCCTATTATCGGTCTTATCTCAAAAACGCCGCGCTACAAGGGGTCAAGGTGATCAATGACCCGTTTATGTGGACAGCCGACGATAAATTTTTTGGCGCATCACTGGCAGAACAATTGGGGGTAAAATCACCCAAGACCATTGTCCTACCCAATCGTGATTATGTCCCCGGCATTGTCAAAACCGAGAGCTTGCGAAATCTGCTTTACCCGATGGATTGGCAAGCGATTGTTGATTATGTGGGGATGCCATGTGTGCTAAAAGACGCGCACGGCGGCGGCTGGCGTGATGTGTATATCGTCAATACGATGGACGATCTCATCTTCCGCTACAACGGCAGCGGCCTCCTGACCATGATCGTGCAAGAATTTATTGAGTGGGATAACTATGCCCGCTTGATGTGCTTGGGTCAAAACGACATCTATGTCATGAAATATGACCCCAAAAACCGCCGTTATCATGAGGAACATGACTTTTCACCCGATCTGCATGATCGCATGGTCGAAGACGCAACCAAGCTCGTCCGCGCCTTTGGTTATGATATGAACACCGTTGAATTTGCCATTCGGGATAGCGTGCCATATGCCATTGATTTTATGAATCCCGCCCCGGATATGGATGTCAATTCACTAGGTCGCAAGCATTTTGATTGGATGGTCACGCACATGGCCGATATGACTATCCGGCTGGCGAAATCCAACGAAGGCACAGCCGACCGTTATGAATGGGCACGCATCGTTGCGGAAACCCAACCCCCCAAAGTGGGCAAGGCGGTTGCCCCCAAGACCAAAGCTGTCGCGCCGAAGACGAAACCCGCTGGCGATAAGAAGCCCACCAAGCCCAAATCCTCTTCCTAAATATCTAAGGGGCAGGCCAACCACCTGCCCCTCTTGTCAGCGATACTCAATTTATTGTTATTGGAAAGGTACTTCTTATGTGGACAACAAGAGAAGCCGTTGAACTCTATCATAGTTTATTAACTGACCAACTGGTCGCTGATTCTTTTGGAAAATTTAATCACAGTCTCCGCACCCGCCGCTTGTATTTTGGAGACCGTCCTCTTTGCACCGTTCTGCGCCCTCAATTTTATTCCCAAGACCTGTGGGCCTATATCTTACATGAAACGGAAACCGTGTTGCGTGCCTTCCAGAAGACCCACACTGCCTGTATGACCAATGCAGAGTTACGTGCCCAACTTGACCTTGAACCCTATGAAGAAGAACTCTTTAGTCTCGATATTGGGTACGAAGCCCCTTGGTCAACGGCACGACTCGATTCATTTTTCACACAGGGCGAAAATCAACCATCCAGTCTGCGTTTCGTTGAATACAATGCCGAAACCCCGGCAGGCATGAGTTATGCGGATGAACTTGGCAGCGCTTTTATGGAATTGGAACCGATTAAGCAGTTCCAACAGCACTATCACATCCACACCATGCCCGTGCAGCAAGACTTATTAGCGGCGCTTCTGGATGCTTGGCGTCAATGGGGTGGCACCAGTCGGCCACAAATTGCCATTGTAGATTGGCAAGACCTTCCCACCCACAATGAACACGAAATTTGCCGTGATTATTTTGTCGCCAACGACTGCCCCACGATTTTGGCGGATCCACAAGAATTGGAGTATCGCAATGGGCATCTGTGGGTCAAGGATTTTCGGGTGGATTTTATCTATAAACGTGTCTTGTCTTCTGAACTGATTGAAAAGTTGGGGGTGGATAACGTCATCGTCCGCGCCATTAAAGATCATGCCGTCTGCATGAGCAATGCCTTCAGTGCCAAACTCATGGCAAAGAAAGCAAGTTTCGCGGTCATGAGCGACGAACAAAATCATTATCTATTCAGCCCAGACGAAATCGCCGCGATTGAGGCCCATATTCCTTGGACACGCCGCGTGAGTGAACGCAAGACCTATTTTCATGGACAGGTCATTGATCTTGTGCCGTTCATCGCTGATAACCGCGACAAACTGGTGTTAAAGCCAAATGACGAGTACGGGGGTTCAGGCGTCGTATTGGGGTGGGAAGCCGATACAGAAACATGGAATGCCACCATCCAAACAGCACTGCATACGCCCTATGTCGTTCAAGAGCGCGTCTCGATTGGACAAGGGGATTACCCCTATTTGGAAGACGGTAAACTCGCCATTCGTCGGCGCATGGTAGATACTGACCCATATATTTTTCATGGTAAGCGGGTCAATGGTTGCCTTACACGCATCTCGTCGCAATCGCTCTTAAATGTAACGGCGGGTGGCGGGTCAGTTATCCCTACTTTTATCATCGAAAAGAAAAGCTAAAGCCTGTTGGCAAGGGGTAGCAGCGGGTTGCCCTTTCAATAATACATATTCCGTTGTCTATTAATTACACGCCCGCGCTATTATCACGACTTCGCCAATGTTTCTAAAAAATTCATGAAGAACGGCACTATTTTCATGAATTTTTCGTCTTAACTTGTGAAAACTACATGAAAATTTGAGGTTTTGGGTCACTTTAGCCCGAACCTCCGCTATAATTTGATTGAAAGGTCTGCAAGGTTTGTAAGGTGATAATAGTTTTCTAAAGATCGGTTTTTGGGGAAATTGTCAAATTTTATTCATAAATAGTTCCCAAAAACGCGGTGTGTTTATTACACACCCCTGTAAAGCTAAGCCGGTGGGGGCCGCAAGCAGGCATGTATCATTCAAAGAAAACACCCTCTATCATTAATTTTCAATTGCAGTTTGTTCTGCAATTGAAGTAATGTTCCACGGAACGACAAAATTTGTTCCAATCCGTCTCACCGCCTTGTCCTCCTTTCAACTGAATATGCCCAGTACCTATTGGGTGGTTCAAAACCTCTACGTGCTACTTAGAACCGAGAAGAGGGTATGACCGTGCTAATCACGCAAAATCGTCAGCCAATGGAGGCTTCGGTGGAAGCAACCGACATGGATCATTCGATGGGCTTGGATAATGATGAGGCTTATTTTGAAAACGTCGTTGCCAGCCTTATCGCAGGGCTCATTCTTATCAACCGTCAAGGGCAGGTAACCTATTGCAACAGCAAATTTGAGGAACTGCTCAAGACTAACCGCAATGAACTCATTGACCGTCCCTACAGCACGGTATTTAATCATATCGCGTCCATTAGCAATCAGGGCCAAAAATTGTATGGCGAACTGAATACGGCCCTTGCCAGCCTCGAAAAATCGCCCCGCTTGTTGGTCACCACCCCACAACCAAATGTCAGCCATTTTGAAGTTCAGTTCTTTGAAGTGACCGATGAACTTTCTAAGCTGATCGGGTGGGGGTTGTTGGTGCGTGATGTCACCCGTGAACGCAATGAAATTGTCCAACAATCCGAGCAGCTTTCGATTGTATCGCGGGTATTGTTAGCCCCCCTCGCCACCATCAAAGGGTATGCCTCTACACTCTTGAGCAATCATCGGTATTGGGGTGAAAACGAGCGTGAGGGCTTTTTGGAAAGCATCAACGAAAGTATTGATGCCCTCACTCATCATCTGGAAAATATCCGCGAAATCTCACGATTTGAGACAGCGCATATCACCTTGGATCGGCGCCCCACCGATGTACGTCGTTTGGTTGAGCGTGTCTCGCAAACCCTGACGTTCCAAATGACGGGACGGAATATTGACTTCGGCATCAAAGATAACCTCCCAATGGTTGATCTTGATACCCTGCGTATCGAGCGTGTCCTGCGAAATGTCCTCGACAACGCCATCCGCTATTCCCAATCGGGCAAACGGATTGTAGTCGGCGCCGAGGTGATTGGTGAAGAACTCCACATCAGCGTCGAAGATCAGGGGATGGGGATTCCAAAAGAACACCTCCCGCGCATTTTTGACTGCTTCTATCGGGTAGGATATGGCCCGGCTGAGGCAACCAAAGGGGCTGGCTTAGGACTTTATGTAGCACGTGGCCTCGTGTTGGCACATGGAGGACGCATTTGGGCCGAAAGCACACCCGGCATCGGCACAAAAGTCACTTTTACCCTGCCCGTTGATGGTATTACCTTGGTTGAGCGCCCCCGACCCACCAACCCGGTAACTGCGACTGCACCGGTAGCACCAACGCCGACACCTGTCACCATCATTACGGCGCCGGTTACCTCAACCATCAACCTGCGCAAGCCCAAGCCGATTTCGCAGCCTGTGACCGATCTGGATTCAGCCACCGTCTTGATTATTGAGGACGACCACTCGATGAAGACGCTGCTAGAAACCATGCTCAAGACGGTCGGCTATAAGGTTCTGTACGCGCTTTCCGGCAGCATCGGTCTGCAATTGGCGGCAACTGAAACCCCCGACATTATCTTGTTGGACATCAGCCTGCCCGATGTGAATGGGTTTGATGTGTGTGCCCGTATCCGTGAGTTTTCCAGCGTGCCCGTCGTCATGATTACCGGACACAAATCCGATAAGGATGTGGTCAAGGGGTTGGATGTCGGCGCCGACGATTATTTAATCAAGCCCGTCAACAAAGCCGAATTACTGGCGCGTGTCCGGGCCAACTTGCGGCGGGCGCGTGTACCACTAGAACCCGCCACCAGCGAACCATCCCTTAAAGTGGGCGATCTGATGATTGATTTTGCTCAACGCAAAGTTACGATGCGCGGCAAGAATATCAAACTGACGCCGATTGAATACAAGTTGCTCTACAATCTCGCTGTCAACACGGGCCGTGTACTAACCCATGAACAACTGCTGGATAAGGTTTGGGGTGTGGGGTATGAAGGCGAACGCCAGCATCTGTGGGTCAATATCAGCCGCCTACGCCGCAAGCTCGAACGAAATCCCAGCAAGCCAGAATATATCGCTACCGAACCGGGCGTGGGCTATTATCTCCCATCACCCGATCAACTTGAAATCTAATTTGCAGCCACCTCGTTAGGTAACTGCAAGGAAATAGGCGGCCCGCGTTTTTGTGAATGCAAGGCCGCTCTTTTATTATGTCTGTAGATTCAGCAACTTTTTAGCGAATGATGCGACTTAATTTCTAGGTGAACCAACACATGCGATTTAAAGAAAAAGTGGTGATTGTCACAGGTGGCGCAACAGGTATAGGCCGTGCTGCATCGGTTTTGTTTGCAGGGGAAGGTGCTCATGTCCTCGTCGCCGACATCAACCCCGCCAAAGGCCAAGAGACGCTTGATGAGATTCAGCAAAATGGCGGGCGGGCGACTTTTTTCCAAGTAGATGTATCCAACGAAGCGCATGTCGTGGCGCTCACCCAACAAGCCGATTCGCAATTGGGGGGCGTGGATGTCCTGTTTAATAACGCCGGAATTGGTCTATCCAAAGCCGCTACCGACACGTCAAGTGCTGAATGGGACAAAATCTTGGGGGTCAACCTCAAAGGCTGCTTTTTCTTCTGCAAATACACCCTGCCCCTGATGCAAAAACGCGGGGGAGGCAGTATTGTGATTAACGCCTCCGCCAACGGGGTCATGGCCGAACCCGGCATTGCAGCCTATTGTGCGTCCAAAGGTGGACTGATCGCATTTACCCGCAGTTTGGCGCTGGATTATGCCAAATATAACGTGCGGGTGAACTGCATCAACGCGGGGTATATTGACACCCCGATTAACAGTGAATTTTTCGCCACACCGGGCAGTTGGGAATTTGCCGCCAAACTGCATCCGATTGGGCGTGTGGGTCGGCCCGAAGAAGTAGCAAAAGCCGCCCTCTTTTTGGCGTCAGATGATGCCTCATTTATCACCGGGGCAGCCCTCGCGGTAGATGGTGGCCTAACGGCTGCCATCGGCGGCGCTGTTCTGTAAATCTGTTTAGGGAATCGCTAGGGAGAAATCATGTCACACACACCTGCAACCGCAGCCAAAGTCATCCCATTTAACAAACCCTATCTTGGGGCCGAAGAACTCCAAGCCATCACCGAGGTTTTTGAATCCGGCAATATCGGCGGCAATGGCAAGGTTGGATCGAATCTATCTACCCTATTGCAGCAAAAATTTGATGTACGCCGCGCTCTATTGACCACCTCTTGTACCCATGCCCTCGAAATGGCAGGCATGGCCCTCAATTGGGGTCCCGGCGATGAAGTCATTCTACCAAGTTTCGCGTTTGTGACCGCCGCCACCGCCGTCGTGCGACAGGGCGCAACCCCGGTCTTTGCTGAAATTGACGAGAAGACGTGGAACATTGACCCCGCCGATGTCGAACGCCATATCACCCCCCGCACCCGCGCCGTGATTCCAGTGCATTATGCCGGTCAGGGCTGCGACATGGACGCTTTGATGGCGATCGGCAAGAAGCACAATCTCGATATTGTCGAGGACGCCGCACAGGGTATCGGGGCCAAATATAACGGGCAGTGGCTCGGTACGATTGGCGATATCGGGGCGTACAGCTTCCATGTCACCAAGAATGTAATTTGCGGTGAAGGCGGGGCATTCCTGACCAATCGGGAAGACATTGCCCAACGTGCCGAAATCATTATGGAAAAAGGCACGAATCGTAGCCAATTTTTGCGGGGAGCCGCCGAGAAATATTCGTGGGTGGACATCGGTTCTAGCTACGTGGTCTCCGATTTATTAGCCGCCATTGCACGTGCCCAATTTGCCAAGATGGATGAAATCAACCGGATGCGTGGGGTCGTGTGGCAACGCTATCAGGATGGCCTAGCCGATCTCGCTGATGAAGGCGTGTTGGTACTGCCCTATATCCATCCCAAAGCTGAATCGAACTGGCATATTTATGGTTTCCGCATTACGGAAATGCAACGCCGCGCCGCCCTGTTCGATTTTATGGATACACGCGGCATCAAAGCCACCTTCCATTTTGTCCCGCTGCATTCCTCACCCTATGGACTGGATAATCTGGGCTACACGGGCGATGAATTCCCCATTACCGACAACGTCAGCCAAAGCCTCATTCGCCTACCGCTATACCCGCACCTTGATCCAGCCGATCAAGATTACATTATCGAAACAATTCACGATTTCTTTCGTGGGCAATAACCAATATGCACCTTTCAGCCCGACTCCTTCAAGATGAACTTACCGAAAAACGCGCACGTGTCGTTCGTTTTTTGAATGAACATCGGTTGGATGGAGTCTGGCTGGGTCAACCCGAAAACTTTTCGTGGTTTACAGGGGGTGGCCGACTTCCATCAAGTAACAATGCGGCTGGTCTGCTGGTACTCAAAGACACAACCTATCTGATCGCCCCGACATCCGATGGGGAACGTATTTTGATTGAGGAAATCGGCGGGCACGGTGTTGAACTTCGCCCTTACGACTGGCATCGTCCCCAAGCCAAAAGTGACCTAATCAATCATCTGACAAATGGCCTGCGGGTCGGCGCGGATTCAATCGGAGCTAGCACACAACTTGAGCCTGTTGGAGAATCTATCTTAAGTCTGCGGTTGGCCCTGACACCGGGCGAGCAATATCGCTATCGGGCATTGTGCAGTGAAATTACCCGCATCGTTCAGGAAATCGCCTACAAAATCAAGACCGGGCAATCGGAACGTGAAGTCGCCGCCGAGATCACCTATCAACTCCTTAAAGCCAATATCAACACCACACACCTACTCGTCGGGGCTGATAGTCGGCTGCGGCGTTTTGTGGATATCCCACCCACCGACAATCACATCTGCGAAATCGTCACCATCAGTGTAAGGGGACAGCGTGGAGGACTTCAGGCCGCATTGACGCGCTTGGTGGCGGTAGATAAAATCAGCGATGAAATGGTCAACCGTCATCGTGCCGTATCCAAGGTTGCCGCCCATTACATCCACTACTCTCGCCCCGGTAGAAGCCTGCGGGAAATTTTGGATGTTGGAGCCGCCGCCTACAGCCGCGAGGGGTTTGCTGGTGAATGGGAAGCCCATTGTCAAGGGGGTCTGATCGGATACTCCTCCTGTGAATTGCAGGCCGCGCCAAGTGTTGAGCAGCGCATTGAAGCCTATCAGATGTTGGCATGGCAGGCCTCGATTGGTGGGATAAAATCAGAAGATACCATGATGGTACTGCCTGACCGGGTGATGGCCCTGACCCGTACCGACGATTGGCCCGTGATTGAGGTGAAGTTGGACAACGAAACCTACTATCAGCCGGACATTTTGCGGCTTTAAATTTCAAAAATGCTTCTCTTCAAAAGAATACAACAAGGTATGTTGCTGAATGAAAAACGTGCAAATTCCCTTTAAGCTGCTCATGGGTGATGGCAAATTGAGCTTTGATATTCAGCATGTCATCAGTGAATATCTCGAAGCACCCCACGCCATTCCCGAAGAAGTCGCGGCCTTGCGCATGGAGATCGTGCAAGAGCGCGTCAAGGCTCTCGGTTTCGAGCTAACCAACGAACCCTCCTATCGCCTCAAGCGGTATGCGATTGAAAATGGGGCAGATGGGCCAAACCTGCATCTCTTTTTGCAGCGTTCCAACTATTTCGATTTCGTGTCCACCAACCTCGCCCTAGACCGTCAACTGCTGCAAGGCGGCGATACCATCCGCAATAAATATGTCAAAGATATTGCCGATGTCGAAAACTCACCGTTGGCGAACTCTACATCGGTCATGATTGTGCTGGTCAGCAAACCATCCGGCATGACCCTGATTCCACGCCGCAGCGATCACGTCGCATTTGATCAGGGTGCCCTGCAAGCCTCGGGTGGTGGTGCAATGCGTTTGGCAGTTGATCGTGACAGCGACCACAATTCTCTCCGCCCTAGTCCCTTTGTAACGGCCCAACGCGAAATTTCCGAAGAATTGGGTTTCCGCCTGCCCCTCGAAGCCGTCCGCTTTTTGGGTGTCGGGGTAGATACACGCACCGGTGAACCCGAATTGCTTGGTATTGCCGAAACGATGTTAACCGTTGAGCAGCTCAACGAAACCTATAAACAGGCATTGGAAGGCAGCGAGGAATTTGAGGATTTGTCGTTTGTGCCTTTCAACGTCGTAGACATGACCAAGATGCTGGCAGAGGACAAATGGTGTCCCGGCGATTGGGTGTGCTGTTGGTTAGCATTGGTCAATACCTTTGGCGAAGAAGAGGTCAGCCAACATTTACAGTGGGAAACCGCGCACGGCGTGAAATTACCCCTGCCCAAAGGCTTTGTGCCTCAGAAGGTTGAGGTGGATGACAAAGATTTCAAGACCCGCTTCAAGGAATGGCGCAAAAATTTACCCCTGCCTGTCCGTCGTGCCTATGGACGGGTGATGCGGATGCGTTCGCGCCATTGGGTGTGGGATCATCCCGAATTCTTGAAATGGTACGAGCAGCTTCAGGAAACGCAGTGGTGGTCACGCGACCAACTAGAAGCCTTGCAAGTGGAACGGATGCAAAATCTCATCACCCATTCCTACGAGCACGTACCCTACTATCGGCGCATTATGGATGAGCGCAAACTCAAGCCTGCCGATTTCAAGACCCTTGAAGATTTGCTGAAGCTACCTGTCCTACGCAAAGAGGATGTTCGCAATAATGTGCGGGAATTGGTTGCCACCAACGTCCCCGCCGACCAGTTATATTTTATGATGACAGGTGGTACAACCGGGATGCCGTTGGGTTTCTACCATCAGCGCGAAGTCACCGTGCCCCACGAAGAGGCCTTCATGTATCGTCAGTGGGGTTGGGTCGGTTACAAATTTGGCGACCCACTGGTGTATATGCGACGCTCCACCCCGATGAAACATTTGGATAAACACGGCAATCTGGCATGGTGGGATTACATCGCGGACGAAAATTCACTGGTGCTGTCCCTGTTCCATCTCAGCGAAGAAACCTTCCAAGATTATGTGGATATGCTGCGGGCCTTCAAGCCGAAATATATTCAGGGCTTCCCCTCGGTGCTTGAAATGGTGGCCCGCTACATGCTGGAACATAAGATTACCGACATCCGTCCCAATGCCATTCTGTGCGAAAGCGAAAACCTCTACCCGGCCCAGCGTGAGGCGATTGGACAGGCCTTTAACTGCACCGTCTTGGCGGGTTATGGACAATCAGAACGGGCTTGCGACGCGGTTGAGGCCGTCCCCGGCGAGGGCTACCTAATCAGCATGGAATATGGCATTCTTGAACTGACTGATGAAGAAGGCAACCCGGTAGGCGCAGGCAAGAGCGGATTCATCACCGGAACGGGCCTTGACACCCATTGTATGCCGTTTATCCGCTACCAATTGGACGATGTGGCCCGCTTTACCGATCATCCCTCGTCATCCGGTCATCATGCCCCCATGATTGAGGACATTGTAGGCCGCTGGCAAAATGAAGTGGTCTTGACCGCCGACAACCATCTGGTATCCGTGACCTCGCTCAACGTCCATGCCAATACATTCCAAAATGTAGCCCAATATCAGTTTCTACAGGAAAAGCAGGGCGAATTGGTGCTGCGAATTGTCCGGTTGCAGGGCTATTCCGAGATAGACACCCAGCGCATTCTGGATATTTTCAACCTCAAATTCCGGGAGCAGATGAACGTAAAAGTCGTGTTCGTGGACGAAATCGCCCGCACCTCTCGCGGCAAACATCGGGTGCTAGAGCAAAAACTCAACCTGCGCGAACGGGCCAATCAAGAAATCTAAACCTAACCTTGCAAAGTTTGGGTTAAGTTTGCAAGGTTGACCTATCAAGCCTCAAAGCCCTCTCCAATAAGCCAAGAACCCGACCAAACCTTTTATGAATGTGGTTGGGTTTTTTGTTTGGATTTAGCCTCAATTTAACCTTGCCTCTTTTTTGGGTAAATACATCCCCCTACTCCCAAAAGTCCTTTATAAAAATTTCGTTTTTACGAAAGGTGACTGTAAGCTACAACCGCTGTTCGTAAGTCCAGTTGCAAGGGGCAGGTCGTATGATGATGGTGCTTGAGAAAACATTGTACTCATCACCATATTTAAAAAAGGCTTACAGGGGAATTCAAGATGCAGCTCAGAAAAGAAAATACCAACAATTGGAATTTAGTTACTGAGCAGGCCGCAACATGGGCAGCTAACCTAAAAACATATGCCTACTTTGCCGCCAAGCGCGCCATTGATATCGCCGCCGCCAGCTTTGTGCTGCTAGTTTTTGGTATCCCGATGCTCATCATCGCCATGCTGATCGAAATCGAAACCCCCGGTTCCGCCATTTTTGCCCAAGAACGTGTCACCGCCCGCCGCCGCCGCATTGTGAATGGCAAGGCCGAATTTGATGTGGTCACCTTCACCTGCTATAAATTCCGCACCATGTACAAAGATGCCTCCAGCGAAATGCACCAAGCCTTTATGAAAGCCTTCATCAAGAACGATTCAGCGGCAATGGCAGCTATTAATGGCGCGGAAAATGCTGAAGTCAAGAAAATCGTCAAAGACCCGCGTGTCACCCTGATTGGCAAGTTCCTACGCAAGACCAGCTTGGATGAACTGCCCCAATTCATTAATGTACTCAAGGGTGAAATGACGCTGGTTGGCCCTCGCCCCTGCATTCCATACGAAGTTGAGGAATATCAGGCATGGCACAAGCAACGTCTACAGGCCATCGGTGGTATCACCGGTCTGTGGCAGGTAAGCGCCCGCAGCGCCGCCGATTTCGATGGCATGTGCAAGCTGGACATCGAATATATTGAACAACGCTCACTGATGACCGATATTAAGTTAATCCTCAAAACTCCCATCGTCATGATCTTCGGGCGCGGCGGCTTCTGATTCGCAACCCTTCTCAGCCAAAATCTGCAACTAAAACATTGACTCTCATTACATCGTGAAAATCGGCGCAAGTCCGAAAAATACATGAAAAGTGAGAGTCAGGTTTCTGTTCAATCTTATCTATGCCTTATAATGAAAGTGGCAACTCCACTGTAATTATCATCAATTGTAAAAGCGAGGGAATGAATGACGAAAATAAATGTTGGGATTATCGGCTTTGGTTATTGGGGACCAAATCTTACCCGCAATCTTAACGAACTCCCCACTGCCAATGTAGTTGCGGTTGCCGACCTCCGTGAAGAACGCCTCAATCAAATCAAAGCAACCTATCCGGGCATCACAGTCACCAAAAATTACAAAGAGCTTTTCAGCATGGGCCTTGACGCGGTGGTGATTGCAACCCCCCCAGCCAGCCACTATGCACTGGCAAAGGAATGTTTGGAAAACGGCCTGCATATCCTAGTCGAAAAACCGCTCACCCTCAGCAGTCGTGATGGTGAAGACCTCATTGAAGTCGCCCGCCAGAAAAATCTCATATTGATGGTGGGGCATACCTTCGAATATAACCCTGCCGTTCGTGCCCTGCGGGACATCATCACCAGCCCTGACTTTGGTGAAATCTACTATGTCAACATGGTACGTGTGAATCTGGGGCTGTATCAGCGCAATATGAATGTCATGTGGGACTTAGCACCCCACGATATTTCCATCCTGCTCTATCTCTTGGGTGCCGACCCCACCAGCGTGGCTGCTCAAGGGGCGACCTGTGTCCACCTCGACAACCACGACGTGGCCTATCTCCACCTCAAATTCCCGAACAATGTCACCGCCCAAATTCACGTAAGCTGGCTCGACCCCAACAAGGTACGCCGTATCACGGTAGTCGGTAGCAAGAAGATGGTGGTCTATGATGACATCGAGCCGTTGGAAAAACTGAAGATTTATGACAAGGGTGTGGAAGCCCCCGCCTATGCCACCAGCTTCAGCGACTTCCAATTCAGCTACCGTTATGGTGACGTGGTGATTCCCTATGTGAAATTTGAAGAACCGCTGCGTGTGGAATGCCGCCATTTTGTGGAGTGCATTGTCAACAGCAAGTCACCGCAAAGTGATGGCGAAGTAGGGACACGAGTTGTACGGATTTTGGAAGCACTCGACCACTCCCTGCATAACGATGGCATCAGCGTGAAAATCCATAACGGCACATTTGAACCATCTATGTGAATTCATTGAACGGGTCGCCATTTGATTCAACTCGGTGGCTCGTCTCAAGACAAACAACGATCTGTTTTAAAAATCAAGGAGCTAACAGAAGTGAAAGTCCCGTTTGTAGACCTGCAAACTATGCACCGCCCCATTCGTGATGAACTAGCCGAAGCTATGCTGGCGGTATTAGATCGCGGCGATTTTATTCTGGGCAAAGACGTTGCTGGACTCGAAGAAGAATATGCGGCCTATATTGGCACAAAATATGCGGTCGGCGTTGATAACGGCCTAACTGCGCTGGAATTGTCCCTGCGTGCCTATGACATTGGCGAAGGCGATGAAGTGATCATCCCCGCCAATACCTTTGTGGCAACCGCAGCGGCTGTAACTTTCGCTGGGGCCAAGGTTGTGCCAGTGGACATCAACCCCGACACCTACACCATTGACCCTAATCTAATTGAAGACGCCATCACGCCCCGTACCCGCGCCATTATCCCGGTACACCTTTACGGTCTGCCCTCCGACATGGACCCGATTATGGAAATCGCCAACCGTCGGAACCTGATCGTATTGGAAGACGTGGCTCAGGCACACGGCGCGACCTATAAAGGCAAGCGCATGGGGTCATTTGGACACGTTGCCGCCTTCAGCTTTTACCCCACCAAGAATCTCGGTGCGTTGGGTGATGCTGGTATCATGACCACCAACGACGAAAAAGTTGTGGAAAAGATCAAGATGCTGCGTAACTGCGGTTCGAAGATCAAATATGTCCACGAACTTGAACCATTCAATCACCGCCTAGACTCAATTCAGGCCGCTGTCCTGCGCGTCAAACTGCGTCATCTGGATTCATGGAGCGAAGGCCGCCGCCGTGCCGCTAAACTCTATAATGAATTATTCGCGGGTTCGGATGTAGTGACCCCCATCACACCAGAGGGTTACACCCATGTGTTCCACCTCTATGTGGTACGCACCGCCCGCCGCGACGAATTGCAGAAATTCCTGTCAGAACGTGGCGTCGGCACAGCCATTCACTATCCGATTCCGGTTCACCTCCAACCCTTCTATGCCGACCTCGGCTATAAGAAGGGCGACTTCCCGGTGACGGATGAACAGGCCGACCAGATTGTGTCGCTGCCCATGTTCCCCGATATGACGGCTGAACAAGTGGAATATGTCGCCACGCAGGTGAAAGAATTTCTCGCCGCCGTGCCTGCCTGATTGGTGGTAAAATCAACCACAGGCATTGATTAACAAATAAATGATGATAGGGGCAGGCTTCTCATGACCTGCCCTTATTGTGATAGTTTTTTTCACTATCGAACGCGATTTCAATGCCTGCACTTACTGTGGTTCAGGTAGAGAGCGCTAGGGAGATGTCTATTAAAACTTTCAATCAAAGACCAGCTTTCTTAAATGTTGCTATTTTATTCGCTGTGTTGTCGCTGGTATTAGGGCTGACAGGCTGTGATAACGACCTCGTAATCGCCCAAGACCGTGTGCAAGCGGGTACTTTCTACGTATCACCGGACGGCTCCGATGATAACCCCGGCTCACTGGAACAGCCTTGGGCCACCCTGCGTAAAGCCACTCAAGAAGCGATTCCCGGTGATACGATCATCATTCGTGCCGGCACCTATTATGAACCACTCGTGCCCCTGCGATCTGGCACCGAAGAATCTCCCATTACCTACCAAGCCTATGAAAACGAGACCCCCCTCTTGGATGGGCAAGAATCTATCATTCGGCTGATTGAGGTACGTAATCTGGAATATATTGTGATTGACGGCCTGCGCGTGCAGCATCCACGCCTCAATTGGGCCCTTCTGGAATATAGCAATCACATCACCCTGCAAAATATGCAATTTATGAACCTCGAATATCCCACCGACACGGTGCGCGATTTTTGGGGTGTGCGTGTGCGTTATAGTTCATTCAACAAAATATTGAACTCGACCTTTGACCGTTGGGGACGCTATCAAAATGGCGACCAAGAGGGCAACCACATCGGTATCAACGGGAATGAGGAGCAAGGTGGCTATAACCTGATTGAGGGTAATGTATTCACCAACGGCGCACAGGGGTGTATTATCGTCAACGCGCCCTATAACATCATTCGCAACAATATCTTTGATAACGATTGGCAAAAAGGTATCTATGTGGCATGGTTCACCAACCCCGGTGATGAACCCCCCGGCACCGAATGGCCCGCCATCGGTAACTTGATCGAAAATAACCAATTCGTCCGTTCAAACAACTCCGACACGCAGCACGGCGGTCTTGGTTATGAAGGCACTTCGGTCAATACGATTATCCGCCGTAATGTCATTCGCAATTCCGACCATCTAGGCTTATTGGTCACCGTTTTCGGCGACTATGCCTTGCGCGACTATGGCACGCATATCTATAACAACACCATCGTCAACAATGGCCTAGAACGATTTGAATATGAAGGCACGGGCATGGCGATTACCAATCACGGCCTTGAAACCGAACTGCATGATGAGGTCGTTAAAAACAACATTATTTTTGGCAATCTCCCCGGTCAAGGCGGGGCGGTTCATCAGTTATCGCTGAATGTGACGGGTAGCGCCAATAATCCTCCCTTCGCCGGGACGGTCATCGCGGGCAATTTGATTGAAAGCCCACATGCCGAAGCCTGCGAAGTCGCGCTGCAAAATAATGGCAATGGCGATGGCAACTGCCCCATTTATGTTTTTGAGGTCGGGGATGCCAATGCCGCATGGTTTAATGAGAAGTATCCCGATGTATTTTATGGCAACATCGAAGGCGATCCGTTATTTACCACCTACGATGCCGCCAATAACACCTTTGACCTAACCTTGCAAGCCGATTCACCCGCGATTGATGCTGGGGTCGCCTTGACCGTGACAAAAGAAGCTGGTTCTGGAACGGAAATCGTAGTCGAGGATGCGGGGTATTTCCATGACGGCTATAAGGGTATGATTGACGCCGATACGATTGTAGTGGGCAATGAAACAGTCACCATCGTGGCAATTGATTACACCGCCAACCGGATTACCGTTGATCGTGAGATTGAATGGGACGCCAATACCTCCGTGAACCTCTTGTTTAATGGTGATGGCCCGGATATTGGCGCTTTTGAATACGGCGCAAACTAAAAGAGGCTCGACAAAATAATACAAAAGTTACTCTCTGGGGGATATTTTATATGTCAACTGTGACGGGTTCATCTCGTAAAACCGCCACTGTTTCGCTGCTTGACCCGTGGATGTGGATGCGTGCCCAAATTGGCAGCGACCGCACCATTATCTGGGTGTCTATTGTCGCCCTGACTTTTTTGGCGGCGGCCCTGCGGATTTACAACATCGAAAACCAGAGCCTCTGGCGTGACGAGGGAATATCTTACTCCCTTTCGCATCAGGACAGCTTGCCGGATGTATTCAGCACCCTTGCCAACAATGACCTCCATCCGCCTTTCTATTTTGTCCTGCTCTATTTTGCCATCGAACTATTGGGCAAATCTGCCTTTACCATCCGTATTATTTCGGCTATTGCGGGGATTATCCTAATTCCGCTTGGCTACAGCATTGGCAAACGCCTCTTTAATCCTTGGGTGGGGTTGCTCAATGCCCTGATTATGACCATTTCGCCCTTCCTGATTCGCTATTCGCAGGAAGCCCGTCAATATAATCTTTTGGCGCTGATGGCGGCGTTTACCCTCTATTTTGCCATTCGCTGGCATCAAAAACCCGACAACCGCCAGCTTATCCCATACGTTATCAGTGGGGCATTGTTGATTTACACCCACACATGGGGCTTTTTCTTCCTTGCCGCGCTCAACCTCTATCTGGTGGCTGACCTGTGGCTGAACACCCCCCGTCGGCGCGATCTGCAAAATTGGATAATCGGCAATATCCTCATCGGGGTACTCTATCTGCCGTGGCTGCCCTCAATGATTCAGCAGCTTGGCTTCCGTACCGATTGGATCACCACGACTGATTCACCCTTCCAATTGCTCCGCCTGACCTTTGAATATTGGACAGCCGCCGCCCGTGCCACCCCCTTCTATTTACTGGTCTTCCTGATCGGCGTGTTGTATCTGTTTGATATCGAAATCCGCCCCTTCAAAATGTCGCTCGGCAAAAATTCCGGTAAGGTCATGCTGCTGATTGTGACCGCGCTGGCGACACTGGTAATTGCGCTGGTCTTGAACGAATTTAAGCCGAGTTTTAAGCCCGACCGTTATACGATTGTGGTCTACCCAATTTTTACCCTGCTGTTGGCGCTTGGCATTGTCAATCTACGCTTCCGCTGGGTGATGCTGGGTGCATTATTTATTCTCATGGCGCTGTGGGCACGCAAAGATATGTACTATCTGCGCGACCCGTACAAATCAGTGGCCCGTGATGTCGCCGCCGACCTAAACGCGAATATCCAACCAAACGACGTGATTGTGTTCACCCCCGACCCACTTGGGCAATCCGTCCAGTTTTATCTGACGACGGATAATTTTATGCTAGGCTATGCTAATTGGACATCCATGTCGGATTGGAATATTGATGGGTGGGTGGATGCGTGGTTTAAAGAGGACTTGCAGGCCGAGACCTTCGCTGTATTGGATGAACGCCTCACCGGGGATGCTTGTTTATGGATGGTTTATGCCCCCGGCAAGATTTCGATACCCGACGCCGAAAATGTGACGGATGACTTTTTAGCCGCCATTGAAAATCGTTACACCCTTGTCCAAGAATTTCGTGGATATGGCGACGGGTTTAGTGAACCACCCTTTGAAGATATGCAGCTTGACCAATATTGTGGCAAGCGCGAAGCCTTAACCAAGCGATTTGGCTAAATAGGACTGGTTATCATAGTAGAAAGGTACAGGACAGCCAATGTGCGGTATAGATGGTCTTTATGACTATAAGAATGGTACGCCGATTTCGCGTGATTTGCTCACCCGTATGACCTCTTTGATGGCACATCGCGGGCCGGATGGCGATGGTTTCTATTTCGATGATTCGGCAGGGGTTGGGTTAGGCCATCGCCGCCTCTCGATTATTGACCTTTCGACGGGTGATCAACCCATGACCAACGAAGACGACACCATTTGGATTGTCTTCAATGGTGAAATCTACAACTACAAAGACATCCGCCGCGATTTGGAAGCCAAAGGGCATCAATTCCGCACCAGTTCCGATACTGAAGTCATTTTGCACGCCTATGAAGAATATGGCACGGACTGCCCCGCCCATTTCAATGGCGTTTTCGCGTTCGGCCTATGGGATACTCAAAAACGTCGCCTGTTCCTTGCGCGTGACCACTTTGGCGTTAATCCACTCTATTATTCCAGCGAAGGCGGCATGTTCCGTTTTGCCTCCGAAGTCAAAGCCATCTTGGGTGATCCAGCCTTCCCGCGTGAAATTGACCCTGATGCGCTGAATTTTACGCTGACCTTGCGTTACTGCCCTGCCCCATGGACGCTGTTCAAGGGTGTGTATAAAGTCCCCCCCTCCGGCTACTTGGTGGTGGATGAAAACGGGGTACACGAGGGGACATATTGGGATTACACCCCCACGATTGACCGCGCCAAGACCGAAGAAGATTGGATTGCCGAACTACGCGAGATATACGATCAGGCCATTCATCGCCAAATGGTTGCGGATGTGCCAATCGGGATTTCCCTCAGCGGCGGGGTGGATTCGACGACCGTCCTGCACCTGATGGCAAAACATTCCAGTGGCCCGGTCAAAGCCTATACCGTCGGGTTTGAAGGGCGTGAAGATGTCAACGAAGTCGAGCCGTCCCGTCAGATGGCGCAACATTATGGCGCAGAATTTAATTCGCGCATCATCACCGAAAAAGATTATGCCGATTTCATGACGCGCTACATCTGGCACATGGAAGAACCCGTCGTCAACCAATCCGCCGCCGCCTATTATTTTGTGGCACAGATGGCACGCGATCAGGGGCTAAAAGTGCTGCTGAATGGTCAAGGGCCAGATGAAGCCTTTGGTGGCTATCCCCGGCATCTCGGCGCGAATTATGTCGAACGCTTCCGCAAATATGGCGCGGCCTATGCTGCTCGTCTGGCACAGCCCCTCGCCAAGAAAATGCCTCTGTCAGAACAGGCCCGTCGGCTAAATTATGCCCTCGGCGCACAAGATGAAGCGGATGCCCTGCTGCGTGTCTATTCGATTATGCCCGATTCGGCGCGTAACAGCCTGTTAGGGGTCGAAACCCGCCGCCGCATGAATCCACAGTTGGCACGCGATTGGGCCAGAAAACAAATCGCCCGTGCCCCGCAGGACGCCACCTTCATGGAGAAAATGCTGTTCGTGGATGCCCGCACCGACCTTGCTGAAGAACTACTGCTTTCCGAAAACAAGATGTCAATGGCCGCCAGCATTGAAGCCCGTGTACCCTACCTCGATGTTGAAATTATGAAAGTCGCGGAACGCATCCCCGGCAATTTCAAAATCAGTGGCCGTGAGCAGAAGATCATCCACAAAAAGGTATGTATGTCGTACATCCCGCAGGAAGTCGCCAATCGCAAGAAGATTGGCTTTACCAGCGCCGCCGATTTATGGTTTCGGGGTAAAATAGGATCACAATTTCTGGAGCAGATCGCCGAGCCAAACTCCTTCACCCAAACCTATCTCAATCGCGAAGGGGTTGAACACCTCATCCAGCAGCATCTCAGCGGACGGTGGGATCATCAGCGAGTCTTGTTTATGCTTTACTCTCTAGAAAACTGGTATCAGGTTTTCATAGAAAGAATCACTGAGGATGTCTACAGCTAAGTCTACCAAAAGGTCGCCCCTGTCGGTTCACCTTTTGAGTCTGGTTTACTTTCTGGTCGTTTTTGGCCTTGTATGGGTACCCTTTGGAATAAAAAAAACCATTCCCCTCTATGAGGAATGGTACTTTGCCTACGTAGTAGACGTTGCGCCGCTCAAAGCGATAGTCCTACAGAGTACCCGCCCCATTTTTTTATGGCCCTATCTTATCGCCCACCTATTGACGCCCGATTCTTTTGCTGGAATGAATCTGCTACTCATGACGATCTTCATCTTGAAGGCCGTCTTTGTCTATCGCCTAGTTCGTCACTTCATTCCAAACAATTCGTTTTTGGCTTTCATGACCGCAACATTATGCGTGATCTATCCGGCGGATATGGGATTACTCTCGTTTCGCGCCCTAAGTTATCACGCCGCGCTGCTGCTTGCCATTATGGCAATCTATTTTTTTGTGGTGGGGTGGAACAAAAAACAACCAAAGCGCTACTGGGTAATCATCTGGCCTCTGCAACTCATCATCTTGGGTACCTATGAGGCCCTATATCCGGTAATTTTTGCCGCCCCGGTTCTGCTTTTGTGGCAAGAAAAAACCTTCACCCGTCCGGTACGTGATGCTGCACGAAAATGGCTGGCGCTTCCGAGTCTCCTTTTGTTATTAACCGCCGCATCGGTACTCTTTGGCGTTGGGGGTTACATCAACGATCAGATTGATTTAACCCAGAAAAAAGAGGGCACAGAGCTGATCGAAGAATATGCCGACAGCGTGGAGCATATGTATAGCGCTCACCTTCAAGGCTGGTCTGATACACTCAAAGAATGGGACTGGGATTCTAGTTATACACGGTTGGCGTTACTCGCAGGCATCATCACTGCTGTTGTGAGTTGGTTTCATCTTTCGAGCAATCCGACGAGGCTAGAAACCCAATACCAGCGCCGACAGGACATCTGGCTACTTCTAGCTGGACTAAGCATCATGCTATTGGCTTTTCTTGCCTTTATTCCAAGTCCCTTCAATCATCACACCTTCCGCGTATTTTATGCCACATCAATCGGCGCGGCCCTCGTTGTTTCAACCCTGATGAGTGTGATGGCCCGAACAAAATATATCGGGAGATTGTTAGCCATCCTTGTCGCCAGTACCGCCGTCACTTTGGCAACATTCCACATGCTCAAGCAGCATGAATTTTTCGCGGATACCTCCGAAGATGTAGGCTACCTTTATGCCAAAATTATGGAAGAAGCGCCTTCCATTCATCCCAATGTGACCCTTTTTGTGATTGATGAAAACGATCAGTATCAGGACGAGTGGCATCTAGCCAGCCATTCGGTTCCCTTTCAAGGCGGCTTACGCTACCTATATAAAGAAGAGGTTAGTGCCAAAATCTGTGTTATGGACTTCCCGCGAGTCTCCAAGATTTGTGAATTTCGCGACGACGGGATTTATTTTTTGGATAATAACGCGCAAGGCGAGGGAGTTATACCCTATGATCGTGCGATTGTTTTCCGAACGACTTGGAACGGGGGCGTCGAACTGCTCGAAGAAATACCTTCCGAGTACCTAGATGGTCGCCACATTGACAACTATGATCCCCACGCCCTGATTGATGATGTGGCCGTCCCGGAACGCACGTTCACATCCCTCGCAGTCTGTTGGCCGCCGGAAAAATGCGAACAGCTTATCCCGGATGAACCCCAAGGCGCACTCATTTTAGAGTTCGACGAGCGTATTCGGGGTTTTGGGTGGGAATATCCCAACTACGACCCTACGCATCTTTGGATGACAAATGAAGTCGTATCCATTCATTCTTGGCTCGCCGCCGATCGTGACCTGCCGATTCAATTCAAAGTGACGATAGCCCTCGACAATGCTGTACTACAGCAGTTGAAATTAGCGGTGAACGGCGATCCAGTTGCGTTAACATTGGAACCACGCCCCGACGGTTATTACTTTACTGGAATGATTCCCCAAGCCACCCTTGCGCGGAACCTCACCAGCACCACCTTGCTATTTTCTGTGGATCGCCTCATCGTACCAGCGGAGTTGGGGCTTGGCGCGGACGAAAGGCACCTCGGCCTGCAATTTGATTCGCTCACCATTGGCTACACCTGTTGGCCCTCCAGTCTATGCGAACATCTTGCCCAAAACGCACCTCAAGACTCACTCGTCGTCGAGTTTGACCAACCTGTCAACGGCCTTGGGTGGGAATCTCCAAGCACCGAGACGTCGAATCTTTGGATGACAAACACCGTAGCCACCCTACAATCTTGGTTGGCTGCCGATCAAGATTTACCTATTCGGTTCAGAATCGGGATGACTCTTGCCCCGGATGTTTTGGAAAGCCTGAAATTAACCGTCAACGGTGATCCCATCACACTAAGTTATGAAACGCGCTCCGACGGTTATTATTTTAGTGGGACTATTCCCCAGTCGGCCCTCATGCGCGAACCGAACCATACCATGTTGATGTTTTTTGTGAATCGTCTGGTGGTTCCAGCCGAGGCAGGATTTGGCGCGGACGAAAGACACTTAGGCCTCTTATTTGATTCGCTCGAAATAGGAAACTAGCCCATGACTTTGGAGATTCTCACTCAATCCCCTGCTCAGGTGACACGACCCCATGCCGTGTTGTTTATTCATGGTGCGTGGCATTCAGCGGCGGGATGGCAAAAAAACGCGATGCCCTATTTTGCTAAACAAGGCTACCAAGTCTATGCGTTGAGCCTGCGGGGTCATGGCAAAAGCGAAGGCAAGGTGCAATGGTGCAGTGCCAAAGATTATGTGGCGGACGTGCGGCAGGTTGCCTCTCAAATCGAAGCCGAAACAGGCAAGCATCCTATTTTGGTAGGTCATTCGATGGGTGGCTACATCACCCAAAAATATCTGGAAAAATATCGAGCACCTGCCGGGGTTTTATTGGCCTCGCTGCCAAGACGCGGGTTAATTGGCTTCACCCTGCGCTATTCCAAACGGCATCCTCTGACGATGCTCATTCAATCACTGACAATGGATGCCTATCGCACAATCAAGAATTTCGATGATGCACGTGAACTGCTGTTTACCGATGCTGTACCGGAAGCGCAAGCCCGCGAATTTTGGGCGGAATTGGGGCAGGAGTCCTATCGCATTGAACTAGAAATGCTGGTTAATCTCCCCCGTCCCGGCAAAATCAAGACCTCGCTGTTGGTCATCGGAGCCGACCAAGACGGGTTCTTCGCGCCTGCTGAAGTCCGGGGGACGGCGCGGGCCTATCACACCGAGGCCGTGTTTTTCCCCGGTGGGCACAATTTAATGGTCGAACCGGGCTGGGAAAAAGTCGCCGACCATATCATGGGTTGGCTGCACGAACGCGGTTTCTAAGGAAGTGGCGCACTTCATAATAGGCCCATGACGCCCAAAAGAGGAAAGGTAGCCACGCCGGAAAACCTATCCATGCTTGGGTGTCGGTGCGTACCCGCCAAAAACCCAACGTATTAAGCAGGTTTTCCGATTCAGGCCGACGCGGGGTTTCGAAAAATACACCCGCAAGGTCAACCCGTTGCAGCGGCGTATCCCAATCCATTTCGCCATATGCTCGCCCTCCCCCAATCCAAATCGAGCCGTTACCGGGCCACCGCACCCGATAATGCGTGCTGACTTTCGAGCCATAGTTTTCGCGTTCGGTATCAATGCCAACGGAGGTGTAATAAAAATAGCCCGTCAGCCACATGCTACCTGTGATGAGGCTGAGGGCAATTAAGGTAAGGGGCCAGCACCCCCGCATCTGCCGTGCAGCCGACGAAGGGGTATGGGGAAGATTAGGCAGGTTTGCGGGCAAAGAACGCCACCGACCCAGTATAGCTCAATCGGTCAACTTCAAGACGGCGATGGATTTCCTCGGGGCTGCGGCCTTTCATCTTAGAGACCTGCTTTAAGCCCAACGCCCGACCTGCCATCACACCTTTTGCCGTCCAACGGGCCACAAAACGTAGGGCAGGTGATACGACGGGCACGGGGAACATATTCTGCACCTGCGCCTCAAAGAGATGCCAAGTGGGCCATAAGCGAATGACCTCAAACCCCGCTGTTGTCAGCAATTGTTTTGTCCCCATATGCGACATATGGAAATACGAATTGGCGTGAAATGGCTCTTGGAAGGCCACCTCACCCTGCAAATAAGCTCCCGGCTTTAGCACGCGGAAAATCTCACGCGCCGCCTGAAATGGGTCATACAGATGCTCAAACACGGCATTGCTGATGGCATGGTCAAAAACATTGTCCTCAAAGGGCAGATAGTGACCATCACAAATCAAGCTGACTTTCCCCTCAATATCCACCCCAACCCATTTCCAGCCGAATGACTCAATGAGTTTGCGTGAACGGCCATCACCGCAACCGTGATCCAGACAAAGCCGACCATTACCTTTGGGTAGGAGTGCAATCGAGTCTTGCCCCCAATGGTCAGGGATATAGCCCGTGTATTTTTCGGTGATCGGCGGCGGTGAATACAAAGTGGTGTCTTTTTTATCCATTGGATACTCCATCATAAAAGCTGCGAATAAATGGTTTTGATTTTGCTCATCATGGCTTCAGGGGCGAATCGTGTTTGATAAAGGGCCAAATTCGCTGCCCCCATTTGGTCACGTAAAGCGGGGTCTTGGGATAGCTTCAAAACGGCTTCCGCGATTTTCTGAACATCCCCGACGGGTACAAATAGACAGTGTATACCATCCTGCAAAACTTCGGGTAATGCCCCCACTGGCGTAATCACCAGCGGCAACTTCGAGGCCATCGCTTCTAGCACCGAAATAGGGAAATTCTCATGATGCGAGGGCAGCAAGAAAATATCGGCGTCTTTAAACAATTCTAGTTTGGGCTGACCTGTCACGATGCCGGGGAAATCAACACCCCCCACCGCCAATGCCTCGCTTTTCGCTTGGTCAATTAAGGCTTGTTCCGCACCGAGTTCTAATCCACCCGGCACTACAAATTCGACAGCTGGATTTTCGGCACGCACAATGGGCAGGGCTTTCAAAATTTCGGGTACGCCCTTACGTGTGCCCAAACTGCCCATAAACAGCACCTTGCAAGTGGCCCGGTTGGATTTTTCGACGGGCTGATTGGCAAGTTGGGCAAAATCAGCGTCGACTGTGTTTTCGACCACCACGATTTTCATTTTGGGTGACACCTGTTGCAGCAGATAATCGCGCCAGCCATCCGACAGCGCAATTACGACTTTGGGTAGACCCATGATAAACCGCACACTCTGACGCACGGGCTTACGCTTGTTTTCCGCCAACTGCTTAAACGCATTCCCATGCAAATGCCCCACCACACGCACTCCCAGCAATCGGGCCGTCAGCATAAACACGCCCTCTTTGTAAAACGAGATACGATCGGTAATCGGCTGGTGCATGATTTTGGGGCGCTGGGTAATCAAAATTCGCAATAGCTGAAGCCACTGTTTAAAAAACAGCCAGAAATTACCCACCGCCAGTGTCGCCACTTGTTCAATTGAGTCTTCAGGTCGTGTCGTGTCGAGATGCAGCAGTTCAAAATCGTCCTGCAAGCTGGTTGACGCCAGCAGGATTTCATTGACCATGCCGACCCCTCCCATTTGTTTAAGTGTTGGGCCGATAATCAAGACACGCGGTTTGTTTGCCATAGTTTTCCCTCTACCCTATCAAAAGTAGGGACGACCCTTGCGGAGTTTATAGACGACACGGATCGCGGCCTCAGGTGGCAAACCTGTCATGTCCCGCAAATTGCGCGGCTTCTTAAGTTTGCTGACAAACGCCTTCTGTTCTTCGGCACTCGGCGGCGAAAAGACCTGTGTTTCCGTTCCCTCACCCGATTCGCGCAGCAATTTCAAGAAGCGTTCCCACTCCGGCCCATCCGGGTAATCTTGCGAAGCCGCCATCGGATCAAACGCGATAGGTGTACCACCCGTCGGGGCTTCTGGATGCACGGCGTACTGGATATTCTCTGGCTCAACCACCAATGCCGGGTTTTTGCCAACGGCCTTTAGCCCGTGATACACCGCCGAAAGCCGATCCCAATAGTATTCGGCACGTGACCAAAATTCGCGTTGATAGCCATCGGGGTGACTGCCATCTACCCGCAGGTAATTTATGTAGATGTGGGCATCGGCTCGACTTGGCGCAGGCTCGGTCATGTGTTGTTCCAGTGTGACCGCTTTCAATTGGCGCTTCTGGGTCAAGTATTCCAGCATCGCCTCAAGGTGTTTCAGATGATTTTTCGTGCCATCGCGGAAGGGGTGCATCAATACTGATACATGTGGCTGACCCGTTTCGCGCTTAGAACGCACTAACGCTGAATCAATCGCCAAGCGTGTCCCAAACCACGGCCAATCATAAGTCTCGGCGGGAACAGGCACCATCCAAATCCCGCCCTTGTCCGTCACAATCGGCACGGGCTGTGTATTGACTTGGCGATAGGCCAACGGTTTGTAATGATGTAGTGCAAACGCCGTGCAATAGCGCATCCCCAAATCCACCAGAATTGGAATGGTGTTGGCATCGGTGCGGAAAATAAAATTCGCCCCAACCACCGGATAATGCTTTCGGAAATACTCGACATGGGCGGTCAAACGGCGGCGCTGTTCATCCGCCGATAACCCTGCCATCCATTCATGATGTGGGCCATGTATGCCAATTTCATGGCCCCGTTCGGCAATCACGGGCAAAGTCTTGGGATAGACATCCTGCACAAACCCTGTGCAAAAGAACGTCGCTTTAACGCCATACTGATCGAGTAGCGGCAAGATACGCGGCAGGCCCACCTTGATACAGGCCAATTGTTCCGTATCAAAAATCAGTGAGAATGTGCCTTGCGCTTGGCTAGCAACTTTTTTGGTCGGGGCGGCAATCGGTGGAATTTCAAAAATGCCTTCCCTACCCTGCAAATCAGCGATCATGGAACGCGCTTGGCTAAAGGCTTCCTCGGTATCAATCCCACTCAGCGACGAATAACCCGTCTGAAAATAACGAATGCAGTAGGCGATCGAATGGCGCTCAAACACTTGGTCATTCCGTGCATAAATGACCAATCCCACGTTATCCCGTTCAATTTCGGCCTTGATGGTCGGCGCTTCTTCTTTGAGACGGGCATAATCCGCCACCCGCACAATCACGCGGTCAAAACCGGGCACCTGGATACCCTCGAAATTGAGCGAGGCCATGTCACGCGGGTCAGCCAATATCATCACAGCACGGCTCATGTGCGGCCTCCTTTATTCAGGCGAGGTTGCAACCCATCCAGATAGTTTTTAGCGATTACCTTCCAATCAAAGGTCGTTTCCGCCAACCGCCGTGCATTCTCGCCCATACGCTGACGTTCTTCGGCACTCCATTGGCTGGCGGTACGAATGGCCGCACTCATACTTTCCACTGTTGGCTCACACACCAACCCACACTCGGCCTCACGTACAAATTTGGAAGTCTCGTCCACATTCGTAACAACCAGCGGCTTGCCCATTGCCAAATATTCGGCAAACTTGCTTGGCAACCCGCCCTGCATCACCGGATGGCGTGTGCGCGAAATAACCAGCACATCCATTGGTGCTAATTTATCAGGCAGTTGGTCAACCGGCATCCGATTTTCCAGTGTGGCGTGGTCACCCAGTTTCGCGGCAAATTGAGCTTTCAAGTCCTGATCACCCTCGGCAAACCCAATCAGGTGGAAATGCACCCCGTCGCGGATATTCTGGGTCAATGCCTCTTGCAACACATCCGCCGCCTGCCATGCCTGAAAACTCCCCGCATAACAAATCCGCACCGTGCCATCATTATGCGGTGGGGAGGGCTTGAATAAGGTAGTATCCACGCCATTCCGCACAATAATCATTTTGGATTCCGGCACGCCGCGTTTGGCGTAGCGTTCTTGGAACGGGCCAGACACCATCAGCAAGGTATTCGCCATACGACGGGCCACTTGGGTTAAAACCGCGCTTTGAAAAACCAGATAGGCCGTCCGCACCGAATGTTTTTTATCCCATTCCAGCCGCGTCTCCATCAATTCATCGCCATGCACATCAAACACGGCGTGATGTTTGTTAAACAAACGTGCCACGATAGCTGCTGTTGCCGAGCCCGCCCCGGCGGCATGGATGACGTCAAAATTCTTGGCGTGTTTAGCAATCGCAGGGGCATTCAGCGAAAAAAGCAAATGTGGCCCTTTGATCCGCAGGGTTCGTAGCGATAGAAACTCGGTCTCGACGCCGTGCGCCTGCAAACCATGCGACAAACCCTCCAGTCGAGTCTGATAGGCATCTGCCATCTTTGCCCCACTCGGCGGTCTGTCCGATAAAAAAAGTAATCTCATGGTCGTAAGATCTCCGCCATAAATAAAGCCAACCGCTTGCCCATCTCATCCCATGTGCGGCTGCGGGCATAGTCTAATGCGGCTTGCTGCATCGTTTCAAATTGGGTGCGATTTTGCAGTAGGGGTAAGACCGCTTGTATCAGGGCATCGGTGTCATAGGCGATATGCACCCCACCCCGCGATTCCTCAATCATCTGCTCCGCTTCCCCCCCACCGGATGCGATAACAGGCAACCCCGCCGCCATGTATTCTGTGATTTTCATCGGTGAAGCATATTTGCGAAATTCATCCTGCCGCGAGGTCGCCAAGCCAATATCGGCCTCCGCCATCATATCGGGCAACTGCTCATACGGCACTGCCCCAGTGAACACCACCGACTCACTGACACCGATCTCTTTGGCAAGTGCCTGCAATTCGTCCTCAGCGGGCCCACCGCCGACCACCATCACCCGTACACCGGGGATATGCTGGCGCAACGTTGGCAGGGCACGTATCGCAAGATCAATCCCCCACCGCGCATCCACACTACCGCAGTAGATCAGGGTTGGCGGGTGTGTTTTGCGGTTCACATAAGCCCGATTAAATTTCTCAAATTCGACTGCGTTCGGAATCACAATCGTGCGTTTCGCGCCCTGCTGGGTACGCAATTCCTGCAAAGGACGGCTCACCGACGCCACCCCATCTGCTAAATCCACATGCTGCTGCTCATACCCCGCCACCAAATCGCGGTATTCAGCTTCAACATAGCCGGGGTAATAATCCCAATCGTTGTAGATGAGATGTTGGGCTATCCCCGAATTTTTCAGCATTTTAGCAAGCGGGGCGTTTTCAGCATGGGCCACAATTGCCACGTCATATTTACGCGCCAATTTGCCCTCAAGCGCCTGAAAAATCCAGCGGCTTTGCATTTTGACATCGAGTGAGCGTGGCAGCGGCAGGCGTCGTGCAATCAAGCGCCGCACATTGCCCTCCTGCGTCACACTTACCCGATCCGTCAGCAGATTCGCCGCCCCTTTCGCCAATTTATTGAATTTGGAAGTCGGCGGGCCACCATAAAAATTGACATAACCGACCAGATCCATCTGCTCCAGATAATGAGCAAGGGCATAGGGCAGGCGTTGAGCCGGGCTATTCAATTTCTGCACCGTCAGGTTAATGCCTGCCACAAACAGAAATTTACCGGGGAGGGGGAGGCGTGTCTCACTCATATCCTATAGATACCCATAGGCAACCCAGCCACCATCAACGGGCAAAACCACCCCGCTAATGTTATTGGCCGCCGCCGAAGCCAGATAGACTGCGGCTTTGGCAATATCATCTTCTTCGATAAACCGCGCCAGTGGGGTACGCTTCAAAATCGCCCCCCCATCAAACCACCCCGACGCGATATGTTCATCTAATACATCATTGCGAACATACCCCGGTGCGATAGCATTCACACGGATGTTATACTGCCCCCATTCCGAGGCCAGCACGCGGGTCAGCGCATCAATGGCGGCCTTGCTGCAATTGTAGGCCAAACGCTCCGGGAAACCGACAAGGCCATTAATTGAGGACATGCTGATGATGCACCCGCCCTCACCTTGTTTAATCATGACCCGACCAGCGGCTTGGCTGCACAAAAACGCCCCTTTTAGGTTGGTATCCATCATGCGATCCCATTCCTCCTCAGGCAAATCTTCGGTCTTGGTGCGACCAAACAAACCAGCGTTGTTAACCAGAATATCCAAGCGACCAAAGCTATTGACTGCCGTTTCCGCCATCCGCGCTACCGACTGCACATCGCGCACATCGGTATGCACAAATACGGCGTTCCCCGTGCCCAAACTTTCGGCAGCGGCCTTGCCTCTTTCAGCATTATATTCGGCAATAACAACCTTCGCCCCTTCAGCGACAAAGGCTTTTGCCATCGCAAGGCCGAGCCCCTGCCCTGCACCCGTAATGACAGCTACTTTCTTTTCAAGCTGCATATGTTTTCCCCATGATTGATAAGGGACAATCCCCTTAAGGTCTAAACTTCAATCCGTCCAGTGCACCTGCCAATTTTTCAGCGAGTTTGGCACGGGCAAAATTATCAATGCCGTCGCGGGTAATGCGTACCGGTTGCCCATCGGCCCGCTGCTGATAATATGCCATAATCGCCTGTTGAATACCCGGTGTATCATCCTGCTTGAGCGCCACCCCCAGCTTATACTGCTGAATCAATTGATGGGCTGCCCCCGGTTCGCTCAACAACATAATAGGTGGGCCGCTGACTGCCCAATATTCATAAATCTTGCCGGGGATAAGCGTCGCAAATCCGGCATAATTGATCGTCAGCAGCATATCCGCATTCCGCAACAGGGTCGCAAATGCTGGTCGTGGCAGATACCCCGCTTCTTCAACCATTCCCTCAAGCCCCATCTCGGTGACATAGGCTTTGTATTCCGGCGGCAGTTCCCCGGTAAACACCATTCGCATATTGTCGCCGATTTCGGGGTGGGCTTGGCGGATATTGACCAACGCCTGAAAAAACGCCTTCGGGTCACGGTTCCAGTCAGCGGCAACTGTCAGCAACCCAGCATGGACAATCGTAAATTTTCCACCAAAGGTAGGCGGTGGTGCGTTATCCAGATAGGCATAATCCGCTAGGTCTACCCCATTCGGAATATAGACCATTTTATCCTTCTGGCGTGGATAGCGTTTTTCAAAGGCGGCGTGACTGACCGGCGTCACCAAAACCACTTTACTGGCACTGCTCACCGCGAAACGTTCCAGCCATTTATTCATCCAGCGCACAAAGGCCGGGCGCTCGGCTTGCCAAGGAGTATCCACCCAGTCATCGCGGAAATCCAACACCAGGGGACGGCGGGTCAATCGTTTCAATACCGCGCCAATCACGGCGGCTGAATGGGGCGGACAGGTCACGAAAATGGCATCAATCTCATTTTCCTTGATGATCTGACGGCCCTGTCGCACCGCAAACGGCAGCCACGTGATATTTTCATCGGGAATCAGCAACCAGCGTGTCACCCAATCCCGAATATCGCGCAGGGTATTGACGACCAGCTTCAGCATTTTGTTTTTCTCGCGGGCTGCCCGTCCTTTTTCCAGCAATGAGGATGATGCCTCACCCGCCACAGCCCGACACACCACCACTTCCGGCGACAGGTCGGCGAGGAGTTCTTCACTCCCCTCCCGACGCAGGCTTTTATATTCCCGGCTGTCATCCACCGTCAAAACATATGGCTTCCATCCGAGACTCGGCAGGTATTTTAAAAACTTGACGACCCGAATAGACCCCCCCACCGAAAAAAACGGCGGAAAGATATAGGCGATCACCAGCAGTTTACGCGGACGTTGTTCGCTTGGATTGGTCATAGGCCCTTACCAACAAAGCCCTTCATATGCGGACTTGCCTATCCAATGAGCATTACTGGAATTACGCGACAGGTCAACCACCAATTGATCTTCCCGTGCCAGCGCCACCAGATCATCATTGACGCCGTGTGAGGCAATAATGACATCCGCCCCATCCACCGCTTCTTCCAATGAATGGCACATGAGCGAGGCGATATGCGGGATGGTCTGTTCAATATACGAACGATTACCGCCGACCAACCGTGCCAGATTGACATTAGCATCATAGATTGTTACTTTGTAACCCTTGCCAAGTAGCGTTTCTGCTAATGCCACCATCGGGCTTTCGCGCAGGTCATCGGTGTGTGGTTTGAAACTGAGGCCGACCAGCGTCACGGATTTCTTACCACTTCGCACCACCATATCCAGCGCAAACTCGATATGCTCTACGTTACTTTCCATCACGCCTTCCAGCATGGGAATATCCACGTCGGTGTGCCGGGCAAGGTAATTAATTGCCCGCAAATCTTTGGGCAGGCACGACCCGCCAAACGCAAAGCCGGGGCGTAAATAGCGTGGCGAAATATTCAGCTTGGTATCCTGCGTGAAAATCTCCATCACGCGGGTGCTGTCTACCCCGACCACCTTCGACAACCGCCCAATTTCGTTGGCGAACGTTACCTTGACCGCATGGAAGGCGTTACAAGCATATTTGACCATGTTGGCGGTATCGGGGTCGCTGAAAAAGAGAGGTGCATCAATGCCATCATACAAATGAGCGAGTGTTTGGCCCGATTTTTCATCTTCAGCGCCAATCAGCGTATAGGGAGGATTAATAAAGTCCTCAATCGCGCTACCTTCACGCAGAAATTCAGGGTTCACCGTGACGCCAAAATCTACCCCGGCCTTTTTGCCAGAATATTGTTCCAAGGTGGGCTTAAGGGTTTCGGTAAATGTACCCGGCAGCACCGTGCTACGCAGCGAAACGACCTTATAATCGTTGACGGTTGCTAACGCCTCACCGATGTCTTGCGCGACCCGTTCTACATAGGTCAGTCCCAAACCACCATTCGCGTGCGAGGGCGTCCCGACGCAGATGAGCAACACTTCCCCATGACGAACGGCAGCGGCAGTATCTTGTGTCGCCTTCAATTTGCCAGTTTCCACACCCTTTGAAATCAGGGGTTCAAGGCCGGGTTCGACAATCGGGCTTTGTTTATTGTTAATCTGATTGACCTTATCGGCACTGACATCTACGCCCAACACGTCGTGCCCTTGCCCTGCCAAACACGCCGCCGATACTGTCCCGACATACCCAAGACCAAAAATACTGACTTTCATTGGTTGATCTGCTCCATTTATGAATTGCGTTCAAATTTCCAGACAAAGCGCGTTTCCGAAACTGCGCCCTGCCAAGTTGCGATAAGGATTTGATTGGGCTGTTTACGCCCATAATTCGATGAAAATTCACCCACCTCGATACTCAACTTCACCCCGGCAGGCACGATAACATCCATTGAAAAACTGCCCGTATCATTTTTCACCAATACCCGTCCGTCCAACTGCTGTACCGTCAGGTCAGGCGCAAAATGATAAAACCACTTTACTTCATGCGTCGTCGAATCTGCCTGTAAGGTGTCGCTGATTTCCCAAACACCCGCCGTCGGATGAATAACCTCACGTTGATGGCGCACTCCGGCCCGCGTTTGCATTGCCCCAACTACGCGCCGACCTGCTTCCCACGCCAAACATTCACCCTGTGGCACCTGCTCCCACGAAAAATCGGTGCGTGGCACGGCCTGTTCCTTGCCATCAATCATGACCGTATTATGTGAGGCGGTGGTGCGATATTGGTCCCGCGATGGGCCGTGATACAGATACGTCCCTGCATCCACCAACACCGATCTGCCCCCGATCCATAGAATCGGGCTCAGCATATCGCAGTGGGCATGGGCCGATTCGCCCTCCCCACCTAATCCAAACGGGCCACAGCGAAAATACAGTACATCACTGGTCGCCGACCAATCATCACGTATGATGTAATGGCCTGCATCAGGAAAGGCTTTGGAGATTTCGGCGGGGGGTTGGGCTACAAGTTTTTCCCAAGCCTCCAAGCCATCCTTGCCGAGCATCCAGAACGATTCTTCGTCAAACCGCCCTGCGCTAAATTTCCAATCGGGTCGTTGATAATAGGTCGCCCCAAATGCTAACAAATGGCGATAATCCCAGAACGGTTTGGCAAGGTTTAATCCAACCGCCCGCCCATCATCCTGATCGCCCCAATTTTGCATTGTGCCAGCCGGAGTTTTGCAATACTGCACATAATCCAACATACGATACAGTGTATCTTCCAAAATAGACTGCGCGGGAATCAGGCCGCGTTTCGCTAGCAGTACCAGCGGTTGCACAAATTCGGCCACAAATTGATGATACCCCGTCCCCTGTTCCTTATTCGCGCCGCTGGAGTGTGTCTGCGCTGCCATTTGTTCATTTAGATGACGCAGGCCGATTTCGAGCCATTGCGCCGATTCCTTAAATTCGGGAAACAGCGCCGCCACAATCGCTAACCCTGCCGCCTCACCAATCAGATGATTATTCGGCACCGATTCCCAACTCGTCAGATGGGTGGTCAATACCTCCGCCTGCTGATAGAGGCTTTTTAGGAAAGTCGGCCCTAGTTTCTCGCGGAAATCAGCTACCTTGCGGAAAAATTGGAACGCCACCGACCACGCAATCAACCGAATCCCCAACTCAAGGCTGCTAAACCAATTGATGCCATGCAATACCGGATTGGCATTGATCCAGCTTTGGGTTTGCTTGGCAAACGCCTCATAATAACGAATATCCTCGGTCAGCCAATAGGCCATACCCAGCGCGATAAAATGTTGATGGCGGTTCAGTTCCCAAATTGGCTTCAAATCAGCGGTGCGTTCCGCCGACCACAACAATTCTTCCATCCGCACGATATACAGCGCCGGCCATTCATAACCCGTCACGGGGTCACGATGCCAGTTAATTTCGCCGGGGAATTTGACCACCTGCCCGAATAAATTAAACTCGTTTTGGCAGGCCGCATCCGCCAGTGCCAATGTCGCCGCAACGTGATCAGGAAAGCGTTCCTGCAATAGCCTGACCGTTTCCAAGCGCGACTCATGCGGCAACAAAAATGAGCTATCCGGTCGGGATGCTAATTGGGTCAAGAACGCGCTAACGGTCTGCCAATCGCCATTGATTTGGGCCAGCAAATCAGCATCCGATAGGGTTTGATTGGCTTTCCAGCGCCAATACACCGTCTCGCCCCAAAGTTTTCCGGCACGGGTGACCCGTCCACTGACTTTTTCAACTGCCCCGCGCACCCCAACTTCACGCAGGCGATTGGCATAGTGTTTGATAGTTGACATAGGCTACCCCTATATTTCAACAGTGGTTTCAGGAGTAGGCGGAATCGTCGTGTCTGTTTCGGCTGACTCCGGCCCATGTTCGCTGCGAATCGTGCGTAATTGGGCAATCGAGACTTCACCCAGTCCGATAATCGCGACTCCATAAGCGACAGCCCCGGCACTGACTGCAATCAAAAATGTCAGCACCTGTTCTTTCGTGCCATCATCTGGCCCAAACTCAACAATGAGACCTGCAACCACACCCATCAGCACTGTCGCACCCATAACACGCCACAATGTTGGCATGGGCCAGCGCCACGTCAAAAACTTGGATGAATTATAGGCTTGCAAGACCGTCTGAAAAGCAAAAGCTATTGTTCCTGCAATCGCCGCCCCCATAAATCCTAACCACGGCACTAAGGCAATGTTAAGGGCAAGGCTGGCTGCTACAGCGATGAATTGATTACGCGCCAAAATGTTGGTTTTTTTGCCCAGCAGGATTCCATAACTACCCAACTGCCCTAAACCGAACAAAGCACTCGAAGCCGCCACAAAGAAGGTAGCACGGTAGCCATCAAAATATTCCGGGTCTGCCAAGAACCCCACCAAAAGGCGTGCTGTCACCGCCAACCCAACCACCGCAGGCACTACCAAAATCAGGAACATCCGGGTAAAGGTGGTCAGCGTCTCTTCAGTATCCGCACGCCCTTTTTCTTCCCATGTCCTCATCATAATGGGGCCGGGAACAATCAAAAATAGACCGACCAACAAATCAATGCTGCGGGCCGAGATATTATAGGAAACCAGATAAACACCCACCTCGTAGCTATCGTGGAAAATTTTGACAATATAGCGGTCAGCCAAGCGCAATCCCCAAAACGCCAGATTGCCAATTGTAAGGGGCAGGGCATAAGCCCAAAACGGTGCAAAATCGCTTCGAGTTAACTTATTAAATCGGATGGCTACCCCTTTTGCTGTCACCCAAAACAGGGGAATCATCAGCGCAATGGTGATAATCACCTGTCCCCACAAAATCGAGCCAACGCCAACATCAAATTGGGTCGCCATAACCCATGCAATGATAACCATCCCATAGCGCATAGTTAACTCAAAGGCTGTATACCAGCGGCTTTTTTCCTCGGCCCGAACAATGTGCATCAAGACCGTATACCAACTGCTGACAATAAACAGCAGCAAGGCCACCCACAGCAGCGAATAGAGCTCATCATCCACCAAATCGGCGGCCTTAGCAGCGACCATCAAAATAGCGGCGATAATCCCCCCCACAATCGTCAAAACGGCGGTGGTTGAAAATATCGTCCCAAAATAATCGGCTAGTTTTTCTTTAAGTTCATAGGCTGCATAAAAGCGCACGGCGGCAGCGGCAAACCCGGTGACCGTGCCAGCGATCAGAAATTCCGAGACCCCAATCGCAAGGTTATAATTGCCATATTGGTCTGGCGCAAAGAGACGGGTAAAAATCGGCACCGTAATAAATGCCGTCAGTGCTGGCAGAATTTTAGATGGCAAATAAGCCAGCAGGTCTTTGATAACACGCCTTTGCATTCGACCCCCTCGATAAAAGAGTTTAGGTTATCTTGCCGCACGCATCCGGCGAGCAAGTGAGACTTCTTGTTGTTCGGCTTGTTCTTTTTCTTGTTTATTCAGCCGATAAATCACTTCATTGATACCCATCGCCAGCGGATAAATAATGAGCGCCCACGACTGCACAAAATTCGGCGCGACCACATTGCTAATCATCATGCCCAAGTAGCCCGTGCCAAAACCGATGTACACGCCAATAAACTCATCATCGCGTAGTTGTGTCCAACGCCAAAGTGAGCGCAGAACATAATGGATACTCAACCACAAAAATGGGATGAGGCCGGATAACCCCATCATGACCGTGATCCACAAATAGCTGTTGTGGACATACCAGTTAATCGGGTATTCGTTAGCGAGTACCTCAATTTCAAACGGAGGGCGATACGTACCCGATGGCCCGATGCCAAACCACAAGTGTTCATTGATGCTTTGCCGCGCATAATAATTTTCCATCGAGCGCCATTCAAGGCTGCTGTCGGCTCGTTCATTGGAGGCCGTCTGGAAAATACTGCCCATGCGGTCGGCATAAATATCAATCTGGCTACCCACTTGCGTCGGAAATGCAAAATATAAGCCGATAAACGCCATAATGAGAACCGGAGTTGCCGTAGCGACACGGGTAATTGTCCGATAACGTGTTTGGCTAAAGGTGCTGAACAAAGCAATCATCAGCCCCACATTGACAATCGTGGTGGCCCAATAATTGCGCTGATAGCTTCGATACAGCCAAAACATCGCCCCCGCCAGCACAATAAACCGCAACCATCGTTCTTTGCGATAAATCAACAGCGTGCCAATCATGGCGGGGATAATCATATAGAGATAGCGTTCCCCTCCATAATAAATACGGGTCACACCCGAAAATTCACGACCCGCAGTAGTTAGATCGGCGGCGCTGACAGGCATAAGTGGCAAAAAGCGGTTCGGAAACAGCAACCCAGCCGAAAGCACCAGCGCCAATCCCATCAGGCCATACAAGAAATTGCGTAGGGTCTGTTTATCGGTGATGAACTGCGTAATGGGAAAAAAGATTAGCCAATAAAAAATGGGGCGCGACACCCGAATTACAGGATTGGGGGATAGGTCTAAAAAGAGTACCCCATTAAACATGGAGAAAAGCAGCGCCATGATAAACAATATCAACGGTATATCCAGCGGGGTCTGATAAAACCGGAAATCCTTTTGAGTCGTAGCACGCAGCACCATCAGCAAAAGGAGTAGTCCCAACATCACATCGGGAATATGGGCACTGAAGGGGCCAATCGGAATTAAAGGCAGCCATTCCCAACTGATCAACCCACTCGTAATCGCCACGACCGACAAAATTCCCAAATAAGGCCAGCGGCGAATCATGAAAACATAAAAAATGCCACCAATCGCCCCCACGACCACTTTGGGATTGCCAATAAAATGGGTGCTGACGATGATCAAAACCGCGATGCACAAACCGACTCCTGCCGCGATGACCAATTCCATAAACGGCCAAAAACCGGGTAGGTCAATGACACGCCAAGGCCGGATTAGATAGTAGAAAAATCCGGGGCGTGCAAAGGTTTTGGAGTTCGGGAGGCTGCTCATGGCATTTTGTTACCTACAGCGTTTCCTTCGCAACTTCAGCATAAAGGGCCAGCAGTTTTTCAGCAGAATATTCCCATTTAAGCTGTGCCTCAACCCGTTGGCGACCGAATTCACCCATTTGGGCACGTAGCGCCGGGTCTTGGACTAATTTCAAGATTTGCCGGGCCATCTCCAGCTTATCATTCGGGACGGCATACAAAGCGGCGTCCTGTGCCGAAAACTTGTGTTCCACCAAGTCATAGGCCACCATCGGCTTGCCGAGTGCCATATATTCCATCACTTTATTCATGGTGGATTTGTTGTTCAGCGGGTTATCGGGGTCAGGCACAATGCAAATGTCCGATGTGGACAGAATACGCAACATTTCATCGTCCGAGATATAGCCCGTAAAACGCACCCGGTCACTAATTCCAAGTTCTTTGGCAATGCGTTGCAATTCATTTAGGTTATCGGCCTTGCCTATAATGTTGCAGTACCAATTTTGATAGCCGAGATCACGCTCAAGATGAAACATCGCCCCCAACAAGTGGTCGAGGCCGTCCTGTGACGATATATTGCCGACATAAGCAATCAGCGTTTCAGCTTTGGCACGCAGTTGTTCATCAATGGGAACAAGGCGCATCCGGTTAAGGTTCGGGCCATTACGGACAACATGTACGCGGTCTGGTTTGACCCCATTACGCTCAATATCGCCCTTTTTGTAAGATTCGTTGACCTCAACCACCCAGTCCGCCATCCGGCACGAACGTTTTTCTAGCCAGAGTAGAACCCGATAGAGTTTGTTGTTTTGGGCTTCGTCGCCATATTTGGAAAGGAACAGTTCGGGCGACAGATCATGATGGTCATAGATAAATTTCTTGCCGAATAGTTTGGGTATCAGCGCCGCAAACCATAACGTATCCGGCGGATTGTGGACATGAATGACGTCCACTTTACCACGCAGCATCAGCCACAGGGCCAGCCATGTCACCGCAAGGGTGGCATATCCAAATTCCATCAAGTATCCCAGCATCCCCCCACGATTGGGAGGGGCGGGGAAACGCACCGCATAAACACCCTTGATGGCATCACGCCATTTTTCATTTTTGCCACGCGGCGCAATCACCGTCACTTGATAACCAGCGGCGGCTAAGGTCTCAGCTTCATGCCGCACCCGCACATCAAACGGATACGAGCAGTTTTCAACAATCATCAACACACGCAGCGAACGGCTGCCAGACATAGCGCCATGTCTCCTTTAATGAGAAGCCTGCTCGGTAGATTACTAAGCAGGCTTATGTTTATCGACGAGCGTAATAGCTGTACACCCGTGTCTTGGGAGCACGATTAATCACCAATCCAACCGTCTTGGCATTTACATCACCCAACTGCTGCAAAGCCATCCGCAATTCGCTGGGCTGGGAATGTCGAATAGAGACCACCACGACGACCGCGTCGGCCTGTCTGGCAATAACGGTCGCATCGGCAATTGAAAGCAAGGCCGGTGAGTCAATCACAATGTAGTCATAAAGCTGACGCAACTGATTCAGCACTTCCTCAAGCATCTCAGCCGAAAGTCGGCCTGTCATTTCGTCAATCACAGCACCTGCGGGCAAAAATCCGAGGGTCGGCCATTGGGTATCTTGGATAGCATCGGCAAGGGTCAGTTGGCCCAATAAGACCTCACCCAAACCCGGTTTACCTACTTGGTCAAACATTCGAGTTAAGCCAAAACGCGGGAAATCCGAATCAATCAAGATGACACGATTGCCTGTCTCGGCCATTGCCACCCCAAGATTACCCGTCGTGGTAGATTTACCAGCACCCGGCTCAGCACTTGCGAGCAGAATGACATCCCCTTTGGAGATTGCACGTGAACCAAGCAGGGTCACCCGTAGGCGATGATAGGGTTCAAAGAACGACGGCTTCGATTTTTGGGTGAGGAAGGATTCACGACGCCGCCGACGCACCATACTCAATGGCCCGCCTGCTCGATTCGGTACTTGAGCCAAAATCGGCAGGTTCGTGACATTTTGAACATCCTCAACGCTTCGGAACGCATTCTTGAAGGTTTCCAGCAAGAACGCCAAGCCGACGCCACCCACCAAACCAGCCCCAAAACCCAAAATGGCGTTGAACATCTTTTTGGGTGATGACGGCGTAGTGGGCAAATAGGCCGGTTCAACAATGCTGATGGCGTTGGCCCGTAGTTGTTCACTGACCAGCGCGTTTTCATAACGATTGAGGCGGTCTTGATAGATTTGCTGGAAAAGTTCTACCCGCTTCTGCAAAATGTCGAGCTTGGCGGTAACCAGCGAAGCAGACTGGGTTATGCCACCTTCAGGATCAGATGCCTCCTGATCGGTCTGTGCACCCTCAATCGCAATTTCATAGGCTCGTACTGCCTGTTGATAGTTATCTTCAGCCTCTTGCAATTGATCTTCCAGATACTGGCGATAAGTCTCGGTTGTCCCGCCATATAGTTCCAAACTACGCTCGACCATGATTTCGGCCATAACATTGGCGGCATCTTTGGCCGTTTCAGGATCGGTATCGGTGGCCGTGATCATGAACAACTCGGTTTCCACTATCGAATCCACCGAAATCGCGGGTGACACCTCAATCTCTAAACGTTTGTTGAGTTCATCAATGACGGGGCCACTCGTCGCAATCTCACGATAGGTATTCATCAAACGCGACGACAACGCCAATGAACCATAGTCCACCACCCCACCAGAAGCCGAGGCCACACGCAAGGTGGCACTCGCGGAATATTTGGGGGTAATCAGGCTGCTTGCCACAAACGATAATCCGACAGCGACCACCGTGCAGACAATAATGACCCATTTGTACCACAGCAGCACTCGGAAATAGGATTTGAGTTCAGTTCCCGCCGAGCTAGAGGTCGCCGCACTGGTAGACGAAGGGAGTTTTGGCGCAGCCATCGCCATCTGTCGGGACATCGTGGGTGAATCATCCATAATGACCGGGGCATTGTCAAAACGCGAATAATCCGAACGCCCTTCATAACGGGTCACTTCGACTTCGCGTTCACGTGGACGGCTTACGGCTTGTGCAACTGGCTCAACTGGCACACGTCCATTTCCAGTGTCGCTATCTGATTTATCTTTGGTCTTGTTATATATCGTCGTCAGCAGTTCATCGCTGTCGAATGGCTTCCGCAAGAAATCGGTCATGCCCAAAATGCGTGCCCGCCGTGCAATGGTGCCATCCATATCTTCGGTCAGCCCCACAAACGGGATTTCAAGCCACTCTTCGTTTTGGCGCACCGTACTAAAGAAGGCAAACCCATCCATATTGGGCATCTGGATGTCGGAAATAATGATGTCTGGGAAAAGGCCAGTTTCTAAGTAATGGAGTGCATCAATGCCATCTTCGGCAGTGGTAACACTAATCCCGGCCAGCTCTAATCGGCTTTCGACTACCTCACGTATATCGGCATCATCATCTACAAATAAGATGTGCCGGTGTCCATTTCGAGCCATGCAATGCACCTCTCATGAAAACTCAAATCTTTCGCCGCCCCGACTCATTGCCGAGCGCCGAACGTTCTCAACTATAGTGTTTTAACCTTGCAACAAACGTAATGCGTATGAAAAAAGCCTTTCAATGCCCTTACAAAAAAAGTATCATAAGGTCGTGTTCATAATCAACCCACGCCCTAATCACAAGGTAGACGATCGAATGGTATCACCGATCCGGCTTATTGTAACCGATTTGGATGGCACTCTGCTGAACAGCAACCACAACATCAGTCCACGCACCGAAAAAACACTGCGCGAGGCGATGCAAAGGGGTATTCCACTTATTCTTGCTACTGGCAAGACCCGCACCTCAGCCCTACATATTATTGACCATTTGGGCCTCACTACTCCCGGAGTATACATACAAGGGTTAATGGTGTACAGCGGAACAGGTGACGTTTTATACCAACAAACCCTCGCCTCCGACCCGGCTCACATTGCGATTGAAGCCGCCGAACAAGGCGACTACACCACCGTGATCTACAGTGGTACACGCATTTTGACCAAAGCCAAAAATGCCTTTACCGACATGCTGGTCAAACATCACGAACCAGACCCGGTAGCCGTTGGCCCACTGCGTGACGCCATCGAGCATTATCCGGTACACAAACTGACGTTCATTGATGAGGCCAGCCGTATCACCACCCTGCGCGCAACCCTCCAAACCCAAATCGGCGATATGGTGACATTGGTGCAGGCCCTTGATACGATGTTGGAAGTGTTGCCCCCCGGCGCATCCAAAGGCAACGGTCTCAACCATCTATTGGAGCTGATTGATATGCCGCCAGAGCATGTGATCGCTTTTGGGGATGGCGAAAACGACATCGGCATGTTGCAATTAGCGGGTATCGGGGTGGCAATGGGTAATTCCAAGCCAGAGGTGCAAAAAGCCGCAAATTATGTCACCGCCAGCAACGACCACGACGGCATTGCCGAGGCCCTAGAGCGTTTCGTTCTAGCCTCATGATTTATCCCTAGTCCCAGCCGCTTTCCGCAACGATTCGACCGGGTTCGGCGGTGGAGTATCTTTCCGCTGGGCCTGTTGAATGGCGGTTAAGCTTTCCGGCAAGATATAGCCGCGTTCAATCGCATGGGTCGCCGCCGCAATCGTATCGGGCACAAGCAAAATTTCTGTTCCCTTTTCGCGCACCGTCTCGATAATGGTTTTGACTTCATCATCGCGGCGTTTGTGGGTCACATCGCGGATATAAATCGCCAAAATCCGCCCCGGGTTCTCAATAGCGACCTGTCCATAAATTTCCGCGTCCTTTTCGCCGCTGTCCCCAATCAAAATAAACGACATGGTGGGATGGGTATCCAATAAATCTCGAATCGCTGCCAATTTGTGTTCAAAACGCCCCGGCTTAAAGAGATACTGTTCACTGAGGCCCAAATCCGTCATAAAAATCGGCCCAATCGGAATCCCCTGTATCTGTAAAAAATCGACATACACATCATACAAGTTCCAAATCCCGCTGGTGACATAATAAATGGGATTGAAGCCCCCCACCGTACCCTGCTGCAAGGCATGATAAAACGCCGCAACCCCCGCAAATGGCAAGCGTGTGCGGGAATTTCGCAAAAAGGTATTGGTCATAAGTTTCGTCACCTGCACCACATCCGATTTGATGACCGTATCATCCAAATCGCTGATAATCCCATACTGAATTTGGGTTGGCGGAATCAACACTCGGCCTGTTGCCTGAATAGCAGCATCACCGGCAATCTCAATTCTCACATCGTGCCAAAATTGATCTTCGGCGGGTGGCTGACCTAATTCCATATGCACATCAAAATACCCGTCCTCATCCGCGACAAATTCCTGTTCCATATCAGCATAACAGGCTCGCACCCGCGCATTGGGAATTTCATGAGTATGAAAACGCCGATAGTTATTTTGCAGATTTTTCCACCCACTGTCAGTTTCCAACGGACTGGTTACACGATAATCGGCCACCACCCGCCCTTTTAGGTGCAGCATTTTGGTCGTGCCATGCCCCAAATATGGCAAAATAGTGAAGGGGCCAAGTCCAGTCTCCTTTCGCCATCGAAACCTGAGTTGATCCATCTGATGTTCGATTTGGACGGCCAACCGTCGAAAATTGTTTTTCAAATCTACCATGCCATCTCCCGCGCTATAATTTTGCTATAGGGTTATTTGAAGCATACCGAATCTAGGGAACGAGGGAAAGCCACTATGCCCCCCACACGTTATCAAAAGGTGCATGTCATCGTCAACCCTGCCTCAGGCCGCGACGAGCCATTTCTAAAAATGCTGAACGACACCCTGACGCGGCTTGGGATTGATTGGGAAATCTTCGTTACCAAGCGCTCTGATGATGCAACCCGTTTTGCAAAAGCCGCCGTCGAAGCCGGGGTGAACGCGGTCGCGGCCTATGGGGGCGATGGCACAGTGCGCGAGGTCGCCAGTGGATTGCGTAACAGCGGCATCCCAATGGTCATTCTACCGGGTGGCACAGCGAATGTGTTGTCGGTCGAACTCGGTATCCCGCGCGATTTTTCCCAAGCGATCTCCTTACTAGACAGCACCCGCAGCACACCCAAAGCCGTTGATATGGGCATAATCGGCGAACAAGCATTTTTTCATTTGGGGATGGGCCTTGAAGCCGAGATGAACATAGAAGCGGATCGGGACGCCAAAAACCGCAGCGGTATTTTTGCTTATGTCAACGCCGCCCTCAAGAATCTTCGCAATTTCCCATCCACCCACTATTGCCTAAATTTAGATGGCGAAACAGTTGAATTGGACGGCATCAATTGTATGGTGACAACCTTTGGCAGTGTGGGGGTTGGTGATCTCAGGCTGTCCCGTGCCATTGATGTCAGTGACGGTCTGCTGGATGTTCTGGTGGTTCAAGAAGTCAACTTACGGGCCGTCTTGGCTGCTGCCGCCGGAGCCGTTTTGACGGGTGAATTAGCCCGACCCTTGCAGCAGTGGCAGGTACGAAAAGCCTCAATTATCGCCAACCCGCCCCAAAAAATGGTCTGTGATGGCGAACTCGTCACTCTCGACACAACTGAAGTACAAGTATTGCCACAAGCGGTCACCATTCTAGTGCCGAACAAAAATTCACGTCCACCTATCATAAAATCCGTCAAAAGTCCCTAGTCCCAATGATGGGTCGCCCCTTATGCTAAAGTAGGTAGGCAAACAGCCTTTGTAATTGTTGCCATCGCTGTAGAGGAGGGCTGGCGGCATGTCAGACAAGCAGATTTTAGTAGTGGATGATGAACCATCTCTTTTGGAAATTTTTAGCACGATGTTAAAGCGTCAAGGGTTCACCGTTTGGAAGGCCACTAACGCGCTGGATGCCCTAGATTTGGTGCGCAACATCAAACCCGACCTATTTATCTTAGATGTGATGATGCCGGGGATGAATGGCATCGAGCTTTGCCGCGAACTGCGCACATGGCCCGATACCCATACCACCCCCGTGATGATGCTCTCAGCATTAAGTGATGCACGCACCCAGCGCGAAAGTTTGGACGCCGGGGCAGATCTCTATCTGCGAAAACCCATCTTGCCGCGTGACTTGGTTAGTCGTGTGCAGGAACTCGTCGGCGAATTATTGCCCCACTAGCTCACGGCTAAATTGGGTTTCATATAACTGCCGATACAGGCCATTATGCGCCAATAGTTCGCTGTGTGTGCCGCGTTCGACCACCTGACCGCGATCCATCACCAAAATGAGATCAGCGGCAAGAATGGTACTCAGGCGGTGGGCAATCACAATGCTGGTACGCCCCGCCATAACCGTTTTGAGCGCATCTTGAATGAGGGCTTCCGATTGGCTGTCCAAATGACTGGTCGCCTCATCCAGCACCAAAATACGCGGATTTTTGAGAATAACACGAGCGATGGCAAGGCGCTGTTTTTCGCCCCCACTCAGTCGATAACCCCGTTCACCCACAGTCGTTTCATAGCCATTTGGCAGGCCTATAATGAAATCGTGGATATTCGCCGCCCGACACGCCGCCTCAATTTCGGCTTGGGTAGCATCCAACCGCGCATATAGCAAATTGGTGCGGATGGTGTCATGAAATAGGTGGGTTTCCTGCGTGACCATGCCCACATTTTCCGCCAGCGAATCTAGTGACACATCGCGTAAATCCTGCCCATCCAGCAAAATCCGACCTGCGGTGGGGTCATACAGGCGGGGGACAAGATAGGTCGTGGTGGTTTTACCTGCCCCACTCGGCCCGACCAGCGCCACCAATTGCCCCGGCTGAATGGTAAACGATACCCCATCCAACGCCTGCACCCGCGCTTGATTGTAGACACTCGGTTCAGCCGTTTCCTCTATGCCATGCGGTTTTGCTTCCCCGTTATTATGGCCCGACAGCACCGCCTCAACCTGATGCACTTGCCCATGCCGCCGCACATAACTGAGGCCAATTTCCTTTTCGGTATCATAACGAAACGCGACATTTTCAAACTCGATACGTCCCTGCACATTGTCCAAGACAAGGGCATCGGTTTTTTCAGCAATATCCAGCGGCAAATCAATCACCTCAAACACGCGCTCAAAGCTGACCAGCGAGGTCGCAAAACTAATCGGCGCATTGGAGAGGCTTTGCAGTGTGCTGTAAAACTGACCCAGATAGGCGCTAAATGCCACAATCGTGCCGATGGTAAATACGCCTTTCAGCACCATATAGCCGCCAATCCAATAGACCACCGCCGTCCCAATCGCCCCTAGCAACCCCATCACCACCGAAAAGCGCACCGAAGCCACCGAGCGTTTGATGCCAATATCGCGCACCACCGCCGCGTGTTGATCAAAACGATGGACTTCCTCGCGTCGCCGGCCAAACAATTTAACCAGCAGCACCCCGCCAATATTGAGCGTTTCGTGCATGAGAGCATTCATTTTGGCGTTGTCGTCCATTGATTCGCGGGCCAAGTCACGCTGAATGATGCTAGACCGTTTCGCCAGCGGGATAAGTGCCGGCAAAATCAAGATACCTAGCAAGGTCAGCCGCCATTCCAGCGCCAGCATGACCGCCAGCGTTGCCACCAACTGCACCAGATGGCTGACCATATCCACAATCGTATGGCTGATCGCCGATTGTGCATCTTTGACATCATTATTGAGGCGGCTCATCAATTCGCCCGTTTTGGTGTTGGTATAAAACCGCAGCGACATTTTTTGCAGATGGTTATAGAGGCCCATGCGTAAATCATAGGTCACACCTTCCGCCACTGTCGAACTCAGCCGTTTTTGCCAGATTTTGAGCGCCCCACCCATCAATGGGATGAAAAACAACCCGACCGCTAGCAGATTCAACCGCCCCATATCTTTTTCGGGTAGGGTGATATCTATCAAATCGCGGAAAATCAGCGGACGCAGTAAGCCGACCAGCGTGGTAAACAGAATCACCGCCAGCATTGCGCTAATTTGGCGGCGATAGGGACGGGCATAGGTAAACACCCGTTTGATGAGCGGCCATGTGATACTGACCGTTTGACCATCTTTGTTACGCAGAAAAGGCAGGGTCAGCGCCTTGCCTTGATTTTGGGCCATTTTGCTCCTTTGCAGAAAACCAACCGCGACAAATAAATATCGCAACAATCATAATACGACATTGCGTGCTGCATGTTCCCTTTTGGCAGGTTTTCTTACGGAATATTATCATTCCATCCCCATGCCATCCATACAGATGTTGACAGGATGTTTTCTTCATGATACTATACTCCATATGACATCCCAATGGATGGTAAGGAGATGGTAGATAATGGAACAGGCAATCACTCCCACCGTGTCAGACAGCGTTGGCTACATCTATCTCAGCCGTCAACGCCTCGAAGCCTATCGCAGTCTTGGTCAAACCCTAACGATGAAAGTAATCGGCGTCCTTGTGATTGATGCAAGTGCCCCACCCGATTTGTTATCCGCAACTCTATCGGGCCTGACCGTGTATGGGGCAATCGTTGCGAGCCCGGCTGCATATGCCGCCCTCACCCACCGTGTCAAACTCATTGGTCTAAATTTGGAGCAATAATCATGACTGAAAGCGCCACCGAAAAAATCACGATTAATTTAAGCGTCGTAGATTTAGGGAAAATTGATTTGCTGGTCGAAGAAGGCTTCTATTCCACCCGCACCGATCTCATCAAGACTGCCATTCGCAACCTGCTCAACACCCATGAAGCGCATATCGGGCAGGTGGTCACACGCAAATCTTTCGCCATCGGCATTGTTAACTATGGTCGCAAAGACCTTGAGACTGCCGCCGCCAACGGTCAGCCCCTTGAAATCAAAGTGGTTGGCATGGCGTTCATAGATAACAATGTGACCCCCGAACTCGCCCAAGCCGCGATTCACTCACTAGAGGTGAAGGGTGTGCTGCGAGCCAGTGAAGCCGTCAAAAAAGCACTGGGGGATAAGATCAAGTAGCTACCTGCTTGACATACGTCACTTCTTCCGCCAGATAATGGGGATGCTGCACATACCATTCCACTTGTGGGGAATGTGGAATGGTTTGCACCGTCCACTCGACAGGCGTCTCCACAAATCCCAATCGCTGGAAAAACCCCCCTGCCTCGGTGCTGAATACGAACAATTGAGGCAGGCCACGCTGACGGGTCAATTCTTCCGCATATTCGACAATGGCCTGTCCCAAACCAGCTTTTCGATAGGCAGGCTCTACATACAGTGACCCCAAAAGCGCCCCGCGTTCGTCCGGCTCAAAACGCGCAAACCCAACGATGGCCTCTCCATCAAACGCCGCATGAAACAATGAGCGTGCCGGGTCAATATCTTCCCATTGCATCGGAATTTCTTTGAGGCGTTCAAAAATAATGCCGAATTCCTCCATCGAGGCAGATCGAATCTCAATCATTGCACTCTCCTTATATATAAAGAAGATTTTACCGGGCTGCGCAACCTTATGGAATCGAATGCGTATAAAGGGCTATAAACCTCTCCCAAAGAGGCTTGTCTACCCATTGCTGATTGCCAAGTGTAGGAGTAAACATCATGTGGTGGTGGGGTCATGGCGGAAAACATTGGATGTGGAAATTTGGCTGGTTGATGTGGCCGATGGGATGGTTGGCTTTTACCGCTGTTTCTAAGGGTATTGCCTATATTGGAGACAATCCAATCATTCTTGGTGTGGCATTCGCACTGGCAATTCCATTCCTGTTTTTGGGCATGGGGATTCAATTGGTAAAAGGCTGGCAAGAAAATAACAGCGGTCCGATCAAACGCAAAAATGAGACATTAGCCAAGCGGAAAAATGATGAAGACGAACCCCGTCGCTATGTGCGCAGCGATGACGGCGAATTGATTGAAATTACCTGATTTTTGATGGACTAAACGTAAGTCCCCATTAAAACTCCTCCAATTTCCCCATATGCGGCGGTTGTCATATCATTGGCAACCGCTGTTCTGCTTCCTAGCGCAAAATAGAGAACCCCCTATCTTCGCAGATTAGCTGACTAGGGGTGGGGGGGAGAACCTGTTCAGCGTCAAAGCTAGGGGGCTTATATCATAGCTATCGTCACCGAGCGCAACTTCAGATTTCTGCGACCCGCAACACTCATCAAATATTAATGTCATCCAAATAGCCTATTCTAACCCTGTACGTAACCTTTCCGATGCGCCCCTAAAGCGATATATCCCGATCCAATCATGCTTGGCGGGGTAGAGATCACTGATCATTGTCAGAGTCCATTTACAATATTCACGTATTAATTATCGAATCGGCCCATGCCCCAACATAATCTCCTCAAATTTCCCACTTTCCTGCCTCAATTGAGCTATTACCCGCCCATTTTGATGACGTTTCTGGCGGTCAGACAATATTCTTTTCATGTTAATTTATTAACTTAATTCAGCCATTCCGCCTAACCCCACAGTTGCATTGAGATCATCTTGCCTTAACTGATCAATCTCAACGATTGTACTATTAATTCAAGACAAATCTTTACAAAGGTTTGAATTGAGTTACTTTACGAATTTACGTAATTCATTTATTCTTTCTTCAGTCTTCAGGAATTTTTCATAATTCCTCAAGATATGAATTTGAGGCAAAAGCCTATTAAAAAGACAGTTTCCCAGAAAAGCGAGGCAGTATGGTTCGTGAATATCGTAAAACAATGATTAAGAAAGATCCCTCGCTTAACTCTGTCAAGGAGCGTGCATCAATGTTTCGATCTCAAGTGTATCGTCGTTTATCTCTATTCTTTGTCTTAATGCTTGCGTCCATCCTCGTCGTTCCCGTCTCGCTCAATTCTGTCAACACCGCCAATGCTACCGGACGTATTTTGTGTGTCCGTACCGATGCGTGGGCAGTGGGCGATGTCGTGACCGTCGTGGCCTATTCCGGCGTACTCAACGACCTGTACCTGTGTGAAGCACCGGGGGTCATGGAATATGTGGATGTCAACACCATAGACCTGAACTCAGTCAATTTTGCAGGGGCACTGCCTCTGAGTATGGTGATTTATGATGTCAACAATGACATCGCAGGTGATCTCGTCATGCAGTATCGCCTCCAAGACCTCCAAGAAATTAGCCAATATGGCTGGTGGGGGGCGCTTGTGGGCAATACCCTCACAGGGGATCAATTATATGGGCCAGATATGGTCGAATTTGTTTCCGTACTGCCCATCCCCCCTGCCCCACCCAGTCAACCGCCTGTGATCGTGACACAACCACCTGTCGTCACTCAACCGCCCGTCGTCACCCAGCCACCCAGCAATTTACCGCTGGTTGTAAGTTATGTCCGCCCCGTGATTGAAGGCGAACCAGTTGTGGATGTTAACCAGACAGCCTTTCAAGTTGCCGCCTTCGACCCAAATGTCGGGAGTGCCGATGGCAGTGGCATCGCACAGGTGAATTTCCAAATCGTGGACGTATCCGGCGCACTGGTTTTCAGCAGCAGCGAATCAAACGCGATTTACTGTGCCTTTACCGACCAGAACGGCGTCTGTCTGCCCATGTCACGCGACACATTTTCACGCCTTGCCCCCGGCACTTATACGGTGATGGCACAGGCGGTGGCCTTCAGTGGTACGGTTTCACCTTGGGTGAGTCGCACCTTCGTGGTAAACAGTGCCACACCCATCCCACCCACTAACGGAACGACCCCGCCTGTGGTTCAACCGCCAACCCAACCCGGCCAAATTTTGCCGATTGTGACTTTTGCCCAGCCTATCAGCGACGGTCAAACCATCAATGTCATCGCGCAGACCAATTTCCAAGTCATCGCCTTTGACCCACTCGTTGGCTCAGGCAACGGCAGCGGCATTAACCAAGTCAGTTTTGAACTATATGGGCCGAATGGGACGTTAGCCTACCAACACACCGAAAGCGATCCCGTTTATTGTGCCTATACGGATCAAAATGGCGTGTGTTTGTCCATGCCGTCAGATACCTATGCCCTCATGACCAATGGCGTCTATACCCTCAAAGTCCAAGCCACCAGCAGCAGCGGATTGCTTTCAGGCTGGATAAGCCGCACCTTCAATTTTGTTGGCGCAGCAACCACCACGCCTGCGCCGACTACCCCCGCTCCGACAACCCCTGCCCCAACAACAGGCGTCAAGGTGCAGATGGTCACTCCGGTAAATGAAGGCACTGTGTTTGTCAATCGTGACCAAACCCGCTTCCAAGTAGCGGCGTTTGATAGCGCAGTTGGAACGCAAGATGGCTCAGGTATCGCCAGTGTCTATTTTGAATTGGTGGATTCGACAGGCCGTGTCGTGTATACCCGTACCGAAGGTAGCCAACCTTACTGCGCCTTCACCGATACTAGTGGACGCTGCAAGCCCATGACCGCCAATCTGTATAATCGCTTGAGCGCCGGGGAATATACGTTACGTGCCCAAGCAACCTCTAATCGCAATCAAAAATCCGACTGGGTGCAATGCAAACTGATTTTGAGCAAGGGCGGCACCGTCACGCCGACTCCAACGACGCCAGCACCAACGACCCCTGCGCCCCAGCCGCTGTTTTTGAACATCGTCTATCCAGCCAGCAGCAATCAGACCATTACCAAGATTTCAGAGACCGGTTTCCAAGCCATCGCCTACAATCCCGCTGTTGGAACACAGGACGGTGCAGGTGTAACCAATGTGGCCTTTGAAGTCTTAAGCCCATCGGGTCAAGTTATTCACTCGGCTACCGAAAGTGCAGCCTCATTCTGTGCCTTTACTGGCGACACTCCGTGCAATGTCATGCCCGACAGACAGTATAACAGCCTCACCAATGGCACCTATACCGTGCGTGCCCGTATGACCGCCACAAATGGTGTCGTCACGGCATGGATCACCAAGACCTTTATCATCAACCGTACCACACCAACGGCAACGACACCTGCACCGACTACCCCAGCGCCAACTACACCAGCACCCACAACGCCCGCGCCGACCACTCCGGCTCCTACGACGCCAGCACCCACGACACCTGCCCCAACCACTCCGGCACCTACGACACCCGCGCCGACCACTCCGGCACCCACTACCCCTGCACCAACCACACCCCCACCCACGAACGGGCGTACCTTTTACGTCGCGCCAACGGGTCAGGATAGCAATGCAGGCAGCGAAAGCGCACCCTATCGCACCATCCAATATGCGGCGGGCCGTGCCCAACCCGGTGATACCATCATCATCCGTGCTGGCACGTATTATGAGAAAATCGCTCCCAATTCGGGAACGGTCAACGCGCCTGTGACGATCAAGGGCTATCCCGGCGAACGTCCACTCATTGACGGTGACAACCGTGTCTATCGCAACATCGAAGCCATCGGCAAGAGCTATATCGTATTCGAAAATCTGCGCGTCGAAGAGCCGCTAGATGCGTGGGCGCATATCGAAAATTCTGATCACATCACCCTTCAGAACATCGAATTCATGAATCCGACCTATCCGTCGGGCATTCAGCGCAATTTTAACGGCGTCGCCCTGCGCTTTAGCTCCTACAACAAGATTCTCAACTCCCGCTTTGACCGTTGGGGTCGGTATCAGGGTGGCGACCAAGAAGGCAACCACATCGGGATTACGGGTGATATGAATCGTGGCGGCTACAACTTGATCGAAGGCAACTACTTCACCTATGGCGCTCAGGGTTGCATCATCGTCAATGCCCCGTTCAATATCATCCGCAACAACACCTTTGACAACGATTGGCAAAAAGGCATCTATCTGGGTTATTTCGTCAATCCCGGTGACGCCCCCGCTGGCACGGTCTATCCCGCCTACCGCAACCTGATTGAAGGCAACACCTTCCTACGCTCAAACAACTCCGAAGCGCGTCATGGGGGTCTGGGTTATGAAGAAACTGCCGTCGGCTCCATCTTCCGTCGTAATGTCATCCGAAACACCGATCATGTCGGACTGATTGTCACCGTCTTTGGCAACTATGCCCCGATGGACTACGGCAACCACATCTTCAACAACACCATCGTCAACAACGGCCTCGAACGGTTTGAATGGATGGGCACGGGTATCTCGATCACCAATCACGGCTTGGGCACGGAACTGCACGACAACATTGTCAAGAACAACATCATCTATGGTAACTTGGCAGGTGCGGGTAACAATCCCTTCCAACTGACCATCGAGATTTCTGGCAGCAGCAATAATCCACCATTCGCTGGCATGATTGTCGCGGGGAATCTCATTGAGAACCCACAGGCCACTGCCTGCCAACAAAACTTGAACGCGGGTGGCAATGGCAACGGTCAATGCCCCATCTATGTCGCAGGTGTTGGCGATGGCAATGTGCAGTGGTTCAACACGCGCTACCCCCAAAACTTCTGGGGTAACAAAGAAGGCAATCCCAACTTCGTGACCTATAATCCATCCGCCAATCAGTTTGACCTGCATCTGCAAGCAAACTCACCAGCGATTGACGCGGGGGTTAGCCTGACCGAAACCGCCAGCGCAGGTTCTGGTACAGTGATTCAAGTCAGAGATGCGGGTTACTTCCAAGCGGGTTATAACGGCATGGTCGCGGCGGATTCAATCCGGGTCGGCAACGAAACAGTGACCATCGTCAGCATCAACTATGACACCAACACCATCACCGTAAATCGTGCGATTTCGTGGAGCGCCAACGCCCCGGTCAACCTTCCCTATAACGGAAATGGCCCCGACATCGGCGCTTTTGAACGGTAATTCTCCAAGTCCTCGTTGTACCCCTCAACCACCCCTCTCCCAAAGGTTTGGAACGCCCGATGGGAGAGGGGCAATCCTCATTCAATTTTTGGTCGTAAAAATAAACACACCTCTTGACGATTACTCACCAATTGGCGCACCTGCATAATCTTGTAGGCCCGACGCAAAATCCGAAATGAATGATCCATCAGCCGCCGCATATTGGGTTGACGCAGTTTCAACGTCATAATGCCAATGCCATCCGGCTGTAAATGTCGGACATAGCTAACCATCAATCGGCTCGAATCCTGTGCATCCATCCGCATATCATTGGTGATGACATCAAACGGCCCTTCGGCATCGGGTAAATAGGCTTCGGCGGTCATCCCATGATATACCACCAATGGGTCATCCAGTAAGGCTGGATACATCTCGGTTGGGGCGACGGCAGTCACTTTCAATCCATGCCGACGCAGTACCATCGTCCAAGCTCCCGGCGCAGCCCCTAGGTCAAGGGCGCTATCACCCACCCGCAGCCGAATCCCAAAATCTGCCACTGCCTCCAACAATTTATAGCCAGCACGATTGGGCATATGGACGGAATAGGGCCGCACGCCACCCGCATAGGGTGAGATATTTTGATTGTCCCACGAAACGCCAATAAACGCCTTCCATTTGGTGTTTTGCCGCGCAAGGGCCACCGACAGAATTTTGCCAGTGGCAGGTAGTTTGCTCGATTTTTGATTCAGTGCTTGAAGATTTTCCATTAATGTATGGGCGGGTGACATCGAAATAGCATCCGCACCATTGATCATATCCGGCAAAATACGCGCTTGAAGGGTAGAGGTAGGATGGCGACACATCCATTTTTCAATGGCTGACTCGGCCTGATGCAGCGATACAGTCTGCTGGACAGGTGCTAGATGGTGCAGGTAAATCGGCAGACGATCTCGAAAGGGATGGGTGAGTTGATCGAATGGGACGGAAGTCTGAATGAGCAGGCAGCCGGGGCTTAGGGTTGCTAGGACGACAGTGGACGGGTGGTAACGACGAATTTCATTAACGGCGAGTTCGACAAAATGCGGTGAGCAGGTAAGGATTGAATGGTTCACGCTCCTCTTCTGGGGTGCCACAAAACCCCGTTTATGTGGCGATTAAAAAGGCAGTTGATTCAATTCGATTATAACGACATTTTCAAGTTATGTACTCAGAATCAATACCCTCCCCAATGTTTTCGAGGAGGGTATTCTGAATACGCACAATTACAAGCCCGTTTCAATCGGGGTATCATCCTGATTGCCCCAGTCTTCCCACGAGCCATCATACACCGCGACATTCTCAAACCCCATCAAGCGCATCGTGAAATACGCTACCGATGCCCGATGTCCGGTCTGACAATAGGTCACAATCATTTCTTTGTCGGCTAAATCCAGCGAATTATAGAGGGCTTCAAGGTCAGCCTGCAATTTGAAATAACCGTCCTCCAGATTATTCGTCCAATTCATATTAAACGCGCCGGGGATATGCCCACCATATTTGGCGCGAACCGTCTCGCCGGAGAATTCTTCCGGGGTACGCGCATCAATCAATTGAATGGTCGGGTCTTCCAAATGGGCCAACACCCAATCGCGGTCAACATTGTGTTCCGGTAACGCCTCGACCGTATATTCTGTCGGTTCGATTTCGGTCGCTCCGGTTTCTTGGGGTAATCCCCCCTCATCCCATGCCAGCCAACCACCATTCAACAGCTTAATATCGGCATGACCATAGACATCCAGCGTCCAGAACATCAACGCTGCATCCAACAGATTATTATCATCATAAATCACGACGGTCATATCCGGTGTCAATCCCCATGCACCCAACAAAGCCGCCATGCTTTCGGCGTCGGGGATTTGTGCCCGGATACCCTCCACCGTTGCGCGAACCGAAGCAACCTCAACCTGTACTGCACCGGGGATATGCCCCAAATTATATTGCGCTTTCGGACGCATATCCAGCACCGCCAGCAAGGGGTCATCTACATTTTCCGCCAGCCAATCAACCTCGGCCAGCACTTCCGGGTTGCCATACTCGTCGTCAGGAGTAATCGTGCTAGTGGGGTCTTGCGCCGTGACCGATGGCATATCCTTCACATCCAGCAGCGTGCCACCAACCAACGCCACCATACAAAACAGCGCCAACCATACCCATAAGAATCTCAAGTTCCCAGTTTTCATTTAGATATTCCCTGTGTCAGTGCCATAATGCGGTCAAAACGGAAATTCTCAACCATGTTCGTCAGCATAGAAGCTAAATGAGTGTCTTGGGCCTCGATCTGCTGAATCAATGCCAATGTCTCCTCGGTATCCGCCATACTTGCCGCGTGATACAAATGCGCCACCCACTCCAACGGCAGTGACCGCAATACATTCTGCGACAAATCTTGGGTAGATTTTACATTCGATGGAGTCAACAGCGGCTTCTTTTCTTCATAGATAAACTGGACGCCCAACCGCTGCGCCAATTTTTCAAAGATGACTTCTTCCCGAAACGGCTTGCGAATAAAATCATCACACCCTTGTTCCAAAATCGTCATGCGTTCATGTTCAAATACGCTGGCGGTCAGGGCGATAATCAAAGGAGATTGGCCGTGCTTGGCGCCTTGTTTGGCCTCCTTAATCTGTTTGGTTGCCACATAACCATCTATGACAGGCATCCGCATATCCATAAAAATTAGATGGGGATGCCACGCCGCAGCGATTGCTATAGCTTCTTTACCGTTAGCGGCTTCCCGCAGTTCAAATCCTAGCGGTTCAAGCAGCCGCAGCAGCAGTGCCCGATTTTCCCAGCGGTCTTCGGCAATCAAAATCCGATAGGTGGGCTGCCCCGGCGCTAACCCTATGACGCGCTGAATGGTTGGCATATTACGCACATCGGCAGCGGGTGCGATCTTGGTGCGGATGTCAAAAACAAAGGTTGATCCCTTGCCCACCTCGCTTTTGACCACAATATCCCCACCCATCATCCGTACATACTGGTGACTGATGGTTAATCCCAGCCCCGACCCCTCCTGCGATTGGATACCGCTTTCGGATTGGACAAAGGCATCAAACAAATGGGGGAGTTCATGGGGAGCGATACCCGGCCCAGTATCCTCCACGCAAAAGCGCAAACTCACCTGTCCACCATCCACCAAAGCCCGTTCAACCCACAAAGTTACGCCGCCCCGCGATGTAAACTTAATGGCATTCCCCAATAAATTCAGCAGCACTTGGCGCAGTTTGCTCTCATCACCTTGGATATACTGTGGCACATCCAATGCCCGTTCCAACGTTAGTAGCAAGCCCTTATTTTCAGCCCGCACATGCAGCAGTTCCTCAAGCGTGTCCAACAAATTAAACAGATCAAAATTGGAGATATTGAGCGTAGTATGCCCCGCCTCAATCTTGGACATTTCCAGCACGTCATTGATAAGCTGCAAAAGATGTTCACCACTGCGCGAGATGACCGTCAGGTTTTCTTGTTGAGGATTGGTCAGATTGGTATCGCGCTCCATAAGTTGGGCAAACCCCAAAATCGCGTTCATCGGGGTGCGAAGTTCATGGCTCATATTGGCAAGAAATGTGCTTTTGGCAAGATTGGCGGCTTCGGCTTCTTCTTTGGCTCGTTCCAATTCTTTTGTGCGCTGCGAAAGCTGTTGGGTGCGCGTTTCGACTAACTGCTCCAAATTGCCACGCGCCGCCCGCAATTTCCCATACGTGGTCTTGAGCGTTTTTTCATATTGCCACGCCGCGAGTGCCACAATCCACCAGAAAAAAATGGGCGCAATCGCAACATCTTGAAAAAAAACCGGGCTGATGACAAAAGTTGCAATGGTATTAAAAAGTGTCACCAAAAAACTGGCCCGATAGCCGATCAATACGCAGGTTACTAAGGTCGAAATACCCAATATATATTCCAACGACATGAGGTTGACCTTCATATCATTGGGAATATCATCCCAATCTGATACAAGGAGCAGCAGTATCCACATACTCCAAATCATGACGAGTTGACCATAGCCAAACAGATAGGTCGCTATTCGTGTAAAACCCCGTTTATTCAACTTATAGCTGAGGACGGCATGGGTTAACATGACCGAAAAAATGCCAAGATTGATGACCGCCGCTTTCACAATCTCAATATCTGAAAAACCTTTAGTCAAATATTGGCGTTGAAAACCGCCAGTAGTCAGAGAAATGGTAAAAAAGAGGGTCGTCAAAACAAAGACGATAACAACCAAAAGCATCCAACCCCGGCTCAAAATATCCAGTGTGCTGGCTTTGCGCTCAAGATCGGTTTCAATTTCAAAGGGGTCTAACAGTGAGGTTGTTTCAGGCGCAAGATTAAACCGCCGCTGCAAACGAACTACTAAGGAACTATCTCCACTCATCTTCCATGCCTCGCTTATGTCTGAAGATAATCGGCGACCTTGCGTAATACCTCGTCAAAGCGAAACGGCTTGCTGATATAGTCAATCGCCCCGATCTCAGCGACTCGAACTGTATCTACTTCACTTGCCAATGCACTAATAAAAATCACGGGAATATGCTGAAGCTGTGGGTCGGCTTTTAATTGACCACATACCTCATAACCGCTCATTCCCGGCATGTTTATATCCAGCAAAATCAAGTCCGGTGCAGCCGCACGAGCCGCCGTGAGGGCCATTTGTCCACTTAACACCGCCCGGACTTTATAGCCCTCCTCTTTAAGTACCCCCGCCAAAAGTTTTAAATTCTCTGGTGTATCGTCCACGATCATAATATCGGCGTGAGGCATAGCTACTGTCCTTAAAAAGCATTCACCGCGTCAACTGTACTATCAAACATCTTAAAGAAATTATCGAAGCCAACAATTTGAAATACTCGTTTTACCCGGCTGTTAACGGCTGAAAGATAAAGTTCGCCGCCTTTTTCCCGGTTTATCGTTAGGAACTCAGCTAAAACCCGCAATCCGGCGCTGTTGATGTATTGTACAGTGGATAAATCCAGCACCATTTTGATTTTGCCCGCTTCCGACGCCGATTGAAGTGTTTGCTCCATCTTGGTCGCGCCGTCGTTATCAATTCGACCATTTAGCGAAAAAACGACCACACCCTTTTCTTCACGTTGGGTAATGTCCATTGTTCCAAGCCTCCGATTTAATGATGAGATTGAGATGCAGGGATAGGCTCTTCACCCATCCCCCTACCTCAATTATCCGTTACCAGCCCTTCGGCGGCAACTTTATTGATAGCGCAAAATATCGGAAACGGTCTTGCGTGCAGCCGAGAGTGAAGGCCACAGGCTGGAAACGGTTGATACCATAATCATTCCAAGCAGGCCCACAATCGGCGCGGCAATCGGGTAGTTCAGGTCAAACGTATCGCCAAAGCCGAGGGCTTTCGTCAGCGCAACACTCAGTAGGTAACTGATTGGCAGCCCAACCCCCCACGCGATCATCCCAACAATGAGGCCTTCGGTCAGGAATTGGCTGACTACCGTGCGAGAACTCGCCCCGATGGAACGCATCACCCCAATTTCCTTTTGGCGTTCAAACACACTCATCGAAAGGGCCGTCAACAATCCCAACCCACCAACCAGCGCAATCAGCATAGCGGTCAGGTTGAAGATCACGCGGAAGCTGTTAATCATGCTGGTAATGTTCTCAACGATCTCCGGGAAACTCTGGTAACTGGCGGTAATGCCCTTACCCAACAAAGCTTCGTTGATTTCGTCAATCTTATCCGCTGTCTGTTTGACCGTCGGATCTTCGGTATCCAGTGACACCGCGATATCACGTGCAACAGGTTCGCCATTGATGGTATAGCCAGCCATTTCGGACAGAGCTTGCCAGCGCATGAATACCAGATCAAAGGGGTACTTCGCTATACCCACCACCTCGACTTCGCGGCTATTGCCTGCAATGCGGATGGTGATTCGATCCCCGGCGCGGGCATCCATCAGGGTGGCAATATTGGAACTCAGGATGACACCAAATGGATCTGTGCCTTCGCCCCACAGTGACCCTTCGTCCAGTTCGACATTATAGGCTGGGTTTTCGGCTTCGGGGTCATAGCCGTTCGCATAGCTGAATCCACCGGTGGTCGCGGGTGGGGTATACCCATCAATCTCGATCTGGATACCGCTTACGGGTTCAACTGCCGCGATACCATCTACTTCATCCGCCAATACCGTTTTGATAGTATTGAAATCTTCCTGTTCGGTGGGCACGATATAAATATCCGTCCCGCCGTAGGTTTCGATAATCGTGTCCATCAGGTCATCAATGCTAGCAAACAGGGCAAAAATCCCCATGAACGCACCCGCCGCCATCGCCAAAGTCAGTACGGTAAAAGCGAGCCGGCCCTTTTTCTGGCTGACATTGCTTACGCCCTGCCGCACATTGATCGAGACTGGCAGTTTGGCAATCAATTTCGCCAACGGGCCGCTGCCGTACTTGGAGCTAATGCCGAGGTCAAGCATGGCATCCAAAATCTTGACTCGTGTCCCATTGAATACCGGGATAAGCGCCGCTAACACTGGTACAGCCAACCCCACACTGATCCCCAAAAAGATTGCACGGGGAGCCAGCGCAAAGTCTTCGATAATCGTGCCCATTGTGGTCGCCAAAGCCTGTGCCGCAAAGTACCCAGCCGGGATACCCAACACCACACCCGGAACCACGCCAAAGATACCATAGACCAGCGCTATACCGACATACATGAAGAAGTTATCGCCCCGTGATGCCCCCAACGATTTCATCACTCCGATCTGGCGTTTCTGTTCAATGACGATGGAGTTGACAACGTTGATGACCAAGAACCCGGACACAATCAGGGCGGTTAGGCCAAGCATCCCCAATACATTGTTAAAATCCGCCGCGCCTTTGACCTGCTCATTTTCGGCAGGGTCGGCAGTGAAATTCAGGTCAGGGATAAAGCTAGTATTATCCGCAAGCGATTGAGCAAAGGCGTCAGATTGTGCATCCGCCAGCTCATAGCTGCTGAAGCGGGTGAAGATGTAGTTCACATACGAAGTCCCGGTAATGTACTGGGCATCTTCAAAGTTCGCAAACACCGAGACCAGCGGGTCGTAGTTAAAGTCGAGCATGTACGGTTGGAATACAATGGCGGTAATCGTCCATGTTTCCACCGGAATTTCCGCGCCACCACCCGCCAAACTGACCATTCGCAGGTTCAAGGTATCGCCCACTTCTAGGCCAAATTCCTCAGCCATCCGTTGTTCGACGGCCAATTGACGCTGACCTGCGACGGGGTATTCACCATCAATCACGCGCATGGGTTCAAGCTGACTCTCGCCCATCGGTGCATAGCTGGCAATCACCATCCCGTCTTCAAATTTGTCGCCGTCATCCGTTTGGAAGTAGACCATACTCGCCAAATAGCCTTCAACGGTTGTGACACCGGGATAGGCTTGCACTTGGTTAAGCAGCACATCATTGGGCGTGGGTGTGGCCCCCGCCGATAAGTTGAGATGGGTTTTCACCATCGCCAATTTGTCTTCTTGAATATCCTTTTCAAGGCGATTGACAATCAGGTCACCCATTGAGAACAGAGTAACGACGCCAAAAACGCCGATAAAAATGCTCATAGAAACAAGGGTAGTTCGACCCTTGCGTGAGAGAATGTCCCCTAAAATCTTGCGAATGCGTGTCCTCGCCATCGTGATGAGTCCCCTCTTTTTTATTCCTCGATGATGACCTCAGTGTAAACAAATAGACCCGTTATCTCACCGGGCATATGGTCGAAATTTCATGCAACTTATGGCTTAGTCAAGTGGCTAAATAGAAGAGGTATTACAACGGAGAACTCAGCAGTCGGCTTGTGTCCAAACGCCAAGTCTCATATTCGGGTCATTTATGGATTTTGAGTGATATACCACTCATGGTAAAAAGTCGTCAAATAGAAAGACTGATCCTCAAATTTTTCACAGATAGCCACCCGCCCTGCGCCCCACCATTCATCTTTCGGGTCGGGTGCATAGGTGGTGTCTTTGAGAAAAATCGTCAACACTCGTTGGTCATTGCTTACTATACAGCGCAAAATCGTGATATTGGCGTGTTGATCTCTATGAATAGGCAGCAAAACATCATAGCCGTTGATAGATAAAAATTCCGGCTGTCCAAATCGGAATTTGCCTTCCCATTTCAAAGGCCCTTCGTGTTTTTCCATCAACTCATCATAACGATATTGCTTGATTCGCTCAATTACTTCCGCTGACAAATCTGCAATTTTCATGACTATCCCTCGATGAAAATTCGTAATCAATCGTTAAGATTTTCCGACTATGTTTCGTATTATCGTATGCAACCCAACGGGAGTAAATCACCTGATGCATTTCCTATCGAAAAATCGCCGCGTCGTCATAATTGCAAGTATCATTTTGGCGATACCTGTGCTGGCTCTCGCATGGTGGTTAGGATCGCCATTGTTCATCAAAGATGAAGTCAATGAGGCATTACCCGAAAACATCATCATTATTACCCCAACAGCGGTTGGCACGGAAACGGCTTTGACCAACAGCGAAAATGATTCACCTGAAACCGCCATCACACCAACGGATCAGGTATCAGCGATCGAGGTAAAACACGGCACATTCCGGGACGGCGATAGTTTTCATCAAGGCAGTGGCGACGCAATTATTTTCCGGCTATCCACCGGTGAACATCTGTTGCGTTTTGAAAATTTCGAAGTCACCAATGGTCCAGATTTGCACGTATATCTGGTACCACGTGCCAATCAGGATTCAGTCAATGTCGACGGGTACATTGATCTCGGCCCATTAAAAGGCAACATTGGTAGCCAAAACTACACCATCCCAGCAGATGTTGGAATCCCGGCTGAGGCCAGCATCGTTATTTGGTGCGAGCCGTTCGCTGTGCTTTTCAGTGTCGCCACTCTACAATGATTCTGCTGTTACAGATGATGATTTAGGCCGATTGATCGCAACGTAGGCCCCGGCCATGATAATGACCAATACCAACAAGAAGGGCGGCACAATTTCTAGACTAGAGCGTTGCGCCACAATCCCAACCACCCCCGGTATCCCACCTGCCCCAATGCTGGCAGCGGCAATCTGAAAGCCAATCGCGTTCGGTGCATGGGATGGGCCAAGTCGTTCTTGGGTATTCGTCACCATCAAGGCAAAAATCGGGGCCAGCATAAATCCATAAATCACCAAGCCCACAAAACTGACTGCGTCGCTTGGATTCCACCACAGCATCGCCATCCCAAAAGTTGCCCCCATCAAACAGCCTTGCACCAAAAGATGGGTATTCACCCGATTGATAATTGCCCCAAAGAAAATTCGACCAATCGTGAAACTGCCCCAATACAGGCTGACCCAGAAACGAGCCGCGCTTTCGGAGATGCCGCGTTCTTCATGAAACAGGCTAAATGTCCACTGTCCGGCGCTCAATTCAACCCCGGCATAGGCCATAAACAAAATAATGCCAAGCCAGACAATCGGCTTCCGCAGTGTCGAAAGCGCATCAGCGTGTTGGACGGGTTCTTCTGATTGATGAGCCATTTTGAGGCTGGGCCATGAATGCCGCGTCACCAAAAACATGGCAACGAGGCTTAAATACATTCCGCCAATAATCGCCGGGCCAATCCGCCACGAAGTATCACTGCTTAAAATCGCGTTCATCATCAACGGCGCAAGGGTCGAGCCAATCCCAAAACTGGCGTGTAACCAATTCATCAGGCGCGGGCCATAATGGGCGGCAAAATACACATTCATACCGCCATCCAAAATTCCGGCCCCCGTACCACCAAACAGCCCCGCCAAAACCAATATTTCAAACGACGGCGCGATGGCATATCCCAACACCCCTGCCGCACCAAATATACAGCTCAAGGCCAAAAGACCAGCCGCAGGCAGGCGGGCCATCAACCACCCGCTGACAAAACTTGCCAAAAAATATCCGGCGGTGCTGGCAAACAAAACCAATGCGACAGCATCACGCGGTTGATCAAATGTCTCGCGCATATAGGGTGACCACGCCACCCCCAACATCGCGCCGGGCATTCCGAGGACGATAAAGCTGAAATAAGCAATGCCAATCACAAATAACTGACGATTACGAGAAGAGGGATTCAAGGGAGTATGTCCTTTGGTACAAGGCATTCATAACTAAAACTCAATCCGATTTATGAACCTTATGGTTTCTCTCCATGAGCCAGACGGGTTTCAATATCGTCTAAAACTGGCAGGATGTCGGCAAGGCCATCAACCACATAATGTGCCCCGGCCCGATACAGTTTTTGATAGACCTCATCCAGTTTGGTTTTGAGAGTGGCGGGGTCAAGCGCGTTAACTTCTGCTTCGGTCAATCCCAATTCATTGCCGGTTTTCGCCAAGCCAATCGTCCACATACTGGCATTCAAGCCCTCGGCAATATCCACCTCAGTATCGCCAATCTTGACCAATGTTCCTAGTGGAAAAATACCCAATTGCATCGCATTTTGTAACGCCATCCAAGGCGCAGGCCGTCCCGCCGGAACATCATCAGCACACACCAATACATCCGGTTCATAACCACGTCGGCGCACGTCAGGGGCCAAAGCCGTCATAATCGCTCTGGTATAGCCTGTACATGAACCAATCTTGAGGCCGCGAGCGCGACAGGCGTCAATCGTTGCTGCCACACCGGGAATTAAATCAGCATAATCCACCACCGTCTGAATCTGGCGTGGCGTAAATGCCTCAAAAAGGGCTTGCACATCGTCGTCATTAGAAAACCGACCATACGCCGCCTGCCAACGCGTCGAGACATCCGGCATCGTCATAATCTGTGCAATATGATCGCGTTTATACGTTCCCATCGGAGCGCGTGCTTCTGCAATCGTAATCGGCACATTCACCGATTGAAACAACTCTATAAAAACGACCGCCGGGGCAAAACACCCATAGTCAATCGTCGTACCCGACCAATCCAAAATAATCCCTTGCAACCGATTACTCATCTGATTTCCATTTCCTCCAACCCTATAAAACAAAACCCAGCAATCTTCAAGCGATCACTGGGTTATCCTTGCGTTCATGATTTAACTTTCCCAATAGGCGATTCAACCAAGCCCATAAGTTTATCGCATATGCTAGGCCTTCTCAATATTTAGCCACCGTTGATTGGGGCGATTCCATCAAAATAGGTTCGAGCCATAAAAACTGGCGGGTTTTAGGTTCCCGCATAATTTTGATGCGATTGCCCTAACTCAAACCAGCACCATTTGCGTAGCGACTTCAAATTTATTCATTGCATTCGTTTTGAGGGAAAGTTTTTTGTGAGGTTGTTTCAGTTGGAAGCTGATAAAGGCGATTCAGAATAACCTTTCTAGCAGCTTCAAGAGTGAGGAATGATTTGCCCCCAAGGGGTATTGAGCCAACAGGCTGCCGCATTTGGCTTGAAATACGCATGGGAGCACCTTCATCATGGGGACTTCCATTATCACCGTCGCCGTCTTCTGTATCGTTGTCATATAGAGTCCCTCTTAGTTTTAAAAATCGATCTGCCCAAGGCTTGAGTTTAAACTCAACTATCCTTTGGGTATCAAGGTCATAGACCAGATAACTAAATAAACTACGGGCCAGACCTTGTTTATCTTCATCAGTTCCTCTGTCCCATAATCGAGATAACTTATTTATCGTGTCCATGCACAAAGCTAGTTCAGCCGCTGCCTTCTCGGTCTCGTTGGTACGCGCCTCCCAATGAGCAATATCCCGTTCTTCGTGCTCCACATCCTTCAGATACTCCTCGCGGGCGATTCTGCCATCCCGGTAGAGATTGATAGCCGCATCAATTCGACGTTGGCATAGCGCAATGGCCTCGCGCTTTTGCGTTTCTAAATCAATCTCAGTGTCACTACCGTTCGCTTGATCCGCTTGGATTGCCAGTTCGGTAAGGAGATGAAAAGAGTCAGGTCGGATGGTTAGGAGTTGAATCAGTCGTCCAAAGTCACTCTCATAGATTTCACAAGGCACAGAGCGATTATCGCAACCACATTTTACCCCAGCTTTGTGACGATAACGACGTTTTCCATAGGTGTCGCTCCCACCCAGCCGACTGCGGAGTTTTGGATTGTTGTGGTATTCAGCAAGTCGCTCACAATGAGCACAATAGGTAATACCAATCAGGGGATAGGGGTGGGTTTCACGGTTGACACCTATATTGGTTGGACGGACGGTGCGTTCTTTTCGCACTCTTGCCACTGCTCGCAGTAGCGAAACTGCCATCACAGCGCGATCCTCTTTGAAGGGTATTTCATCAACATTGTAATCTTCATAGGCGGCGCGATCTTTACCACGTTTGCCTGTCACCAAACCACCATATTCAGGCCAGTTCGCCACTACTCGCCTTATATCATCCCGTTCAACCGGACGGGGTTCGCCATTGCGGTCACGGAAAGGCCACCCTTCAACGTTGAGTTGATACGAAATGCGTTCAAGTCCATGTTCTCCGGTGGAATAAAGTTTCAGAATTCGCATGGCACACTGGTAGTAACTGCGCCAAGCTGCACCCTCATGCGGTGAGTTACCCCCCTCGCCTCTGGCAAAGCGACCATCGGGTAGATACCATGCTCCTTCCGCACTGGGTATCAAATAACCTTCATCATCGCGGGTCGTGCCAAAGGGTGGAAGGCCAACCACTTTGCCCTGACCCTTGCGATATAAAATGCTGTCTTTGGCACGTTGGGAAATGTCTTCGGCATAGTATTCGTCGATAATCGCCCCAAACTGCAAAAACATGCGCCCTTTCACCGACGAGGTATCCACCTCCCGTCCCGGTGCTGCCAACACCAGTGAGATACCATACTCATCAAGGTATTCGATCAAATCACCGACGCGCCATCCCTTGCGGTGCAGGCGTGATAGGTCATTGGCAACTAGGCCAACCACATCAGGGTCGCCTAATCTGGCCTTCAGTGCTAACCACGCTGGGCGGTTTTTCTCCGAACGGCCTGATTTATGACCGCCAACATCTTCATACCATTCCGGTATCCAATTATTGCGTTCGCAAGCAGCTTGAATATTGGAACGTTGGCGCTCTGGACTGTTGGTATCGTCCTCATCACGGGTATATGATTGGCGAATGTAGCAAAGGGCTATATTCCGTTCATAGGTTGGGTTAGTTTTCTTCTGAGACATAAATTTTCTTCCTTTGTTGATTATTTGACAATGATTGGTTTTAGAACTCCTTCAGATTGACGATTTAAATGCTTGACCTGAATTGCCACGGCCACCCTCACAAAACCCAAGAAACCTTGAAACACCTCCGTTGAGAGATATTCTTTGCCCTTGCAATTGGCTAGTTCAAAACAAACCGCACGAGCATAGTCCTCGATTGTTTTGTCAGTAGGCGGGTAATAAACCACTCGACGCTGTTTAGAGATTGGTCGGTTCGTTGCACTCATAAACTCCTTTCTGGGCAATAGCCCATAAAACTAAAAAAGCCGCCAACTGCGGGTAAACGCAATTGACGGCTTCAATACTCAAATGTAGTATTGCCCGTAGCCTAATTGCTGCAACCTCAGCGGTTAGGTCAGCCCTCGGTATGGTGTTACTAGCACCTGCCGGGGGCGATTAGTCTCTATTTTATTTGATCATATTGTATCATAGCCTCACTTTTCACTGACTAGTTACCTCTGTAAACTGAAGAGTTGTTTTACTAACTATATTATCTGGCTTTTTTAAATCTTTTCTGATGCTCCGGAGAGTGGCGTAGCGCCATAAGAAAACGCGGGGAGTAAATCTTTACGACCTCTTCATTTTCATCGTAATCAAATACAGGATCGATAACACCATCTCCTTCATCGACTCTTTCTTGATACAAACTAAATGCCTTATCTCTCATATTTTTGAGAGACTCTCTTATTTGGTGACTACCAACATGACTTACATGAGCAATTCTTTCTAATCTTCTCATCAAAGAATCTAATCCAATTTCGATATGTTCTGACAAAGTCATTCCTTCAAGAGGGTCAGGGAATATTTTTGCGGTCAATGCATACAAAATCATTTGTTCCAGACTGCCGTAACGACGATCTCCAGTTTTTTGTTGAATTATTTGGCGGTCTGAAACATTACCAACAAGTTCGTTGTATAAGAACTTGTCATCCCCCCAGAATCCATCAGCAACTTTTCTAAAAATTTCCTCTAGGATATCGTTGTTGTCACCGCTGACAAAGATCGTTTCTCCTTCTGGAATTCTGCCATAAGGTGGGTACTTCTTCTCACAATATCTCAAGCATAGTTCCTGCATGATTGCCGGAAGACCAAAACTTTCTCTAGCTAAAATTATCGACCCCACCATCCTAATCTTGGCGTCCCGATTTCTCTCCTGATTTTTATTACTTCTATCTATGTCTTCTAAGGCGATTTTTCTGAGTTCCTCAGGCTGCCAAAGAGGTACACGGATCGGAGTTGAACGTATATTAGCCAAAATTTTGGCATTCACTATTTCTTTCGTTCGAATGAAGACGAGAATAACTTTAATTCCTTTTACTTTAAATTTAGGTGTTGTCAAAGTTTTTATGATACGAACTACATCTCTTCTTAGAGAGCTATCTATAAAATGGAAATCGTCGATAAAAATTATCGTTTGATCGGGAATCTGTTGTTTAACGAATTCTCTAATTACTAAAACCGGTACGGTTTTCCCATAAGTCACTTGAAGTTCCGCGAGTTTAACACTGAGCTTGCCGGAAACAGATTTTTCTGTAGTAGCAATTTCTAAATCGAGTTTTTCGGCAATTACCTGCCAGAACTCTTCCTCTGTCTTAAAGTCACCTCCTGCCAATTTCAATACGGTTCGGTTTTTCCCAGATTTCTTAACTCTTTCTAAACAGTCCTCAATAAGAATAGTTTTCCCGGTTTTTGATGCCCCAGTAACTTCAAGAACTATGGTTTGTTCTTGTGTCAACCTCTTTGTGATTTCGTCAGCGTATGTTGGTTCTTGATCATTTGTATCAGGGCGATCCACATAATTCTTATATGGGAAGTCTGTAGGTGTAAAAATTGTACTCGCATCAATATAATTTTCTGGATTCCACATTTTACTTACTATATTCATGTTGATTCAACCTCCTAATTTTTCGGTATGAATTGCTTTTCAATATCGGGCGAATGACGGAGGTAAAACAGAATAAAAGGGTCTCTTACATAAAATACATTACCAAGTAAATCTATAATGGGATCATGACGGCTAAACGTTTCATAGGTTACCTCATAGTATTGCTGATATTGCTCGACCATTAAAGCAACACCGTTGAAGAGAGTCTCTTCGCTGACAAGTTCCTCCGATGAGGCCAGTATTTTGGACAGACGATGCCAAAAAGTTGATAGATGAACTACCAAATACGGCATCGAACCAATTGGATAAATTCCTGCAAGTGCGTACCAAAACATTTGATTGAAATTGCCACGTTTTCCGTCATGCCTAATAAATACTTTGTTGGTAATACATGCCTTTGGACTAATAAGTAGACTATAAACTTGAGCATAGGAAAATGACTGAGCCGCTTGCGGGAAAATAATATCAAGATCCTCAACTTCCACGCGCTCTATGTAACCAGTATCAGAATCTAAATGCTTTTCCAAACGCTGTCTGCAATAAAGTTGGCATAAAAGCTGCATTAAAAAAGGAGATCCGAAACTTTCTTGGGCCAAACGTGTTAACTGCATAACAGCGGTTGATCGACTGCTAAAGCCATTATTAGCAATAAATATTAACTCATCTTCGGACCACGCGCTAAGTTCAATTGACCGTATGCGTCCAGCCATGTCAGGAAATTGTCCGATTTCTCGTAATTGAGGGGATTGAACACCTACCAATACTATAGAGATATTTTCGCCGTTAAGGATTTTTAGGGTATGAAGCGTATCTAAACGCACTTTTGGGGTCGGAATATAATGATAATCATCAATAACTAAACAGTATTTTTCATTAGTTAGTTTTTTTAATATATCAATTTTCCCCTTTCTACGGCTTTTGTGATACGAGTCAGCTAGACTTAAGAACTCTGCGAGAATTTCCCACAAAGCATCTTCGCTATCAATTTGATTACCATAAATCCATATACGCGGCCTATCTATGTAATGCAATACGTACTTTACAAGAAGAGTCTTTCCAATTTTTGATAATCCGTATACTAAAGCGATTTGACTGGCTTTAAGTGCATCTATCAACTGATTCGAGAATGAAACGCGGTCCAAATAGGTTTTTTGGGGGTGTTCACCACTAATGCTGAAAATATCTTCACAAGATGAAGTTATTGCTCTAGGCATTGATCTATACTCCTCAAACGACCCATTAGCACCCGTTTTGTTGATAACGAACTTTAAGGCTCTTTTCCAGATGACGGATAATTGCGGTAGCAGAGACAATCCCCCCGCGCATTCCACCTTTAACAGGATCAAGGTATGTTAACAGAGCTTTGTATTGCTCGTTGCGGCAGCATGGACGATCTTTAAGGAAATATTTGCCCAAAATCGCCAAGTTTATAGGCCCTAATAATTTAGTGGGTATCTTTGCCGCCCCAGCCTCGTGTGCTGTAGAGGTGCTATAGGTAGGCGCGGCAACTATATTGATTGCCTTGAGGCTGTTTACAGTGGGTTGTAATTCCTGTTCCTCGAATAAGCGTATTCTTTGGAAAATCATTTCTTGGGTTGCTGAAAGCAGAGGTTCAAGTTCGGACATCTGTTTCATGCGAGGCGTATTGATGAAGTACATCACAATAAAAGGGTTATACATATCTGTCTGTAAGAGAACAATGGAGCCACGCTGCCTTCCTACTTCAATTATTGGGAATCGACCTGTATTGTGGTCTTTTCTAATGTCATCAATTTCGCCGAATAAGTCTTCAAGGTAACTTATTCCATCTTTAACCCAAAGGTCGTAACGTTTGGCTGGCTTTGATTGACATATTTGCAGTCCATCAAAAGGGACTGGTTCGGTATCGCCCATTGACTTTTGAATAATACTTTCAATTGCAACAAGGGCATCTTCAGTAAGTTCACAAGTCTCCTCGGACTTCATGATCCCAAAAAAAACAAACTCTTGAATGATTTCATCAAAATCACCGCTTTCTACACTAACCAACTCTTTCAATCTAGCTCTAAAGTTGCGAGTTTTATCCTTTTTTCGCAGACCTTCTCGTGCTAAGAGGAAACTAAAATAGATGACAGTTCTTTTACTGGTATCACTCCAACTATTTTCGATGGCATCAAGCATAAACATTTTGATATCCCCAACTTTCCTGTGAGGCAAACTTTAATTTTCATTATATATCATCACTGCACTGGAGTCAATTTGCTTAAATCACTGTAGAGCAGTGACGGCAATCAAGTGACTGTAATTGAGTGGCGGCAAACGATAATTCGCAATTTGACCCATGATACTACTATCTATATAATCACAGATAATATGACGCAGGAAAAATTAGCATCGTTAGTCACCGACAATATACAACCGAATGATTTTGACATCTTGGTTTTGACTACCCTGCCCGATGATTTAACTATTGCACAGGCCAAAAAAATTAGGGACGGATTGCTTAACTTAAGGCTATTTAAGCCGAGTCCCAAGGAGTTTTCAAAACAATACCTAGAGGATTATGCCTCTATGGATATTGCGCTTTTCCAAATATTTCTAGAATTTCTTCTAAATGAGGAAATTGTCTCTCCATCTACTTCTGAAGAAGAGAAATACTATATTAAAGAAGACATGGTAGAGAATTTAGGTTTTGTTTTCAAAAGGTATGGCACACTTGAAGGAAACTCTGAATAGCCGATTTTCTTTTCTTCATTCTCTTTGAGACTATCGCTTGTTATGTAAGCAGCAGAGGCTCAAATTGTTATCAATATTTTATAGAATTTTTGATTATTATATGGTTCTAGCAAACTGCCGTACAAAATATTTGTACGTATTGTACGTGAGGGGTTTTGGAAGCTGCGGATTGATAAGTTTTTGGATCGCACGGATTGAGAGTTTGAGTTGTAGATATGCCTGTATTTGATCTTTGAACGGTTCAAGAATAAGCCCTTTTTTGTTTCTGCTCCCCTTTGGTCTACCAAGTTGTTGTCCATTCGCTTTAGCAGCTGCAAGACCTTGCTTGGTTCTGATGGAAATAAATTCACGCTCGGTTTCAGCGATATAGCTGTAGATGGCGAGTAGCAGTTTGCCGTGCATCCCACTGGTTGAGAGTTCCGGTTGACGCACAAAGATGATCTGGATGCCTTTGTCGCTTAATGTGGTCACGATATTGAGTGTTTCCAGCATATTCCGGCCTAACCGGGATAGTTCCGCCACAATAAGATGGTCTTCGTTGTTGAGTTTTGATAGAAGCTCAGTGATCCGTCGCTCTCGCTGATCTTTGCGTGACGACACTTCTACTTCAATGAATTCATCAATCACGAATTTGTGCTGTTGGGCATATTCCAAAAGCAGGTGTTTTTGTTTGCTAAGGTCTTGCTCGTCGGTACTGACGCGAATATAGCCGATGGTTTTCATGAGGGTTTGGGTAATTGCAGCAAAATGGTGGTTTGGGTGCTACTTTAGCCCATTTTGTTCGGTGATAATCAATCGATTGTACTGCTATTTTTAGCACAATCAAACGAACCATAAAAGCGCATTAATGCAATCTAAATTATCGAATGATTGGAGGATAGTAAAATGTCATGTTTTTGTAAGCTAAATGTTAGTTGTAAGTCTAAAAAGCGTCGGGTACATTTTGTGAAACTAGGTACAATCTTACCTCGTAGGGACTTTTCACTGCCGAAATACATCAAAAGTTTTTTAAACTCGAAATTACCTTCTAGTTTACTAGTTGTTTTTTTCAAAAGGGATAAAGTACAAACATGCGGAAATCCCCAACGATCAAATGCCTTTGTTGGCTTTGCACCTTCGTCCTCATAAGCATCATAATCATTACTCCGACTGGCTTCCGAGCCTCTTCTCAAAATCCATTTACCCCAACGCCTACTACAAACTCAAGCACCCAAGTAATTGAGTCAGATACCCCAATGGTTGTTAGAGAAGGGAGTTGGCAAAGCCAATCTGTCGCTTCGGCAAGCGGTGGCAGCTACCTCTATGGTGGCGGCAACGAACAAGACGTTTTGATACTGCCCTTTTCCGGGACAACCGTTGAAGTTTTATATGTTGCAGGGCCAAATTTGGGGACGCTGGCACTCGAAGTCGATGGCACGGTTTTACGCACCGTCATCACCACCGCCGACCAAACTGCCTATCACCAAACCACCTCCCTCAATTATCTGACTGACGAAACCCATACCCTGCGTGTCTATGCACAGGCGGGTGGCGTCGTCGCCGTAGATGCCTTCGTTGCACGATTGAGTTCAATAGTTGATGTAGTTGAGACTGCACACCTTATAGGTAATCAGCCTCGATCGCCAACGACCAATCCTATTGGAACGTTAGTTTACACCTGCACATATAACAGTGTCTCAAACAATATGTGTTTGGTCTCCGCCCAACATGTGCCTAATCCCGCGCCCATTCCTTTGACTACCGACGGAAATAATTTTCAGCCAGAATGGTCACCTGATGGTCGACATATTATCCAAGCCGGGAGTTCAGGACCCTGGCCCTCTCCTATTGGCTTGGGGACATATCAACAAGATCAAACAGGCCAATGGATACCAAGTACGGCAGAAAGCGGGTATGGTGGAATAGTCTATAACGAGTCAACTATTCTATATGGTAAGTTGGCATGGTCGCCTGACGGTAAAAAGATTGCCTATGCCGTTGGTGAAGATGGTAGCCCTACATCTATTGGGATTTATTTGATGGATTTGACGCAATGTACCTCAAGTAATGGCTGTATCTCCACACCTTTAATCACCGACGGCGATAGCAACACTAACGATGTCGACCCAGCATGGTCGCCAGATGGTCAACGACTTGTATACACACACCAAGTAGGGAGCCAGTGGCAACTCTATACTTTCGATTTTCAGACTCAACAACGTCAAGCCATTGCGGGGACGGAAAACTATGCTCATCACCCGGATTGGTCACGCAACAATGAACTAACAGCGGCTGGGCAGGGAGCTATCTGGAGAATGTCGATTAACTGCCCATCGGGATCAGCTTGTAATATTGTGGGGAATCCTCCTCAACCTCAACAGGTTACCTTTCCACAAAACCGACCCGATTACACTGAGGTTGATTCAGAACCCGAATGGTCGCCAGATGGGACACGGATTGCCTTTACACGCTATTTTATTAGTGCGACCTCCCAAGGATACGTCGTCGCCACTGTGACTATTTCATCAGGCTACGTGAAGGCTTTCGGAACGGGCCATTCACCTCGGTGGTGGCAACCGACATCGTGTGTGTTTCAAAGCCCCTATGCAAATGGGGAGTCCATTGATTCGCTGCGTGCCCCTATCAGCTACAATCTCAGGGATGTCAATCTATCATTTTCCACCCCGGTTCGATTTCAAGTAGATGAACAGTTCACTGATCATCTAGGGGTCATCTGGTATCACGTTACGGGAGTTACCGAGAACAATGGTGACCCGATTTCTAATACTGATATTTCCAGTCGAGGTGGGGTTTGGATTCAGTCAAACGGCACTTGGGACAATATCTCAGAGATTGGGACTAAATGCAGTGACCATATGATAGATTTGCCCGCTTCCACTAAATACACCATTCCAAACATCCCATGGAATACATTTGCATTTTCTAATTGGCCTCTGGATACCATAGAGTTGTGTCGAACAGGAGTGCGGCGTGAAATCCACGCATTGGGTATTGCACGCGAGACAGGTGAGATTGATTTACCCCAAAACACCCATCATGCCGTTGACTTGTTTGTTCAAGAGAACGACGCTCCGGGTCAATCAGACCCTCTCGTCTCAGTTCTTTCACTTGGTAATGGAATCGTTGTAGGAATGGGAAAATCAAATTACGAAACCTTTATGGATAATGGTGTTCAACGTTATCGCAGTAAAGATGAAACATACTCACATGCCTTTTGGGGTGCAAGTCAGAATTATGATGGCGATGGCTATTCGGTAATTGTAAGATATGGGCATCTATATGTTTTATATGGACACCTACGGGAAGTGGATGCCAATATCTGGGTAGGGTCACTGGTTCGGAGTGGTCAGCGAATCGGGGATTTGGGGGATTTTAACGAACGGCATCTACACTTGGAAGTTCATAGCTGGGGAAACAATCCAATACCAGATTTCTTGGACGGCACAAACCCACCTCAACTAACAGATATCCCTACAGGCATCCTTCCAAGAAACACAAAAGATAAAATCGGTAGCACGCGACCTCAGCAAGACCCACCCTATGTATATGATTTTCTTCAACTACTCGGATACAACAGTGGGAATAGCCAACTCACTGCAATAGCTCAAGCCATCGCAACTGCTAATCTTGTACCCGGCCCCAACCAAGGAGAAGGAAATATAGCTCTTAGCGTTACAGGATGTACGGATACTATTCAATATCAGACAAGAATGCCAAATGTGGAAGTAGTCCTGACTTCAGAGGATGGGTATAGAGGTTTTCATATTGAAGGCGACACATCACAGCCATCACCGCTGGACTTGCCACCTGATACTCCCATTAATTGAGAAGGAGAAATGCAATGGATAAACGGTCAAAAATTCTGGACGCTGGCGTGGCCTTATTCACTATATTGTTCCTTTTAGGAACGTCATCCTTGTTATTTGCACAAGGCCCAGAACAACCTATATATGTAGGATCCGGTATTCTCAATATAAAATGGTCAAATGATAGTGGTAGTTTAGTGTTTCAAGAACCCTTCAACGAACTAATAGGTGTCCAAACATCGGAGCGCAACACTTGGTATCAGTTTATTTCTGATACCAAACAAGTTACCCGTAGTAATAGTTGGCCTTTGCAACCCGCCTTGACCAGTGGTCAACGACAGAGTTTTGAGATTGCGTTCGATTCGTTTATCTTTCCATCACCCAATGGTCGGTATCTGGTTTATGTGGCTGAACCTGCAGGTTGGACCAATCCCGCACTGTTCCCTATAGGTCTTGCTGACCTTCAAACTAACCAACACAGAATTATTCAAGAAATTCAGGTAAACAACGCGTCAGTCTTCGACACGAATTATGTTATTTCGTGGAGTGGTAATAGTCTTGTGTTTTCTATAGTAGGGGAAGGTTATGCTGGAAAACGCCAACCATTTTACGTAAGTAATTTTACGCCAAATCTAAGCACCCTAATAGTACAATCGATAGTTGAGGGACTAGCATTTGGTGGAGACACAATTTATCCTCAGATGATTTTTGATATATCAAATAACGGCAGTCAGGTCTTGTTAGAGGATTTAAGACCCGATTTTACCAGCCGTTTGTTTCTATGGGATGTAAACAATATAGCTGCGAGCAAAATCATCCCAACGACAACACGGGTGGTTGAGGCTGCTTTCAACCCTAGCAATGAACAAATTCTTTTGTTTGTTGATCAAGGCGGCCTTAAAAGGCATGATCTGAATTCCAATACAACCACTACCTTAGACGTAGGGATAAATCCAAGTTGGGCAGATGGCGGGATTTGGATTTCACCCGATGCACGGAAAGTCGCTGTATATAATAGCGATCCCGGGGGGCGGGATTATCTATATGTTTTTGCGATTGGCTCTGATGCCCTTGCTCTCTTCCGCACAGATACAAACCAAGCCAATCTGTTGAATACACTGGACAATAATCCTCCAGCTAGTGCATATAATACATACGCCACCGGAGTACCAACGGGTGCTACAGGGGGTCAATGGGTCATGGGTGATTGGGATGGAGATGGCGTTGAGACGCCGGGGGTCTATGGGACAAACGGGGTGTTTTATTATACCAATGTGCTTGGGCCGTCCAGCACTTGGGACGGAACGTGGTTCGGTTTAAACAATACCTACAGTCACCCGGTTGCTGGACGATTTAACTCGGCTATCAATCACGACTGCATTGGCATAACTGATGGCGGAGATTTCCCTCCTTATGGAATCGCTTTCGCGCTTTACTTCACTTGCAATTTTACCCAACTCAATCCACCTAAAACCTTCCAATGGCTCTCCGTTCTTCTACCTGACAATCAAGGGCATAGTGGGCCTTGGGAATTCGCAGCAGGCAACTTTGACCCGACAGTTGATGCAGTAGATACCATCGCGTGCCGACGGGGGAACTTTATTACTTGGACGAACACCCCACCCACCACGCAAAGTGCCGCCTTCCCCTATGCCCAATACATCGGCGCACCCCACAGCGGGACGAGTCTCTTTGTGGTCGGCGATTGGGACAGTGATGGCACTGACAGCTTTGGGTTGTACTATACAGCTTTAGGGCGACTGCGTGGACGCAATGATTTGGACTGGAATACAGGTCTCTATCCCCTTGACCAGCAACTAAATACTAACATAGTCGGTACGACGAGCATCAGTGCAACCACATGGCAAGCCCGTTAGCCTTGTGCTGATATTCTTCTAAAGACAAATTGGGCAGAAACAGCTATCAAAACGGTAGCTGTTCTCTATTCCACCAACAATCTACCGACTTGTTTCGGCTCCCCTTTGGTCTACCAAGTTGCTGCCCATTGGCTCAAGCAGCGGCAAGCCCTTGCTTGGTTCGCAGCGATATGAATTCACGCTCAGTTTCAGCAATATAGCTGATGATTGCCAAGAGAAGTTTATCGTGCATTCCATTGGTAGATAGTTCGGGTTGGCGCACAAAGATGATCTTGATGCCCTTGTCGCTCAACGTCGTCACGATGTTGAGCGACAAGGGCATATTACTGCCTTCTACTTCGATAATTCATCAATCACGCACTTATGCTGCTGGGCATATTCCAAAAGCAGGTGCTTTTGTTTGCTGAGGTCTTGCTCGTCGGTGCTGACGCGAATATTGCCGATGGTTTTCATGAGGGTTTTGGGCGATTGCACCAAATTGAGGAAAGTGGGGAAGATTCTCTCCCTGATAATTTCAGGGAGAGAACAAAATGCTTTTGGCTTAATTTCGCCATGTCGTTGGCAAAACATAAATGCCATAGAGATGTGGGATCAGCGCTGACCCTGAGGTTGGCTGATTCCAGTCAAGGTGATTGCGCCAGTAGAAATTGCCATCCTCATAGAAGTAGCCAAACGTGTCTACCCCATCATAATTCCAGTCACCCGCGACGAGAATGCCATATAAACCACTATATTGTCCGTTGTAGGGATTCCCGAAGTATTGGGCCAAGTCAATCGCGGCAATTTGGGAGGTGGGCGGGGTATTGCCATAGACAATGATGGTGCCACGCCGCACTGCTACCGTGTCTACCCCATCGGTATTGAAATCGCCTGTCACAAATTGGTGGATACCGTAACTGCTATACCCTGCCGAATTTGCCAGCGGTGTGCCGAGCCACTGATATCCTAATTCAGCAATATTGGGGGTGAGATTGGTGTAGTCGCAGACAAACCACAGCGCAAAGGCGGTATCCGACCCAAAAGGAATATCGTCTACGACTCCTAAACAATCATTGGTGTGATTGGCGTTAAAGCGTCCAGCGACAGGCACTCCATCTAATGTGAGCGTCATCGAGACCCATGTGCCAGTTGCGCCCGTATCATTAGTAAAAGCAAAGCTATTGGCGTCTTGGTTGAAGACCGCCGGGGTATCCACGCCGTCGCCGTTCCAATCGCCCATGACCCATCGCCCAGCGGCCACAGGGGAGTTGAGCCAATAGTCAGTATAGGATGTGCCGGGGAAGTCAGTGAAGCGGCGATTATGAGTGTGGATCGTATTAAAGAGTGCAAGGCGGTCTGGCCCACAACCGTCGGTAGTGACACTGACTACAGGTGAGTAGGCTGAGTATTGATTATCGCTGCTGCGATAAGCGCGAATGCGATAATAGGAGGTTTGGATGCAGTTGGTGCGGGTTTCGGTATAGGTCGTTTGATTAGCGGGAATGGTGGCGATTTCTGACCACCCGCTTGTCCCGTTATCGGAACGCTCAAGACGGAAATTAGTCTCATCGGTTGAGCTATCTGTCCATGTCAATTTGGCCTTGTTAATCGGCAGGGGTACACCCGCAAAACCAGCAGACGTGGCAGGCGAAGAGAGTATTCCTGAAGATGCTGCCGAATAATCAGAAAAGACGTTATCGCTACTCCGATAGGCTTGCACACGATAATAGTAGGTTGTAGATGGGTTTGCCGTTGAGTCCGTATAGGTGGTCGCTGTGGCAGTGCCGATTTCTGACCAATTATTTGTACCAGTCGTTGAACGTTCAACGCGAAACTCAGTCTCATCCGTTGAATTGTCTATCCAGTTTATTTGGATTTGGTTGGGTGCTGAAAGGGTCGCTGCAATTTGCGACGGATCAGCCGGAGCAGTCAGAACACTCACCGATTGAGTGTAATCCGAGTATTGATTGTCACCGTCACGATGGGCACGTACCCGATACCAATATATGGTCGAAGGCTCTAAGCCAGCATCCTCAAGTGATACAACATCCGTTTGCACTGCGCCAATTTCTTCCCATGTCGTACCATCTGGCGAACGCTCAACATTGAAAAAGGTCTCATCGCTCGAATTATCTTGCCAACTAAGGTAGGTTCTGCCTGACGGGCCAGCAACAACCCCTAAATCTGATGGGGCAGCAGAGGCGGTGAGTATGCTTGCTACATTGGAGTATTCGGAATACTGGTCATCGCTGCTGCGATACGCCCGCACACGGTAGTAATATGTAGTAGACGGGTTCACCGTTGAATCCGTATAGGTGGTGGCGTCCGCAACGGAGGTGCTGATTTCTAACCAATCACTCATGCCAGTTGTGGAGCGTTCAACACGAAATTGAGTTTCATTTGAATCATCTGCCCAGTTCAACTGTACTGAGCTAGATGACATTTGTTGAATCAACAAATCATGAGGAAACAGAGGAGGTATAGAAACGATTACTAAAGTGTTTCTCTCTCCGCCATAAACAAGTTTGTTTCCGTCGGGACTCCAAGCTACAGTGAAAAGCACATTACCATTAGCTGAGATTGTTTGGAGTAAATATCCTGTTCGAGCATCCCATACTCTAACGAAACCATCTGTTCCTACCGAAGCTACTCTCTTGTTATCAGGAGACCAGCGAACACTCCATACCCAATCGTGACTTTGAAGTGAATTATGCTCTATTGGGAAATTGGCACCAGTATTAATATTACGAATATTGATTGAACCATCCATACTGCCTGAAGCTAGAAATTGACCATTAGGACTCCAGCTCGCCGACAAAACACTTGTAGTGTGATTTTCAATTTTTTCAACATGAGTAAATGTTTCTGGAGTTTCAATTGTACTAAAGTCCCAAATGTCGACAAATGTACCGATAGAAGCAATTGCAAGTCTCTCTCCGTCTGGTCGCCATGTTATCGCATAAAGGCTTGGCACAATATAAGCTCGGCTTTGCCAATCAGAAGCGTTCCAAATTCTGAGGTTATAACGTTCTTTTATCGAGCCTGTTGCTAATTTACTTCCATCAGGACTCCAAGCTATTGACGATATATCATCATCATGACCTTCAAGAGTTTCTACAAGAACACCTGTTTCAACATTCCAAATGAATATCAAGTTTTCTGAACTACTTGCCAATAGTGGAATACTGGGATTTGGATTCCAGTCTAAGGTTACAACTACACTTGGATGGCCTCCTAATGTATGGACAAGCGCGTTTGAGCCACTATCATAGATTTTAACAGTAGTATCAAAATAGGCTGCTGCATACTGACTTCCATCGGGACTCCAATCTACTGAGGTAATCCCATTGACTTGACCTTGTGCATTAACAACTAAACCTGGAATCCTTTGGCTATCAAAATACGTGGCAACTGCAAAAACAGTCACCACTGCTACCATAAAGAGTTGTTTGATTTTCACCCCAGAAATCCCCTTATTCTTCCGACCAATTAATGTGAAAGGCAACATTTGTAATCTGACGATCCATCCAATCAAATCGCATATTACCTGAAAATCCCATGGGTGCTTGGTTTTGTAAGCACCCAGTTTGGCAAGTTGGATTCGTGAAAGGGTCCCAGTCTGTATTCAAGAAACCATCCCAACCGTTGCCACTTGGGCCAGAGCATGGATCAGTTATATTCCCAATTACATTTTGGCGACGATAGACCCAGTTCAAAAACATATCAGCTGCTGCCTCTCCCACCTCAAATGTGCGAGTTGTTTGGTCTACGCCGAAATAGTGTTGATAATTGGGATTGAGAACTCCTGCCAATTGGAAACGAGAAATAACATATCCTCCTGCTAGGGTAATACTTGCATCGTAACCCCTGCTTCCCCATCCAGCCCATCCACGATCCCAACCACGCTTATCAGTTGATAGGTTATTGCTATCAGTTGTCCAACCAAACAGAAATTGCCCATTGCAATCTAGGTATGGTGGGATAGAGCCATCACCTGCATCTTTCCCCATGGCAGCAGAAATAGAATTTGTTATGGCAGTAACACGATTATCGAATAGATGGCCCAATTCATGAACTATTGCTTCTGGCTGCACAAGCCCCATAGTCTTCCAATAAACACCATCAATTATGTCTCCATAGCAAGTTATGTTTCTGGGCTTGGCGAAAGAGGGATTATCGTTTCCATGCCTTGTAAAACAAATCCCATCATATGTTGTGGTACGGCCGTTATCGACTGGATCTGTACCAGATGGTCGGCGAATCAAAAGGACATATGAGGCATTGGGTATAGTTAACCTGTCCCGATTCATAATCGTATAAAATGCTCTGTAGGGATCGTCTTCTATTTGGGTACTAGCATTATCAAAAGCAGTTCCTACGAGTGAAACGGCTTCTAGAAGATTAGAAAGCTCTTCATCTCTCCACTGTCTTCCTTCCTCAGCGATTTCAACTCTATATTGGCGAAGTTCTTCAATAGTTCGGTGGCGATCACTTAGTTCCTCCTGTCCAGAGATAAAAGGAAGATTTTGGCGATTTACTGTGCCCAATTTACTACAATCTTTGCCATCCGTAACAGGTTCTACAATGCTATCCGTTCCATATGTGTTCATCCAATATGCTTCGGTAGGCAAATTTACCCACTCTGAAGCTACAAATTGTGTTGCATTTGACGGAGAAGTGTTAATTTGCGTCACTAACACTATTGACGCTGTATTGTAAATATCGTCCTGATCCCAATCAGTATCATCCGAATAGCGAAGTTCTATCCGCAATTGAATATTTGCGTTAATGTTACGATCAAGTTGTCGGGCTACTGTTTCATAAGGGACAATAGGTTCTTCTTGATCAGAAAAACGGATTCTTTCAGTTCTAGCTGGGACAGGGCTTTCATAGAGATTGATCATCTCGATATCAACCCTCACAATACAATAAGCAACCGTGTCTTGTTGAGTTTGGCGTGGCGGACTTTGCGGTGCACAACGGGAATCGAGAAGGGGATTTTGATTAGATGGTATAGGATCAAAAATTTGTAGGTGATTTTCCTGAGTAGTGGCGTGTTCTATCCGGCTTAAATGGGCATTACTACCAAGTGCGAAAGGGCCTCCTAACCCATAGGGCCAATTTAGTTGACCATTGAGTATATCTCCAAATTTACCTTCATAGGTACGATCAAGTTCCGTAACGCCATTTTGATAGAAGTCACTCCGCCAAAGGTGAATAATGCTGGTCTGATCATCATAACCATTTAGAATGGCCCCACCCGCAGTATAGGCAGTGTTCGCTTCAAATCTGTCACAATGGGCGATAAATATGCCACCGTCATCATTGTAAATAGCCCCACCGCTGCTCCCTAAATTGTGAACGCTACGTATTGCCTGGTTGCTTTCGAAGGTGGTGCGGGCTGCATATAATGAACCCGTATTTACAATCGCACCACCTGAGAGGAAAGCGGCGTTGCCGTAGAAGTGACTATCAAAGATACTGAGTTTGCCTTTATTTGAGATAGCACCACCAAAATCAGCTATAAGACTCCCTTGTGGGCGGATGGCCCCTCTGATATACAGATGACTCATTTCCACAATCGCGCCAGAATTAATAGTAAAGATAGGAGTAGCATCAAAGATGGATGCCGCCCAAAGATAGGCCCGACCATTTTGCCCGTAGATATTGACAGATTTATTGATTATCAATGGGTTGTTTAAAGTGATATATGCACTCGTGGTGATACAAATCAAGAATGGCGACGTGGTTTGATTCGCATTAGCCTCCACAATGGCTTGTTCAAGTTCATTGACCGAATTCACTTCGGCATAAAGGCCACCCGATAGCAATATATTGCGAGTGGTCAAATCATCGGGAGCCGGGCATCCAGAAGAAGGCGTATATACATCGTCAAAGACAAAATCGCCATCAACCCAATCATCCCAAACGCTCCCTTCTGGGCCATCGGCGACACCTGATGCTCCGCCTTCGCCTGTCGGGGATGGGCTGGGTAAAACTAACTGCGGGAATGAAGGAATACCATAAAAGGCGTCAATAGCAATTGTTCCCTCGGTAGGATACACCTTCAGAGTATGTTGCCCGGAAGCTAGGTAATCCACAATAGCTTGCATATTGAAGTTGGTCGTTGAATTAGTGGTAATGACCGTCCGCACTACCGTATTGTCAATCTCGATAGCAAACGTTCCTAAGGATGGCCCTTCGACATAGATAATCGTGACCGATGCGCCTTCAAATTTAAGGGTCAGAACGTCATCAGTGCTTCCACTGTTGTAAAGATAACTGCCACCACTAACCGAGGTCGTGGTTTGACTAGTCCATTGCCCTTCTTGATACACATACTCTGAATCTGACTCAATTGTTACTGGTGACGGCGGTATCGTCGGGGTGGGTGTAAAGGAACCCTGCGATTGGGCTGGAAATTGGCTTGGAATAAAAACGATAGTTGCAATGAGTAAGGATAAAGCTGCAAACAGGTTGTATTTAATCACTAAAGATTTCTGCACGGTAAAATCACTCCCTCACTTGAGGAAATTGAGATCGCTCTAAATTGATTCAGTTGACGGCGGTGAAGTGGTGATGAACTATAGGGAGCCAACAACGATTGGGGGATTGTAGCAGGGAAATTCAGTTTGTGAATGGATGCACAAGTTAATAAACTGCTTACTGGGAATTTTTCACAAAATTAGGTTTTGAAGGCATTATATTGAAATAACGCCATTTTCAAGCTTTATGTCAGGGTTTTGTAAGATAGATGACAGACAAATGTCATCAAAAAAGAGGTCAGTCGTCATTTTACTTAATCAAGTAGTGACATGACTCAAATATTCTTATCAAATCATGTTAAGGAGTTTTCGCTAACAACTGTACATTGGACAGAAGTTCGGAATAAAAACGGATGGGATAGAGTCATACAAAGCCAGACGACGCCCCAAGAAATCTCAACCGAGGGAACTTAAATCAAGACGGTCAAGGTAATCCACCGCCCCTGCTAAAATTCTGATACGATTTAAAATCACAAAGTGCCAATATTTATGTCCGGCACTTTGTGACACCAAATGATTATGGCAATTGAACGACACAGGCGACGATTTAATTTCTGGTTGGATACCCATAAACCTGATGATCGTGAGTTGGCGGAGGCCATTGATGAGTTGAAAGAAAAACGCCAGTTCATGAAATCACTCCGGCAGGCTTTCACTTTACTCCTGTCGCTGCGCTCTCATGATACCAGTGTGCTGCTGTCTTTATTCCCGTGGGTGAGTGAGGAGTTAGCTACCCAAACTGAACATATAGGGCGACTAGAGACACTTGTACATCAATTTCAAACGGTGATGACCTCCCCTCGGCTTGATCAAGGGGTATGGTTCTCGTCAGGGCAGCTACCAGAAAATATCGAAGCACCGCTTGTTGTGGTTGATGAACAAGCAAGGAAAGAGTTGGTTATAAAAAATACACTGGCACAATTGGATGACTTCTAAAACGGTGGATTGTTGCTTCCCAGTCGCGGGGAAAGGGTCGGTGCTGATTGTTAACACAAATATTCGCCGGGTCGTTGTCACCCGAAAAATCATACCCTGCTATCAGGGGTCAAGAGAGACATTTCAAGCATATAGAAGGAACGGGGTCTATCAAACTAAATCAGGATAGCTTTTTGGCAAACTTCACTTTTGCTGGCTTAAATTCACCCAGCATCTCTACAACATCATGGTTGTCAAAATGGGTAGGCTTTAATTTTGGCATGGGTGGATTAACGGGAGCCTTTTCAAATCAAAATAGTCTGTAACATCGTGGGTGGCCCAAAAATCACGCTCCTCGTCCTCGTTTTTGAATTTAGGTATTTTCAAGCGTTTTCTCATAACTTGGGGATTTTACCACTTGCAACACATACCCTTACTGGGTCGGCCTAGAGAACCAAATATTCGCCAAGTCTGTTCGTATCTACCGAGATGTTGTCCACTGAAGACTTCTGGAGAGGATTTCATTGGACGCCGAATTGTTCCTCGTGCAAATGGTTCAGGCGTCTAAACGACCCTTTCTCTAACGCCAAAATCCTCCCTATAGGGCTGATATTTGAATTTTCGCTCACCTAGCGTGAAATCGAGTTTTTTTGGAATAAGTCAAACAATCGAGACTTCAAATAGGATTGATAAGGTAGATCACGCTTATTCGCTTCCTGCTTAATGGTATTGAGGAGACTTTCGGGCAACCGCAAAGTGATCGTTTTATTGCTGGGTTTCAGATTAGGGAAAACGACTCGTTTGGCCTTGCTCCAATTAACGTAATCTACCGAGGAATGGGTGGCCCAAAAATCGCGCTCCTCATCTTCGGATTTAAATTTAGGGATGGGTTTCAGGTTTGGCATAGAGACTCCTTTCTTGTTTGTCTTGGTCACGGGCTGAAATTACCCGTATCTTGTTCTTTCGTAAAGTAAAACTGATAAATAAACAGCGGCCTTGATTGGTCTGCCCTAAGCAGAGGTAGCGACGCTCCATGGTCGAGTGTTTGACATCTTCATCCCCCATTAAGGGTTCATTCAAGAACACTTCCTCAGCCTCTGTTTGTGTGACTTTGTGTTTGACCCAATTTTTTTCGCTGTTACCTTGATCCCACTCGAAACCACGATAGACTTCCAAGATTTCCTCAAACTTCATATGTGTATAGTATATTACTATACAAACGAAAATCAATCAGTAAAATGTTCATTGCTGTCAAAACCGGAACGACTCTCCCAAAACGCCTCCGCTTCAGCCTGAATTGCCTGCCAGTAGTCGGGTGTTAAAGGGTCGTCGGCAGAGGGTGGCTCACGGGTAGATATTGGTAAGCCGCGCTGCTCCCCTTCATTTAAAGCCGCCAGAATTTCAGCGGGGGTCAGTCCGGAATTCAGTGCCTCGATCACTCGCTGCCCTATGCTGGCGGCATAATCCGTAACCACAACGCCTTCAACACCTAGCCAAAAGGCTTGTTCTTGGGCAAGGGTTTGCAGTCGGAATAGGTGGTGGTGTTTAAGTTCGTCAGATGGCTGGGTGGCTTGTTCAATGGAAGACATAGGTTTAGGGCTTACGATAGATTTCATGCGTTCCCACTCTTCGCAAGGTAATGACCTCGTGCTCAAGGGTGAAGGTCATCCGGTAGTGCAGGTCAATCCGCGCCTCCCAAATGTCTGTCTGATTGACCATTTTCTTGGCACGGAGGGTCGGAGGGTGCATATCTTGAATGAGTTGGATGAGTTGACGGTCAACTTTCCTGCGGATAGGTTGGGGTAATTTGAGGTACTGTTTGAGGAAGGATTTAGAGCGTTTCAGTGTCCACATGGCGGTGCAAGTCAGCGATTAAATCTTCCGCGCTGTCAAATTCTTCGTACTCGCCGCGTGCTAACTCTTCGTCTACCTCACGTTCGCCAGCTTGCCATTCTTTTGTCCAAAACCATGTCTGGTCTTCCGGTACACCACGCGGCACGAGATTGGCCTTCTCGCGTAATTTGCCAAACACCTCGGCGGTGAGTTGGCCCCATGCTTCAAGATCAGGCAGTAATTCGGCTGGTATGGAAACAGTGGTTTTGTTCATCGTGGGGGCATCTTAACATAGGATCACGCCCCACTCAAGCTGGGCCATTTAGCCCTTCTATCTGGTTTTCACACCTGCCTATGGGATTCTCCCAAGCTTTTCGAACCATTTTCAACCGAAAAAAGATTGCTGTAGCCATGCAATCGCCGTACACTTAAAGATGAACAGGTCGCCTGCCCCTCGGACTAGTTATTAATTAGCTCGAGAGGGGGTGATACCCTTGATTTGCATCATCGTACTTATGATGATCGCCGCCTTTGCAATAGGGATTTTGATGTTGGTGGTGATAATCCTCGATCAAATCCCGCCTGACTGTCCATGTGACACCCTCAAGTGTCCGGTGTGTGGACGAAGGTATAAGCATCGGCATCGTCGCTTTTAGTGACTTGAAGGGGGGTAGCTACGACCTGTTCACCCCTACTCCTCCAGTTTACGCTCCGTGTCAATAACCTACGCTGTGGATGTGTAGTTCTGTGATAGGATGTCACTGGCACAGGGTTCTGGTATTCGCTTAACGGCATGAAGCGAATGGTGTGTTGCGGACGTGGGATAGCTGCGATGCAAACTCCCCTTAGTCGTTCCCACCGACTAGGTTGCCTGCCCAAACTTACGTGGCGAGTTTACGAACCTGCCTAAATGGGCTACTGCCTAAGTTGTCGGCGGTAGCCCGTTTTCATGGCTCGTTATTCTTCAAACTTAAACAAACTTGCAGGGGTGTCATCGCCTGCCACCGTCCAGATGGGTTGGGTCAGCGCGGTGGCAGGGGTAATCGCGGGTAAATGGGCAAACCAAAACCGTCGCCCAATCCCCTCCACTTGCGCGGTATGGGTGGCAAGATTCAATGCTCGTGCGTCAGTCGGGGTATCCACAACAGTCACCACGCGAAAACCTTTGGCCTTAAAGCGTTTTTCATAACCGCCCTGTTTGTAGTAGTTCACATAGCCCTCCACTTTGGCCTTGAACAAATCCAGTTTCATCGTGCCCCGATCCAGTTCCAAAAAAAGGTGGGCTACCCCACGATCGGGCGCTTCCACGACAAAATAGCTGTCCGGCACGATGGGGATGACTTTGGGGCGGCTAGCCTTGCCTTTGATGGTGACTTTATCATAGTCGGCCTTGATCTCATTCTCGGTGCGCCAAATAGAAATCGTCCAGCCCACCACACGACAGGCTTGGGTCATGGCGATACGGAACTTGTTGATGGCAAGGGTATGTTCCATAAACATCAGTGAGACGTCTTTGTCCGGGACTCCGGTAAAGTCCTCTATCCCCTGTCGCTGCAATGTTTCTATCCCGCGTTTATCCAAGATGTACAGATACGGACTGCTGCCTATGTCCACAATCGGTACAGGGATGCGCTCCAAGTAGCGATGGTCATACAGCCGCACCAGCGACTGCTGCACGGTGGAACGGGACTTACCGAGTAACTGCTCCAACTGGCGCTGACTCAAAATCCGGTAGTCATAGACCAGTTGGAGAATCACCCGATCACGCTCGGTTTCCCGCATGGCGCGAGGGTTATCACTCCGGCGGCTACGCTGGCGGCGCGGCTTTGGGTTCGAAGCCATTGTCGTCGTCCCCTCCACTGGTGGGCGTTTCTTCTGCAATGGGTTGATCTGGGCCATAACGTCGGCGAAGTTCATCTAAGACCTGACTATAAGGCATGGGCGTGAAGTTCTCAATCGATTTTTGCCGCAGATAGGCTTCGCGGGCCTCCCCTGCTGCTGGGTTTTCAGGATGTGGGGGCGGCAGGGTTTCAAGGGTAAAGGCGGGTTGGCGGTGGTTTTGGTAACGCAGGGATACCGCCGCGCGGTATTTGCCTAACCCCACCAGTTCTTGCGCCTCAAATGAGGGTTTGAGATAGGGCGCAAACGCCTTGGCATCGGTATCCCCGACCTCGAAGGCCATCAGCGTTGAAACCGTCCCCTCAACGGCTCGCAGCGTGTCACCCGCTAATTGGTCAAGGTACTGGTTGGCAAGCACAATACCCAAGCCTTGTTTACGCGCTTCCGAGAGCATTTCATCCAAGGCAGTGGTCACAAAATACTGGGCCTCATCCATGTACAAGAGATACGGGGGTTGCTGGATGGCGTGGGACATCACCGCCATTTGCAGTTGCGACACGAGGGCCGCGCCTAAAAACAATTGGTCTTGGCGGTTCATGTTGCGCTCATCTCCTGCCAGTGAGACCAGAATCACTCGGTTGTCTTTGACCAACTGCCATAAATCCAAGGGGTGGGGATGGCAAGCAATCGGACGCAAGGCTTTGTTGCTATAAAACGGCTTGACCCGGCGCAAAACGGGGCGGATCATCTTGCGCTGTTCCCCGGCACTCATTTGGGTAAACTCCTGCCAGTAGTGGGTGGCGGTGAAATCGTCCAACTTGACCAACAAGCGGTCACGGTAGCGTTCATCGTCAAAGATACGAATGAAATCTAAAGGGGTGGGTTGTTCTTCCACCATGATGAGTTGTAAGGCCATACTCAAAGTGTCGGCCATCTCAGTCAAGGCCAGTTCGGTGTAGATTTTTTCCAAGACGCCGCGCAGCATATCCGCCGCGATGTCCTCCGAAACTGACCCTAGACGATACAAGGGATTGAGTGGCGGTGGATAGTTGGTGTTGGCAAGATCAAAGACGACCACCTCGTTATCCCGCCATGCTGGGATGCTGGTTTGTAGGATGTCCCGCACCAAAAAGCCGTGGGGGTCAATCACACACACGCCTTTACCACTAGCAATGTCTTGATGAATCATCTGGTGGAGCAGTGAGGATTTACCTGTACCTGTTTTGCCAATAATCACCGCATGTTGGGTGCGTTCTTCATCCGGGAGCCGGACTGCATCGGCCTCGTTTTTGCCCAAAACAATGCCTTTTTGCAGCGTCTTGAGTTTTTCCGGCAAGGGTTTGACACTATCATCCACCCACTGGATTTTGGGTATAGCAAAGCCTTCGTGGGGCAAGTGCCATAAGGTCGCCAGTTCATCGGCAGTTAAGAAAAAGCTGTGGCGATTGAGTTCCGTCTCGGCTTGCTGCCCGCGATATTTGTACTGTTCACTCTCGTCGGCCCAGTTGACGATGCGCTGAATGGCGGTTTTGTTCTGCCAATCCCATGCGGTGTTTAGCAGCGTTCCACTTTCTTCAACCCCTTCACCAATCTGGGTCTCTGAACCAGAGTATAACCCGATGACCGCGCTGGCAAGTGGGGTTAACACACTCAAGCGTTCTTGTTGGGGTGTATCCAATGTCAGGCTAACCGCGACGGTATACATCACTTGCGACAATTTCTCCATGTGACGTTTGGTTTCCGCCTCGCTAAAAGCCAGTACCCGCTGCCCCTTGAGATTTTGGTTACGCATCCACGTCACCCCGGTACTGACCAGAAACTCACCCCAGTCTTGCCGATAGCCTGCCGACTGGGTGTAGCGGTGGCCCGCTTCAAAAGCAGAAATGGTTAAGGCGCCTTCAATCTCTTCTTGGGAGGGTTTCTCGGCGCGTCCCACAATGATTTCATACGTCAAGCGTTCCCCCGGCTGTAAACTGGTCATGGCCTGCGCCAGATGGGTTAAGGGATCGGCCTTGCCCAGTGTGCTGGCCGACACCGCCCGATCAAAATACAAGGTACTGGTACGGGACATGAGCCTGTATCGCCGATACAGGGGCAGGGGCGGGGGTGGGCTTGTCACTTGTTCTACCTCCGCGCTCGGATAATGACCGCGTACCAAGTGGGTTAGCTCGGTCAAGGGGTCAGGTTGATCGGTAAAGTCCAAACGTACCAACCAATCTACACTCGTCGCACTGGCTTCAATGGCTAACACCAAGCCTTCTTTGGCTTTTTCTTTGAGACTGCGGATTAGGCCAGCGGCGGCTTGGGCGGACCACTCGGCTTTTTTAGGCACATGAATGCGATACAACGGGGGGATATATGGTTCATAAGGCCGGTTAGACTCCTGTCGTTTACTGGCTTGTACACTTTGGAAACGCAATTCCTCTTCAGCAACGGCTTTGTTGGTACGCCAGCCTTGAATCCACCCCCGCCGCCACACAAACCACACCACCGCCAGTACAATCCAGAAGACAAAACCGCCAGAGTCTTCAATACCATCTTCGGCAATGAGACTCAACATAATAAAACTGGTCAATCCAATAAACGCCAACAACGCCCAATCGCACCCACGTAGGGGTTTGGTCTGAATCACTGCCTACATACCTTTCGTTTGAAATATCCATCCAACGAGTGTTTACGTCTCCGCCGGGGTGGGTTCTTCCGGCCACACCTGACGGTATTCATCAATGGGGATGATGGCGACGAAGGGCACACCATCCTTTTCCACAATGAAATGTTCTTTTTTCTTAAAACAGCGTTTGATGATGTTGCCACGTTCGAGGTGCATTTGAGTGGCGGTGATGGTCGTGGCTGGCTTCATAGTGTGGTGAGTTCAATAACGTTAACCAGTATTATATACCATCAGGCTAATAAATGCTTTTGGATGTGGATCAATTTATTTTTACTTGCTAGGGCAGGTACTTTAAGGGCTGTCCCCTACCCGACCTTTAATCCTCAAGGAAATGTTGGGCGATTTCGAACCAATCCACTTCCCGGAGAGCGCCATTAAGTAAATCCGTGTAGAGGGTGGCTTGCTCGGCAATGGGGTTCATTTCTTCGACCATCTCACGGATTTGCTCGGCAGCGTCAACGATGTTGTTGGCTTTTTTGATGAGATCACGGATATAGGTATAGTCGGCGTAATCGTTGGTGAGCCACAAATTGACACACCATGTTTCATAATTGTGCCAACCGTTATAGCCTTGCTCATCTTTCTCAGTGGGATTGTTGGGGGTGGTATACTGCGTCATAGTTCTTGCGGAACTACCTTGAAGCGGCCTTGTGTCGCTTCTTTGGTATAAATTAAGTTCGCTCCGATAAAAAGTAATGGAATGATAGCAGTGGGGAGAAGGGTGATTGACTCCCCACTGCCGTAAAAGGTTATAGATAACATTCAGGCATTCGCATGTTTTCGTGTTGATGGATGACCTGCGCTTTGCCATTTGGCATCATGCGATACAACTGGTGAAATGTGGGGTCTTCGGGACGATAAGCGGTAATCACAGGGAGTTTTCCCGTTTGCTCATGCACCGTCATGACTAAATCTTTGACCCAACCACTGGCGCTGTCGCGCTCGGTGTCATAAGGGTCTATGTCGTGCGCATATTGAAAGGCACTTTCCATGATGGCTTCAATTTCTTGCGGGGTTGGCGTGCGAAGGGTAATGGTGTCTGGCATAGTTTTAGGAAGCGGTTTATTTTGGCTTCTTTTTGGTATTCACCTCCAATCAGTAAGTAATTTAGTTAACATTATTTAATATTATATAACGTTAAATATTCCCGTCAAGTAGCAAATGGTTTTGCTGGGGCGGTTCAACCAGTGGCGGGTACGTAAGCCGTGTGGTGGTGGGGTGTCTCCCCTATCGCGCCGCAAGGCGCATACAAGTGAAGCCGCTAGGCTTCTCAACCGCCGATAATCGGCGTAACCCCCCCGTCGTGCCGTAGGCCGACTACCCCCCTCAAGCGTGAGGACTGGCCGCAGGTCATGTCCACCGCGTCCGCCGAGGTTTACCGAGGGCACCGCCCGCGCTTGCCACACTAGACCTACTGACTACTCTATAAAAGATCACAAATAGGGGCGATAAATTCTCGTGGCACGGGCGGCGGTGAGGGGGGTAGTCGGGCTTGAGATAGGACGTTAGGAGTAGATCAAGGCCGACGGGGGGTTGGCTTCACGAGTGTGGGGTACAGGTGGGGAGTGAGGGGAATGTGGCGGCTCTATCACGCCATTTCACCACCTCACCGCTTGTGCCTCACCGAGGGAAACCAAAAAAGTTACACGCCAACCACCTGAGCCTAGATACGGTTATGGATACCGTACCTTAAACCGTATGTTTTGTGTGGGAATAAATGAGGAAACCTTGTGAACGAGTATAGAATGTGTGCATGAGTAATTCTAGTGAGCAAAAAGGGTGATTTTTTGCCATGCTGAGACCTCCCATCAATATGGGCTTTCGCCCTAGCCTCCCCCTCTTCCCTCTCCCAACTCCCCTCCCCTACCAGTGCTCCCTACGCGGTGCAAGCACCGATCTTTTCAAAAAATGAATTAATCGGTGATTGCGGTGTAATCCGCATGAGGTGTCTTAGACACACCTTTTGAGTGTGCTTAGTCCTCTACATGATGTAAAAGACAACAGTTGACTGTCTAGGTCGGGTCTGTCGGTGTCGGTTGAGCCGTTACCCATTCCCCGCAACGGTGGGGCTTCCGGCCTTGTTTAAGGGCCGAAATACATAATGCACATATGGGAAAAGGATTGTCAAGTCAGGCTATTTAGCGTTCGCTTTTCCGAACGCAATTCCGTTCGTTCGCTTTTCCGAACGCAATTCCGAACGGTATTTACAATAAACCCTTCGCTTTTAAATACTCGTCAAGGGCTTCACGGGCAAAATCTGAGAGATTCACCCGCTCCCCCGTCATCTCGGCTTCATATTTGAGACGTTTGAGCACGATCAACTGATCTTCATAGAACTCAAAGCTGTAGCGTTTGGTACGGCGTTTGTAGGGGAGTGTGACCGTTCGGTTTTCCGAACGCATTTCCGTTCGGAATTCCGTTCGTTCGTATATCCGTTCGGTTGGGTCAACTGACATGGGGGGTGTAGCGATCGGCGATTGATCAGGCGACAATGCCTCGATCACGGCGATCTTTTCATTGATGGGGTTGTTAGGTAGTTGAGTATCTTGGGTCGTTGGCGGGGTGACACCCTTCGGCCTTGTTTTTTCCTCTGGAACAGTGGGGGATTGACTGAGTTGGGCTAATTGCGAGTACGTTCCCATTTGGCCTTATCAATCGCGACCTCAGCGGCTGCCGCCAGCACCGTGTCACGGTCTACCTGTTGTTTGTTATCCACGGCAGTCTTCATGAGGGCTTCATTGGCTAACTTGACGATGGCACGGGGCACACCATGCGTCATCCGGTAGGTCTCCATAATGGCGTCTTGGGAGAAGGGGAGTTCCTTGCCACCTGCGACAGTCCAGCGGAATTGCAACATCTGGCTGGTTTGTTCAGCGTCAAATGCTTGTAGCTTTGCCACACTCAGCCGACTTTTGAGCGACTCCAACCGATTGAGTTTGGGCTGCAATTCAGGTTGGGCAAACAAGACCATTTGCACTAAGAATTCGGTGTTGGTACTGAAGTTAAACAGATGTTGAATGAGGAGCAGCATATCACGGGTCATGTTCTGGGCTTCATCAATTAAGAGCACCGACGATTTTCCGACTTTATGGTTTTCCAGCAGGTCAGCTTGAAAATTCTGGAGGGATTTGCCATAGGCGCGTTCGGTTTTAACGCCAAATTCATCCATCACAAACCGCAAAAAGGCGTTGGTGGTGGTCAGTTTCGGTGCAAAGATATACACCAGACGCTTCGAGTTATCCGTATTAAGTTCTTCTAAGATACGTCGTGCCAACGTTGTCTTGCCCGTCCCGACATCGGCCAAAAGATAAATGGGGCCAGCGCTTTGGGTCACATGATACAGAATTTTTTGTTTGGCTTCCTGATGCTGCTCGGAGTACCAGAGAAAACGGGGGTCGGGGGTCACGCGAAAAGGGATTTCCGCTAACCCAAAGTATTTGTCATACATATATTGCTACTATGGCAGATGGGCCATAGCAATGTCAATACTTGGACCAACTTAGGGGGTCTACTTCCGCTAACACGAGCGGCACGGCCATAACCGTTCGGAATTCCGAACGGAAATGCGAACGGTCTTCCGGTTATAACCCCTAAATGCACTTCAACTCAACGGCTCAATTGCCGTCAACAACTGTCTTTTATTTCAACAACATCCGCGCCAGATCCGCTAATGTATCCTTGAAAGTAGGGGAGTCCCCACGTTTTTCGCGCCATCTCGACATAAAGTCAATAATGGAACCACCGCCACAAACAAAACAATTCCAAAAATTATGCTCCATATTCACCCCAAAACTTTGGTGTTGGTCGTCATGAAACGGACAACGACCCCGACCTTGTTCATCCAGTTCCACGTAATTTCGCACAAAGTCATAGACCGAAACGCTTTGTTTGAGTTGTTCCGATAAGCGGAGCCTGCCCTCTGGTTTTTGGGTCGGTTTAGGCATAGGTAGGGGAGTAGCGGGTGGGAGTGTGGCAAGCACCGTATCTATAAACCCCTGTGGCACGCGCTTAGGTTGGGCAAGGATGGCGATTTGTTCTCGGATGGTCGGGGCTAGGGGAGTGCCATCCGCATGAATGAAATGATAGCGCCGTCCTGTTTTTTGATGAATCCCAAAGGGCAAGCGCACCAGCGAACCCGGCCCGGTTTTAAGGGTGTCTTGTTTGGGATAAAGCTCCACTTTTTTTATCCCATGTAAAACCAAAAGCTGTTTTCCAAATTGGCGAATATTTTGACCGGAAAGTAGGGGAGTGAACAACCGTAAATGTCCGCCCCCGTCGGGAGCGTTCAAGATAGGCTGTCACCTTTTGAATTTCGAGGGTCTGGGCAAGGCCAATAAGTTGCTGCCACTGTTCATCAGTATCTGCATCCAAACACAAGCCTTGTGTGGTGTTATTCGGCTCTAAGGCATATGCCCCCAGCGTGATTTTGCCGCGCAGGTGGTCAAGCACTAAAGCTGTCGTGAGGGGCTGCTTAATGCACACATACGACCCATCGGGTAGTTGTTGCGGGTAACAGTCGCGGCGAACAAAAAAGGTCGTGACAAACGATTCTACAAGCGCAGGGGCTAGTTCTTCGACGGGTTGTTGTTCTTTTTGGGGTGGCACGGAATCATTTTACAAAATGCTAAACTTTGCCAGTTCAATACGCTGAATTTTCTCTTGACTTATCCCGCAGGAATGGAATAGCTTGGCAACCGCATTAATCTCCAACCAAGCCCAGCGGTTCGACTTCTGGGATGGCCTTCACCTGCGTAGCACGTACCTCATAATATTTGGTGGTCACCGAGTCAATACTTCGACCTAGCTTGGTGGCAATTTGGCGATAGGGGAGACCCTGTGCGGCTAATTGAAAAATGGTCGTCACCTCTGCCTCGGTATAGGGTCGTTTATTGCGTTCCTCCGGGCTACCATAGTCAGGCAGTAATTCTCGAAAGTCCTCCCGAAAAAGGCTGTGCCAATGGCGCACACTTTTGACTGTCATCCTTACCTCAGCGGCGGTTTCATGAGGATCACGATCATCCAAAAAATCGCGGAAAATATGGGCGACTTGTTCCCGTTTTTTAGCATTGAATTGGGTATTTTGGCGTGTCTGGTATTTCGCATGAATCTGCTGGGATGCTCCCGATAAATCCACCCGTAACTCGGCAAGGTGAACCTCTCGACCATGACTGCCATTGATTTTCTGCTGCACCGCTGGTCGTTTTAGATTTTCTGGGTCATCAAGGCTGCCGCCGTCAAACTTGGCGCGGCCATTCATTAACTCAAGATAGCGTCCGGCGCTACCCCGTTTTGCCATCCCAACAATAAAGGGTAAGCTTTGTTCCTCAAACAAGCGTGTATCCAGTTTCCACTTCTGCCACAAATACACCAAGCCCTCTTGAATCAGATCGTCTACTTCAGGATGGTCGCAGTATACCTTGCCCAAAATTCGCACAAGGTTGCTATATACAGGTGCTATAGCTTCCTCAAAGGGTCGCGGCGGAGCTAACTCTAAAACAGGGGGTTGTTGGGGCTTAAAATCGGGGCGTAGTGGGGCGCTGGGGTCATTGATAACATCACAAATAAACTCATGCACCTGACTCCTTCCCCGGCTGCGGATACATCATAAATATGTAATTAGAAACCACACTTTATCAAACCCAAAAAGCACCTGTAAAGATGGTCTCAAAAGGGGGTGCTCGGTAAAATTACCAGTGGAGCCAGACAAGCAAAAACACGAGGGAACACGACCAATGAATCCCCACGATATTCCCACACCCAAACCAGATGATGAATTCGACAAAATACTGGAATTTATACTCGGTTTGAGAGACAAGTGGATTTGTATTCGCTGCGGACAACCGATTGAACTGGAAATACAAGTGGGTCGCTCGGTTGAAGCCTATCCTTGCGGCTGTCATCTGTGGCAAGGAACAGCACGGGGCAGAAAACCCGTTGAGCTTCGTGGGCCAAAGGGTGGGTTATAACTAACTGCAATTCGGGAATTTAAGCCGACTTCGTTGTCCATTGCTGTGGGTAACAGTCGTGGTAGGCAATAAAGGTCGTTAGAAAAGATTCTACAAGCGCAGGCGTTAGTTCGTCGGCTGGTGGTTGCTCTTTTTTCTGTGACACACGGTCATTCTACAAAAAAGGACAGGCTATTCATTAGACCTGTCCTGTAGATTTGCTGGGAGCTACCTGCGTTTGCCGTGAATGATTTGATGTATCCTCGCATTGGAAATGCCAAATTTATCGGCAAGTTTAGGAATGCTCAAACCATTGCCATTAGCATAAAGGCTGCGGATTAGTTCATTGCGTTCGTTTTGAGGGAGAGTTTTCTGTGAGATTGTTTCAGTTGGAAGCTGATAAAGGCGATTTAGGATAACCTTTGTAGCAGCTTCCAGACTGAGGCAGGTTTTGCCCCCAAGGGGATTCGAACCCCTGTTTTGGCCTTGAAAGGGCCGCGTCCTGGTCCACTAGACGATGGGGGCGGACAACGAGGCTACATTCTACACAGTCCTTTTAGACTGGTCAAGGCACAACCTCCCCAATCTCTAGGCCAATTTTACCCGCAATAGGAAAACCCCTATTTCACTTTTGAAAACAGGGGTTTTTTGTCCATTCTATTTTAATGGCGTTTGGCGGTTCAATCAGCCGATCGGCTCTTTGAAAATGACATATCGCCCGATGTCGTCACCCTTAGCAATACAGGTTGCCATGTCTACCTTAAATTCATGACCACCCGATACCCAACGCAAGCCTTCTTGCAAAAGCCCCTGCCCCAGATAACATACTGGACGATCAGCAGTACGCTTCCAACACATCGGGCAGCGTTCCAGTGTATAGACAAATTTGTCGTTTTCTTCAGTAACGTTGGAAATCTGATCAGAAAATTGGGTCAAAATATTCGCCATCGCTGGCAATCCTATTTTTAATTTGGCGGGCAACGGCAGCACCTTAAATGCAAGGTCACCAACCCCGGCCAATGCCCCAAACCCTTTGAGACCCTCAGCAAATGTCGCTCGGCCTGCACGCAGCGCCAAGCCACGTCCACCACGCGGGCCATACATTTCTTCCAGTGCGATATTCAAAGCCGTGATATGGGCAAAGTCGAACTGTTTTTCAAGATTATCGGGCGGGTAGTTCCCAATAAACTCCTCAAGTCCGGCGAGGTGCAAAATCGCGTTCAAGCCATTCTTGCCCATGATTTCTTCCATCGCCATCAGGATAATGAGGGCAAATTTGTTCGGGTAATTAAAGCCGCTTTTTTCCGGTGGCATTGTGCCTGATCCTCCAATCGGTGAGGGTGCTTACAAACCTTAATCTGCCTATGGGGAAGGGGGCCAGTTGCGATTGATGGGACTCACCGCTGAGAAACGACCCCTGCCGCGCATTAGTATAATCGAAAATGGATTTGTTGTCACTAAAAGTGTCCCCAAGAAACAACATCATCAATTTAACCACAATTCCACAGAATATAGCAAGTCCACTACCCGATTATCTCCAACAAAGCTATATTAATGGCGTGTGGAGTTCCAGAAAAGTCATCCAAACGAGCGTTATCACTATGCAACTGACCCCTGAACAACAACAAGCGATTGAAATAACCGACAAAAATCTCGTAGTGGTTGCCGGTGCTGGTAGCGGTAAGACGTTTGTACTGGTGCAGCGATTTATGCACCTCCTCGACCAGCATCCCGCATGGACACTCCCCTCGATTGTCGCCATCACCTTTACCGAAAAAGCCGCCCGTGAAATGCGTGACCGTGTGCGTCAGGAAATCAGCCAGCGTGCGGCTCATACCACGCCCGACGACCAACATGCCAAACGGTGGCATGACCATGAAGCCAATCTCGACAGCGCCCGTATCGGCACCATTCACAGCCTATGTGCCCAAATTTTGCGGGCCAACGCCGTCGAAGCCAATCTCGACCCCGAATTTGATGTGCTGGACGAGATAGACACGGCCATTTTATTGGACGAAGCAATTGACCAGACCCTTGCCGAATTGGTAACAACCCCTGCCCGTGCGCTCTTGGTGGAATATGGGGTACAGGGTGTGCGGGCCAGTCTCCACGATCTCATTAGCAGCACCCAAAGTGAACGACTATCTGAACAATTGGCTAACAAAACCGCCGACATACTCATGGCAAATTGGCAGGCCGCATGGGAGGATAACGCCAATCGTCTAGTACAAGCCCTTCGTGATGATGGTGATTTCTGGGACTGCCTCTATTGGCCCATGTCCATTCCCGAAGCCGAACAACCGCGTGGTGACAAGCTATGGGTCATTTGGGAAGAGGTTCTCAGCTATCGGCAAACCCTAAAAAGTGGCGCCCCGCTTGAAGTAAAGGCCGCCATCGAAAATCTGATAAAAGCAATTGCCCTCAATGTGGGCAGTGACAAAAATTGGCAGGGCCGTCTCCAGCAATCAAAAGACATGCTGCGAACCCTGCGCGAAGATTATCTCAAAGCATACAAAGCCCTATTTTTGCCCCCACCCGTCGAACTTGACCGCCAATTAGCCAACCTCCTGCTCCATTGGCGTGACGCGGCAGCGCTGGTCGAACAGCGTTTCCGTGATCTCAAAGATCAGAATAGCGCCCTCGATTTCAACGACCTAGAAAGCATGACCGCCCGCCTGTTGACACAATTTCCACAGGTCGCCAAACGCTATATCCAAGAATTTAATCATGTCATGGTGGATGAATTTCAAGACACCAATCCCATGCAGCGCCAGATTATTTATCAACTGTGCGGCATCGGCACAAAAAAAGCCCCGGTGGGCAAATTATTCGTGGTCGGCGACCCCAAACAAAGCATTTATGCCTTTCGCGGGGCGGATGTCAGCGTTTTTCGTCAGGTATCGGACGAGATTATTCAGGCTGGTGGACAGCAAGTTCAGCTTAGCACCTCCTTCCGCAGCCACCACAATCTAGTCGCCTGCATCAATGAATTATTCGGCAAACTGCTCAAAACTGAGTCAGGATTTGCCTCGGCCTATCGGGTCAACTACACCCCCATGAACGCCAGCCGCCCGTCCAATCAACCCACCCATCAGGCCCCGGTCACCATGCTGCTCCTGCCCAAATCTGGCAAAAACGCCTCCGGGCTAGATACCGAAGAAACCCGCCGTTGGGAAGCCGATTTGCTGGCAAGCCAATTGGCGACATGGGTGGAACAAGCGTTGCCCATCTGGGACAAAAAATCCAACACCCAACGCCCCCTCAGTTTTGGTGATATTGCCGTCCTATTCCAATCGCTCAGCAACAGCCCTCTCTATGAAGAAGCCTTCCAAGCACACGGCCTGCCCTATCTGACCGTCGCAGGTAAAGGGTATTACAATCGCCAAGAGGTGTGGGATGTAATGAATTTACTGCGGGCACTCCATAACCCCGCTGACGATTTATCGCTTGCCGCCGCCCTGCGTTCTCCACTCTTCGGCCTCAGCGATGAAGCTCTGCTTACCTTGCGCTTACGCCGACATGGCGAAAAACTGCTGCATTTATGGGACGCCCTCGCCCAAGATGCCAATCGTTCACTTTGGGAAGCGGATTGGCTACCCATCCCCGCCGAAGACCTCACCGCCGTCGAATTTGCCCGCCAAATCCTGACCTCCCTCCGCACCCTAGCCGGACGTGTCACCATCGCCGAATTGATTGAGCATATTTTGGAGCGCACCGGCTTCGAAGCCATCCTCACCGGTCTGCCCAATGGCGAAAAACGGCGTGCCAATGTCCAAAAATTACTGACCGTCGCCGAAAAAAGCCAGCGCGTTTCATTGGGTGAATTCAACACCTATTTGCGTGATATGGTCGAAGCCGAAGCCCGCGAAGGGGAGGCCACGCTTGAACCCCAAAATGCCCTGACTCTGATGACCGTTCATGCCAGCAAGGGCCTAGAATTTCCAGTGGTCGTGTTGGCGGATAGCTCATGGACACGACGGCCCGATAAACCGCGTGTTTGGGTAGACCCCGAAGCCGGCCCAGCCTGTCGCCTCATCGCCGATTCAAATGACCCCGACAACGACACCGATAAAGAAGGCTTTGCCTATCAATTGGCTCAACAATATGCCAATGAGCGTGACACGGCTGAACGCAAACGGCTGTTGTATGTCGCGGCGACCCGTGCCCAAGATATTTTGGTCATCAGCGGTCACGCGACTTCTACCACCAGTCTCGATTGGTTGAATCAAGTCCAAACCGCGCTAGAAATCGAACAACACGCGCCCCTTAGCAGCGACGAAATCCAATCCTTGACTTATCATTGGGGGCATCTAAATCTCTATCGGCCCACCACCGTCCCTGCCGCCCACACCCTGATTCCCCGCCGCACCCAATCCAACCAGTGGGAAACGGTGGAAAAAGGGCTATCCCCCATATCCATCCCCCTACCCGCCGAATTCGCCCTTGCCACCACCGACACCACTCGCTTAGGCCGACAATCCCCCGCACGGCATATCAGCGCCACCCATCTGGAAAAATTGGGCCGTTCCCGATATGAAAAACCCGAAGATGCGGCTCGTCATGGCTTCCGCCAAACCGTCTTACGGGATATGCCGACCCCCATTTGGCCCGTCAGTCAATCTTCATCAACGGCGGGTGTTCCAGCCTATGTCATCGGCGATATTGTCCATCGAGCATTACGGGTCGGGCTACTTCCGCGTGACATTAGCCCGGAAATTGTTCAAGAGGCCCTCGAAAGTTATGCATGGGAACGGTATGCCACCAATCAGCAGGTATTGGATAATGCCGTTCGTCGTGCCCAAACCCTCCTTGTTCAGTTTCAATCCAGCGACCTCTATCGGATGCTGCAAGCGTGTACCGATGTCTACCGCGAAATCGAATTTGCCTATGATCGTGGTGCCCATGTCATTCACGGCATCATTGATGTGTTATATCAGTATGAAGGTACGTGGTACGTCTTGGATTTTAAGACCAGCGAAGTGAAATTGTGGTATGTCGCCGAGCATGGCAAACGTTACGCCTATCAGATGGGCGCTTATGCCGAAGCCGTCCAGCAGCAAATTGGCATCACGCCCCATGTGCAGGTCTATTATTTGCATCCCGGCATCCTCTGGAAAATGCCGGAATCACTGTGGCGAAACGCAATGGCCTCGCTGGATGAGGATATTGAAAAGGCCTTGTTATAAGCAGTAGCCTACTCCATCATCTCAACCCACTGTGCCCGCCAAGCCTGCGCCAGAAATGGTTCAGGCCAATATTCGCGGATATGAACGATTTTGCCGTCCTTAAAGCGGAAAAAGGAAATCGCCGTCAAAGCGTGTGCTTTATATCCCCATACCTGAAGGCAGGGGCTTTACGGCACTTTTGGTAAATGTTTGTGCCTCATAACGAGAGGTAATTTCTGTGACGACCTCATCACCGGAAGCCACCAGTCCTTGAATACTGATGCGCCACTGCCCCGGATACGCCACAAAATTCGCCCGACCCCGTACCCGTTCTTTAGATTGTGGTAGTTCAAACACAAAATCATCATGCAAAAGCCGACCCGCCGCTTCAAAATCGAAGACATCAAAGGCGCTCCAAAACTTTTCAACCACGTGTTGAGGAGTATTCATAGCCATGCTCCCACTAATCAGGTTTTTGCCAGCGCAGTCGTAACACCGATTGTTCTTCTGACCGCACCGCAAATGGTTCAGCGATGCGTGCCTGTGGGCCATTAGCCGTCGGCGCGACAAACCACGCAATCTCATCATTAATCGTCAACAGCGGCACATGATCCCGATAGTACGACGGCACTTTAAAATTAGTGAAGGTATCCGATAGTTTTTGCGATTTGCCGTGCATCCCAAAAGGCCGAAACCGATCACCCGTCAGCCGTGTCCGCAGCACCAATCGTGCCCCCTCCGGAATCGCTAGTGTTGCGATGAGCGGGTCATCAAAACGTAAATCTTTGGATCGGCTTTCAATCACCCAATAACTGATTAATTTCAGATGGCCTGCCACAATCGTCGGGCCTTCGGGGTCAACCGGAACTTGAGTGCCGGGGGCGAGATAGGGCAGATGCGGCGGGTAGAGTGGGCGTCCACCATAACCAATCGTCACCTCGTCATAACCCACTGCCAACCGCACCGCGATCGGCAAATCAATATGCATCCCCGTCTTACCCTTTAAGATCAATTCACGGGCATATTCGGTTTGTTCAAATGAGACATCCCGCAGACCGGGCGAAAGGTCAAACAGCACCTTACGAATAACCCCGCGCTGAACAGCAATCGGCTGTTCCTGAAATGACATTCGGTCAATAAACACCAATTCACCCGGTTTGCCATCTGTTTCAGGTGTCGGCTCAGTCTCCGACCAGTCCAATAACCATGCCGCCGTGCTTTCGACGCTGCGCTCAATCACATCCACATCGTCGCGCATGACCGCCGCCAAACGGGTCATCACCTGCCGCACATTCGGATTAAATTTTTCCAGCGTCGGGATCACCTCATGCCGCAGCGCATTACGAAAGCGCGTTGTATCGGCGTTTGTGGCGTCCTGCCGAAAGTTCAGCCCATGTGCATCGGCATAAGTACGAATCTCCGCCCGCGAGACATCCAACAAAGGGCGTATCAGGACAACTTCGGCGGGGTCAACGTCATCAAAATTACCCCCGTCATCGGCTGTCACTGCCCAATCATCCAATAGGTGATATTCACTCAGCGGCGTAATCGGCAGCATCCCACGCAAACCACGCATCCCGGTGCCGCGAATGATGTGCATTAAGACCGTTTCGGCTTGGTCATCTTGGTTATGGGCAATCGCAATCCGGTCTGCCCCAACTTGGACAGCCGTCTGCATCAAAAAGGTATATCGCGCTTGGCGGGCGGCCTCTTCAAGATTGAGTCCGGCCTCATCCTTAATCGCCAATACGTCCGCCGCCCCGCTGACTACTTCGACCCCCCATTGGCGGGCCATATCTTCCACAAAGCGCACATCCGATGTCCCCGCATCACCACGCAATCCGTGATTAAACGTGGCGACACTCACATCAATCTGCAATTCTTCGCGCAGACTCAGCAGCGCATGGAGCAGCACCACCGAGTCTACCCCACCGGATACCCCCACCAATATCAACGATTTGGGTGGTATCAAATCATGGCGTTGGCAGCTTTGGCGTATTTCATCAAGCAGCAGCGACCCCATAACGTCCAATTCCTTACATGAGTCCTATGAATGTGCTTTTGCGCCTAGTATGCCACAATTTCATTCAATTGACCGCAGTTGTAGATTCCCACAACTATGCTAGAATCACGGCAAACTTATTCTAAGGACAGTCTCCACATAGGAGATAGTGTGTGGTGGACAAGACCAAAAAACTTGTATTGACCATTGAAGACCAACCCGCCATCGCCGATTTACTTGGCTTTTTGCTAGATGCCACTGAGCTAGAAGTCAAACGCTCCGACAATGGCGCAGAAGGTCTGGATATGATCAAAACCTTCAAACCCGACCTCGTCATCATGGATGTCATGATGCCAACGATGGACGGCTGGCAGGTATTCGATGCTGTCCGGCAGGATGAGAGCGTGCAAAATATCCCGATTATTATGTTGAGCGTGGCCCGCCAAGACCCAGACCGCCGTATCGCTTTTCGGGGCAGTCACCTCGATTTTTACATGACCAAGCCCTTTGATGTGGTATCGCTGCGCCGTTTGGTACAGGAAATCCTCGGCCTCGAAATCTGGCTAAAATCCATACCGATTACCCCCTTGTCTGGGAAATCTACCCAGCCCCTTCCGCCGCTCCCATCTGCGCCATCCGATTCCACCGTTCCCTCTGCCGCACCCGTTGCACCTATGCCATCAACTCCACCCATTGCATCTGCCCCACCTGTACCAACTGCGCCACCCACGCCAGTTGCACCTGCCCCATCTACATCATCAACCCCACCCGCCACGCCAGTTCCATCTGACCCATCGGCCCCGTCGCCTGAACCAACCGTTCTCCCTACTCCGGTTGCTCAGCCAACCCCGCCTGCCCCACCCGTTCCACCCACTGCCGCCCAACCGGAAGTGCCCAACTTAACTACGCCACCGCCGCCGACTCCACCTGAACCTTCGGCCCCACCGCAAGTAAAAGAATAGAAGTTTCCGTATATACAAAAGTTTTTTCGAGAAGCTATGATTACCAAATCCGACCCTGAATCTTTGGCGCTCCCCTCCATTCCAACAGCGGGAGAACCTCCCCTAAAACTACCCGTAGATGCCGAGCATGTCGGCATTCGATTGGCCTTGCCCGTTCTAGCCATTGTCGGCCTGATTATCGGCTTCATGGTGGGCCAAACAATTACCCGCCTCATTGACGACGCCCTCAGCAGTTTGTGTCTCGGCCTACCGCTGGCCCTGATCGGCCTCGTGGTCTTTACCCAGCTTGGCGAACGAATCGTTAAACCCAGATGGCCCAGCGGACGCCGCCTGTTACTGGATTCAACCCAACTCGTGTTTGTAGATAAACGCCGTCAAGCAACCACCTTTCATTGGGCCAACCCTCTCGATTTTTATGCGTGGTATTTCCCCGTTGCCAAACGCCGCACACGGGTACAACGTGGTTGGTACTGCACTGCTATTCAGCTTCAGCAAAATGAGCAACCCATGACGTTCTACACCTTCTTTGATCCCGAAAAAACAGCGAGTCTGCCGCACTTCAAAGACTGGTTTGTCAAACTCCGCAAGCGCTCGGAACTGGATGATGTAAAGACATTCGACCCCCGCTTGGCAGCCCAAATCACCCGTCTGCACAAAATGGAGAATGAACGCTGGTTGCACGGTGGTGAATTGTCAAATCAGGATTTTCTAACCCTGATGCAAATGGTCGAACGTCACGGACGCTATGGCTTTGGAAATGCGGAAAAATGAGGGTTTGAGGTATTGAGGGGAGGATTTTCGCCACCCTCCCCTGTTTATGCGTTGGCGTGCGTTTTGATTTACATCAGTTTCCAACTGGGCTGGCCCATATTTCAGACTAAATTCAGCACGGCAGCTTTAAGGCATGTCCGGTAATTCGGGAAAAGGCATGGGTACCGGGGTTTGAAAGCGCAATTACCCTGCTTTGGGTAGAGACGCAACATGTTGCGTCCCTACGTCGGCCCCTTGTTCAGGCCGTTTCATCAACCCTGTGCCTGTTGATTTACCGGACAAGCCTTTTAGCCCCGTGTCCAAATGGCCTTCCCATTTAGCGCCTAACGGGGTGAATTACCAAGTGGGATAGCCGTCGGCGTGGGGTCATCAGCCGCATAAGCATCCTCCGGTAGCTTAATAAATTCGTCCCGCATCATCGGCGACACATCTTGGGGTAACGGGTCAACCGGAATAAATTTACGATACAATTCCACGCCATTTTCTTGTTCAGGCACGATTGTATATTCCGGGTCATCCAACTTCGCCAAAATCCACTGACGGAAATATTCATCCTTAGCCGCCTGCAAATCGCCGGGGTTCGGAATATCCAATTTCCGATCAATAATATTGGCAATATACCAACCTGCCGCGCTCGGAAATGGGCCAATCACAGTGCCGGGGGTAGCCTCAAAAATGGCGTTAATCAGTTCATCGGTTAGACCCTCCGTGTCCCGTTTAATTTCGCGCTGTACTTCGCCATTGCTGGGTGATTTACCATAATCCTGTGCAATCGCCAAAAACGCATCACCCGCCTGCAACCGTTCAATCACATCCAGCGCATCGGCCCGTGAATCAAAGAATGCGTCCTGTACCGTCACACTCGTCAGGGTGGTTTCGGGCAGTTCGGCCTGCTCTCCAATGATGACCCGCAGTTGTTCATAATAGACCAATGCCCGCACGGTCTCCAAAAATTGCGTCTCGCTCATGCCCGTATAGAGTTCTAGGCGCTCCAAAAACGCCTGATAGGTCTCATCCCAATCATCGGGCCGCTTGCCTGCCTCACCCAACGTCGTGCCAATACGAGCCGCCATACGCCCATCGAACACCGTCTGTTCAATTTCTAGGTCACGGGTCGCAGCTTCCCGCAGGATGATCTGGTCAGTCAAAATGGCGTCCATAGACTGCACCCCAATCGAATCGGGGTCACTCAGCGTGTAAAACAGCGATAGGGTGCGCGAATTTTCTGATAACGTAAGGTTCATCAGACGCGACGGCCCTTCAATATCCAATTGGCGTTTTACCCCTTCCAATGGTAGCCAGCGTTCATAGCGTACCCGTGCTTGATAGTATGCTGCCGTAACCTCATACCCACCAACCGTCGCCAAGACCAAATCCGGGTCATAACCGGGCAGCGGGGTCGCCGTGCCATACGGGGTTGGCGTAGGTGAAGGGGTTGGGCTTGGGCCAGCGGTGGGTGGCGCATGGGTCAGCGCAAAGGCCGTCGCCGCTTGGTCAGTCACAATTTGGGCGGGCCGATCAATTACCGCCCGTTTTGGTTCTTCATTACTTTTACATGCTGCCAAAATTGCCAGCAACAACAGCAGTAAGGTCGGCAAAATTAATCGTCGTTTATGGGAAAACATCTTGGGTCACATCACCTTTTGAAAAAATAAATGACTCTCATTTCGGTTGATTACAGCGTAATGATTCATCATCATCCGTCCACGCCACCAACCGCACATCCGGATTCTGCACACCTAACAACGCCCCCAACTGATTGCGGAAATGGTGGACATCTCCGCTGGTCAAATAGAGCGTCTGCCCCGGCGTATCACTGGCCCTATCGGCATCGGCCTCTTTCAATACCCGTGCCGTTTGTTTGGCGATAGCAGGGCTTGGGTCAATAATTTCCACCCCCACGCCAACCGCCGTCTGAATCAATGGCATCAGGAACGGGAAATGGGTACACCCCAGCACCAGTTCGTCAATTTCGGCGGCTTTCAGCGATGCCAAAATCTCCGTAACCTGCTGCTGATCCGCCTCATCATAGGGTCCGCCGCGCTCGACCAACGTCACAAACTCCGGACAGGCCCGTTTATGGACATGCAGCCCTTGAGCGAACCGGTCAATCAGGCTGGCATATAACTCACCCTGAAAAGTAGCTGCCGTTGCGATGACGCCGATATGTTTACTACGAGTTCGCTCCGCCGCAGGTTTGATTGCCGGCTCAGTTCCAACAAATTTGATCTGCGGAAAAGTGGCCCGCACATGATGCAGCGCCGCCGCACTAGCCGTATTACACGCGATCACGATCAATTTCGCAGGGGGGATTTGTTCAAATCCGTTGAGGAAAAATCGGGTGATGCCTTCTTCAAAATATTGAATCTGCTTCATCGTGCGTGGGCCATACGGCACATGCCCTTGGTCAGCCAGATAAACAAAATCTTCGTATGGCATCAACTGTTGTAATTCGCGCAATACCGAAAAGCCCCCCACGCCCGAATCGGTTACCGCGATTGGGGAGCGCCGGAATTGAGCCGAGGTATGCTTCATCATGGTGCAAATTTAGCGCGTACAGGCTTGCACAAACTGACGGAATAACGCGAGCATCTCCGGCACAGTATCCACCAAACATTCTGGATGCCACTGCACGCCGACATAGAAATGCGCGTCGGGGATTTCGACGGCCTCAACCACCCCATCATCCGCCACTGCCGTAACTTTCAAAGGCGCGGCTACTTTTCCCACCGCCTGATGATGGATGCTGTTGACCGCAACACGATTACACCCCAGCATCAAAGCCAACCGTGAATCCGCTTTGACTTCCACCTCATGTGCCAAATAAGTGCGCGGCAGATCAAGCGGCTGACGATGCGGCAGACTCTTGCCGTTCAGTTCGTCTTTGATGTCGTGCATCAACGTTCCCCCAAGGGCCACATTGATAATCTGCTCACCGCGACACACACCCAACAGGGGGCGGTCATCTTCAAAGGCCCATTTCGCAAGGGTAATTTCTAGCTGGTCACGCAGGGGGATAATTTCATATTCAAATTCAGTCAGGGCTTCCCCATAACATTCGGGGTGAACATCACCGCCCCCCGGAATCAAAATCCCATCGAGGCGCTCATACAGCGAACGCAGATCGCTTTCACTGCCATGTTCAATAATTGAAACCGGAATCAATACGGGAATACCGCCAGCCCGCATGACCGCATTCGAATATTCGGCTGCCATGCCATCACGCCAACGATTATTTTCAATGTGGGTACGTGCAGTGGTGATACCAATCAGGGGCGGGGTCATACTACTTCCTCTATGCTCAAATAGTTCAACAGGCGGGAAGTATAACACATGCCCCTTTGCAAATTAAGTCCGCTTTAAATGCGCTTTCTTGTCGCTAATCTCCCCCTGCCATGACAGGCGTCAACGCCACTTCCTCAATCGCAGGTTCTTCCCCGGTTCCACGTACCAGCACCACACCGACCAATGTAACCACCCCACCCACAACCAAACCAAGTGTGACATGCTCACCCAACAGCAGCACCCCCGCCGCCGCCGCAATCAATGGGCTAAGGTTGTTATAGGTGGCAGAACGGGTCGCGCCCAATTTTCCAAGCGCATAACTCCAAACAAGGTAGCCCATCACACTCGACATCAGACCGCTGTACAAAATATTGGGCCAAACTGACATCGGTACATCCGAAGGCGAGAGTTTGATCAATTCGGGCAAACCGACGACCACCAATCCCAGAGAAGTGAACCAATAGGCCAAAATCGCCACCGTCATGGAGCCATAGCGCTCGACAATGCGGATCACTTTGATGTTGTAGATGGCGGTAAAGATAACGCCTAAAATAAGCATCGTGCTGCCCAATAAGTCATCCGACGACATGGATGGCCCACCCTGAGCATGACTCATCACAATCAGCATAACCCCTGACAAAGTAATCACAATGCCGATGATGAGGCGTCGGGTAATGACCAACAGCCCCAAACTCACACTGATTGCAGCCACCCATGCCGGCAAAGTCGAAACCAACAGAGCCGAATTGGTTGCTGTGGTGCGGCTAATACCCAGCACAAACAACACCTGATACCCCACCAATCCCAGCATTACCCACCCAAACAGAGATAGTGTATCTTTGCGGCTCATGCGCAGCATCGAACGGTTACGCAGCAGAGGCAAGCTGATAAACGGTATGCCAATCGGGAAGCGTATGGCATTATAGGTCAAGGGACTCATACGAGATAAAGCGTCCTTGACTACAATATAATGGAGTCCCCAAATCGTGACGATCACTAACAATGCGAGATCAGCGTGATATTTCCGCAGGAACTCGGTCAGTCGTAAGTTCATAAGTTGCCTCTGGTTGGGAATGTGCGTGGTCTTATCAGTGTACATCCAAATCTGCCCCTAAATAAAGGGTTTTAGGAAAAACGTACAGCGTTATGATGCGAAAATACATCTGCCTTAGCCTGTTGTTTCTCTTATTTTGGTTATTTTGGGCGAGTCAATTCACGGCCCAAACCACCGCGTCGGACGGCGAAAGTGTGCTGCTCTTGGCCCGCGCCACCGACACCAGCCCGCACGCCCTCTACAAAATCACGCTGGATGCCGACGGTCACATCACCAAAACAACCCTCCTTGCTGCTTCGGAGGGCTATACACTGGTCAATCGCACCCCAGATGCCCTCGATTTCGCCCATTCACCCACTGAGCCACCCCTGCGAATCTTCATTGCGACTGGCGAACGGCTGATTCTGTCCGATGAACCGACACCACAAGCCGACCCGCCCTCGCAACAATGGACATCGCAGATTTTGGCCCAATTCACCCCCCTATCTGGCCCACGTGATTTTCATCCCCTGCCCTATATGCCCAGTGTGCCCACCAGCGTCATTTTTAACATGACCGGGCCAACCGATACTTTTCTGAATCTCTATTGGTTGGATTCAGTCGGCGCGATTCACCAGTTAACCACCGTTGAAAAAATCGGCCATCCCAACCAGCCCTTGCTCTCGGCCAGTGCCGAATTTCTTAATTGGCGGCCTGCTGAATCCCCACAATTTCTCTACCGTGCCCGCCAGCGTGATTTACAGGGGCAGGATCAGAATGAACTGCGCTTCTATTCATTGAATGATTTTTCCGATGCCCCCGCTCCCTTTTTTGGCAAAACCCCCACGTGGTCATCCAATGGAGATTGGTTGGCAGGCGTCCGACTGAATGACACCACCCCTCCTCTCTATATCCTATGGCGCGTCGAATGGGCATCCGGTGCCGAAACCGAAATCGGGCCGGGCTGCAATCCGGCATGGTCGGGGTCAGGTGCTTGGTTAGCCTTCGATGGGCACGACAACAGCCAATGGCAGGGCTACACCGATTGTTATGCCAATGGTCGGGTCTATGCTCAAAACACGGATACGGGTGAGATTATCGAGCTTTCGGCAGGTATTGGAGGCTATGTCTTGTTGATTGGGTGGGGGTGGATGGGCGGTTAACGGGCCGCCCTGTTCCCGGATGTTATTCGGTATCGGCTACCGCTTGCATCAATGCCACAAACTCCTGCCATTCTTCTTTGAAAAAATGCAGGGTCATGTTAAATAACTCGATATGGTGAATTTCTTCGCCATCCGGTTCGCTGGTCCGATAGACCATATAATTCTCGGTCTCCACCAGCGTCTCGGTCAGAATTTCGTGATCGTCCATTTTTTGAGCTACTCCTTTGCTGAACCCCTATTATGTGTTATTTGCCTCATACGTTTCAAGGGCGTTCAATACCTCAATCAACGCCAACAAACTCGCCCCGCTGTGTGCCTGTTCATCCAAGCCCTCAACCCGAAAGCGCCGCTCAATCAGATTTTTCTCAAAATCCGGCTGTTGGGTGGCCTCTATCACTCGTGTTTTCATATCACGCACTCGCCCCATATCCCATTTCGTCGCCATCTTTGTCCAATAGATACGGAAGCCAAAATCAATCCGCGCTTCGGTCATTGGTGTGCCGGGAGGAATCGGTTTCTCTGTTTCTTGGTCATCCGGTAATCGGCCCATACAGTCTACTCCTCCTCCACAATTTCGCCTTCAGATATATCCTCGCCCCCGCCATTTGGACTTGCCAATGCCGCTGGCATGGCTGGCATCAAAACCGGATTGCGCGAGATAACCGTCGTAACCCGCCGCCGCGATGGGCGATGGAACATATCAATATCAAATAGCTTGCTCCACAAATAAGTCCCGATCAGGCGCAGGGTAGCAGTCACCGGTGCGGCCAAAATAACCCCCAACACCCCGGCGATCTTCGCCCCAAACACCACCGCCACCAGCACCACAAACGGATGCAGATTCAGCGTGCTGCCCATCACACGCGGCACTAACAAAACCGCCTCTAATTGCTGAATCAGAAAATACGTCGCCATCACCACAAACGCATACGGCGGCCCACCCAATCCGGGGAATGTGGTACTTTCTGCCACCAACGCGATAATCACCGCCGGAACTGCCGAAAGTGTTGGCCCAATGTTCGGGATAAATTCCAAGAGGCCCGCAATAAACGCCAGCACCAACGGCTGGGGCATCCCCAAAAGCGTCATCGCGATATATGTCGCCAGCCCAACGCTCAAGCTCAAGATAAACTGACCGCGATAGTAGGCATTCCAGATCGAACCCAATTCGTGCAGCAAAAGCCGTACATCGTCCTGATAATCCTGCGGGACGAGTTCGGTCATAGACTGAACAAATCGTCCCCCGTCCTTCATCAAATAAAACATCATCGCCAGAATAAATAACAGGCTGTATAAGACGGTGAACACGCTACCAATCAATCCGGCGGCAGGGTCAATGAGTCCGGTCACGGTGTCGCGCAACGTGGTCGAAAGCCCATCATTGGCATCTACATTTTGCCCATCGGCATTAAACAACCCCTCCAGCAAATCTGCTGGGACAATCTTGGTATTGCCGATACGGATAGGCCGACTCAACTGCTCTTGAATATCATCGCCCGTTGCTTGAATCAACGAAGGGGCATCGGTCACAAATTCTTCGACCTGTTCTGTCAAACGCGGCACAATCACAATGCCTACCAGCACAATCGAGGCAATCACCAGCGCAAAGGTGAGCAACACCGCAAGGGTACGCCGCACCTGCTGAAGTGGCACAAACCACAGCGACGATTCTAATTCATTGACCAATGGAATCAGCAAATAGGAGAGCAGTACGGCAATCAGCACAGGTGTCCATGCCGTGCCCAAACGCACGCTGATATAGAAAACCAAACCCAGCGCGAGCAGAGTCACAATGCGTTTAGTGCGAGGCGACCACGGCGGACTAGTTAACACAGGCAAATCACTCGGCATTCCAGTTTAAAGGTTCCCACTTACCATTCGCCTTACCGATTGTACACCAAATTTGAGCGGCCCTCACGCAATGGAAACTTGAGATTTTAGCCTCAGTGCCAAAACATATTAAGGGTAACTCAAGTCTAAATTCAACCTATCAACTCCCTACCCCTTCTATAATGGATCGGCAGTGCCCTGTCAAACACACCAAAAGGAGGGGGTCTTATGACCCAATATTCCGGCGCCGTCATCCATACCAACAACCTAACCAAAAAATATGGTGGGGTTGTCGCCCTGCAAGACTTAAACCTAGAAGTCCATCAGGGTGAGGTCTTTGGCTATCTGGGGCCAAATGGGGCGGGCAAAACCACCACCATCCGCACCCTGCTCGATCTAATCCGTCCCACCAGCGGCTCGGCTACCCTTCTCGGCCTCGATTCCCGGCGCGACAGCGTCAAAATCCATGCCCAAGTCGGTTTCCTACCCTCCGAAATGACCCTCTATCACAACATGACGGGCCGCCAATATATCCACTTCATCGAACGGGCACGCGGCGTGGCATGTATGCCCGAAGCCCAACGCCTTGCCGAACGCCTCGATTATGACCTAAGCCGTTCATTAGAAGGTCTAAGCACAGGCAACCGCCGCAAAATGGGCCTGATAACCGCCCTAATGCATCGCCCACCCCTGCTCATTTTGGACGAGCCAAGCTCAGGCCTCGACCCCCTCATGCAGCAGACCTTCAATGAATTTATACGCGAGATTAAGGCCGAAGGACGTAGTGTCTTTCTATCCTCTCACAATTTACCCGAAGTCGAGGCTCTCTGTGATCGAGTAGGCATTTTGCGTGCCGGCAAGTTGGTCACGGTCGAGACTATTCAGGCCTTGGCGGGGTTGCGCTTCCGCTGGTTCGTTTTGGACTTTGAACAGGCCGTCGAAATCGGTAAGTTTAAAGCCCTCCCCAACGTCACCGCCTTAGAAGCCAATCCCGAAAACACCCGACTTCGCCTTCAAGTCAGCGGCGCGATTGACCCCGTCATCAAATTGGCGGCGCACTATTCCCTACGTGACCTATCCGTCGAACACCCTTCCCTAGAGGAAACTTTCCTTGAATTCTATGGCAGCAATAACAAAGAGGTGCAGGCATGAAATGGGCCATTTTTCGTAAATGTATCCGCGATTCATGGAAGGGGATGCTCGGTTGGGGTATCGGTCTGGGCCTCTATTCGCTGCTGGTCATCGGCCTCTATCCCTCTGTCGCCGCCCAAAAAGCCGATTATGAGAAGATTATGGAAAGCTACCCCGATTCCATGCTGGAAATGTTCGGTACGGACGACCTGTTTTCGCCAGTCGGTTATCTGCAATCCCAACTGATGCTGTACATCCCCCTATTGGTGGGCATCTATGCCATTTTGCAGGGTCTCAATGCGGTCACAGGCGAGGAACGTAAACAGACAATGGATACCCTTGCCGCACTGCCTATTCCCCGCTGGCAAATCCTCACCGAGAAATTTTTGGCGACGGTAGTCATTATGCTGGGCATCCTGACACAGTTTTTCGGATCGCTGGTCATGGGGCGGTTGCTTTGGCCCGAATTGGACATCAGCATCGTCAAACTCGCGTTAGTGACCTATGCCAGCCTACTCCCGATTATGGTAATCTCCGGGGTGGCCTATCTGCTTTCGGCAGTTCTGCCCATGCACCGTCGTTGGGGGGGGATGCTTTCGGCCCTATTTCTGGTCGGCACCTATCTAATCTACGCGCTCGGCAACGCCAGCAAAACCATTGAGCCGTTCCAACCCTTTACCCCCTTTGAATATTTCGATGCGGTCAAAATCCTCGAAAGCGGCCTGCCCATCGGTGATACCCTCGTCCTGATTATCGCCACCATTGCGTTATGGGCGGCCTCGTTGGTTATGTTTGAACGGCGGGATTTAGGCACGTAAAGACAGGAAATGGTACAGGGACGGCTTGCTGAAAGTCGCCCCTGTTGTTTTTTTGCGAGGGGAGGACAATGACTTTACGGCAAAGTGCAGTTAGACGATCCACAGGCTTCGAGCAGCGATTGAACCGAGCCAGAAGCGGTCAATGGGCTGTACAGATTGATCGCCTGCTGATACCAATCAATTTTCTGCGCGGCATCCGTCGAAAAATCACCTAAACGGGCCGCCGCCAACGCCTGACTCGCTGTATCATCCAATACTCCAGCTAATTCAAACGCGCAGTTGAGAAATTGCTCGCTGGCATCTGCGCCGTCAATCAAATGATACCATTCACCCAGTCGGATATACGCCGTCGGGGATTCAAACACACTAATCACCCCATCCGAGGTATCCGCGTCCACAAAAGGCCGTTCCACACATTGCCGCGTGCTGGTCGCCAAAATGGTATTGATGGCGTCGTAATACAGACCAAATTGGGCATACAAATTAGCGGTGGCATAGGCCAATGATTCTTCATCCAACCCATAACTAGCCAGCGCCGCTAACCCGCTATTGAGAATAGCCTCATCATCGGGGCTAATGCTGGTGGTCGAAACCCCATTGGAATTAGTTGGGATGGTCGATAAGGAAGTTGCGGCAGGGCTTGGTTGCGGCACATCCTTCCAAATCACCTCGTTAAAATAGATGAACGCTGTTGGATTGGGGTTGGAATTGCACTCCACTATCCCGTCCGCATACTGCTCCGCAATCGTCAAATCCGCGCATAAAATCACCGCTTGGCTGTTACCCGTCACCTGCAAATAGTCACGAGCGCGAACCGGCGTACCCGGATATGCGGTCGAAAATGTATTGTAATCGTCCCAGCCTTCGCGGTTCACATTCACCGTCCCGCTGGTCGCCAACAGCAAGTGGGTTACTTCTTCCTCACCTGTCTGCGCGATAACCGTGCTGCCACCAGCCATTGTCATCAGCGACGCCAACAGCAAAATACCTATCAAAGCCTTAAATCGACTCTTCCCGTACATGGTTGTTACTGGCCTCTCCCCTCTATCATGCCTGTGCTACTACAGGGCCTATTTGCAATCATACGGCAGGTCACCAAATATTGCCTGTCGTTTAGTCCACGATTCAAAACGCTAAAACAACGCTTGTCATCCGCCCCCAAATGGGGAGGCCGTGTTGTTCTTCAAATCCAAACACGTCGGCGTCCGGCCCAATGCCGAATCGCGTGCCAACCGCACTTCCGCCTCATCTTGGCGGGTATCTTGGCGACTGCTGGTTGTCCGACCCAAGCGCACCTCATTCCATGCCGAAAGGGCCGCCTCAGAATCTGCCGACCCGGAACAAATTGAATCGAAAGTACGGGCCTCAAAATACCACAAATCAATTTCCGTCGTGGCGACATAGGCCGACAAGCGTTCATCTGGCGCACAGGGCAGTTCTACCGGGCCATTCACATTCGGCAGGTCAAAACCCGACAAGCTGGCTTGGGCACTGCTCAAATTGGCTTTGGCTTGCTGATACGTTCCAGCCTCCAAATAGGCCCGCCCCAGCGACAAGTGCAGCAGATACTCCATTTGTTCCGCAACTATCGGGTCCTCGATATACGGTCGCAGAATCTCATTTTCCGCACTAGGGTTAGCCCGCGCACTCGCCAGCAAATTTAACCCATCCGTCAGCAATTGCAGCGATTGATCATATTCACCGTTGTCGCTGTTGAGTTCTGCCAGATAATACCGCGCCAGCAGCAACCGCGAATCGGCCTCTAGTACCCGTTCAAATACACTTTGCGCCCGATCCGGTGATCCCAACGTCAAATACAAACACCCCACCTCCAATAAATTCGAGGCATGGGGATCAGGGTCAAGCCGTGTCGCCGATTCCAGATACAGTTCGGCTTCGGCTGCATTCCCCGTATCAATCGCCCGCTGTCCAAACCAATTATAGACATCGGCGGCGGCGGGCGGGGCAACAAGGTAAAACATCGTCACCACCACAAAAAACAGCGTAGCAAGTGCAAATGTCGCCTCACCTTGCCATGACCGCCCCGAAGAACGATCAAAGAAGAATGCGTTCAACACTTCGCGCCCCGCCAAAATGGAGGCCAAGCCCAACATCGCTTGTGCAATTGCCGACGCCCCGGACAGCGCATCTGGCCCATCAATCGAAAGGCGCTGCGTCAACAACGTAATCAACACAATCGCGGCCAATGCAGGCACGGTCGCCAACACAAACCACAGTGCGTTGAGGCGACGGGCACGGCGTGAGCGGCGATTATCCAAAAACCACCACCAAGCCTCGGCTTTGGGCGGGGTCGGCTGTGCTTTTCGCAATTTTGCCGGGTCTAAATCGTAATGTTCGACTACTTCACGCCGCAAATCATCCAGCAAATCATCATGTTCAATTAAGTAGGTCAGCGCATCGCGTTTGATGTTGTAAGGAACGGGTTCTGGTTGTTCCAAAACATACTGCACATAATCCCGTGCCCATAAGGTTTCCAGAAGCAGATGCTGTATCCGGGCTGTTTCTTCCTCGGCCCGACGAATCGCTAAGTTTCGTGACCGATTCTTCCCGCCACCTAGCGCATCACGAATATCATGATTCACGTCGCGGGCCATCTCACCCAATTCGCGCAGCAGGCTCCGTACTATGCCAACAATCCCCAGCACCAAATCAAGGGGCAGTCGGAGGATAGCCACACCCGCATTTTGGCGTTTGAGTTCAGTCGTCAAACGGCGTTTATCTAATTTAAAGCCGGGCATCGCTTTACGCAGATTATCTAACGCAATTTGATAAGCACGACGCGCCGATTCAAGATCAACCCCGGCCTCAATCGCTTCGGGGCTGCCTTCAAATTCGCCTTTCACTGGCATTTCTGGTGGTGGATTCTCGCCGAGCATTGATGATCGTCCTTTTGCTTGCCTTATTTTCTCTCACCACTATGGGTTTACAATTTTGATTATAGGCTATTTGACAGTCCGACAAAAGCGCCCAAACTTTCGGGGGTGCGGCGTTTAGCATACCCTGTCAGGTAGCGTCAGGGAAACGTTGGCAAAGCGTTTCGCGTTCGGTATAGCGTCGGAATGCACAACCCTGTACGATTTGCCCTTGCGTATGGTGAATTGGGCCTGATAAACTTTATCGCTCAAAATACCCAACTCATGAAACAATCAAGCCCTCCCAAAATGGCTTAAAACGACCTATCTATTATCGGTATAGGTCGAGAGGAAAGGATAATTTAACTGTGAAATCCCGTTCTGTGATGCTTATTGTGACAATTGTGGCAATTACAATGATTGTATTCGCCCCGATGGTCGCAAACGCCAATACATCCACGCCAGAGCGTGCATCCAATGCTCAGGGTGGCCCAACTGCAACTCCAAATGATCCCACATGGCTTGGCTTTGCTGCCGCCCGTGATGCGCTGTCCAAGAAAATTAATCAGCGTATTACATTGGTCAAAAATTATACCTGGGCACAAGTTTCTTTTCCCAATGGAATGCTGCCCGGTTGCACGACTATTGAAGAAGGCGTTAATCCTCCTCCAGAAGCCTATTTCGGCTGGCGCTATGTCATCACCCTGCTGAATAACAACCAATATGAAGTGCGTGTCAGCTTTGACCTGAAGACCGTTCTCATTTGCGATAAAGTCACCGTCGACGCTACTGCCGGAACAGGTTCTACTGGCGCTCCCGGAACGGCTGTCCCCGGCGCATTGGAAGTCGGTGGTCAAATTCAAGGCGCACTCGGTGAAGCATCCGTCAATGCCGCCAAGTCTGCCAAGATGAATTGGATCAAGCGTCAAGTACGTGTTGGCGAAGACGCCGCAGGCTTGATTGCCGACATCAAAGCGAAGGGCTTCAAAGTTTTCCTGTCCGTCATCGGCGACAAAGCACAGGTTATGAATGCCAGCTATCAAGACACCTATGCCAGCTATGTGGCGGGCCTTGCCAAAGCAGGTGCCGACGCCATTCAGGTGTGGAACGAACAAAACATTGACCGCGAATGGCCCAATGGTCAAATCAGCGGTGCCAACTATGTCGCCCTGCTCAGGAAGGCCTATCCCGCTATCAAGGCCGCCAACGCCAATACTATTGTGGTGACGGGCGCCCCTGCCCCGACTGGCGCGGGTGGTGGTGGTACTGGCTGTATCCCCGCCCTCTGCAATGACGATGCCTACTATGCCCAGATGGCTGCGGCGGGTGCGGCCCAATACACCGACTGCATTGGTGTTCACTATAACGAAGGCGTGGTCAGCCCCAAGCAAACTTCCGGCGACCCGCGTGACAACTATCCTACCCGTTATTTCCAAACGATGTTGAGCCGCGCGCTGCGTAACTTCCCCGGTATGCGTGCCTGCTTCAGCGAACTGGGTTACCTGTCACCCGATGGTTATCCCCCGCTGCCCGGTCTATTTGCATGGGGTGCCAACACCAGCGTGCAAGAACAGGCCCAATGGCTGGCTGAAGCCGTCGTGCTGGCCTCCCAACTCGGCAGCGTCCGTATCATCATCGTCTTCAATCTCGACTTCAAGACCTACGGTGATGACCCACAGGCGGGTTATGCCATTATCCGTGCCGACGGTTCATGCCCCGCATGTACCTCCATCGGAGCCACTCGCTAGGGCATAACGCCACTCGATTTTCCAAGAGGTACAGTTTTTTGGACTGTACCTCTTTTGATTTACCACCCCCACCCATTTCTCCCCATAGTCCACACACCCTAACAGCCGTTTTCGTTTTGCCCAAGCTGATTTCAGCACGGCGGCTTTAGCCCCGTGTTCCCAAAAATCGCTCTACTCTACTCCCTCACACCCTGACCGTCGTTTTCGTTTTACCCAAGCTGATTTCAGCACGGCGCCTTTAGCCCCGTGTTCCCAAAAATCGCTCTCCTCTGCTCCTACACACGCCTTGACCGTCGTTTTCGTTTTACCCAAGCTAATTTCAGCACGGCGGCTTTAGCCCCGTGTTCCCCAACAATCGCTCTCATCTTATCCTCTACTCCCCACAAACAAAAACGCCCCATATTGAATGAGGCGTCTGATTTTGTTTTATGGTAGGTCGTTAAACTACATCGCACCCGGATACATTTCCGGTATCACCGTCGGCGTCGGAATGGTCGGGTCGGGTGTATTGGTCGGTGTCGGCGTCGGTACAATCGGCGGTGCGCCATATTCGTGATGCGAAATTATCCGCCAGTCTTCAGGCGGCCAATAGCGAACCCATGCCCGCCCCACAATCTGACTGCGTTTTATCGGCCCAAAATCATGGCTGTCTTGGCTGGAATTTCGATTATCCCCCAGCACAAAAAATTCATCTTCACCCAAAGTCCATTCCCGATCCCGGCAGGTCGCTGAACGGCACAGGGCTTGCACATACGGCTCATCAATTGGCTCGCCATCAATGTAGACCAGTCCATTTTTCATCTGGATATACTCACCCGGCAGGCCAATAATCCGCTTGATGAAATCGCGCTTGTTTTCGACATCATAATGAAACACGATCACGTCCCCGCGTTGTGGTTCACCAATGATATAAGCAAGGCGCGACACAATCACAAACTCATCCGAGTGGAAATTGGGTTCCATACTGCGCCCTTCCACCACAAACCGCGCCGTACTCAGGTTGACCAGCGCATAAATCGCCACGACCAGCAGTAGCGTTTCCGTAATTTCACGCATCACTCCCCGCCGCCGCATGATTTTTGGACGTGGCTCTGGCTGTGATGGTTGCAGCGTATCTATCTCTTGAGGGGCAGCATCATTCTCCCCTACCGTCCATTGTGAACTCACAAATTTCTCCTCGGCTAGAAATCACCATCGCTGGGTGCGAAATCGCCTAAATCCATATCCTGTTCTTCTGGGGCTACATATCCATTGCTGTCACTGTGGCTTTGTTCCGCTGTGATAGGGCTAGGAGCGCCGCTGTTGACCAACGCGATGCTGACAACGGTATCGTCTGGGTCAATGTGAATGATTTTAACCCCTTGAGCCGTGCGCCCGTAAGTGCTAATTTCATTAACAGGTGTCCGCAGTGCGATCCCATTACGCGTAATCACCGTCAGGTCATACGAATTTTCGTCTTCCACCACCCCGGCCCCAACAATATTACCTGTCTTGCTGAGGTCATTTGAAATAGCCCGCACGCCCTGACCGTAGCGCCCTTGTTGGCGGAATTCATCTACCTGTGTGCGTTTGCCATAGCCGCGTTCCGTCACAATCAACAGGTCGGCGTCAGCTTGTTCGGGTGTAATGACATCGAGTGCCGCAATCACGTCATCATCGGTCAACCGCATTGCATTCACCCCGGCGGCAGTACGCCCCATCGTGCGCACATCAGTTTCATGGAAGCGAATCCCCTGCCCATACTTCGACACAAGCATAATATCATCATCGCCGCTGGTCTGGCGCACCCAACCCAGTGTGTCCCCGTCATCCAGCGTCATCGCCATCAAACCGGAAGGCCGCACACTGGCAAATTCATCCATCGTCACCCGTTTAATGCGCCCTTGTACCGTACACATGATGAAACAGCCATTTACATTCTCAAACGTCGGCACAGCCACGGTCGCCGTCACTCGTTCAAAAATATCCAGCGGCAGAATGCTTTCGACCAGCGTGCCTTTACCTGCCCGGTCATATTCCGGTAGTTGATAGGTACGTAGGCTGTAAACCCGCCCCTGCGTGGTGAAAAACAGCAAATAGTCCAGTGAACCCGCGCTCAACAAATGCTCAACCACATCCTCATCGCGTGTCCCCATCCCCGTGCTGCCCTTACCACCGCGTTTTTGCTGGCGATAAATGTGAGCCGGTGTACGTTTAACATATCCGCGCTGCGTCAGGCTAATCAGCACTTCTTCGTCACGCACGAGGTCACTTTCATCAAAGGCCAGTGACAACGAACGGTCATAGTTGGTGCGACGTGCATCACCATATTTCGCCGCCAGTTCATTCAGATCGTCGCGGATGAGGGCCAACACCTTACGCGGGTGGGCCAGCAAATCTTCCAAATAATTGATGCGGTCAAGCACTTCCTGATATTCCGCCTCAATTTTCATTCGTTCAAGTGAAGCCAAGCGCCGCAGTTGCAAATCTAAGATCGCCTGTGCCTGAGGTTCGCTCAGGTCAAACAATATCATCAGTTCTTCGCGGGCGGCCTCCGCAGAATCGGCCTGTCGAATGGTCGCAATGATGTCATCAATACTCGCCAGCGCCTTAAGCAGCCCTTCAAGGATATGCCCACGCGCTCTGGCCTTGCCCAGATCATACCGACTGCGCCGTTCAATGACTTCCTGCCGATGTCCAATCCAAATCATCAGCAACCGTTTTAGGCTCAACAGACGCGGTTCTTGATTAACCAGCGCCAGCAATTGCACCCCAAACGTCGTCTGCAATTGGGTGTATTTGTACAGTTGATTCAGCACGGTGAAGGGTTGTGCCCCCCGTCGCAGTTCAATCACAATCCGCATCCCTTTACGGTCGGATTCATCCCGCAGGGTAGCGACGGCTTCCAAACGCCCCTCATTGGCTAAGGCGGCAATGCGTTCCAGCGTAGCGGATTTGTTGACCTGATACGGAATTTCTTTGATAACAATCCGGTGGCGTTCATTACCAAATTCTTCAATTTCGGCCCGCGCCCGCACGATAATGCGGCCTTTTCCGGTAGCGTAGGCTTCTTTCAGTTCATCTCCCCCCATAATCGCCCCGGTGGGAAAATCTGGCCCTTTGACAAACTGCATCAAATCATCCACCGTCACATCAATCACGGCTTCTTCAAGGGCCTCGCCCTCATAATCAATCATGAGGTTCAGCAGATAATCAATCGCCCCGGTGATTTCACGCAGGTTATGGGGTGGGATATTCGTTGCCATACCCACCGCGATACCGCTACTGCCATTCAACAGCAAATTTGGCAAACGGGCGGGCAGCACAATCGGTTCGTCAATGGATCCGTCGAAATTCGGCGTATAATCCACCGTCTCGGCTTCAATATCCGCCAGCATTTCTTCTGCCATGCGCGACATGCGGGCTTCGGTATAACGCATCGCGGCAGGTGGGTCACCATCTACCGACCCAAAATTACCCTGCCCATCAATCATCAAATAACGCAGCGAAAAATCCTGCGCCATACGGGCCATCGCGTCATACACCGATTGATCGCCGTGCGGGTGAAATTTACCAAGTACCTCCCCCACAATACGGGCACTTTTACGATAGGGAGTGCCGGGCCGGACACCCATTTCATGCATCGCAAATAGGATTCGGCGGTGAACTGGTTTTAGCCCATCGCGGGCATCTGGCAGGGCGCGGGCGACGATTACGCTCATCGCATAATCCAGATAGGCCCCACGCATTTCCTCGTCAATCTTGACAGGCTTAGCAGGCCGGAGCATGTTAACATCCATTGTGAAAGTTCCTCATCGGAGGCTGGTTTGGGAAAAGCCCCTCAATACGACAAAATGCCCGCCAGAAGCGGGTAAACGCATAGTTCAAATTATACCAGATTTAGGACATTTTTTCCAGTTGGAGATATGCCTGTAACCATCAGAAATTTGATTATTCTGATCTTCTGCAGTTATATTGGTAAAATCAGCAAGCTAGATCATGCGTTTCATATTTCATCATAGTAAGGCCAATTCAAACCAGCATGAATATTTGCGATTTTGTCATTTCTCAGGCTTTCTGCCGTAATCTGCTTAAGTTTTGCCTTCTTTGCTGCATCTCTGACTATCAAAGCAATTCCGTCGGCGGAGATTCCTCCACCTAAAGCACCCCCCTTAAAAACACGACGCAATAGATGACTTTGAGGATCAGGGCTTTCCCCCATTGGATCTAGATAATAGGCCCATTTTGTTAGCGCGTCCTCTACAACATTCGGAATGGGAATAGAAACGATATTTTCCGATCTTTCTATTTCAAGTTTCTTTTTCCTTAAATCCACTGAATGCCAACGCAAATCAGCTAGTTCTCCCCTCCGAAACCCCATCGAGCACAACATAGTTACTGCAAGATAATTTCGTAATCCTGCTATTCTTGTTGGGGCCACCTTTTTTGATGCCAATATGAGATTTAACAACATTTCGAATGTAATTTCATGTTTAGGCTTGAAATTTGTTTTTAGAGGTTTGGGAGTAGCGACTGCTTTTAAATCTTCGAGAGTTCGCTTATCGATAATCTTATATGAGCATAACATCTCAGCGAAACTTAGTATTGCTCTACGCGGGGTTACGAAATTTTCGATTTCTTCTGTATCCAATAAACCGAACCAACCCAACAACTGACTAGCAGCTAAACACTTCTTTGCTGTATTGAGAGGAATGGCTTTTAGGCGTTTTCTGCGAGCCTCATAAAGATCTCGGTTCGATTCATAAATGGGTTCAAGCCCACCCATATCGACCAAATACTTATCTATCCATCTATATGATGCTCTTCGTGTATGCGGATTATCGTACTGCCTTTCGAACCGCATCACGAAATTGTAAGGAGTATCATTATCGTCATCAAGCTCTAAACTGTCTAATTCATCGGGAGGCAACAGCTTGCTTTTATCCAAACTCTCAATCGGAGTTCTTGATTTGGATATTTTTCGCTCTATATTGAAAAGAGAAATTAGAAGGTCTCTTATACGAAAATCATTCGAATCAGTATAATCTACCCATTGGAGGCTTTCTATTTGCTTAATTCTAGGTGGAAGGTTAATACTTTTAGGTGGTTCCAAGTAGACAGGTAATATTGACTTTGGTATCTCCAGACCATCTGCTATTTCGTATTCTCGGACACAATGCTTGGAGATTACCGACGCTGGTGAGATAAGGTACAAAAAAACGTCCGACCACTCAATAATTCTTTCGGTGATAGTTTGCCACCATACATCACCGCCATACAATGATTTGGTGTCAAACCAAACATCAAAACCCTTAAGGAGTTGGGCAATTTCAAGGCACTTTTGCTCGTCTATGTGTGAATAGCTAATAAATACTCGAAGTTCAAAGGAATCCAATTTACATACCTTTATCCGTTAGCATCTATGTTAGTTATTATACAAGCGTATCCCAATAATTGACATTTCCTCTTTTATATATCTTTCAAGAAAGTTCTTTAGTTCTTATCTTCGTTCAGATACATTTATTCATTAATTTCAAACTCAAAAAGTTCTGCCCAGCATGGTATTATCTATTGGTCAAAGTCCTTATTTCCAACCAAGAAGTAAATCATGCCCTATTCCCTCAACACCGAACGCCGCCTACGTGAGCAAATCTGTCACATTGGCGAACTCATGCACCGCTTCCAATACATTGACGCCACTTCCGGCAACATCTCCGCCCGCCTCGACCATGACCGCATTTTGGCAACCCCCTCCGGCCTAGCCAAAGGCTTCATGAAACCCGATGAATTAATCGTCGTGGATATGGAAGGCAAAAAAGTCGGGGGCGGGACAGCCGCTAATCGTGATTTGAAACCGACATCCGAAATCCTGATGCACCTCGAAGCCTTTAAACAGCGCCCTGATGTCATGGGGGTTGTCCATGCCCATCCGCCTACCGCCATCGCCATGAGCATTGCCGGCATCAGTTTTCAGCAGTGTACCATCCCCGAAGCGATTGTTGTCTTGGGCCTCGTCCCTACCGCCCCCTATTCCACCCCCTCCAGTGCCGAAAACCGCGACGCCATCAGCCAGCTTATTGTGATGCACGATGCCATTATGCTGGCCTATCATGGTTCGCTCACCGTCGGGCCGGATGTCTGGACAGCCTATATGCGCCTCGAAACATTGGAACACACCGCCAAAATCCTCTACATGGTGCATCAACTTGGTGGTGGCCCGGCCCTGCCGCCCGAACAAGTCCAGAAATTATTGGATTTGCGGAAACAATTGGGTCTATCACGCCCCGGTGACGACGAGCGTTATTGTGAAAATTGCGGTCTGTGTCATCCGACAGGGGTGCATATCTATCAGCAAGCACCAACCCCTGCCGAAATCGAGTCCAAAATTCGGGAACGGGTCGCAGCCGCTGTACACGAAACTTTGAAGATTAACGGACAAAAGAGCTAAATTTTGAAAAATGATGACACCACTTGACAAATGCATACCGTTTCACAAGTCCTACAAAGTTCTTTTTATGCCTCCCTTAAATCATTCATTCTTTATGTTCAAAAACAAACAAGGGCAGGTTAGCCCTACCCTTGTCATATGCAGCAAAACGGTATTACCGTACTGGTTCTATTTGGTGTTGGCAGGTTTCTTGGTGGGTTCCGGCATCGGGATAATTGCATCATCCGCAGGCTTAACCACGCCATTAAAATCACCCGCGATGTACTGCTCCACAATATTGCGGGCAATATCATCAGGATGTTGAATAGGTGGGGATTTCATAAAATAGCTAGCAGGTGCTTCCAGTGTCCCACTAAGCCCACGATCCAAGCCCAGTTTAGCACATCGCACAGCATCAATGATAATCCCGGCGCTGTTGGGGCTATCCCACACTTCCAGCTTCAATTCAATGTTCAATGGCACATCACCAAACGACTGCCCTTCCAAGCGGATATGCGCCCATTTGCGGTCAGTCAGCCACGGAACATAGTCACTTGGCCCGATATACACATCATCGGGATTCATTTGATAGGGCAATTGGCTGGTCACACTATTGGTCTTGGAGATTTTCTTGCTTTCCAGACGTTCACGATCAAGCATGTTATAAAAGTCCATGTTACCGCCGACGTTCAGTTGGCTGGTACGCAGCAAACGCACCCCACGATCATTGAACAGGTTGGTCAGCACACGGTGGACAATCGTCGCCCCCACTTGGCTCTTGATGTCGTCGCCAATAATCGGCAAGCCGCGCTGTGCAAAACGACGCTGCCAATACGGTTCGCGCCCTATAAACACCGGAATCGCATTCACAAACGCGCAACCCGCGTTCAAAATTTGTTCCACATACCACTTGGTGGCCTGTTCGCTGCCAACGGGCAAATAATTGACCACCACGTCAGTCTTGGTATCTTTCAAAATCTGCACAATGTCGGCGGTGGAACCGGGGGCTTTGGTGATCTTACGGGCCAGATAGGTGCCGAGGCCGTCATGGGTCATGCCGCGCACAACCGGCACATTAAGGTGGGGTACATCGGTGAATTTGATCGTGTTATTTTGACCCGACCAAATCGCTTCACTTAAGTCTTTGCCGACCTTTTCGACATCAATGTCAATCGCCGCGCTAAATTCAATATCCCGCACATGATAGCCGCCAAGATTGACGTGCATCAAACCGGGGATTTTTTCATCCTCTGCGGCGTTGCGATAATAATGGACGCCCTGTACCAGCGAATTGGCGCAGTTCCCAACGCCGATAATCGCTACACGGACTTTTTTCTTATTCGTCATTTGGACTCCTGATGAAAAGACTAAAACAGCTCAAGCTTTGCTCAATGGGTATTGAACGGAGAAATTTAGGCCAGTGTAATTCCATAGAGAGGTGTTATCAAGACTGAACCCTACCCTTTTAGTAAAATTAGCATAATCTCCCCACCTATAAAGAACACCCGATAATCATAAACGTTTTGCCCATCAAAAGTTTTCCAATCTGGCAAATCGCTTATTTTGGCAGATTCCGAATTTCAGATGGCTATATTTTCCATTCTGCCTTATCAATCACAATGTTATTAACATCTCTTGCCACTACTACAATTTTGTCTTGGTAAATCTCGACCAAAATATAATGCGCCAGCGACACTGCTTTTTGACTCCACCCTACCTGCTCACCGACAGCATAAATTACCTGCGATCCCCCGCCCGAAGTGATGTAGTGAACGTTATCCAAAAACAGCCGTTCATAGAGGTGAGCATGGGCCGCAATCACCACCCCAATCCGATCAGCAGCGTTCGTCAATCGGCTGTACCAATCGCCTTCAACAGGTAGGCCATCCTCCTGATGCACCGAACTGGATGTCCACAAGGGAATATGGAAAAAGGGAATCATGGTGCGGAAATTCGGATCCGCCAGACGTTCATCTAGCCATTGATTTTGCTCAGCACGTCCGGGGTCGGTATAAAATACCTGTGAATCCAGCGATAGGAACTGTATATCATTGGCGATAAACGATGACCACTGCCGTCGCCCTTCAAACGCCTCATCTGGGTGATATGGCGGAAAAGCCCAATAAATAAACGACTGCCCATCGAGTAAGGTGGTCGCCTCACGGTCATGATTACCCACCGCGACATAATGCGGCACGCGGCGCAGCACTTCGCGGAATGGCCCATAATATTTCAGCGCCCAATTGAGCCATAAGTCATTTTCATCGCTGTTATAAACCACATCCCCCAGATGGATGAAAAAATCTATTTCTTCTTGGGCGATATGGTCGGCAAGCTGCTGCGTCACCGAGTCCCCAAAACCGCTGTCCCCCAACGCCGCAAATCGGATAGGCCACTCATACGGCTGGGTGCGAATCGAAATCGGCCCCCACGCCTCCTCATCCCCTAACATTACTGGCGGTTGCCCCTCCACCAGAATCTCAGCCTGATAGGTCGTCGCCCGTGTCAAATGCTCAATCGTTACCATCTGACGAAGTTGTTGGGTCGCATCAATGGCAATGCGTTGGATTTCCTCACAATTCTGTGTAATCACCACTTCTGCCGCATCGGTATGGTTTGAGAGGCGAAAATATAGCACGGCGCTATCTTCAGTGACATGCATGGTAGTCAACGGAATATAAAACTGATCGGTGAACGAAGCCCGCGCAATGAGTGGTTGGAATCGGCGCAAAAACGAATAATTCGCCGCCAATGCCGTCACAGACTTGATAAAATCCCGCCTCTTCAACATAGGCCTACCGCAGATGCTCCTCGATCCATATCTCAAGTTTGTCCATATTGGGGCGCAGATTGCCATCCACCACAATCATGTAATCGGTATTGATGACCAACTGCTGCAAGCTATCTCCCCGTCCATTCATGACCAGTGCCGGGGCAAGACGAAATGCCTCCTCAGCCGTGATGTCGGTCTCGTAGTTTTCGTCAATAACCTGCCACGCCTCTGACCAATGCAGCGGATTCGCCAGTTTTTTCATCAAGGCTTCCATCACTTGCTGCTGACGGGCTGCCCGACCATAATCATCATCTTGGTGGCGGGTACGGGCATATTGCAGGGCGCGTTCGCCGTCCATCGTTTGTTCACCCGGCTCAAAGGTAATATCAATGGTTCCGCCGTCGTGTGTCGGATATTGATGGTCTACAATGCGTTTAGGTACATCAATTTCAATGCCCCCCACCGCGTCCACCAATTCTACAAAGCCCTCAAAGCTAATCCGCACAGTATGGTCAATTTCAATATCGAAGGTATCTTCCAATGTCGTGACGATTTCTTCCTCGCCCGTCCCCGGTACGGCAACCTCCGCATTCCGTACCACCGTATTCGCCATAATCAGGCCATAATTTGGGGATTCAACATACATCCCGCGTGGTATGGAAAGCATACTAACCTGCTTGCCATCCGGGTCTATGCTCAAAATGATGATGCTATCGGTTCGCGCAATATCTTCCTGATTGGTGCCGGGTCGTGCATCCCCTCCCAAAATCAAGATATTGGTTTGTTCGGGTGGGTCGGCAAAATAAAAGCCAAAACTCCCTACAAGGCATAGACAACTCACCGCAATAACCAGAACAATCACACCCGCGCCGCACGTCAAGCACGTTCGTAAAGGAGAAGGTGTTCGGTGGGGCAGACGCAAGGCCGTTGAATAGCGAACAGGTGTAGGTGGCGGTTTCATGGATAACATAACCTCGTGTGCTTGATACCAGCGCTAATCATACGACAAAAAATGCCGAGTTCAATCGGCTGTCGGGTGATTTTTATACAACTTTTAGTCAGCGATTAATCTATTGGCAGGTGTTTCATGGTCAGCGCGGGCGATATACCCAATAAACGGCAGACCGTCGGCGCGATTTGTAATTGAGAAACCGTTCGCCCTGTATCACCCTGCCCCTGTCCGTCCGCTGGAATCAGGTAGAGTGGCACATGCCGCACATCCGGCCCTGTTCCATTGTGATGTCCATCTACGCTCATACCATGATCGCCCGTCACCAGAATGTGATACCCAAGCATAATGGTCAGAGGAACCAGCCGCGCCAAAATTTGATCGTGCAGGCAGACCTGCTGGCGATAGTGTTTAGACTCCCCGCCATGCAGATGACCTGTTGTATCAAGCCCCATCGGGTGAATTAGAATGTAATCAGGGAAAAAACGTTGAATCAGCATTCCCCCCGCCGCAAACAACTCAACATCGGGGAAATAGTCGTCTTGATAAAACCGCCCATGCTGGATCAGTTGGCTTTCGTCATCCAATTCGCGGTCATTCACAAGATCATACGGCGCTCGCACATACAGTTCCGACACCCAATGATAGGCCGCTGCTGCTGTCGTCTTGCCATTTTCGCGGGCGACTTGGAACAGGCTTGGCATCTCGGAACGCCGCACAATCGTATTGCTGGTGATGCCATGTTCAGTGGCAGGTGTGCCAGTCTGAATCGTTTCATATAAGGGCCGCGACAGGGTGGGCAGTCCGGCAATAACGGTGTAGCGACTGGCCTTTTTTTCTTCCACCAGACTTTCCAAATAGCCCATTTCCTGCGCCGCGATGTCATTCCGCAGCGCGTCACACACGACCAAAATAACCTTGCTCATGGGGGTTTATCCTACGTGAGAATGCGTTGATACAAACGGCTGGCGATTAGATTGAAAAGCACTGTGATACTTGCCAGTATGAGTATATCCCACCCTATGCCAAATTGACTGTGACCACCTTCAACCATCATGGCCCGTAACGCATCTACTGTGTAAGTTAGCGGATTGACATGCGACAACACCTTTAACCACGCCGGCATGATGCTGATAGGGTAGATGGCATTGCTGGCAAAAAACAGCGGCATGATAATCACCTGATTAATCCCCACCAGCCGTTCACCGCGTTTGACAATGCACGCGATAATTAGCGAAAACGTCGCAAACAGGGCTGAACTCAGCACAATAACCAACAACGCCGCCAATAACGCCAGCGGGTTCGGGTTGATATGGACACCCAGAGCCATCCCCAACATGCCAATCGCCAACGCTTGTGGAATAGCGCGTACCCCTGCCGAAAGCGCCTTACCTGCCACCAATGCCGATCGTGGGACGGGGCTTGCCAAAAATTTATGCAATATGCCCAAATCGCGCTCCCAGATAGTGGCAATACCATAAAAAATGGCGGTAAACAGCATCCCCTGTGCCAAAATACCCGGCGTCATGTAATCCAGATAACTCAATTCACCCGTCGGGATGACTCGTGCACGATTGAGCACCTGCCCAAACACCAGCAACCAAAACACCGGGCCAGCCGAGCGCATAATCAGTTCAATGGGGTCGCGCCGCACTTTCCGCGCTTCCATTTCCGCCACTACCAGCGCCTTATAGATGAAGCTATAAACCGCTTTGGCCCATTTTTCCAAACCGGATAATTCTAAGCCCGTGTCAACCGAGACGGCGGGCCGTGCGTCGTGTTCTTGCGATGTCACGGTAGGTGCTGCTCCCATTCTCTGCAAATTTATCACCCGTATAATAGGCAAAGACGTCATCCAAATTAACGACTTCGCCCTTTTCACTTTCAATCGAAGTTTTCAGCGCAGCAGGCGTATCACAAGCCACCACCCGCCCCCGGTGCATAATCGCAATCCGATTGCACAACACATCCGCTTCTTCCATATAGTGGGTCGTCAGCAAAATGGTCATGCCAAATTTCGTCCGCAATTCCTGAATATGCCCCCAGACGGCCTTACGCGCTACTGGGTCAAGCCCCACTGTCGGCTCATCCAAAAACAATAGGCGCGGGCGGTGCAGCATGGATTGGGCAATTTCCAAGCGTCGAATCATCCCACCGGAATAATTACGCACAATCTTATGGGCGGCCTCACCCAATCCCATAAATTCGAGCGCCTCGGTCAGACGGGTTTTCAATTCACGGCGCGGCACATCATACAGCTTGGCAAAAATCAGCAAGTTTTCATAGCCCGTCATGTTGCCATCCGCCGACAAAATCTGCGGCACATACCCGACTACCCGTCGCACCATCGCGGGTTGGCGCTTAATATCATACCCTGCGATAGCCGCCGTTCCATTGGAGGGTGATAGCAGCGTCGTCAGCATCTTGATGGTAGTGCTTTTACCTGCGCCATTTGGCCCAAGCAAGCCAAATACCTCGCCAGTTTCTACCCCAATATTCAAATCATCCACTGCCCGAAAGTCGCCAAAATTGCGCCCTAATTGGTCAGTCTGCAAAATGGTTGTCAATGCGTGAACTCCTTGTCGTTCTCGATTGCCGCCTCATGACTGTCTCTATCCTACCGATGGATGTCCCGTGCGCCTATAGCAGGTTAGACTGCTTTAGGGTAATGTAGTGACCGATTTTGGTCACTATGGGGGAATAACCAATGGGCAATCATGAATTTGGCCTATTCATTAGTGCCTTACGCCACCAACGCACTTTTTTTGATGAACAGGGTGTCCTGCGCCAATGGACACAAGCCGAACTCGCCCGCCGTGCCAATCTTTCCACCCGCCAGATCTCTAAAATCGAACAAGGCGACGTAATAGACTTGCGACGCCTACTTGATCCGTTGGCCTATGCTTTCCAGTTAAACGAGTCCGAGAAAGCTGAATTTTATACTATCGCGGGTTTTGTCTATCCCACTGGCCTCAAACTTCATACCCATAATCGCGCCGCCCTTGAATTATTCCTGCGCCAATTTCCCTACCCCATGACAGCCCGCAGCATCTTGGGCGACTATGTGGCATTCAACAGCTACAATCAAGTTCTTTATGGCTACACCTCAGACAAAATCCGCCACCTCAATGAGGGCGAATTGGGGCCGAACCTCCTGCGCGTTTTGTTTGACCCCGAATTTGATTACATGACCTACATCGGCGGGGATTCGAAATGGCGGCGGGATGTGCGGCTCTCCCTGCAATTTTTCCGCGCCCGCACTTTTCGTTATATCGCCACTGCCCGTTATCGCCAGATTATCCATGAGATGAAACGCTTCCCGGCCTTTGACCGCCTGTGGGATTTGTCATCGAATGATCCAGAAATCGAACAGACCAACCCCGATGGTACGCCGACCCGCCCCTTTACCTCAATTCATCATCCTGAGTTTGGCCTGCTCGAGTTTATGCCCCTGCGTGTACCACCTCGCCATTTTGGGCCATTGTTAGAACTGATTGTCCTCGTACCGATTTCTGCCAGAGAGGATAATTATCAACGCCTGCGTGCCAGTATCCAACAAAACAAACTCTATTTTTTCGATGAGCGTCCGGTGGAATAACGCCATAACCCGAGCCTAGACTTTTTAATTTTCCAGCGGTAGCGAAAAAAACACGGTATCATGGGCGCTGTAAATTTTGACCGTATCTGCCCTATGGAGCGAAGTCGTTGATCAAAGTCCTATTTGTGTGTTATGCCAACATCTGCCGTTCGACAATGGCAGAGGGGCTTTTCCAGCATATGCTAGAGCAAAACGCTTTGACAGACAGGGTCGAAGCCGATTCTGCCGGAACCCATTCCAGCGGTGGCAAAACTGCCCACCCCAATACCCTTGCCATTTTGAATGAGCATGGTATTCCATATCATGGGATTTCACGCCGCCTTGCCCTCGAAGATTTTTCGAAATTCGACTATATCTTGGCGATGGACAGCGAAAATATGGAAACCATCGAGTTGATTCAGCCGCCTGACGTACACGCGAATGTTTCCCTTTTGCTCGATTACGCACCGCATCTACCCTACCGTGAGGTGGCCGACCCATATGTGCATGGGCGTTATCACGAGACATTCGAAACATTACAAATCGGCTTGCAGGCATTTCTGACTACCCTGCGCGAAAGGCATCAATTGTGAACTCCCGTGAATTTCCGCTATTTACAGCCAATGGGCTAAAAATTAGCGCGACTCCCTCCGCCATTATTGGCTCAATTGTGTTGTGGCTACTCTTGACTCTTGCCGCACTTGCCCTTACTCACCTGTCGCTGATAGGTGCTATGGTCGCAGGGTTTTTCTCAATGCTGCTGCACTGGACATTTGAAATCATTCACCAGATGGGGCACGCCTACGCCGCTAAGCAAGCTGGCTATCCAATGCTGGGCGTGCGGCTGTATATCTTGTTGGGAGCATCGCTCTATCCGACCGACGAACCCAACTTACCCGCCAGTGTACATATTCGACGGGCACTCGGTGGGCCAAAAATTAGCTTGGTGGTCTTGGCGATTGCCACTGTAATTATGTTGCTCATTTGGTCATCGGCAGGCGATTTTGTGCGGATGCTGGCACTGTTTGCCTTTTTAGACAACCTACTGGTGTTCACCGTTGGCTCGGTAATTCCCTTTCCATTTCCAAAATTGCTTGAAAACGACGGTGTCACCCTGATGCGCTGGAGGGGCAAATAGAGATTTTCCCCTCCCAAATGGTTTGAGGAGGGGTGGGGTACAGTTAGGGTTGCGCCACTGTCAGCGCCAATGTACGTCGGAACACCGGGGAATCCAGTGGTGCCCAAATTTCAGGCAGATTCCAGCGCATGGCATCAGCCCGTTCACGCAGCATCGTCGCTAACGCCTCCATTGCTAACACACGCAAAGTCCCCGCTTGGATAGGATCAGCTTTGGCCTGTTCCCAATCCTGCATAGTCCGTGCCGCTGCAAATTCCATCCGCTGCCAAGCATGAAGATAGTCTAACAACGGTTCAACCACTTCTAGCACCTGCTCAAGTTCCGGCCCCAACAGGCTGCCGCTACATATCAACGAATCAGCGAGGCGGCGCAACACCACCTCAAAGTTGTGCATCACTTCAATCGGCAGCAGAATCTCCAAGTTGGCATTCCAACCCGCCCGTGTCACGCGGTCAATCACTTGACGGGCCGCACCAAGATAGGCCCAAACGCGGGTCGCAATCATGCCGCTATACGGAGCTGGGTCTTCTTTTTGATAGACCAATTTGGTTTGGGCTGCTGCCAGCCATTGCGAATAAGGACGGCTGCGCAATATCGCCAGTAATTGATGGGCCGATTCATTGGCACGGATCTGATAGCCCTCGCAAATTGCGGTCAATTGGGCAATCGCGTCTGGGTCATCATGATCGGGGTCAGTCTCATCCAATAAGCTGGTGCCTCGGTCGAATAGTGCCGCGCTATAGAGGGCATTCTTGATCGCTTCGGCAAGCGCTTGGTTGGTCGGGTCATCAATGCGGCTGGGTTTTGTACCGGGGATCAGCCATTCCCACACCCCGATCAACCGCTGAAATTCAACCCACATCGGCGTCAACATCGCCGATTCACCATTTCGGAAACGACCCGCGACATATTCTAGCCGCCGTGTATAATGCAACCGCAGCGCATTGCTGACTTCCACTGCTGAAGCCAACGCTTCCAAATCCGGCCACAATTCCGGGGCATCCGAGGTTTTAAGGACACCCTGCTCCGCCGTCACAAATCGAATCTGTGCCTCTTTAAATAACCGATTCCACAGATCGCTTTTTTGTTCGGCGCGTACCACATCCACTGCCGCTTCCCGTCCGGTGACCTCCAAAACCAACGTGCCGGGGGTCGAGCGCCAATGTTGAATCGTGCTTGTCTGGGTATGACTAAAATCCAGCCCAATCCCCATCCGCAGCAAAGCCGCCAATGCCTCCGTATGACCCAAAACGTGCTTGGGTAATTTGACCGTTGCAGGAGGCTGATGGACACGCGGCAAGGTGCGGTGCAGTCCTGTCATGATGGCGAGAATCTGCCGCTCCTCGCTGCTAATATCTTTCAGTTCATATTGCAGAATCAAATCCCGTCCGCTGAGGTGATGTTCACCGGGATCGCTGGCAAAAGTGATGTTATGGAGTAAAGCCGCTGCGTGCAGTAAATCTCGATAATGATGCGGCAGACGATGGATACTGGCGGTAATGTCGAATAATTCACGGCTCAGGGTGCTGATATGCCGTGCATGGGCCATATCCACACCAAATGCTGCTGCCAGCGCACTAATACTGATAGGCTCGCCTATGTTCGGGGGATGGACTTCTGGCTCGACCACAAGCGGATGGCCGGGTTCAATATGGGCCACCACCACACGCGGGGTCGGCGCAATTTCCACCCCAACGTCCTCGGCCTGTTCGGTCAGCAAAAATTCCAATCCCTCAGCGACAGCATCATCAACCGAAATGATCGGCTCTTCAGGCGGGGCTTCTTGGCGAGGCCGCCGTGTATCACGACGATCAGAACGCCCTTCTCGTGGCTGTTTTGCAGCACGAGGATGGGGCGTATTCGCTTCCTCCTCTGGCGCGTGTGGAGTGCGCGGGCCGCGTGGTCGGGGTTGACGGGGATTTACCCGACGCCGTTGACTTGGCTCGGCTTCAGGTGCTGGCGCTTCACTCACAGGTGATTCTGCGACTTCTTCAACCGGAGACGGCAACTTAGCCGTAGGCGGCGCTGATCGAAGGGCATCTCCGAACATATTCAAGCCTTCGGATTGAAAACGTTCTACCCATTGTTGTACTTCTTTGCTTGGGCGACGTACCGAACGGGCAATTTGATCAACTGCTTGCCCTGAAGTAAGGGCCAATACGATTCGCGCCGGAACACTATACTCATGCTCATCTTGTTCAGCGAGGCGAACAAGGGTCTTGCGGGTTTCACGATCCAATGAATGGTTCATTTTGATAACGAATCCAAGAAAAAAGTAATTGCCTTCTTAGTGTATCGCAACGATATACTACATCACAACATTAACCTATAAGGAAATATCAATCTATGCCTATCAAAATCAATCATCTTGCCATTGTTGTGCCCAATCTGGAGAGCGCCCTTGCCTTTTGGCATGATGCGCTGGGCCTTGAATTGGGGGGTCGGGAAGAAAACCCCGGCGAAAATGTGAATATTGGTTTTCTGCAAATTGGCGAAAGTCGTATCGAACTGCTTGAACCCACCAACACAGACAGCGGCATCGGGCGCTATCTGGAAAAACGCGGGCCGGGGATGCATCATCTGTGCATCGAAGTCGAAAATCTGGAAGCCACCATGGACCAGCTTCGCCAAAAAGGTATTGAGTTAATTAACGATACACCCAAAACCCGCCACGAAGATGGCATTCGCTATTGTTTTATCCATCCCAAAAGTGCCTTTGGGGTCATGGTCGAACTTTATGAACTCCCCCATTAGAAATTTTCTGACTTGCCCGCCAAGCCAGTGCGCTGTATTCTTTTTGCATGTTAACGCTGTAGTGAGGAGAAATGGATTATGAGTAACCGCCCCAGCAATAGACCTCCTAGTCGGCCCTCTAGCAGACCGCCCCAACAACCCAAGCGTGAATCGGACTTTGACAGTCTGAATAGCCTACGTTATAAAGCCTTAGCCGAAGATGATGACCCATTTAGCGGCTTTGAGGACAAAGCAGTCAGCCGCCGCGAAGTCGAAGAAGGGCGGATTTTTGGCCTGAATGCGGTTGAGCGTATGTTCCTATCCATCGGCCTATTTCTGGTTGTCACTGTCCTGAGTGTGCTGCTCCTAATTTTGACCGACAGCATCCAACTGTAAGAAAGACCTGATACCGCCGCATGATGACCAAAACATTTGACCAGCGAGAATTCGTCTATCGGATTTTGTTAATCATTTTCCTTGTGGGGCTGGCGCTGGCACTGTGGTCTCTGCGCGGTTCTATTATGCTCCTATTTTTGGGGGCAATTCTGGCAACGGCGCTGTCTATTCCGGTCAATTTTTTGCGAAAGCGCGGCTTATCTAATACGCAGGCCGTCTTAATCACGGTCATCAGCACATTAGTTACAATCTTCCTCATCGGGATATTGATTATACCGTCGTTCGTCGAACAAACGGGTAATCTGGTAGACCGACTGCCGACTGCGCTGCAAGATGCCAACAGCGAATATAACAAATTTGCCGAAGACAGCGGCCTGTTCCCCAAGATTGAAACTGGGGCGGGCGATCTTGACCAAAGCCAAGTCTCCGACTTCATGCGCGACCAAGCCCGCAATGCCACCGGACAGGTGTTGCCATTCTTGGGTACAGTCGGTAGCCTTATTGGCAATTTGTTGATTCTTTTTGTCCTCACGGTCTATTTCCTTGCCGAGCCAACTGCCTACGTCGAAGGGGCATTAACGCTTGTTCCACGTGCCTATCGCCCCCGCGCCTTAGAGATTATCACCTCCTTAGGCAAGAGTGTTCGCTTGGCAGTGATTTCGCAAATCTTTTCGGCCACGTTGGTTGCTACTTTCACCACCATTGGCCTATTCATCTTGGGGGTCGAAGATGCCCTTGCTTTAGGAATTTTGGCAGGCTTCTTTAATTTCATCCCCAATTTTGGGCCACTGGTGTCGCTGCTCGTTGGGATGATTTTCTCGCTGGCATCTGGCGGCCCAGTGGTTTTAGTCGTCGTTTTATACCTCGTTGTCCAGCAAGTTGAATCGAATGTGATTACCCCGCGCATCATCCGCCAAACCCTGAATATGCCGGGGGCGGTGGTCATCGCAACGCAGCTTGTTGCCGGGGCTTTGTTTGGGTTTTTGGGGTTGCTATTGGCCGTGCCATTGGTCGCAGTCATCATGACCATGGTGCGCGAAATGTATGTCTATGACGCACTCAACAGCCGCAAAGCCGTCATCCTCAAAAAGCGATTAGAAACCGGGAACGAGGTCTTGGTGGTCACGACTGACCCCTATCGCCCCGAACAACTATCCCCCGGGGAGGCAGCAAAACTGGCATTGGCGGGTCAAGACCCATTTGAATTTGTGCAGGGCCAACAAACCATTGAAATTGTCGGCCCATCTACCGAGCAAATGAACCGTGTCACAACCAATCAGCAAGCCGTCTGGGTAGCGATTTTGGCACTGGTCGGTGCACAGGCTATCGCCCTTATTCAGACAGTTCTACGCGATAACCGACGTGGCTCAGACCGCTAATACCAATCTTCTATTAAAAACATTAACAATTTATTGACAATCCTTAAATGGGGTTTTGATTTCGACCTGCGATAATGAGAATAGTACAGAGTTAAAACCTCATACGAGTTTGGCACTTGATGATCGTTCCCTCCCTGGCTCCCACCCGATTTGATCATCAAGTGCTTTCGCTTATGCCCACCACTCTCCTCTGTTCATCTATCGGTGGGCATTTGGCTTTCTATCTCCCGTGCAACTAACCACTAGACGCCGCATGGTATAATAAACCCATTCGTAAGCATTAAAGTTGAAGATAACCCATGAAAAAACCACTGGTTGCCCTTGTCGGACGCCCCAACGTCGGAAAATCTACTCTGTTTAATCGCCTCATCGGAGAGCGCCGCGCCGTTATTTCCGATATTGCCGGGACGACCCGTGACCGTTTGCAAGGCGATACGGACTGGAACGGTTCCTTATTCACGGTAGTGGATACCGGCGGGATTGAGATTTTCAACCCCAAAGGCACACACCCAACTGAGCCGCTATCTGAAGATTCTGTCCAATTTATTCCCCAAATTCGCGCTCAGGCAATGTTAGCAATTCAGGATGCCGATGTGATCATAATGGTCACTGACACCCAGCAAGGTGTCACGGCTGCCGATGAACAGGTTGCCGAGATTTTGCAAAGATCCAGCAAACCAATTGTTATCGCCGCCAATAAAGCCGATCATCATAAAGCCTTCGATAACGCGATGGATTTTTATACCCTCGGCTTGGGCGAGGTCATTCCAATTAGTGCCCTACATGGTGATGGCACAGGTGACCTATTAGATCGGGTAGTGGACTTATTCCCCCCTGCTCCCGAATATGGCAGTGAGGAAGAAGAAGACCACCTCAAAATTGCGATTGTCGGGCGTCCCAATGTGGGTAAATCGAGCTTGCTGAATAAATTACTTGGCGAAGAACGGGCCATTGTTTCAGACATTGCCGGTACAACCCGTGATGCCCTCGACTCCGATATTCAATGGCACGGGCAAAGAATCACCCTAATTGATACCGCAGGCATTCGGCGGCGTGGCAAGATTGTTCCCGGCATTGAGCAATATAGCGTGTTGCGTGCCCTTAAGGCTATTCATCGTGCGGACGTGGCCCTGCTGCTCATTGACGCGACCGAAGGCGTGACTGCTCAAGATACCCATGTCGCTGGCACTGTCCTAGACGAGTTAAAAAGCCTCATTATCGTGGTGAATAAATGGGATCTACTGGAAAAAGATTCCTATACCATCTACGAGCATACCGAGAAACTTAAAGAGGCGTTTAGTTTTATGCCCTATGCGCCAATTCTGTTTATCAGCGCCCTAACCGGACAGCGTGTTCACCAAATTCTGGAAACCGCCATGAGTGTCTATGAGGAGCGAGTCCGCCGCATTTCGACCAGCGAACTCAACCGCATCGTGCGTGAAGCCGTTGCGCGTCATGCCCCCACCAGCCAAGACCTGCGCAAACTAAAAATCTACTATGCCACTCAGGTGCGCGTAGACCCACCCACCTTCCTGTTCCATGTGAACGAAGCGGAATTGGTGCATTTTTCCTATGAGCGCTATCTCGAAAATTCCATTCGTGAAGCCTTCCCATTTCCCGGAACACCCATTCGCCTTAGCTTCCGCAGTCGCAGCGGCGGCCTAGATGAATCCTCAAAAGGGTAAACTTTGGGCTTGTATTGTTAGTACCCAGCGATACAAGTTGATTTTCCCATATCATTCAACCGCGTAACGGATACGGAACTTATACATCCACCCTACGCGGGCCCTATCCAAGCATAATCATAAAACGCCGTTTTCCTAGATATGGAAACGGTTTTCGGTTGTTTGTGGGTTTCAAAAAAGTGGCCCTATAACCAATTAATAGGGGACTTGCCCTCACAAGCACTTTTCGCATAAATTGAATCTACCGTCTCATAACTTAACTTGTGATAGATGAAAGGGACTCCCTCAATGAATTTGCATCCTAAGAGACTTCGACATGTTGTATTCAGCTTAACCACACTCCTTGTCTTTGCCATCGTCGCCCTCATCGTCAATTCATCGCTCTCCACGACCTATGCCCAAGATGGTCAGCGTCTGGGCTATGGCGAAAACCTAATCGGGCAGGTTAGCGGGCCAGAAGGCAGCTTGTTCTTTTTTGAGGGCAAGGCTGGTGATGTTGCCCAAATCGAAGTATTAGGGGTCGGCTTCGCACCCAGTATCGCTCTATTGGACGGCACTCGCACCGTCGTATTACAGGTCAACGATAATTTAGCACTTGAACAAACTGCCCTTCTCGAACATACCCTCGTCAGCGACGGTACCTATTTCATTCAAATTCGTGCCGCCAACGGTCTAACGGGTCAATTTGCGATTACCCTCATCAAAGGTGAACGCCAACTGCCTCCCGGTGTTCCACTTGCGGCTGGTCCAGCGGTACAAGGTACAGTTTCCAGTGCCGACCTACCCGTCGTCTTTGATTTTTCGACCAATCCAACCGAGGTCAGCAACCTGCGTATTCAGTCCCTGACCCCCGGTTACAGCCCGGTCATTACCATCCTGTCACAAACCAACGAAACCATCGCCACCCTGAATAACCCGCGTCTACTAGGCACAACCCTAGTGCTCGCCCCCGGTCAGGAAAGCCTGAAATTGGTCATAGATTTAGGCGGGGCTATTGGGCCAGCACAGGTCGAAGTACAGTTGACCTATGGCAGTGGCACGTCAAACAGTAGTGGGGGAAGCGCACCTGCTGGCACAGAAGAACCCGCCGGGGGTAGTGGTCAAGCAGTATTGCCCACCAGCGGCCAATGTGTGTTGGCGACCCTTGAGAACAACGCAGTCAATGTCCGCAGCGGCCCGTCCACCGACTTCCCCATTTTGGTGACGATTTCACCCCAATCCACGTACCCCGTGATTGGGCGCAATAACGACAGCACATGGTTCCTCATCACCTATGGCGGTGGCAGCAATCAAGGTTGGGTATCGGCTTCCGTAACCCGTCTCGGCGGCAACTGCACGGCCATCCCCGTTGCCACGTTCGCACCCCTACCGACGACCTCTGGCCCAACCCGTACTCCCACTGCGACCCTTCCCGGGGGTGTAACCGCTACTCCAAGCGCAACGAGTCCAAATGGGACCGGGCCCACTGCCACACCCTCACCCACCCAACCGCAAGCACAGGTTGCCCCAGCCGACAGCGACTACTTCCTGAATGTAGACATGGGCAATCAAAACGGTGCATTTACACAGGGCAGTGTCAGTAATGTCGTGTCCTATCCTAACGGGGATACCGAAGATCGCCTGTTCTTCTCCACCAACAACATCAACAATCAGGGCGGATCAGGGACACTCGTCCGTCAAATCTTCAACTTTACCTGTTCCGGCACAGGTTCCGAGTTTATGGAATTTTTCAGCGGCGGGCAGACCTATGGATGTGGGCAAACCTACATTATCAATGCTGCTGGCCCAGATAGTGACACTGGCTCCATTCGTATCCGGGCAACTGGTGGCAGCGCTACCTATGTCCAGTGGACAATCCTGATGCAGGTCGAACGCCTGAACTAACCTAAATCTGCAATTTCAAACCCAAGAACATCCTATCCCCGATAGGGTGTTCTTTTTTTCTGAGTTCTACCTTGCAATTACGCCTTCTATCACCTGACAATATTCAGCCACCATGTCCGCAAAACGGCGCTCCCCATCAAACCATTGAAATGCCGCGCCAGATGCTGATCTGAGCAACTCCGAACTTTCTGCCAGTTGGGTAAGGGCTGCTGCAATCATCGGTATTTCATTCTCATCTATCGGAACACGCCACGTAAATTGGGCTGGATAGTCATCCCATTTAGGCAAATCGGTGATAATAACGGGTTTCCCTGCCCCTATCGCCTGATTCACGACGCGGCTCCGCTCTCCCGACCACGGCCACCGCAAACCCACCACCACATCACAAGCCGCAAGGTAAGCATTATATTCAGCAATCTCGGCAAAACCCGTCATCGTAACACACTCCCCCAGAGGAGCAATCAATTGTCTTAACTCTTGAGTATATACCTCATCATAAAATGGTCCCACAATCACCAAGTGGCTGTTCGGATGATCCCGCCAAAATTCACGAAAGGCGGCAATCGTTTTTTCGACCCGCTTGCTGGGAGCAACGTACCCAAACACCCCTACCATAAAAGTATTCGGGGGTATTTTGAGTCGTACTCGCGCCGCTTGTTGATCTACTTTCAAAGGTTTAGGCACATGGCGGATAAAATACGGATTGGCATCGGGGTAGAGCTGCCTCAGTTCTTCAACAATATCCAACCGCACGACCTGCACACGACTGTAACGAATAATGTTGTTCAACAAATAATGATTGTCCAAAAACACTTGCATTAAGCCAACATCGCCTCTATGCAATGCAGACTCAGCAGCATCATAGGCCATCAATTCTTCAGCGGTGACCATTGAGGCGATGTCCCGTCGCAGATCTTCATATCTGCCGCGCATGGCATAGGCATTAAACAGCGTTTGTCCCCAAGTTAAATCGTGGAGCGACACAATGACATTTTGCTGCTGCCTCATCGGTTCGTATTGATAAAAATGGAAATACGAATTGCCAAGTTGATGTAGTACAACCTTAAAACGCCGCTTTCGATGCCGCTGGTCATAAACGGTGTACGGATACACCGGAAAAATGGCAGCAACTTCAGCAGTCGTCTGGTATCCTGCGTCAACAAAAACCTCAATGTGATAGCAGCGCCGTAGTTCCATCAGTAACTCCAGAGTGGAGTCGGCTACCCCACTCTGAATAGGTGGCATGGGCGACCATACCGCAATAGGTGGTTTGGACTTCATGAAAATGTTTTAGTTAGCAACCTTTCCAATGCTTCTGTCGAATTTACAGGCGCGTCGCACACAAAATTCTGGCACACATACACAGTTGGCGAATTATTCCGGCGGGTGCGCTTGGCTAATAACACAGGAATCGCCATCTCGTCTTGGTCATCTTCTGCCAGTGCGGTGACAACCGTTGGGTAATAAGGTTTTTGCACCACTGCCAACAAATCCGCCGCCTCATCCCGATTCCCAATAATCGCCACCTCAATTGGACGCCTAACCAGCAAATTGAGTCCACTCAGCGCCGTGCCAAATGCACTCGGATATTCACGCATTGCGGCAGTAATTTGATTTAAAACACCAATAGCCGCATTTTCACAAACTGCCTTACCCGTATATGCTGCCAGTTTGATGAGATTATAGGCCATCAGGTTTGACCCGGCAGGCGTAGCATTATCCTGCATATTGCGTGGGCGAGCAATCAGTGCCTCATGGTCATCGCTAGTATCAAAAAAGCCACCCGCAGGATCAGCAAAATGGGCTAATACATGTTCTGCCAAGCGTTCGGCCTGTTCAAACCAATAGGGTTCAAAGGTCGTTTGGTAGAGTTCAATCAGTCCATCAATGACACTTGCATAATCTTCCAAATAACCATTCAATTTGCTTTGGCCCGCCCCATCCAGCATCCGTTTATGGGTGCGATACAGCCGACCATCCTCCATGCTTAATTCCGTCAGCAAAAATCGGGCATTACCTGCTGCGATTTGGCGATAGTGGTCATTTTCTAACACTCGCGCCGCCTCTGCATACGCCGCCAGCATCATCCCATTCCACGCCGCCAGCATTTTTTCATCCCGCCCCGGTTTGATGCGTTCTTCGCGTGCCGCAAATAGGATGTCTTTGGCCTGCTGCACTCCCCGTCGCAATTCCTCCACGTCCATCCCCCCACTCGCCGCCGCGACGTCTTCCAGCCGATGGGGAATATTCAAAATATTGCGTCCCTCAAAATTGCCGCGATGTGTGACGTTAAAATAGGCCAGCACTGGCCCAAGCTGTTCTGGTGACAACATCCCCTGTAACAATTCCTGCACTTCCACCGCCGACCAGATAAAAAATCGCCCTTCTTCACCTTCGGAATCGGCATCCTGTGTGCTATAAAATCCGCCGGAGGGGTCAAGCATTTCCCGTTCGACATAATCCAGGATTTCGCGGGTAATCTGGGCGAAAAATTTGTCCCCCGTCACCTGATAAGCGTGCAAATAGACCCGCGCCAGTTGGGCATTGTCATATAACATTTTTTCAAAGTGTGGCACCAGCCACTTTTCATCCACACTGTAGCGATGAAACCCACCCCCCAATTGGTCATAAATGCCGCCGTGTGCCATCTTCCGCAATGTAAAAAGCACCGTTCGCAGAATCTGCTCATCACCAGAATGGGCATGATATTGCAGCAAATAGTCCAGCGTCATTGGCTGTGGGAATTTCGGCTGACCGCGATGCAACCCGCCATAAATCGGGTCCGCTTGGGCGACCAGCTTTTGCGCAGCATGTTCCAGCAAATCTGCGTCGAGATCAATACCACCCTGTTCTTTTGCCACCGTAAACCCCACCCGCTGCAACGAGGCCGTCACTTCATTCGCCGCGTCCTCCAACTGCCCCCGCCGATTTTGATACGCCTCGGATGCCGCCAGCAAAATCTGCCGAAAACCCGGCATCCCATAGCGCGGCTCAGGTGGAAAATACGTCCCGGCGTGGAAAGGTCGTCCATCGGGTGTCATAAAAACGGTCATAGGCCAGCCGCCATGCCCGCCTGTGAACATCAAAGTCGCCTGCATATAAATATCATCCACATCGGGGCGTTCTTCCCGATCCACCTTGATATTGACAAACAGTCGGTTCATCATGCCTGCCGTTTCGTCATCTTCAAAACTTTCATGCTCCATCACATGACACCAATGGCAGGCCGAATACCCGATGCTTAATAAAATCGGTTTGTCCTCGACCCGTGCAGCAGCAAAGGCCTCTTCACCCCATGCGTACCAATCCACCGGGTTATCCGCATGTTGTAACAAATACGGGCTGGTTTCATATTGCAAGCGATTCATCCCACGTCCTTTAGTTAGAATTTTGCAAATGCTCGTTGATTTTATTCTGTCAGGGAAGCGCCGTCAAAAGAAAATTGTCCACAGCGCCTACTTAAACGATAATAGAATAAATTCTCGCTGTTGGGCGGAAACATAAGGAGTGCTATTAATGCCGACCCCTTTTGATAAACGAGTTTTCTGGATTCATTGGAGTGGAAGTGCCGTTGCCGAAAACACCATTGAAGAACTGGTCGAAACGGTCAAACAGTACAGCCCCAATGTAGCAGGCATCGCCATCAAAACCAGTGACGGTGAAGATTGGCAGGCACGCTATGACAACAAAGAATCAATGGAAATTAAAGGCCCGGATGATATTCTGAAATGGACAAAGGCCCTTGCGCGGCGCGGTTTACAAACCTACCTCTGGCATGTGGTACGCGGGCGCAATGTTCAAGCCGAAGTAAATGTGGTGACCGCCGCCTGTCGTGTGCCGGGAGTACGGGCCATGATTTTGGATGTAGAAGATGGGGCACTCTATTTTGGGGGACAATCCGCCGCAACTGCTAAAGCGTTGGCTTCTGGCATCAAAGCGGGTGCGCCGCCCGGTTTCCATCTCGCCCTGAATTTTGATGCACGCGGCAACCACCCCGCCAACATTCATATCAATGAATGGCTGCCCAATGTCCAAAGCCTCCACCCGATGGTCTATCATTGGCATTTTAGCGAAGGCACACGCGGCCCAACCACCTACATTGATGAAGCCATGCGCGTCTGCAAGCAGTGGAATATGCCTGTTATCCCGATGCTACAAGCCTATCCCGACCCCAGTTCTGGCACCCGCGTCCCCGAAGACGATGTACTGACCTCAGGCATCTATTCGTTCCAAAAAGGAGCCGTTGGAATTAGTTATTTTAGGCTCGGCACCGCCGGCACCGCCGAATTTCGGGCCGTGAGCAAAATTAATCCCAACAATATCCCGTCCGATGGCCTGCCTCCCGACACCCAAAAACGTGTTTTCCAAGTCGTCACACCGGCCCTCAACGTCCGTACTGAACCCAGCACCGAACCGCGCACCCTACTCCCCTCCGAACAACTCCGCATGGGTGAACGTGTCGAAGCCATCGCCACCTCCCGCACCGAACGGGTCGGTTTTGTATGGTGGCAGCATCGCACTGGATGGTCGGCGGAACGCTCATTGACTAACGGGGAAGTCTTGATGGCGGACATTAATCAAGGGTTACCAGCACCCGCCTTCACTTTCCAGCGCCTCCCCCTCGACCTCAACACGATGAAGTGGTTCTATTATTATGGCAACACCGTGTTCGCGTTTCTCTACGGGCGTTTTAATAACTACCCCGGCTACAGTCAGGGTCTGCATGGTGGTTTGGATTTTGGACATCCCGGCGGCGCTCCGGTCTATGCGGGCGTCAATGGCATTTTTGATTACAGCGGGAACGAACGTGCATTTGGCCCCAACCGCGTAGACATCATCGTCGGCAGCCATTTGATTATTTATGGGCATGTCGCCAACCCGATCAAACTGGCGCGTGGCACACCCGTCACTCCCGATACCATCGTCGGGTATATTGACAATGGGGCAAAACATCTTCACCTCGAAATCCGCCATGACAAGTCGAATCAGAACTTGATTCTGAACCCACTGAACTTCATGACGACCCAAATGTTTAATGAGCTAAACGCCAAATTCCCGCCAACTGGCGATTATGCCTTCTATCGTAGTTCGCGTTGGGAGCGATGGCTAACCCCCTTTGACCAACCGACCATTGTACGCGGGGGGCCTGTGATTGGGCCGACAGCATGATGAAAAGACGACTCTCTATTAGATGGATTAGCGTGGTGATTTGCCTTGTGATGTTGGGGGGAACATTTCCCTCCACTCACGCCCAAGATGACCCTGTGCCTCCACTGACCCAATTGATTACCTTACAAAATGACGCGGGCAAGATGACCATGCAGTTTCCGTTTGGTTGGCGTTCCGGCAATCCCTATGAGGTAGAGGGAACCTATGTTGAGGTCGACAACGGCACCGATGCGGCCCCCCCAACAGTAGCGATTGAAGCTATAATCACCCCCTTTGAATCCCTTCCGGTTGCATTTGATACCCGCACGGATAATTCTGCCGAGGCCTATTTTTTGGCATTCCGAAGCGCCCGTCTTGAAAATCGTTATGGGGTTTATGGTAGGGTCATCCCTGCGCTGTTTGGGCCAAGCCTCAATCCCTATCATGGTGCGATGATGATGATGCTCGAACGGACAGGAGCAAGTCCATACCTATCTGAGAAGCGGGTCATCAGCATTGGTGTAGGTATATCAATCGCTGAAAACGCCTTGTTAATCCTATCCTTCCAGAGTTACGTGGAAGATTTCGAGGGCTGGCGCAATACATGGTTAGTTATGCTCGACACCCTAACGTGGAACGATGTCCCTCTCATGAACACTACCAGCCGTCAGCGTACCGCCAATCTGGAAGATTCATTCACAATGGAGAGCTTGTACACCACGCTCTTCCCTGATGCCTCTGACGAAAACATCTCCACTTTGGCCGTCCCAATCACGATTACCTCACCAGACCACAGCATCCTCATTTTCCCGCCGAATGAATGGCAGCACACGTTGGACGATGGCATTTCCGCCCCCATTCTGTTAAGCCCGATTGATTCAAGCTCGGCCTTTGCCGCCCTTCGTTGGATACCCGCTGGTTCTGGTTATGGGGGTCTGGTCATCCATGACAGCACCCTCCCAAGCGCACAACTATCAGTGGGTGCAGCCCTTGTCAATGAAATCACGCGGGAATTACGGGGGAGCGTAACCGAAGTCAAAACGTTTGATTGGGGTGGTTATGCCGCTACTGCCGTTGCCTATCAATTTGCCAGCACCGTCCCCAATATCCGCTTTCTCATTGCCGTACCGGACGACGGCTTCATTGAAATTACCTTACAGGCTTTACCTACGGAATGGGTACAAATAGGCATCGCTTTCGACGCTATCCTCTCCAGTTTGACCCTTGATGGTGTATTATTGGACTCGGAAGCGGCCCTCAAGGCCCACCGAGAACTAAGTATTCAATGAGGTCAAATCAAGTTGTCTGTAACGCTTTGTCCACACTGCGGCGCCAACCGCGAGGGCATGAATGACCAGCAACCGTGCTGGCGTTGCAAAAAATTACCCTATTCTACTGTCGCCCAACCCGCCCATTCAGCAGCCGGATACCCCCAATATCCGACCGCTGTTGGGGCATCCACACCTTATCAATATGCCAATCTGCCTCGAGAGCAGCGACGCAATAGTTCCTGTCTAGTAATCGGCGGGGTTGCGCTGGCAATGGGTCTATTGATGGTGGTCGTCGCATTTTTGGTGATGACCCTTCTCGACAACGACAATAACACCCCGGCCACCCCCGATGGTGTCGCCTTTGTCCAATCCACCGAAACCCTACCCGCCCTACCGCCAGTAAATACCCCCCTGCCGACCAATACCGTTTTCTCCGATGGCGGTGAAGCGGGTGGTATTGCTCCGGCAGTGGTGGCTAGTCCTGCCGTAGCGATTGGCCCACTTGCCGAGACATCTGTCGCGCAGCAAGCCCCTGCCGCCACTCTAACCTTTACTCCTTTGCCTAGCCCAACTCTCGCCCCCACTCTTACCCTAGCAGCAATTACAACCGCTGGGATTGACCCCGCCAGCATTAGCTGCCCCGGTTCGCCGCCTACCCGTCTTGGCCTCAATCGTCAAGCGGCTGTTGTCTTTAGCCCATCGGTACGAATGCGCTCCGACCCCGGCCTCGAAGCCCAAATCTTGCAAGAGGTCGCCAGTGGCATAACCATCACCATTACGGGTGGGCCAGCCTGTGTGTCCAACTTGCTCTGGTGGCAGGTTCAACTCAACAGTACCGTAGGATGGATTGCGGAAGGTCAAGCAGGCGCGTATTATCTGGAACCACGCTAACCTGACACCTTCTATCGCCCTAAGGAGAAAACGCTGTGGAAACGCCGCCACCTATACCACGAACCTCTGTCCGTGTAATTGCCGGCACGCTGCTTTGGTTATTGCTGGCGATGTTTCTCTACTATTGGGTACATAAACCCGTCACCCCTGTTTTCATCAAAACCTTTGGCGGCGCGATTTTTGACCTGCTCACCGTGTCAGTATTGGTCATCGTCGGCGCTGGTTTGGGCCGCACGCTAATTCGCTATATCGTCCCCACCTATCCCAATATCCTCTCCCAACCAGAACAGCTTGCGGGTGAGGCCCTCTTTGGTCTAGGTGTCCTCAGTATTTTGATTTTTGCCGTCGGTCTAATCTGGTTGCACGCGATTTCAGTGGTGCTGGCACTGGCAGTTATCGCATTTTTCACCCGCCAAAATCTCGGCGGCTGGTTCTATCACGTCTATTTGTGGCTGGATTCTTCCCGTCCTCAAAATCGCCTTGACCGCTGGTTGCTGATTTTTATTATTTTCAGCCTCGCGCTGGGCCTGATAATGGCGCTTGCCCCTCCCACCAAATTCGACTCTCTGACCTATCATCTGGTTGGCCCGAAATTGTGGGTCGAAAATGGGCGATTCGAAAGCCTGCCGGGGAATCATTTTTTCGGCTTCCCCCAACTCATCCACACGCTGTTTTCAGCTGAAATGGCCCTGACCTTTGGGCGCTTAACCGGTGGCGCGGTCATCCAGTGGGCATTTGGCATATTGTCTCTAATGGCAGTTGGCGGCTATGGTTGGCGACGATTTTCCCCGCGTGTCGGCCTTTTGGCGGTGGCAATTCTGTTAGCAGCCCCTTCAATTTGGCTGCAATTTAGCTGGCCCTATGTCGACCTGCCCCCCATCGGTTTTGCTATGCTGATGTTTATTGCGCTTGAGCAGTGGCGCGAACACGATTTTGACACCCGCTGGCTAATTCTTGCCGCTGTATTTATCGGTTTTGCCATGTCGGTCAAATATCCGTTGGTCTGTTTGGGCGTGTCAGCTGGCCTCTATATCCTGTTATATGGCAAAAAAAACCGATTGCTGCGCGATGGCCTAGTGCTGGTCGGAGTGGCCTCGCTGGTATTAGCCCCTTGGCTGTTACGCAATCTATTTTTCTATGACAATCCGTTCTATCCTTTTGGCCCAACCACTGAGCAATGGGACAGCCTCGCCAATGAGTGGTACACCAATTCGGAAATGGCCCTAATGCGCGACCTACCCGGCTTCTATTGGGGTACGCCGATTATATCCACCGTTTTTGGCATCGAGGGTGCTGGTGGGTTCGCCGCGACGATTGGCCCATTTTTCCTACTGATGATTCCCCTGCTGCTGCTATCATGGAAAAAACTCGACCCTGCTTGGCGCCAAAGTATCAAAGGTATGGCGATAATTATTGCAGGCGTTTTTGTTTTCTGGATGGCCTCCGCCGCCACCAGTGTCTACGGCGCACAAACCCGCCTGTGGTATGCCATGTTCCCTATGCTGGCCCTGACTGCCGCCATCGGTTTTGATGGTCTGCGACATCTCCCCACCAAGCCTGTTGACCTGCGTTTTGTCATCCAAGCCCTTGTAATCCTAATTTTTATCTTCACCGCAGTTGACTATGTGCGGGGTGTTCGTCCCGAAAATGATCGCATCGAAGGCACAACCCTTGTCAGCCATTTTCTCGACAGCCGTGCCCTTGATTATTTGACAGGGGTCATGTCCAAAAACGAGTATCTGGATGAAAATCTCGGCTGGCATATTGAAGCCATGCGCCATGTTAACAAGTTGCCCGACGATTCGAAGGTTTTGTTTTTGTGGGAGACCCGTTCGCTCTATTGCGACGAACCACGTATCGAATGTGTCGAAGATTGGATATTGCTACGCTGGTGGCATGATCGGCGCACGGCAGATAGTCCATTTGCCAGTGCCGAGACTATCCTCGATGCTTGGCGCGAACGTGGCATCACCCATATCTTAGTCTGGGAAACAGGCCGCGACTTTGAATTTGATGATAATCGCAAAATTACGGTAGACGACGAAGCCGAATGGGTCAAAATTCCGCCCCTGCTAGAAATAGTCTGGCAAGGTGAAGACGAATATTCCCTATATTCCCTCCCTCGCTAAAAATAACTAAAACTCAAGAATCTCGGCTTATTGTCGAGGTTCTTCGTCCTCTATTCATCTTGTAGCCCTCACCTAACTGAAATATTATTGCATTTGGAGTTTGCATAATTTTTTACGGAAACGTTATACTGTATTTCCATCTGCAAAAGAAAACTTAGTAAATATATAAAAGGAAAAAACCATGAGGATGAAACGTTACCTTGGTTTAGTATTGTTGATTACCATAGCAATGATGGCAATGCCGACCGCCAATCACGGTAGCAATGCTGTCAAACCCGTATCAGCGCAGGGCGAAAAAATTAAAGTCTATACCAGTTGGCCGCTGTCTGGTGGAACACAGGCCGTTGGTGAAAGTATGCTCAAGGCCGCCGAATTGGCACTTGCTCACTATGAAGAAGATCATGACGGCGCAGGCCCGGCTGGATTTGAAATTGAAATCGTCGGTTTGGACGACGCCTCCCCAACCACTGGCGCTTGGGACGGCACAATTGAAGCCGAAAACGCCCAACGCTGCGTGAATGACCCCGAATGTATGGTTTACTTCGGCACCTACAACAGCGGTGCGGCGAAGGTCAGTATGGTCATCACCAATGAAGCTGGCATCGCCCAAATCACCCCCGCCAACTCCTATGCTGGTCTCACCCGCGCTTGCGAAACCTGCGCCGAAGGTGAACCCGACATCTATCGCCCCAGCGGTGAGGTCAACTACTTCCGCACCAACGGGACTGACGACTTCCAAGGGCCATCCGACGCTTCATGGGCCTACTGCCTCGGTTTTGAGAGCGTTTATATTCTGGACGACACCCAAGCCTATGGTAAAGGTCTCGCCGACGAATTTGAACGTCATGCTGAAGAAATTGGCTTGGAAGTTGCGGGTCGTGCCAGTGTTGAATCTACCGACATTGACTTCCGCGCTCTGTTAACCGACGTGCTAGCCTCCGGTGCGGATATGGTCTTCGGCGGCTTCGTGCTAGACTCCGGTGGCCCACAGGTCATCCAACAGATGTTCGAACTCGGCCTATTTGAAGAAGACATCTACTTCATGGGCCCAGACGGAATGGCAAGCCCTGCCTTGTTTGACCAAATCGGCGGCGTGGAAATCGCCAATGACTATGTCTACATCTCCTTCCCCGGCCCACTGCCCAGCACCCTCGAAAGTGAACAAGGCGTGCGCTTCTATCAGGGTTATGTCGACGCCTACGGTGAAGAGCCAGACCCCTATGCCATTTACGCCTATCAGTCCATGCAGGTTATCTTGGACTCGATTGAACGTGCTGGTGTAGCCGATCGCGCCGCCATTCTGGAAGCCATGCGCGGGACAACCGAATTTGAAGGTCTCTCTGCCACATTCGGCTTTGACGAAAATGGCGACGCAACCGTCTCCGGTTTCTATGGTTACGCCGTTGGTGATGATACCTTCATTGATGGGACACTCATCACCCCCAACATGAACGAAACTTGCGAAGTTGCGACTGATTAATTAGTTCGACTTTGAAGTCTGAATAATTGAGGGAGAGGACACACGTTGTCCTCTCCTGTTATATTGGGGAGTCCGTTTTTTTATGTCTATTGATAATCAGATTTTTATACAAAATGTCATCATCGGCCTCACCGTCGGCGGCTATCTCGCCCTCATCGCGCTGGGTTACACGATGGTGTACGGGATTATCGAACTCATTAACTTTGCACATGGTGACCTTTTTGCGTTCGGCTTTTTTATTTCCCTCACCATCTTCGCCAAAATAAATCCCGAAATTCCATTACATGGGTCTGACCTCTATTTTGTGTTACCTGCGGTGGCGCTTTTGACCATGTTATTAACCGGGTCACTCAACGTTGCCATTGACCAAATCGCCTATCGCCCCTTGCGTAAAGCACCGCGTTTGGCCCCTCTATTAACGGCTGTCGGCGTTTCCTTCATGCTAGAGGCGATCTATTCCATTTGGAAAGGCCCTACTCAAATCCCCTACCCTCGCTATTTCCCTAAAGAAGATTACATCGAAAACGAACATGTCATCTCTTTCTTTTCAAAATTAGGCATGGACATCACCGAATGGCGAATTGTGTCGTTTACGACCAAGGACCTGTTCTTGTTTAGCGTTACCATTCCCCTTGTGGCACTGCTCACCCTGTTTATTGATCGTACCCGTATTGGCAAAGCGATGCGTGCTTCAGCACAAGACCGCGAAGCTGCCATGATGATGGGCATTAATGTTAACCGCATCATCGCCGCTACCTTTTTTGTGGGTGGAGCGCTGGCAGGGGTCGCAGGCATGGTCTGGGGTCTGTATATCAACTCAGGTCGCTTCACAATGGGTTTTGAAGCCGGTTTGATGGCCTTTACCTCGGCAGTATTAGGAGGCATCGGCAATATCCGGGGCGCGGTCTTAGGCGCATTTATCATCGGCATGACCAAAGCCATGAGTGACAGCTACATCGGCAGTGAATGGACACGGGTGGTTATTTTTAGCATCCTGATTCTCATGCTGGTATTCCGACCATCGGGCATTCTCGGCTCGACCCAATCTATCGAAAAACTGTAGGAGTAGCTTTATGCGAGACATACTTGCACAACCACGCTCCATTCTGCTTAGGCAGCTGCGTTGGGTCTTGATTGCCATCTTTGTTGTGATTGCCCCATTCATCATGAAAGAACTCGAGCTTCTGACCAATTTTGGCTTAATTACGCAGGTCAATCGCGCCCTCATTTTTGTGGCACTGGCACAGGGTCTAAACATCGTCGTCGGCTTGGCGGGCCTGCTCGACTTAGGGTATGCCGCGTTTTTTGCGATTGGGGCCTATACTTTTGGCCTGCTGACATGGCCCAGCCACGATATTGAAATGAGTTTTTTCCTTGCCATCTGGATTTGTGCGTTGGTGGCGGCCCTGTTTGGGGTCATCATCGGTGCGCCTACTCTGCGTCTGCGTGGGGACTATTTGGCGATTGTGACCCTCGCATTTGGCGAAATCATCCCGGCCCTCGTGCGTAATTTAGGTGATTTCAGCTTCACCTTTCGCGGTAGAGTTTTTATCGAAGACTATAATTTAACGAATGGCAGTCAGGGGTTAACTCCATTGGGACGCCCCGATTTCACCTTCCTTGAAAAACTGTTTGGCCTTGACGAACGCACATTATACGTTGGCGTCAACCCGACTTTCTGGTATTTCGCCATCGTCATCACCTCCATGATTGTCCTTTTTTCCGCCATCCGCCTAAATAATTCCCGTTTGGGTCGGGCCTGGAAAGCCATCCGCGAAGATGAAACCGCCGCCGATTTCATGGGAGTTGATCCCATCCGTACCAAGCTAGCAGCCTTTGCGATTGGGGCATCCTTTTCTGGCTTGGCGGGTGCCGTTTATGCCTCCATGCTCGGCGCGATCTTCCCCGAGCTCTTCAAATTTCAAGTCTCCATCTTCCTGTTGATTATCGTGGTTCTCAGCGGACGTGGCAGCATTTGGGGGGTATTGATCGGGGGTGTCATTATCGCCACCTTTGACGGCGTATTTTTGGCGCAGGTCTTGCCGGATATTTTTAATGGTGAAGTCCTGCCCGAATATGATGTGCAAAGTCTGCGCTGGGTATTCTTTGGGATCGGCTTGATCGTGATTATGATCTTCCGCCCACAGGGGTTGTTCCCACCCAAATCCATCGAGACCAAAGTCGTCCAGCCAACATCAGAATCTACACAGGGGGTGCAAAACTAATGGGCATCCTATTAGAAGCGCAGGGTGTCAGCAAAGCCTTCGGTCGGCTCATTGCGGTAGACACCCTCGACTACACCATCGAAAACAACTCGATCAACAGCATCATCGGGCCAAATGGCGCAGGTAAGACAACCTTCTTTAATGTCGTGACAGGCTACTACAAGCCAACGACGGGCCGGGTGATGTTTAATCAGCGCAATATCAGCGGATCACGCCCCAATCATCTTACCCGGATTGGGATTGCCCGAACCTTTCAGACTATTCGTTTGTTCAATAACCTTACGGCTCGCGAAAATGTGCTGATTGGGATGCACCATCTCCTAAAATCAGGTATCTTTGGCGACATTTTTCGCCCCCCTGCTGTTCGCCGTGAAGAAGCCAAAGCCCATGACGAGGCTGGTCAGCTTTTGGAATATGTTGGTTTAAAGGGGTACGAAGAACACGCCGCCAAATCCCTTCCCTATGGTCACCAGCGCCGTCTGGAAATCGCCCGTGCCCTAGCCACCCAGCCTAAACTTTTACTGCTCGATGAACCAACCGCTGGGATGAACCCCAACGAAACACAGGACATGATTCTGTTTATCCGCAAACTGCGCGACGAACGCAACTTGTCCATTCTGCTCATCGAGCATGATATGAAAGTCGTAATGACCATCTCCGATAAAGTCACAGTGCTGGACTACGGCAAAAAGATTTCGGAAGGCCAACCCGCTGAAGTCCAAAAAGATGAACGGGTGATCGAAGCCTATCTCGGACGGCGTGCCCTAGAGATGCTGAAGAAATGATTAAAGCTATGAGTCAAGAACAAAAACCGCTTTTAGAAATCAACAATATCCATAGTTACTATGGCAACATCCACGCCCTACAGGGCATTTCGCTGCACATCTACGAAGGCGAAATCGTCACCCTCATTGGGGCCAATGGAGCAGGCAAAAGCACGACCATTCGCACCGTTAGCGGTGTTATGCACCCTCGTGAAGGCACAGTTTATTTCGATGGACAGCCTATTCATCAGTTGCCAGCCCATAGCCTCGTTTCAAGAGGGATTTCGCAGTCTCCAGAAGGGCGGCGCATTTTCCCCCGTCTATCGGTGCGCGATAACCTTGCAATGGGCGCTTACAAACGCAATGACCGCAAAGCCATCCGCCAAGACATTGACCGCATTTATGGTCTGTTTCCACGCCTAAAAGAACGTGCCAAGCAGTTTGGTGGGACGCTTTCCGGTGGAGAACAACAAATGCTGGCAATTGGTCGGGCATTGATGGCTCGCCCCCGTCTGCTACTACTAGACGAACCCTCAATGGGCCTAGCACCTGTTTTGGTCGAGCAAATCTTTGAAATCATTGTCCGCATCAACAAAGAAGAAGGCACGACTATTTTGCTGGTCGAGCAAAACGCACTCATGGCGTTAGAAGTCGCCAAACGCGGTTACGTCTTGCAAACCGGAACAGTGGTCTTGCACGACAATGCCGACGCCCTCATGCACAACGAAATGGTACGCCGCGTCTACCTCGGTGAAGATTAGTTTTCAATAGAGAGTGGATACTCAAGGAATATCCACTCTCAAAATTTAGCTTTTGCATAGTTTATCGGTATCAAAAAACAACCCACTGCCCTCCGCAGGTGTTATAATTGCCCTATTTACAGCGGTTCTCATGTGAGGGTGACCTGCATTTCAAACTAGATTCAGCACGGCGGCTTTAACCCCGTGTTTTTAAAGGTCAACCTGCTCGGCAATCGCTTTAGGAGGCGTGAGCATGGGTCAACTTGTCGGACGATACGAACTCCACGAGAAACTGGGCGAAGGTGGTATGGCCGAGGTCTATCGCGCTTCACAACTTGCGCTAGGGCGCGATGTCGCTATCAAGTTCATCAAAACGACACTCACCGAAACCCAGTTCGCTGCCCGCTTCCAACGCGAAGCCAAAGCCGTCGCCCAACTAAGCCACCCCAACATTCTGCAAGTCTATGACTTTGACCGCACCGATGATGGGCGCTATTTCATGGTCACCGAATTTCTACGTGGGAGCGACCTCGCGGATCAAATTGATCACAAGACATTTTCGTTGGGCGAATGTATTGGCATCGTGAAAGCGGTGGCGCAAGCCCTCGGTTATGCCCACCAACACGGCATTATCCATCGTGACGTCAAGCCTTCCAATATCTTTTTGACCGATGATGAACGCATCATCCTAACCGATTTCGGGGTAGCCAAAATGCTCAGCGATGGCAGCCTAACCGAAACCGGCATGACCATCGGCACACCGCATTATTTTGCACCAGAACAAGGCACGGGGCAGGCCATTGACCACCGGGCCGACCTCTACGCTTTAGGGGTGGTCTTTTACGAGCTATTGACGGGCGAAACCCCCTATAAGGGTGATACTACTATGTCCATTATCGCCCAGCACATCAACGCCCCCATCCCCGACCCGCGTCAAAAGCGTTCTGCTCTGCCACCTCTGGCAAGCCAGATCGTGCAAAATGCGATGGCAAAGAAACCCGAAGATCGTTACCCCGATGCCCGCGCCCTGATCCGCGAGTTGGACGAACTAGCCAAGACCCCGCCCGACGAAGACGCCACTTCTGCCGCTGCCAGCCTTGACGTAGCTACCCGTGTCGAACACAAACCCACCACACAACCGCGCATCGCGTTGGATTCAAAGTGGCGCAGATGGTCAATAATAGGCGGTCTTGCAGCTGTGGTAGCGATCATCATTGGCGTCGGCGCGTTTTTGTTGCTCGGCGGTAATGACGAGAAAGAAACCCAAAAGGACGTTACCCCGGCCCTCAGCGACATCACACCCGCCGTCGACAACGAGATTCTAGTGATTGTCGCCAATATCGTTGGTGATGAAAATGCCGATGTAGATGCCTCGCGTTACATAGCCGCTGCCCTAGAGACAGGCGATTTGGGCCTTATTTTGGGCAACGATTTCCGTCTAGCAGCGTCGTCGCAAGAAATCGCTTCAGAGGACGCCGCCGAGCAGCTTGCCGCCCAAACCAACGCCCAGCTTGTCGTTTGGGGGGTGATGGATGCCGCCGCTTTGCAAATCACCTTACAAGCCTATGGTTATCCCGAAGGTTCTTTAGACAGTGTCAGTTTCAGTGTGCCCCGTAACACGGATTTCGGCGAAATTTTGATTGACGATGTACCACCCGCCGTCTCAATTTATGCACAGGCGTTGCTCATGCAGCGGCTTGTGCTTGACGAACGTGCGCTCCCTCTGATTCAGGTCTTGATGCTTTCCAGCCAAACCCTACAAGGGCGCGACCTGCGTATCACCCCAGCCAGTGCCCTAGATCGTTTCGTCTATGAGACAGCCAAGCGGTTCAGCGATGGCGAATATGAGGAAGCTGATCAAAATGTGACCGGCGCAATTACCCTCAAACCCAACGATCTCGGTTTATATTTCTGGCGTTATTCCTTAAATGCTATGCTGCTCAACCGCCCCGAACGTGCCCAAGCCGACGTTGATAAACTGCGTGAACTCATTCCCGATAGTCAATCAGTGATTTTTGCCGATATGTTCATCCCACTTATCAGCAACGATTATGAGGAAGTGGTCGAGCGTACCAATAATCTGCCTGTTACCGACAACGAGATTGCCTACGTGATTATGGCGTATCGTTGGGTTTCCTTGTGCCTGCTAGGTGACTTCCAAATAGCCCAAAACGAAAGCGATCAATGGTTTGCAAGCCCCGCACCAGAAATCACAGCCAGCAGCCTATTTGCTTTAGTCCAGACTATGCCTGCCTTCCTTGCCGAAGTGCGCGGTGATACCGAGTTATTCCAAAGCATCCGAGCCGAACTTAGCCAGTTACGCCTTTCTGATATTTCCAGCGGTGCTTTTGCCATGTTTAGAATGGAAACCACCCCAGTCGCGGCCTATCTGTTTGGTGGCTATGTAGCGGAAATTGATGGCAATGCCACCTTCGCCAAGCTGGTCTATAACACAACTTTAGCCAAAGAGCCGTTGAATTTTCTGGCCCATTGGCGTCAGGCTATCCTAGATGAGCAAGCAGGAAACTATCAACTCGCCTATGGTCACTATCAAACGGCATTGGACAATCTACCTGCACCTTTCCCACTCATCGCATATCAGCAAGCCCAGCTCATCCATGCGCATGGCGACGGGCTCGACGCACCCGCCGACGCCTGCGAACGCCTAACACAAGCGGCAAAAACCGCCCAAACCGATGCCGCGTTTTATAGCATCCTCATCGAGAAAATCAGCGCGGCCCAAACCGAATTTGCGTGTGACTAGCCCAGTCTAAAATCTGCATAGAAGGAACAAGCGTATGAAAAAGGTTGTGGTAACGGGTGGCAGCGGCAAAGCAGGACGTGCGGTCGTGCAAGATTTACTTGAACATGGTTATGAAGTATTAAATGTAGATGTGTTACCCTCGGCTAATCCCGTCGCTCCGTTTTTGCGAGCCGACCTCACCGATTTAGGCCAGACGATTGAAGCCTTACACGGTGCGGATGGGGTGGTACACCTCGCCGCGATACCCGCACCCGGTTTATCCACCGCCGAAGTTACCTTTCGTGTCAACATCACCAGTACCTATAATGTCTTTAGTGCCGCCGCGACATTGGGCCTACAACGGGTCGTATGGGCATCCAGCGAGACAACATTGGGCCTTCCCTTTGATCGTGTGCAGCCTGCTTATGCTCCAATTGATGAAGCCCACCCTCTCTACCCTGAATCTAGTTATGCCGTCTCAAAGGTGCTAGGTGAAGAACTGGCCCGTCAATTCAATCGGTGGAACGACCTGCCAATTATTGGGCTGCGTTTGTCTAATGTGATGGAGCCAAACGATTATCAGCGATTTCCCGGTTTTTGGACCGATGCCCGCCTACGGAAATGGAATCTCTGGGGTTATGTAGATGCCCGTGATGTCGCCCAAAGCTGCCGACTAGGATTAGAAGCAGCTACCCAAGGGGCTGAGGCGTTCATCATTGCCGCTGCCGATACGGTCATGAATCGGCCCAATCGTGAATTGATGGCAGAGGTATTTCCCAATGTCCCACTGCGCGACGGCATAGGCGAATTTGAAACACTGTTGAGTATCCAAAAAGCCCGTCAGCAGCTTGGATACACCCCCCAATATTCGTGGCGCAATCATGTTTAGATCGGTCTCATTGCAAAACGGCCTATTCAAGCCCCTCATCGTTTACGGGTGGGGGCGGGGTTAATTTTGCCCTTTCCGCATACTCTCTAACTTGGTTTCGAGCCTGCCCAAAACAGCCCCTACATCCTTGTATCGGGTGGGCCTTCGATTTATGAATTTTTCGTAAAGACCTCCGACAACTTCCCCACTCCTGCTATACTGGTTAGGGTGGAATTTTTGTAAATCTGTTAATATACATCTTCCTTATATCTTGTTGCCTTTGGGGAGCCATTTCAACCATGCTGAGTTCCTTGACTAATCGCCGTGTCGCACTCACCGCTGGCTTGGTGATAACCGTTTGTCTCTGGTTGGCCCTTTCCAGTAACCTGTTTCCGGCCCTTTCCGATGATCCTCCGCAAAACCTACAGGTCATCCAATCCGATGACTCCCGTGTGATGCGTGAAGGTCAATGGACGGCCCAAACCGCAGCCGATGCGAGTGGCGGTAGCTATTTATACAACACCGCCGTCAACCCAGATCGCCCTGACCCGGCCCTCCTACTGCAATTCAGCGGTACCTATCTCGAAGTGATTTATGTCAGTGGACCGAACTTGGGCACGTTAGCAATCGAGGTAGACGGCACCGTCCTACGCACCATTATCACGGCCAATGACCGCACCGAATATAACCAGCGCACCACCATCAACTACCTCACTGATGAACTCCACACCCTGCGTGTCTATGCCCAATCTGGTGGCGTGGTCGGCGTAGATGCGTTTGTAACTTCTCAGATGCACGATATTGCGGATACCAATCCCGCAGACGAGGCGGGCGGCGTACAAGGAACCGCCTGTAATCCAAGCGCCCTTGTGGAACGGGTCTCTATGAATAGTGACGGAACGCAGATTTTCGGAATACCTACCCTACGAGACTTCTCAGGAAACGGAAGATTTGTCCTGTTTTCAACCACCGTTAGCCTCGTCCCTGAAGACACTAACACGCTTGATAACCTGTATCTGGCAGACCGCGAGTTATGTACGATAGGCCTTGCAGCATTAGCCAACAATGGCGCTTTAGGAAATACTGGCGAATCTACTGGAAGCATCTCAAACGATGGCCGTTGGCTACTATTTAGCTCAACTAGCACTAATCTTGTATTGAATGACACGAATAACGCTACCGATGTATTTCTACGTGATAGGCAAAACAACACTAGCATCCGCGTGTCTGTCTCAACTTCCGGCCTTCAAGGTAATGCAAACTCATCAGCAAGGCAACTCTCCGACGATGGGCGCTACGTCTTATTCGAATCGAGAGCAACTAATTTCTTTACCGGCGATACAACCAACACCTCCGACTATTTTCTCCGAGATCTCGTCACAAACACCACTACTCTCCTGCCAAGAAATGTAGAGGCCATGTCAAATGATGCACGCTATTTTTCATTACATACCTCGGCGGTACTTGTTCCAGAGGACAACAACGGGGTTTATGACGCTTATCTATGGGATCGTCAAACCAATAGTTACACTTGGGTTACACGGGGTACTCATCCCATTCAAGGGGGGACATCTATTACCTCTCAAACATTTTCATCCGATGGGCGTTATTTTATCTTTTCCTCTAGTCGCAGTGATCTCGTACCAAATGACAGGAATTCATCGAGAGATTATTTCCGTTTTGACTTGAGCACCAATATGCTTGAAATTCTCCCTTTAGGTTCAGGTGCCGATCAGCCCTATGGGTATTGGAGTGGAGAAGTTTCGGACAATGGACAGTATGTCATTTACACTGGTACGCCTACCGAACCTCCTATGTTGCCTTATCCACTTGTTGAGCAGACCTATATACAAAATCTGGAAACAGGCCAAAGAGAACGAGTGTCAACGAATGCTCAAGGCACTCCGGGTAATTTGGATTCGTCGGGAGGATTTATTTCAGATGATGGCCGTTTTGTCGCGTTTGCATCCCAGTCTAACAACCTTGTACCCAATGACACCAATGGCTACAGCGACATCTTCATACTGGATCGCCAAATGACCATTCCGCCGAACTATTTGACAGCCAAACCCTATGGAGGCTCTCAGATTTTACTGGAGTGGCTTTACGCTCAAACGAACATTAGTGCTTTTCATGTCGAGCGGTCACTCGATGGCATCAATGGATGGACTGAAATCGCTACTATCTCTGCAACCGCCCGTAGTTTTATAGACAACAATACCGCTGCGAACACAGTTTATTATTATCGTTTACGAGTACGCCATGCTGATACCCAAGAATTTTCAGGCTACTCAAACATTGCAAACGCAATGGGTGGTGGCTGTGAGGTTGGTGGCGTAATCCAGCGTATCTCAGTAGCGACCGATGGCACGCAATCGCAAAATGATAGCCTTGCCATTGGATCGTCTAATGTGGATATGACAGCCGACGGCCTTTATATCGTTTTTGACTCGGCAGCCGACAATCTAGTTCCCGGCGACACGAACGGGCGTAGAGACGTATTTTTGCGGGAGGCCAATAGCTGTATCATCCACCGTGTTTCTGTCAGTTCAACTGGGGAGCAAGGCAATGCGGATTCAAGTTATCCAACCATAACAAACATTGGACATTACGTAGCCTACCAATCTGACGCCACTAATTTGGCTCCTAATGACAACAATGGTTTTACGGATATCTTCTCTTATAACTCTATACTCCATGAGACAACACTAGTTTCGGTTGAATCCAACTACAATGGTACGATCTTGACTCCCGGGAACGGTCCATCTTTCCACCCCGAGCTATCTGCAGAAACAAATAACGACAGTGTCCCAGCCTTTGTTGGGTTTGAGTCAAATGCATCCAACTGGGATTCACCCTATGGGCCAGACACCAATGGCGTAACTGATATTTTCACTGTCCCGGTAGATGGACTAGGACTTACTTCCGTTTCAAATCGAGCCTATATGGGTGCAGCCAACGGGCCATCGTCCCATCCACGAGTTTTTGGTGGGCCTATAATAGGCTTGGGCCCATCGGTGGTGTTTACTTCCGAAGCGAGCAATTTGGTTGACTTTGACACCAACAACGCCGCTGATATTTTCTCTTATAGCGGCAGTTCTGGGGCAATCAGTATAATGTCACTCTATATGAACGGCGAGATATGGTCGGGGGCATCCCGTAATGCTGAAAGTTCTGGTTACTATCCCCTTGTGTTCGAGTCAAGCGCAGCACTCGTACCCAATGACACCACCGGGATAGTCGACATATATTATTACGAGCCTTATCCTATGGAGATGGTGCGGCTCTCAGTAGGTATGAATGGCGAGGAGGCCAACGGGCCGTCTACTCAACCGATGATGTCTGCTGATGGGCGATTCGTGGCTTTCTTATCCGAAGCCTCCAATCTTGTCCCCGGTGACACCAATGGCGTGCAAGACCTCTTTTTGGTTGATCGCCAGATGGGGACGACGCGGCGTGTATCCGTTTCCGCTTCAGGCGAGCAGGCTAATGGGCCAACACTCACTTTCTCAATGAATCCTACTGGTCGCTATATTGTGTTTGAGAGCACGGCCTCCAATCTCGTACCCAATGACACCAATGGCACCCGTGACATCTTCTTCTTTGACCGCGACGGCGACGGTACAACACCGATTCCGAACTACACACCGACTCCAACCAATACCATGACGCCAACGTTCACCCGTACTCCTACGAATACGATGACACTAACGCCGACCAGAACCTCAACCTCTACATCCACTTATACGCCGTCGAGTACCAATACCCCAACTTCAACTTATACCCTGACACCCAGTTGTAGCAATATCTACTTCGCCGGTGCAGGGGTGCGACCTGAGAGTTTTACTTTCTCGGTACGCAACTACAACTACGCCCCTGTCTATCTTATTCGCACCGTCGTTCGATGGCGACAACCCTATCAAGGAGAATTAAAGCTGGTACAACAGCTTGTCGTTGGTCGTTCGCCCCATTGGCTTGGCGAAGAATTAGGGAGCGGACAACCGGGGACTTTTGGGACAACTACACTGAATACTTCTTCCACAGGATGGGTTGGTAACACCAGTCTGACAGAGTTCGCTGGTAATGGTACGATGGTTGAATGGTGGGCTGTATTTGGGGACAATCCTAACCTTAATACCAGCGGATACAGTGTCTATGATTTTGTAGGTTCTTATCTCGTTTTCGATCTCAATGGCACCGAATGTACGGTAGGGTTCAATTTGTCGACGCCGACCCCAACCTTTACGCCAACCGCTACCCGCACACCCAGTCCCACCGCCACCACGTCGCCAACATGGACTGCGACCAGTTCCGCCACAGCATCTATGACCGCTTCGCAGACACCGAGTAATACCCCAACAGCGACGCCATCAGCAACCCAGACGTCTACCTATACGGCCACTTCAACACCGACCAATACACCGACCGCAACCGCGTCCGTTACGCCTTCTCAAACGCCTAGCAATACACCAACCCACACGGCGACCCTCACACCTTCGCCAACCAACACCGCGACATGGACATCCACCCCAACGGCGACTGCCTCCGACACACCTACCGCGACCAATACACCATCACCCACGGCAACTGCCACCAACGCAGCCCACTGTGCTAATGTGCGTTTCTATGGTGCGTGGATAGCCGATATTCCGGGGGTACTCCTCTATGGCCTGAGTAATACCAGCGGCCAGCCTGTTCAAATGACGGGTTTTGAACTTGAATGGCCCGCCAGCAACGATGTTACACCATGGGCAGCTTTACGCACCGAATTGATACCCGCTTCTGCGGTTCCCTACCTCGCCCAGAGCGTCCCACCCGGAACACTCATGTGGAGTGGCAATGATACCGATTCTCTAACCCTGTTTGATCCAACGAATCCGACCCGACAAGAAGGGGTCTGGGAATCTGGGGTCATGCTTCCCACTGGCTCATATGCGATTGCACTTATCTTCTCGCAAGCTGATGTAGTCTTTTCGGAATTACCAAACTTCGACTACGCTCTGTTTGACGATTCGCATATGTATGTCGAAGGTTGTGCTATCCTGCCCATTTCTCCGCCAGAACTGCATTTACCGACCATGACACCATCCCACACGCCGCTGCCAACCTCAACGCCAAGTAATACGCCCACCCGTACCTCCACTGCGAGTGTAACGCCATCACGCACGCCGACCGCCACGAGGACTTCCAGCGCCACAGCAACCAACACACCAACGCGCACTCCCACCGCTACGTTTACACGCACGGCGACCCCAACCCTGACACCCTCCAATACCCCCTCGGCGACGCGGACTCCTTCCCCCACACTGACTAAGACCGCCATCCCGCCCACACCCGACACACTGGCAATCTTTGATACCCAACTCCAACGGCTCTATCTGCTGGATTCCCTCAATTCGCAGGCGACACCAATGCACACCGTCCAACTCGCCAATCCTAGTAGCCTCGTCGGGGTGATGGGTGACTGGAATGGCGATGGCCTCAAAACACCCGGTTATTATGCGGGCGGGGTGTTCTATACCTCGAATCTGCTCCATCCTACCCAACCCGCTGATTGGGGTGGCACATGGTTCGGGTTCTTCAATCGTCCCATCGTGGCGGGCCGTTTCGCGGGTTCATCCCATGACTGTATCGGGGTGGTAGATTCCGGTTATTTCCCACCCTTTGGTACGGCCTTCGCGCTGTACTACACCTGCGATTTCAGCCAACTCAATCCCCCCAAAGCCTTCCAATGGCTGAGTGTGGTGCTGTCGGATACGCAGGGGTTCAGTGGCACGCATCAATTTGAAACAGGTGACTTTGATGGGGACGGTTTTGACTCGGTGGCGATCCGACGGGGGGCATTTATCGCCTATACCAACATCACCCCCGGTGCAGGTCATGCCGCCTTTGCCTATGCCCAATATTGGGGTTCACCTGACACGAGCAGCGAAGGCGAATTTGTCAGTGGCGATTGGGATGGCGATGGCCTTGATAGTTTTGGCGTCTATTATCCGACCTCGCATCTGTTTTATCGGCGTAACGATGTGCAGTGGAACAGTGGCCTCTATGTGACCCAGAGCCTGCCTACACTCAACCCCGCCACTGTATCAGTCAGCAGTTGGCGTGTCCGCTGATGATGTTCCCGATGCCTCGCGCATTGAATGTGTGTGAGGCATTGGTTTCTTCTCCCAACCGTTAATCTGCGTCATCACAGACCACTACAGTCGGCTTTGCCTTAATGGGGATGTTGTAAAGAAAATGCCATCCCTATTCGTTTCAGCACGTCTGTTCTAACCAATCTCTAACCAATTCCCCTCGATTCAACTGACCTCGTTGCGAAACTTAGACCATTAGTTCTGTACTGCGGGCGCATGACCACCCTCGATCGCCCACGTCAAGTTGAACTTCTGTTACAACTGGAGAACGGTCACAGCCATGAAGCCGAGGTGCTGCTCCATCAACCCAGTCGTAGCCTAAACCACCTGCACGAAATGGTCAAAACACTCGCGAATCGTCAGGGCAAGTTCTATAATCCTTTCTATCTCAATCCAGATGGTGACATACGCCATCCACCAGCGAGGTCGCTTATGAAACTCCGGTATACCTCTGTCATCTATTGCCTCCTCATCGCCCTCATTGCGGCACTTCCAACATGGAATTCACTCCCGGCTCATTCTCAGGGCCCGACGACTCAAATCATTGAATCAGATGAACCTGCTGTGATCCGCATCGGCAATTGGACACCCCAAACAGCCCTCCAAGCCAGCGGTAGCAGTTATCTCTATTCCAGCGGCGAGGATTCCGATGTCTTGACCCTGCAATTTTCCGGCCCGTCCATTGAAGTGATTTTTGTCACCGGGCCATCGCTTGGCACACTGGTCATCAATGTGGATGATATCGTGCTGCGGACGGTCATCACCACCGCCGAAACGACCGCCTATATGCAATCCTCGCGCATTGATTACCTTAGCGACGAACCCCACACCCTGAAAGTCTATGCACAGGCAGGCGGTGTGATTGGCGTAGATGCGTTTTTGATTCCCAGCCTCCTCACGTCGCCCCCGACTGAAGGGAACTCAAGTGGCTTAAGCACACGGGCAGTCTGTGATGGCAGTACAGTCGTGCGGCGGGCTTCGATTTCAACGGGTGGTCAGCAGGCCGACCAGAATTCTTTCCATTCGGCCATTTCAAGCGATGGGCGGTATGTCGCATTTGAGTCGAACGCGACTAATCTGGTGGCGGGGGATACCAACAATCGCATGGATATTTTTGTCCATGATCGCCTAACCTGCGACACGACGTTGGTCTCGCAAAGTACAGCAGGCAATATCGGAAATGAAAATGCTTTCTTCCCTTCCATCTCCAATGATGGGCGCTATGTGGCCTTTCAATCTGAGGCTACTAATCTAATCCCCAGTGACGGCAACGGTTTTGAAGATATTTTTGTGCGCGACCGCCAAAACAATACGACGGTGCGGGTCTCGGTTGCCACCGGTGGTGGGGACACTAGCGGACGATCCGGGATGGCGTCAATTAGTGGGGATGGGCGCTATGTGGTGTTCCAGTCACTAGCCAGTGACTTGGTCGCCAACGATAACAACAATATGCAAGACATCTTTATGTACGACCTGCAAACCGCCACCACCACACGTCTTTCGGTGGATTCATCCGGCAATGAAGGCGATGCGGCATCGAGCGCACCTACGATCTCCAACGACGGTAATTTTGTGGTGTATGAGTCACTGGCTGCTACTTTGGTGGCGAATGACAGCAACGGACTGCAAGACATCTTTGTACGCGATATTGTCAACAATACGACCAGCCGCGTATCGGTGGCAACCGGTGGCACCGAAGCCACTGGCGGTGCATCCGATGAACCCTCCATTTCGGGCGACGGGCGCTATGTAACCTTTTATTCGGCAGCGACCAACTTGGTTGCGAATGATACCAATGCGGCGTTGGATGTGTTTGTGCATGATCTTCAAAGCACCACTACAACCCGTGTCTCGGTTGACTCGTCCGGTAATCAGGCAAGTGCCGGCCCTAACTTTGCCCGTCCACCGGGAATCTCATCGGATGGGCGTTACATCGTCTTTGAATCCAGCAGTACGACGCTGATCTCAGTAGATACTAATGCCGCCGCCGATATTTTCCGCCATGACCGCACCTCCGGATTGACCATTCGGATATCCATTAGCCTTAACGCGGCCCAAAGCAATGGGGCGAGTTCCCATCCTGTAATCTCGGCCAATGGCGGCTATTATGCGTATGCTTCCCTAGCGTCAAATCTCGTGACTTCTGACGGGAACAACATGTCGGATATTTTTGTTATGGATTTGGGTGATTTTTCGACTGCGCCAACCAATCTCCAAGTCACGGCGCTTTCCAATTCACAAATCAGTATGTTTTGGGGCGATATCAGTAGCGAAACCGAATATCGCATTGAACGTTCACCCAATGGGACAACTGACTGGATTGAAATCGGCAGTGTCGGCGTGAATGTGGTCGGCTATCGCAATATCAGTCTGAACTGCGGCACGGCCTATCATTATCGGGTGCGAGGCTATCGTGTGTTAGATGGTAGTTTTTCGGGCTATTCCAACGTGGCAACCACCACCACTTCGGCCTGTACAGCATGTGTAGCGGATTATCGTACTCAAATCATCTCGAAAGAAAACGTCTTGGCAGGCGTTGGGCACAGCCGCGAAGTGCAGGTGGGGCAGGACGGGCGTTATGTCGTCTTTACGTCCGCTGCCAATAACATCGTGGCGGGCGACCTCAATGGGCATGATGACATCTTCCTGTATGATCGGCAGACGTGCCAATATTGGTTGATTTCACAAACAACGCAAGGTGTCCAATCCGTCTATCATTCCGCTCAGCCAGTGGTTTCGAACGACGGACGCTACGTCGTATTTACGACAACTGGCAATGATCTTGTAAGCAATGACACCGTGATTTGTTTATCCCTGATGCAAAGCTGCCGCGACATTTACCTACATGATCGCACTTTGGGGCAAACGCGGATGATTTCTGTTTCTCCGACAGGCCAACCCGCAAATGAAAATTCGGGTGATCCGGCAATCTCGGCGGACGGACGCTATGTCGTGTTCTGGACCAGTGCCAATAATCTTGTGCCCGGTTTTGACAGCCTATCCGATATCGTGTTATACGAAACCCAGACAGGCCAAACCAGCATTGTATCGCTGTCATCAACCAATCAAGACATCACGAGCATCGGCATCCAACCGTCCATTTCAGCCGATGGGCGTTTTGTCGCCTTCCGATCACAAACATCGAACCTTGTTCCGAATGACACGAATGGAAGTGCCGATATTTTTGTGCGTGATCGGCAGCTAAACACGACGACGCTCATTTCGGTTTCCAGCACCGGGACTCAAGGCAACTTGGACTCGAATTGGCCGGAAATTAGCGGGGATGGTCGCTATATCTCGTTCACGTCCTCGGCTTCAAACCTTGTGACAGGCGATACCAATTCACGGGATGATGTGTTTGTACATGACCGCCAGACTACTCAGACTACGCGAGTCTCGGTCAGCAGCAGTGGGGCACAATCGGATTCCTACTCGACCATATCCGACATCTCGGACGACGGGCGCTATGTGGTATTTACGTCACAAGCTGCAACGCTCGTGCCAGAAGATACCTCATCCGTGTTTGACATCTATTTGCATGACCGTGTGACCGCAGAAACCAGTTTGGTGAGCAAGGGGCTGGCAGGTGACGACAGTTTGTTGGACAGTATCGACCCCGTCGTAAGTGGCAATGGGCGGTTCATCCTGTTTTCTTCACTGTCAAACCACATGGTGACTGACGTCAACGGCGTCGAAGATATCTATTTTGTGATGCTTCCAAACGATACCCTGACCTTGTTCCAAACAAGCGCGAATGCCACCAGCGAAATCTCCACTCTACGTGATCTTCCGCCTGCTGGTGCCTATAACACGTTCACCAATACCCCACCTGCCGGTGCCACCGGAGGACAGTGGGTAATGGGAGATTGGGACGGCGACGGACAAAAAACGCCGGGGGCATATGCCAGCAATGGTGTGTTCTACTATACGAACGTCGTCGGGCCAACATCGAACTGGAATGGCATCTGGTTTGGCCTGTTTGGGCGTCCAGCCGTTGCCGGACGATTCGACGCAACACGCGGGAACGATTGCATCGGAGTCGTGGATAGTGGCAATTTCCCGCCCTTTGGCATAGCATTTGCCATGTACTTCACATGTGATATGTCGGGTGGCAATCCCCCCAAATCATTCCAATGGCTGAGTGTCGTCCTAGCCGATACAGCTGGTTTTGCTGGATTAGGTGACCATCAATTCGCGGCAGGCGATTACAATCGTGATGGGGTAGACTCCATTGCAATCCGTCGCGGGCCATTCATCGCCTATACCCAAGTGTCACCTGCCCCAAATGCTCCCGGCTTTGGGTATAGTCTATCAACCTTTATTGATGCCCAGTACATCGGAGCACCTAGCAGCAGTGATTATGGCATTTTTGTCGTTGGGGATTGGGATCATAATGACATTGACAGTTTCGGTTTGTTCTACCAAGACGGCTATTTTTACCGCCGTAATGACCTTCAATGGAACTCAGGGCAATATACGTTGCAGCGAGTTGGGCAGCCAATTGGCGCACCCATGACCGCAACCAGTTGGCATTAGTTAAATAGTTTGATCGTCGAGGAGGTTGCTCCAACTTCGGCAACCTCCTCACGTTTCCGCATTTTGATACGAGTCCATTTAAAAGGCACCCACACAGCCATCAAGGATTTTTTGTTATTTCGACAGGCGGTTTTGTTTTGGGGAACTTGCTGTGCCATTATCGCAAGGCGGCCTGGATTCGTGGCGCAGTTGTAGAGAAATAGCCAACAATGAGGATTTTGACCCTAAAAAAACAAAATCCTACTCACCTTCTTGCGATTCCCGCATAAATAGGTGGAGTAGGTCAACCAATTGGTTTGTCGGTATTAGGCGGCAACCCAAAACCGAAAAAGCACATTAACAGCAGATGACATACATGCCCAAAAGTGGGCTAAAACGCAAAAATGAATGTGGGCACTGAGGGGCTCGAACCCCCGACCTCCCGGGTGTAAGCCGAGCGCTCTGACCAACTGAGCTAAGTGCCCAAAGCTATGTGGGATTATACGAGCTTTCAGGGGTTCACGTCAAGAGGGCGAGTTTTCACAGTTTGTACCCACCCACCCTCCAATTTTCGACAAGCTAATTCGCGCCGTGTGCTTTCAACAAAGTCACCATTGCCGTATTCTGCTGCTCTGTCGCCGCATCCAAAGGTGTCTTTCCCTGATAATTCTTAGTCTGGACATCTGCCCCATGTTCAAGCAACCAGCGCAGCATCGGCTCATTATCCTGCCAAATGGCCGCATGGAGCGCCGACCCCAATCCTTCGGTGCTTCCAGCGTCATACAATAGCTGCGCGATTTCAACATCTCCACTCAATGCCGCGTGAAATAAATTCGTAAATCCATGTGCGCCTTTTACCTGCGCCTGCGACGGATCATCTTGCAAAAACTGCCGCACCTGATTTTTCATACCCATCATCGCCGCCGTATAAATAGTCAGTGGAGCGCCCTTGTCCAATAAATATTGGGCAATATCACGCCGTCCCACATGTGATGCCGCACCTAATGCGCTTTCGTTAAAATCCGGGTTGATGACATTTAATAAACGAGGATCGGCTTCCAAAAGTTCTTGCACCTTTACCACATCAAAATGCGCCACTTGTACAAAAGTCTTGATTTCTTCGAGGGTCAATTCAGCCATGTTAGGTTCTCCATGTTGTTCGGTAATCTCAGAGATAGCACTCTTGTTCTATCATAATAACACCAGAAAACATAACAGGCCACTTATCCCTCCCTCAAAGGATAACTGGCCTGTTACGCGCGTCAGGATAATCGGGATGATGACTATTTATTCTGGGTCTTGATTGTTCTTCCGCATATAAAATGCTGCATCGCGGAAGGCTTCCAATTCGGCCCGTTCAATGGCTGTCAAAGATCGTTCTTTCGCCACCTTAATCAGGTTTCGCAGCCGGGTGATGGTTTCTTCCGAAAATTGCTCCATCCGAAATTCCCCGGTGGTCATTTCCGCCCCCAAGACCTTGTGAACACTCGTGATAAGTTTTTCATCGTTGTCGTTCATGATAAAATTCGCTCCATGTCCATAAATGTTACCTTAAAATCGCAGATTCTAGTTAGCATTTCAGCCATGCAGGGAACAGATTTATAATAAACCTGTTGAGTTACATGGCTGTCACAACTATGTTACAATCTCGAAATTGCATGTTACAAAATCGTAACAGCAAAAATATATTCGCATAATATTACCTTATGGATTTTTTAAAGGGGTTAATAAATTTTAAAAATTCAAATGCAAGCATGGAAATCCCCCAATCCATTCCAGAGGTACTACCAATTTTACCCATGCCATTCTCATTTTCCTATCGAAAGTTATTTGATGTAGTAGCGCCCCACTATGAATCACGCATTATCCGCGCCTTCGGCCCATATGCCGCCAGCCTAGTCGAATGGGTCAATCCTCTGCCGCATGAAATTTTGCTGGATGTCGGCACAGGCACAGGTATTGCGGCACGATTAGCGGCCTCACATGCGTGTCAAGTCGTTGGTCTCGATTTTTCGGTTCCAATGCTCCAATCAGCCCAATCTATCGCCCCGAATCTTGCCTTTGTTCAAGCCGATGCCCATAGCCTACCCTTTGCCAACGCCTCATTTGATGCGGTAATCGCCTCGTTTGGATTCAATGCCACCCGTCCCCAAAAAAGCCTTAAAGAATCCTTGCGGGTTCTAAAGCCGGGAGGTCGTTTGGTGTTTCAAGAATGGGGTGGCCTACATGCCCTCGACCAACTCGTCGGTGATGTCGTCGCGCCCTACACGGTTGAAGATGATGCTGCCCCATCCGACCTCATTGCGCTCCGTGATTTTTTGGAAGAGGATCGGGTATGGCACGAGGATTTACAGGTCGAGGAAGATTATCAGGAGTTCTTAACCGAGCTTGGTTTTGTCAACATCTCGGCCCGCGAATATGCCCCGCTGAAATTACGCCTGAGTGTCGAGGATTTTATCGACTACAAAACGGCGTGGACGTCGCAACTGTATGAATTTGCCACCATGCCGCCCGCTGTCCAACGTGCTTGCATTGCCCAATTGGAAAACCGCCTCTATCAACAGGCCGATGAAGATGGCATCCTCACCTATGACCCGCTGATGTTCCGTGTGATGGCCTATCGAGAATAAGCTCGTCCAAAGCCATGCCAGTGCGGTGTCCCAATCGGCACGGCTGACCCTTCAGGATTTGGCGCAAAATAACGAATCCGCCGAACCACCATATCCGGCGAAAATAGCCATTTGTCGTCGTCGCGCACCACATCCACCTGTACAAGGCCGTTCCCAAAATAAAGCGTCCCACCTACCAAAAGCTGGCGCTCGGAAGGGTTGGCGCTGGTTGTTCCTGCGACATACTGCAAGATCGCGTGGGACGGTTGCCCCATCGCGGTAAATACATCCGCAAGCTGTATATCTCCCCGCATGGTCAGTTCAAATTCGGTTAAGCGTTCGCCATTAGTGCGGGTTGTCCCCGAATAACGCAAATTGATGCGTTCCAGCACCGAAAAAAAATACCGTTCCAAACCTGTTCCCGGTTGAATACCCTGCCAGCACGGCTGTGGGCAATCACCGGGGTCAAGATAGGTCTCTGGCAATGGTTGAGTGTTTTGGCTAATCGCACGACCCGCGACCAAAATCACTCCGCTCAGCACAAAAACCCCGACCATCCATTGATAAAATTTCAACATCGCCCATCACTTAAATGGTTGAGGGTCGGCCCAATTCATGCCACACCCGCAGCACTTCCGCCACACTTGCTGCATGGGCAATTGAGCCATGCGGAACATAGGGCGCATCCCCATCAAACACTTCAGAGAGTGTGCCTACGCCATGATCTTGCACCAAATCTTCATAGGGCCGCAGAAAACTGACCGCCGCCACCTTATCTTGATACACTGCATAATGGGCGCTGATAAACGGCCCGATGAGCCATCCCCACACCGTCCCTTGATGGTAAGCCAAATCACGCTTTTCATCTGGCCCACTGTACTTCCCAACATAATCATCTTCATCACGTCCCAGCGTGCGTAGCCCATGTGAGGTCAATAATTCCCGCGCACACACTTCCAGCACTTGTTTCGATCTTTCGGCGTCCTGCAATACGCGGAACGGCAAACTAAGGGCCAATAGCTGGTTGGGGCGTAGCGTATCATCATGCACCAATTCGCCAGCCACCTCCCCCGGCCCATCAATCACATCATACAGCCAGCCCTTGATGGGTGACCAGAAACGTTTATTAAAACTCTCCATTGCTCGATGTGCATGGGTCTTAAAGCGTTCGGCTTCGTCACGTTTACCCAGTTTTTCGGCGAGGTGCTGCATAATAAACAAGGCATTAATCCAAAGCGCATTGACCTCAACCGGCTTACCCACACGCGGCGTCAGTGCCTTGCCACTAATTTTGACATCCATCCATGTCAACTGGGTCACCGTCGTTTTTTCACTCTTATGGTCAATCTTGGCAATCGCGCCTTCCCCGGCAAATAATAATCCATCCGCCGCGTCAACGTGGATATGAAACCGTGTCCCCTTAAAATACCATTCAATCGCCTCGTCCAGCACTGGATACAGCACCTCAATCAGGGCTTTGTCCTCTGGCATTGCTTGATGATAGGCCCACACCGCAAGGAAATACCACAATGTCGCATCCACCGTGTTATAGTCCAGCGGCTTACCATACTCATCGGCCCAATAATTCGGCAGCATCCCCACATCAAACCGTTGAGCATAGGCGCGTAAAATTTGGGCTGCCATTTCTGCCCGGCCCGTCGCCAGCGTCAGCCCCGGTAGCGCCATCATCACCACTCGCGTCCAAACCGTGAACCAAGGATAGCCTGCAATAATCGCTGGATGAATGCCGCCATCGTCGGCCTGTTCCACCAAAAATTGATCCGCCGCCAATACCAACTGCTGAATCCAGCCCGGTGCTTTTTCAACTTTGGCCTTCACCAATAATTTTTTCTGGCGTTCTTGTTCTTTCTTAAGGGCCGACTCCCACTTAGCCGGTGCTTTTTCTTCCAACGTACACGCGATTGCCAGCGGTTGCCCCACCTCCAACAATGCCTCAATGGTGCCCGTCTTAAAAAGCGCTTCCTCCTCATTCAGGCCACGCGCCCCCTCCGATGTCAGCCGAAACGACCACCACCATTCATTGGTTGGGGTCAAACTGCCGCCGCTGGTCACAATCCGAAATGGAAACGGCAGCGAATCCGGTGCGGGGGCACTACCAGCATCCTCTTTGGGCAATATATCCAGCATGATGCCTTGTTCCCACACCGACGGCGCGATGCTGACGGTAAACGTACTGCCGCCTTTGGTGCGATCATGATGTGAGCGATACGTGACAAGGGGTTTGATAATCAGCCGAATCGGTTGGTTGCCGTGTGTATAATGCCATGTCACATAGGTCGTGTTTTCGCCATGTGCCATCCAAATGCGCTGTTCAATTCGCACCCCGCCAATCGCCCACCGAAAAATAGGCATATTGCCATCTAATAAAAATTGTTCTAAGTTTCGATACCCATCCGGGATGACGACCCCCGCCATCCAATCATGGCTAATCAGAGGCATACGCCGATTATGAATTTCTACCCACGCATCCATTGCCGCCACCAGCATATACCGATGTGTTGGGGGTTCAAGCGCAACCGTCAACAGGCCGTGATAGCGCCTTGTGCGGGCCATCGCCACCGTGCCCATCGCATAGCCCCCGGTTCCATTGGTCACCAGCCATTCCCGCCGAGTTGCTTGGTTAAACTCTCCGGTAATGCTCCGCCCAAATTGGATGCCCATTTTTTCAGACGCTCCCATTGTGATAACAAACAAAAATCGCTCACTGCCTCTAGTATACGCTACCTTAAGCAGTGAGCGACGTTTGATAACGTATTAAAATGTCGTTAGCCCTAAAAACCGCCCAGCACCTTCAATATCAATGTAGACTAGCGACGGGTTGAAACCACCGAGTTATCACCACTGAAAGGATTGGGCACATACCGATCCGCGTGCCAGTCATTGTGCCACTGACCGGGGGTGTCCCCTTCATGAACCAGATACCGGAATTGGAAGTCTTGATCCAGCGCCAAATCTACCGTAGCTTGATAGGATTTGGCCTTTTGCTCCATCGGGGTTGCTGTTTCATCCCAATTGTTGAAATCACCAACTAGAAAGACCTTGATGGAATCCGACGCAAGCGATTCTGGCAGGATAAAAGTCACTTTGCATTTGGTTTTCAGGAATTGCTTTTTTAACATCGAGTCTCCTCGCTTATGAACACTTAATGTTTATTGTACTGGTATTTTTTGCGAAAAATAAGGCCGTCTTATTCCGGTCATTTAGTTGTCTTAACCAAATACCGGGGTTTTCATCTGGTGATTTTTACAAGTCACCCCGTCCAAATTCCTCTATCGCCCCTGCACCCCCACACGCGGACTATCCAATGTATTGCTGTTGCTATACCCGGCCCGTCCAAAAATCTGTCCGTTCGCCCCAGCTGGCACTAACCAGCTAATCCGTCCCCCATCGCTCGGCAGCGGATCACGCCCCACCGTATATTGACTGCCGTCCGTCCCCACAAAATAAAAATCAATATAGTTCGCATCCGTCGGCGCACCATTCCACGTCACCGTCACCGAAGCATTGGCGGTCAACAAATACGTGCGTCCATCAAACCCGGAGAACGGCGTAATCTGCAAACTGCCTGTTCCGGTCACATAATCGGGGTCATAAATCACATGCAAAATATTGGAGGTCGTCGTCCCAAATTCATTTTCGGCGACGGCGGTGAAAAATAATTCCGTATCAAATTCGCTAAACGTATACGCCACCCGTGTCCCATCGAACGGGTCATTATCAATCCCCACCTGTACTGGCGCGGGGTCAATCGCGGTTGTGCCCGCATAATACCGCACCCGATCCGCGTCACTTACCACCCCCGCATCCAACGCGACGGTGAGTTGCAGCGTAATCGAAACCCCATCCGGTCGCAATGACGTCGGCGAGGCCACCAATTGCTGTCGAAACACTGGACGATTACCCGTCACAACGCCCTGACTTTGGGTTGCGGTGGGAGTGCTGGTACGAATGGTGGTAATCGGCTGGGTCGGCACAATAAACGTCGGGGGAATCGTCAGCACCGCCGTCGCACCAATCGGCAGACTTGGCAGATAAACGACCTGCCCCACAAAAATCGAATCCGCGTTGGTGATGCAGTTGCCATTCTGAATAACATCTACCGTCGTGCCGAGATTAAATGCAAGGCCGCTGAGGGTATCACCTGTCGCCACCACATACGGCTGCCACCCCGCCGGAACCGCACATGTCCCCGTTGTGGAAAAACTCGATGTCGGCACATTGACCGTTACCCCCCCGATTGGTGCAACCGTCGGCGGCGCGAAACCTTGAATGGTGGCGGTGGCGAAATATTGTTGGGTCAACACAGCCGGATTGGGCAGCCCCGGCGTAATCGAAGCCAAACGCGCCGTTGGGGTTTCATCCTCGCCGCCCCCACACGCGACCAGCCCCCCCGCCAACATTATGATTAGGATAACCACTCGCCGCATACTCCAACCCTCTTTTCAATGGTTGTCTTTATTTTAATGGTACGTGCGATAGGTCTGCCAATCAACCCCTCACATACAGGGGGATAAAAAAACCCGCTGTTTCTGCGGGTCAATTTGTATTGATGGGTATGTTCTCACTTAGCCTAAATTCAGCGCGGCGGATTTATCCCCGCGTCGAGTCATACGATTCCACGCCGATTTCTTTCCCCCGCCCCCGCCGCAGCATATCAGGAATTTGCCGCACTTCCTCCACCTTAAATATCAGCGCCCCAATCAGGAAAAACACCCCACCCATCACCCCGCCAATCCCGGCACGCGCCAACCCCGCCAACCGACCCGTCCCCTCAAATAGGCTATGGGCCAGCGCATAATCCACCAAGAATACTGGAATCACCATAATCACCGTCGCGGCAAGGGTACGCGTAATAGCCGTCTGGATACGGGATTCATCCACGTCATGCCAGCGCCGCTTCAAAATCACAAACATCAGCCCCAACTCGACCATAAACGACACCAGATAGCCAATCGCTGGGCCACCCACCCCCAACGGCCCATATAAGCTGATGCCATCCACATTGTCATAAATCAGATAGCCCGTGACGACCACCAGCACCGTTGCCACTGTCGCTATTGCTGACACAATCAGCGGGGTCATGGTATCTTTCATGGCATAAAACGCCCGTGTCACGACCTCATGCACCGCTTGAAACACCAGCGCAATCCCCATAACCTGCACCACCGCATACACCAATCGCGCCTCATCGGGGTCGGTGAACAAAATTTGCACGGCAGGTCGTCCAATCAAAATCATGCCTGCCCCCGCCGGGATACACCCCACCAGAATGAAACGCACCGCCTGCGAGAACATTTTGCGCCGCTGATCCACATCCCCCAACTCGGTCAATGCCGCCAGCGATGGGAAAATCACAAAGGCCATCGCCGTGCCAATCAGCGCTTCGGGGATATCCATAATGCGCACGCCCCAGCCAAAAGCGCTCAATGCTCCCTCACCCAATCGTGACGCAATATTGCTGATGGCAAATAGGTTGATCGCAAATAGGCCACTCGCCAATATGCGCGGAATCAGCAACCGCACCACATGACGCAGTTGGGGGTCTTTCCAACCGAGCACCGGACTCCATTTCGCCTTAAATCGGAACAGTCCCGGCACTTGGATGGCAAAATGCAGGATTGCCCCAATCACTGTCCCCCACGCCACGCCATAAATCCCGAATGGCCCGGTAAACACAATCACCCCGAACAGCAGGCCGAGGTCGTAAAAAATCGGTGCCATGACAGGCAGCAAAAAGTGGTTATGCCCATTCAGCACCCCCGTAAACAAGCTGCTCAGAGGGAAAATCATCACCGTAATCAGCAGAATCCGCATCAATTCAACCGTCTGCTGAACCTCACCCTCGCTAAAACCGGGAGCTAGGATTTCGCGCACTAGCAGCGGGGCCGTCACCAGCACTATCGCCCCCAATACCAAACTAATAATCAGCATGGTGTTAAACACCTGACTCGCCAGCCGCCATGCCCCCTCCCCATCCCGCCGATTGAGCAGGCCGCTAAACAGGGGGATAAACGCCACCGACACCGCCCCCACCCCAATCAAACGTATGAGATTGTCGGGAATCAGGCTCGCCGCAACATAGGTATCTTGGTCGGCGCTGGTGCCAAAGCGGTCTGCCAAAATCACCACCTGCCCCAAGCTGACCAGTTTCGTCGCCAAAAAGCCAATCATCACGACCAGCGTGGAACGTATCAGTCGTTGGGCGCTTAATGGGGCGGCATGGCGCGTGGGGTCATCCGCCTCAGCGTCGGGGGGTGGGATAATGGGATTTTCTACAGGGTCAGGTGTTTGGGTCATGCACATGCCTCAACTGCATCATATCGAAAACAAGTCGGGCATTGTACCGCAGTTATAGGGGTGGGACTAGAAATGTACATTGAAAGTAGGGAACTAGCCTTACGAGAATACATATCCAAGTAGCGTCTCATCATGGGCAGAGGCTTCCATATAACAAAAATCCGGCCAGTTTTTGAGGCTGACCGGATGACCTGCATCAACAAATTATGGAATGTGTTTCAATCTCACGGAACGCTGAATTCCAGCACCTGTGCCGTTTCGACCACCACTGAGGCCGACGCCAACCATTGATCGCCGAGCATGAAATTGAGATACCAGATTCCATCGTCGCCAAGATCGCCCTCGGCTGTCCAGCCATTCACCCCGCGCAGGGCCGCCGCAATTTCGGCTTGACCAAAGGCAATGGTGGTTGCTTGGGCTTTTTCGGCGTCATACCATTCTTGATACGACACGACGCCATCAAAATAGATTTGATCCACCCGCAGGCTATCCAAACTGCGCGGGTTATCCGTCTGCGAAATCAACGTGATATAGAGCGAATTGGGCCACATATCCACGTAGGCGCTCCATCGCTGGCTCCATGCCTGAAAATCTACATAGACATCAAGTTCGTCAAAGGTGATGTCAGTGGCTTCAGCCAAACGTGCATCGATTAATTCCATAACATCCGCGTCATTCAGCAGCGCCGCACGAATGGTCGTTTCAGCGGGGCCATATTGGTCTTCGGGCAATCCGATGTATGACTCCCACGAATAGACCTTGCTGCGCTCGATGCTGACATCCGCCCACCCTAAATCTTCACCATCGGCATCCCAGAACTGAACCCGCCAAATTCCATAGGCGTTTTCGGTATCATAGGCCGCCGCCGACCACCCCTCCTGTGACGCCAAACCGGCAAATGCAGGATGCCCAGTTACCAGATTGATGGCATCTTGCGCCGTATAACCATCCTGAGCGCGGGTGGAATATTGATGAGTCAACATGACGCTTCCCACCACGATCGCCCCAATCAATAAGCCAAACGCCAAAACACCGCGTATCGTTTTCATCATCTGCTCTTTCATAGACTCTGCCCTCCGGTTCATCGCGCCCCGACAATCCCGCGATCATTAGGAGCATAGTTCGGGAAAATTTGGTCAATCGCCGGATTCATAACCCGTTTCATCAGGATTTCGGACAACACATCACGGTAATCGGTGGTAATCGCCACGTCGCCATCATCAAGAGCGTCTTGCTGCAAGCTGGGCCAATCCACATGCACCCCGCCATTAACCCCACCCCCCATCACAAACATGCAGTTACCATGCCCATGATCCGTGCCGCCGCTGGCATTTTCATCCACCCGTCGCCCAAATTCGCTCATCGTCACAACGGTGATATTCGCCATATAGTCTTGCATATCGGTGTAAAAAGCCCCCAGCCCCTGCCCCAAATCGCTGAGGTTGAGAGCCAGATAACCATCTACCCCACCCTCATCTTCATGGGTGTCCCAACCGCCAATATCCACACAGGCCACTTCAAGACCCACGCCTGCCTTTATCAACTGCGCGATTTGTTGCAGGCCACGCCCAAAATCCGAATCCGGATAGGCCGCGTCATATTGGGGGGTATAGCCCGCCTGCCCTAGACGTATCAATACCTCGCTACTGGCAAACACTTCAGCCGCTTGAATACCGAGCGCATCTTCGGGAGCCGCCACACTATATAAACTGGCAAGGGTACGCTGTACCACCGCCAATTGATCGTCGCGCCCGCTTAAATGAAAATCCGCGATGGATTGAAGAGACAGTGCCGAAACCGTCCCATGCAGGGAAGATGGCAGCATCGTACCCATGCCAATCGCTCGAAATGGCGAGTCGTTCAACCATGCCGAACTCTGCAAATGCCGATTGACCCAGCCCGAAAGAGTGGTTTTTTCGCCGGGGGTGCCGCGTTCCATAAACTCCATTGCGTCAAAATGCGAGCGTGAGGGGTCGGGTGAGCCTGCCGCATGAATCACCGCCAATTGCCCGGCCTGATAGACATCGTGCAGCGGTTTGAGTGCTGGATGCAGGCCAAAAAATCCGTTCAAATCCAATGCGGTACGGTCACTGCCATCTGGTTCAGGAATGGCAATGGTTGGACGGCGGTCATAATAATCTGCGCCTTCGCCAAAGGGCACAACCACATTGAGTCCATCCATGCCGCCGCGTTGAAAAATCACCACCAGCACATCACCGGGAGCGCTTTGACGCTTGGGACGAAACGCCATGCGCGGCATCCAGCGGGGGAATAGGGAACTGCTTAATCCGACCACCCCCGCCATCCCCAGTGTTTTGGTAAATTCACGTCGAGAAGCTGTTTTTGCGGTTATCATGTCATTGCGCTCCATTTAGTGCCACTGGAAATAAGGTGAGGCCATCAGAATCCCCAACAAGCTGGTCAGGCGTTCTTGCAGCAGGCCCTCCGTCACGGGTTGATTGGGATCACCATAATCCGATAGGTAATAAATCACCTGCTCCCGATCTGCTGAGTCAATATTAGAGGCCAGCACCAACTGAACCACGCGATCAACCAGTTCCCCAACCGTAGCCGGAGCCGGGCCAAACACGCCCAGATCAAGTTGCATCCCTTCATACCACCCCTCGGCGGCTAAGGGAATCAACATGGCAGCATTCCAGCGGTTGAGTAGCCCATTGGTGTTCATCCATGCACCTGCTGCATCCGGATAGCCATTTGGGGGATGCCAGTAATACGGAACTTGGCCCATTGGCTCCAAAAACCACCAAACGGGAATACTAGAGTCTTGGATCTGAATGCCATCCCGCAGCACCCGGAAAATCGCCACGATAACATCCAGCGGGCGGCGGAATTTTTGATTGGGGGCGGCGTTAAATTCAGCCGAGGTCAAAATATGACGCATGACTTGGCGTAGGTCGCCCTCGCTCATCAAAAATACTTGGGTCGCGCTTTCAATCAGACTTTCTGGTGGGGCGTCGCTGACAAAACGACGGCAAAGTTTTTGGCTGACATAACGGGCCGTTGAAGGGTGGGTCGCCAGCATGTCCAACGCCTGCAAGCCATCCTCAATGCCACGTCCGGCAGGGAATGTCACTCCCAAAAAGGTCTTTTCGCCATCGTCGTGCATGTCATGGCTAAAGGTGAATTCACCATCCGAACTGACCGTCCAGCCTGTCAAGATTCGCGCCAACGCCTTAACATCTTGCTCCGTATATCCCCCATCCACCCCCAACGTATGTAGTTCCATTACTTCACGGGCATAGTTTTCATTGGGGTGTTCTTTGTCGTTGGTGTCATTGTTGAGGTAGAGCAGCATGGCAGGGCTTTGGGCCGATGCAAACAATAGATCGCGGAATTTGCCGAGGGCATGTTTGCGAATCACCTCACGGTCATCCATCACTTTTTCAGATAACAAATCGGCAATAGGGACGTTTAGATGATCAGTCCAGAACTCAACCATTAATTCAAAAAGTTGGCGTTCACTATAAATGGCCCGATACACCCGATTCCACAACGCTGGGTCATGGACAAGGCTGTAATCTATCGCTGCCGTATCGCGCAACTGCTGGCGCGAATAGGTCAGCACCGGGTACTGCGTCAAAAACTCATCTATCGCCGGGTCGTCAATCACTTCCGGATTCAATTGCCAATCCAGATACCCTTCCAAGCCCATTTCCTGAATACGAATGATGTCCTGTGGGCGAATCCCCCACGTTACCCGATTTAGCAAATGGAGTTCCGGGCTTAACTCAGCAGCATAGACAGGTCGTACTCCCGCCCACTGAATGGTTTTGCCCATCCCTATCGAGGCGGCGGCTAGGCTGGAGAGTTTGATAAAATTACGTCGCGAAATTTGTGTCACAGTCATCTCCTTTTGTCCTCCATACGCTTATACTATGCCACAGGTATGCCCCAGTGTTGACCATATTTGTGATAGTTCGGCAAAAATTTCGATCCTAGACATCCACTAAAAACCATTATTTCGGAACAGCGACACCTAAAAATGAGTCAGGATGGGTCTTGAGATATTATCCGAACTCCCCTAAAATAGAACGCCTTGCGCTCACAATTTAACAACCTATGGAGGAAGTTCGATGCGTCTGGGGATTGACTTCGGCACGACCAATTCAGCGGTGGCTCTGTATGACGGCGCCAATCTTTATGGGGTAGAAATTGACCCCACCAGCGAAAACTCTGATATTCTCCCTTCCCTGATCTATCTCACCCGTGAATACGATACCCATCTTGGCCTAGACGCCATGCGCGAATATGCCAAACGCGAAACAGGCCGTTCGGTTAAATGGCGCAAAAAGCTCATCGGCGCATTTGAGGTGACCGTCGCTGGGTCGGGCAGTGGGCCAATCGTGTTTATGCAAGACGCATGGGCCTTCTACGATGATGCCGCCTTTGGACGCCTACTCCAATCCGTCAAGACCGCCCTCCGTAACCCGACCTATCAAGGTACGCAGATTTTTGACCGTTTCTTTACCCTTGATGAACTCATCGCCATCCTGCTCAAATCACTTCGTATCAGCGCCGAATCCCAATTTAACGAAAGCTGTACCGAGCTTGTGTTGGGCCGTCCGGTGCGATTCTCCCATGACCCTGTGATAGACCGCCGTGCCGAAGAAGTGCTATTCAAGGCGGCACGTTGGGCCGGATTCGAAAATATCCGCTTCCAGCCTGAACCGATTGGCGCAACCTTTCTGTATCACATCCACAGCGAAGACCGTCAGCGCGTTTTGGTGTTCGATTTTGGCGGCGGCACCCTCGACTTTACCATTGCCGATGTCGGGGCAGGCATCGCGCCGGAAATAATCACCACGCACGGCGTTTTGGTCGGCGGGGATGATCTAGACAAGCGCATTATGGAATCGCTGCTAAAATATTTCGGGGCAGGTCTCAAAATCGGCAATCAACCCTTCCCATATGAAATTCTGGATATGCTGCTCAATTGGCAAACCATGCCCGATGTCAGCCGACCCGAATACCGCGATGTCCTCTACGATTTCCGCCAGCACAGCCCCAAACCCCAAATCATTGACGCTCTCGAAACACTGGTCAGCAACAAACTCGGATTCGCGCTGTTTAAAGAAATTGAGCGCGTTAAAAAGCAGCTTTCCATTGATATGATGGCACGTCTCGAATTTCACCACGACCCCATCCGTATCCGCGAAGTCATCACCCGCCCTCAATTTGAGCGCATGATAAAAAACGAAATCCGTGAGGTCGAGACGGGCCTGCTGGAAACGCTGCAAATAGCCAACATGACCGCTGAGGATATTGATGTCGTGCTGCGGACGGGTGGCTCATCAATGGTGCCCGTGTTTATCCAGATGTTGGAACGGCACTTTGGCAAAGACAAAATCCACGAGATGCACCCGCTGATTTCGATTGTCGGCGGTCTTGGCATCGCGGCCCATGAAGGCTTTGGCCCCTACCCAGTCTATGCCCATCGCTACCCCTCGGAAGGTAATATCGAGACGGTGGTGAGCAACGTAGTGGTAAGCAGTGGCAAACCCTATGAACTCCACCTGCTGCACAATGGGGAACGTTGTTATATTGACCAAGACACGGCCTTCAAGAAAATCCCGCTTATCCTGAGCCGCCTACCCGCCATCCGCCCCGCCCAAGCCGATTATCAACTCGAAACCGACGATTTTTTGAAATTTGAACTGACCTATCCGTCTACCCTGTACGTAGCATTTACAGGTACGGCATCCAGTCTCCCCGATTGGCTATGCGGTTGGGAACTGACCGACGACACCCTTGATACATGGGATGAATGGGTCGGCCTCAAACGTTTTAAAATCTACCGACAAAATTTCCCCGCTGGCAAAGTGACCCTCGGCAGCACCCGCGCCTATGGCTATCTCGGCAAGGTGAACCTTCAATATATGGTGTTCGTCCAAGCCCTATAGCGATTTTTTACAATCGGATAACACATCCTAAACCATTCTCGGCCTATAATCTGAATATCACGACAATTGAACGAAATGGAGCAGCGTAATGCGCCGCCGAATGATGGGCCGTCCGATGAATCGAGCCGGTCACAATCCCCAACGGCAGTTATTTATTCACCAACTGCGCGAAATGGGGTTTAGCCCAGACCCCAATGTTCGCAAACAGGCCGTCGTCACACTGGATGGCCTAAAAAATCCAAAAGCCATTCTCGCCCTACGTCATATGGCCCAACAAGACCCCGATGCCGAAGTCCGCGCCCTTGCCCAACAAAGCCTTGCCCGCAAAGTTCAGATGGGCATCCCGGTCAAATGGGATTGTGACGCCTGTGGCACACGTGACATTGAAGGGGCATCTTGTCCCAATTGCGCCTCATCTCGCCCCGATAATCAGGAGTACATCTAAACCACATGCGCCGCCCAACCTGCCCGAAAGTCGCTTTGATTGTCCCCGTCATCGCCTGCGTAATGGCTCTACTGGGATTATGGGGGGTGCGGAAGATTTGGAGTCAGGGTCTTGAAACCATTCAGGTGGATGGACGCGACCGCACGTATATCGTCTATACCCCCGATAGCTATGATGCCTCCACACCAATGCCGCTGGTTTTGGTACTGCATGGCGGTGGGGGTCATGCCGAAAATGCCCAAAATATGTCGGGGATGAACGTCGTCTCGGATCGGGAGGGCTTCATTGTGGTCTATCCCAATGGGACAGGCCGCTTGGATTATCGCCTATTGACATGGAACGCGGCGGATAACTGCTGTGGTTATGCGCATGATGAACAGGTGGATGATGTGCAATTTTTCCGCGAATTGATTGCCCAACTTCAGCACGACTACACCATTGACCCCAACCGCATTTATGTAACCGGCATGTCCAACGGTGGCATGATGAGCTACAAGCTGGCCTGTGAACTTTCGGATGTGATCGCCGCTGTCGCCCCGGTTGCCGGAGCGTTCAATCTGGCCGATTGCCAACCCACCCACCCCGTCTCAGTGATTATTTTTCATGGCACCGCCGACGAGCATGTCCTATATGCAGGTGGCCCTAGCCTCAGGAGTGTAGATGGGGAACGCACCGACCAGCCCGTTTCCGCCGCAGTGGATTTTTGGACGGCCCATAACGGCTGCACCGCCGAACCGACCTCAAGCGAAGTCGGCAACATTATCACCGCCACCTATACCCATTGCAGCACCGACGCCGACGTTACCCTTATGACGATTGAAGGCGGCGGTCATGCGTGGCCCGGTGGTGAACGCGGCTCTCGTCAAGGGGATGAACCCACCCAAGAAATTGAAGCCAGCGAGGTTATGTGGGAATTTTTCGAGAGTCATCCGCGCTAATGATAAAACCAATCCCCATTGATTTGACAGCAGTTTTGGGGATTGGTCTTATTGACTATTTGAACAAATCCGTATCTATAAATTCCGCCCGCACCAGCGACCAGAAATCTACTGCCAAACCGTTTTCAATATAGGCGTAGGGCAACCATCCGTAGCCATCTTCGCCCCAGTCTTTGCCCCAAGAATTGCGGATGAGCAGCGCACCCGTTTCCTTGCCGATCTTTTTGGCATCGTCATAACCAACAGCCACCACCGCATGTCCACCTTCAACTTTATCGCCCTCACTTGGGAACGGAATATCCCCGCCCTCACCCGTGCCGGGAAACGAGGAATAGACCGTGAAGCCGAACATACAGGGTAATTCTGCCGCAATCGAGCGTTTCACTTCGCCAAGCAATTTGGCGCGTGTTATGGTCGGTGGATCAAGGCGGTAGTAACGAATAGATTGATAGCTTTGGGCAAACGCATAACAGAAGGCCGGGGGTTCTTTATCGAACTGCGCGATATTATAGGGCCAATATTCCTCGGGTGGCGTACCAAACAGCACCATCGCCTTCATGGTTGTGCGTAAATAAGCGCCTGTGTCACCCTTCCAGTTCAACAAAAGACGGGTGACCTTGTACAGAAACAGACGCGACGCATCGAGATATTTACCAAATGCCCGCCGCTGATAATATTCCAGCAGGCCCACGCCAGCGTTTGCAGTACACGACCCAAGACTGCCCTGATTCTCAATTGGCGAACACCATTTTCTCAAATCCACCTTAGCGGGTAAGGCTTTGGCAACGGCCTTAACTTGCTGCGACTGATTCAGCACACTTTTTACTTCGTCCGAGTTCACCGTGAAGTCTCGAAAATCCGGCAGATCACGTACCCAGCCAAGCCCCATACGAGGCCCTTCTCCATTTTGGATAGGCATACTTCAGATCCTTTCAATTCGAATCTTGGTCGAGGTCGAGCGTTTTCTAAGTAAGCCCTGTTGAGGCGGGTCAAATTAATAGTTTAATAAATGAATTATAGGCTCTCAAATACTCTCAAATACTCTCAATTTAATCTCAGGGCTTAGTTCAAGAGCCTTCACACAGTGGATTTTGTAATTTCCCTCCGCTAGACTCATCCTAGCAACAGGTGAATTATTGGAGCGAGTGAAGATGCAAAATGTGTCTATTATCGGTATTGGGCGCACGGCGGTTGGGGAGCATTGGGAACTCAGCCTGCGTGATTTGGCGCTCGAAGCCGTCCAAAATGCCATGCACGACGCCGGAATCAGCCCCAATGATGTAGACGCGCTGGTCATCGGCAATGCCTTGTCCGGCTCATTTAGTCATCAGGGGCATCTTGGCCCATTGGTCGCGGATTATGTCGGCCTGCGCGGGGTCGAGGCGTTTACCGTCGAAGGGGCGGATGCGTCCGGCGGATTAGCGGTGCGTCAAGGTGCATTGATGGTCGCCAGTGGTGCGGCCCGCACGGTGATTGTTTTGGGAATTGAAAAAGTCACCGATATTGTAGGTTCAGCGCGGAATGCAGCCCTTGCCGTTACTACCGATGCCGATTTTGAAGCGGCACACGGGGCAACCCCGATTGCGATGGCGGCCCTGTTGATGCGGCGCTATATGCACGAACACGGCCTTGAACTGAAAAACTTTGAGGGCTTCAGCATCAACGCCCATGCCAACGGCGCAAAAAATCCGGGGGCGATGTTCCGCAACCTGATTAAAGCGGGTCGTTTTGCCGGAGCGCCCGTCGTGGCTGATCCGGTGAATCTGTTTGATGGCGCACCGGAAGCCGATGGAGCCGCCGCGATTGTCATCACCACCAGTGACCGTGCAATGGATCGTGTGCCTGTGCCTGTCCAGATTATCGCCAGCGCAGCCGCGACCGATACCCTCACCCTTGCCCAGCGGCCCGAACTGCTCTATCTCAGCGCGGTCAATATCGCCACCGGACGGGCTTTTAATCAGGCCGGTCGTCGCCCGCAGGATGTTCAGATTTTGGAGCTGCACGACGCCTATACCGTCCTGAGCGCCCTACAACTCGAAGCCGCTGGTTTTGCTGAGCCGGGGCACGGTTGGACACTCGCCGCCGATAACAAAATCGGGCTGAATGGGTCACTACCCATTAGCACCTTTGGCGGCCTCAAAGCACGGGGCAACCCACTCGGCGCGACGGGGGTCTATCAGGTGGCGGAGGTCGCGTTACAATTACGCGGTCAGGCAGGCGATAACCAAGTGGCTAATCCTCATCTCGGCATGGCCCTCAATCTGGGTGGACTTGGCAGCACCGCCGTCGCCCATTTGCTGGAACGGGCCAATAACCACTAATGAGTATCCAACCCGACTTCGATTTTCACGGGGTCGGGTTTCATTTTTTGGCCTGATTTTGCTCCCGTGCCTGCCATTTTTCGGGAAATAGTTCCCAGTCCCACATCAAGGGAGTAAATGGTTCAAGATAAATATGTGAGATATGTTCAGGAAGGTGAGCAATATACTCTTTAATTATCGGGACGCTCTCTTTCACAGGATGTTCTCGATATAAATATTTGATGTCGATGCAAAAATCACAAGCTAAATCATTATAGTATTCATATTTGCCATCGGGTAACGTTATCATTTCCCACCCAATCACCTTCTTCACCACAAATCCTGCTGATGCTAGGTCATCCACAAACTGTAGTGCCTCTGTTGGTGGCAGGAGTTCTGCTAAGCCCTGAATCACAAAGTGGCGAGAGCGATAAACAGTTAGTAAGCGGCTTTTATATTCACTTTCTTTTTCGCCACGAATTTTCTGCCAATAAGAGCAATCTTTTAATCGCTCATCCGTATCAGAATCAATTTTCTCAAATATTTCTCGTCGGCTCTGTTTGGGGGGAATTGATGGGAACAGTGCCGAAATGAAATTGCGAAACCACCTCACCATAAAACAACTCCTTTACGCTGCTTTTGATAGGCCAGACGTTGGGATTCTGTCAGTTTTTCGTCAGATTCAATCTGTTATAGTATCATCAATAACTTACCTGACTTCAAAAAGGTTGTTTTTTATGACCGACCTCGGCGTGGTAATCGTCAATTGGAATACCCGCGATCTGCTACGAAAATGCCTGCAAACGGTTTTTGCCAGCGAGGGCTTGACGTATCAAGTCGTGGTCGTGGATAACGCCAGCACCGATGGCAGCCCCACTATGGTACGCCAAGAATTCCCCAACGCCACCCTGATCGCCAGCGAAAACAACGACGGCTTTAGTATGGCAAATAACAAAGGGTTGCGCTGGTTGGGTCTGGAAAAAGGCCAAAACGACCCCACTGCCCCGCGCTATGGTCTGTTATTAAATTCCGACACCGAAGTCCCCCCCAATGCCTTGGCCGAAATGGTGCAGTACATGGATCGGCCCGAACACCACAAAGTCGGCGCGGCAGGCTGCAAATTATGGCTACCAGAAAACAAACTCGACCTCGCATGTCGGCGCAGTTTCCCCACCCCCGAAGTCAGTTTTTATCGGATGATGGGCCTTTCAAAATTGTTCCCTCACAGCAAACGCTTTGGCCGTTATAATATGACCTATCTCAGTCCCGATGTAGAAACCGAAGTAGATTCGGTCGTTGGCGCGTTTATGATGGTGCGCCGCGAAACCATTGCACAGGTGGGGCTGCTTGATGAAACCTATTGGATGTATGGAGAGGATTTAGATTGGGCGTTTCGCATCAAACAAGCCGGGTGGAAGATCATGTACAATCCGGCGGTAACGGTGCTGCACATCAAACGGGCGTCCAGCCGGAAGAGCCAACGGGCGAGAATAGCCTTCACCGAAGCGATGGTGAAATTCTATCGGGAACACTATCGCCAAACGACCCCGTTGTGGCTGCACCTGCTGGTGATGACCGGCCTGACGCTGAAGGGCGGCCCGGCACATTGGTCAGCCCGATTGCACAAACCCCACCCTACCGCGACAAATTGAAGGCACGGGTCGCCCGTAGTCATAGATTTAAGGCGTTCCTCCAACTTTCTTTGATCGCCGTAGACATCGCCATGTTGGTGTTGGCGTTTGGCATGGGTTATTACGCACGCAATAATCTGCCCCTGCCCAGTTTGCCTGTCAACGATCCACCGCCGTTCCAACGCTATTTCCCCATTTTGATGATCCATACGGTTACGATCATGGTGTTTTTCTATTTCACCCGCATGTATCACATGAAACGCGCCATCAGTCGCATTGATGTGGGTTACACCATCGCCCAAAACGTCTCGATTGGTACGTTCCTTGCTATCGCGGTTGAAACTTTAGCGCTCAAAAACAGCGGCCTCGATCTGGACTATCCACGCGGCGTTTTGGTTTATGCGTGGCTGTTTAGCATTGTCACCGTCGTAACCGGTCGCGAACTTCACCGCCAGATTGTGGTGCGCCTCCGCAAAGTCGGCATTGGTCGTGACCGCGTGTTGGTCATCGGCGTCAATCAAATCGCCCACAGTATCATCGGGCAGATTCAGCGTTCGCCCCAGTTCGGTTTTGAGGTTGTCGGCGCGGTGGATCGCACCCTTGAAGGTCTCGATGAAGAAAAACTATCCGGTTTGCACGCGCCCTTGCTCGGCGTGGTTGATGAACTGCCGAATCTCATTGATACCTTCCAAATAGATGAGGTGATTATCGCCCTACCCGATGCCACCCGTCACGAATTGATGGAGATTATCAGCCTCAGCCAGCGCGGAAGGGTGGATATAAAAATCTTCCCGGACAACTTCTCGTTTATCACCAGCGGCTTGACCGTTGATGATCTAGGCGGGATGCCCTTGTTGGGTGTGCGTGATATTGCCCTGCGTGGCTGGAAACTAAGCCTAAAACGTGCCCTAGATATTGTCGGGGCGTTTGTGGGCTTGGTGTTTTTGAGTCCTTTTCTGATCATCACCGCCGTCATCATCTATTTTTCGGATCGCGGGCCAGTATTTTTTACACAGGAGCGCGTCGGGCTGGATGGTAAGCCCTTCCAGATGATTAAGTTCCGCACTATGCGGATTGATGCGGAAAAATATGGCAAGTGGACGACCAAAGACGACCCGCGCAAAACCCGTATTGGCTCGTTTATGCGTAAAACCAATTGGGACGAAATCCCCAATTTGATTAATGTGATCTTCGGTCAAATGAGTTTGGTCGGCCCACGCCCCGAACAAATGCAATTTGTCCAAGAATTCCGCCATACCATCCCGCGTTATATGGAACGCCACCGTGAAAAAGCGGGTATGACGGGTTGGGCACAGGTCAATGGCCTACGTGGGGACACCTCCATTGAAGAACGCCTTAAATACGACCTGTATTATGTCGAAAACTGGTCAATCTGGTTTGACATCAAAATCATCATCCGCACTGTCGCTCAAATGGTTTTGTTCCGCAACAGGAACGCTTATTAATGGAAATAGAAGCCAAATCCGACTTCCTTGCCCGCTACGAAGAACAAAAAGGCTCAATGGTCTGGACGCTAAGCGGCCTGATCGAAAGCGAAACCCCCACATCAGATAAAGCCGCCATTGATGAACTCGCCGACTGGTTGGCGATATGGGCCAAAGGGCTAGACGCCAGCGATGTCGTCGTCCACGAGAAAAAAGCGGTCGGCAATTTTGTCGAATGCCGCTGGAATCAGCAGCACCCCGGCAAACCCATCTTGATTTGCTGCCATATGGACACCGTTCACCCAAGCGGCAGTGTCGAAAAGCGCCCCACGCGCACCGAAGGCGATCTATTGTATGGCGTCGGGTCGTATGATATGAAGGGCGGCATCACCATTGTGCAAGCCGTCCTGCAAGATTTGTACTATAAAAAAGAACTGCCCAAACGCCCCATCACGTTGTTATTCACCTCCGACGAGGAAATCGGTAGCCCTCATTCGCGGGAGGTGATTGAACGGCTGGCAGCGGAATCGGGCCTCGCACTGATTATGGAACCCGCCACCGACCCGACAACGATTGTGACCGAGCGCAAAGGGGTGGGCATATTTCAGATGGTCGCGCTGGGGCGTGAGTCGCATTCAGGTAGCAATCCCGATGAAGGAATCAACGCGATTGTGGAAATGGCTTCCCAAATCGGGCGGATTACGGCCCTGAGTGACGTAAAATTGGGTACGACGGTCAATCCAACCGTGATTCAGGGCGGCACAACCCACAATGTCATCCCCGGTGAGTGTGACATCACCATCAATGCGCGGGCCCGTTTCAAAACCGAGGCCGAACGTGTGACGCGGGCCTTGTTGGAGCTATCGCAGCACCCCACCCTGCCAGAAGCCATGCTCTACACGACAGGCGGCTTTATTCGCCCCCCGATGGAACATACCCCCATCATGGAGCAGACCTTTGCCACCCTGCAAAAAATCTCACCGATTCCACTTAAAGAAATTGCGAAAGGTGGGGGTAGTGATGGCAATTTTACGGCGGCGTTGGGGATACCCACGATTGATGGCTTAGGGCCATCCGGGGGCGGGGCACATAGTGATGATGAACATGTCTATATCCCCAGTCTGCCACAACGAGCCGCGTTGTTAGCCTCGATTTTGTGTCATTGGCCTGCCATGCCCTAATCAATCAGAGGAATTTGCGCCATCGCCTCATCTTCGGATAGACCCAGTTCAGTCATGGCTGCTTCAAGTCGCTGCAAATATTCAATAACAACCGGTCGGCCCGTCAGCGATTCATGCACCATCAGAACCGCGATTGGCCCCATGTCCATTAGGCCGCGTTCATAAGCCACCTGCTCTACCAATTTCTGGTTATAGGCAATCCGGTGATGTTCTACATCCACATGACCATTGTTGCGTGTCAAAACGGCATAACTGGCAGCGGGATTGCCATCCAGCGGCATCCCCACCGAACCGGGATTGATAAACGTCAAATCACCCCACTGGCGTACAAAAGGCCGATGGGTATGGGCCGTAATCACATAAGGATGCTGCACCTCGCCAAAGTGTTCTTGCAAAAAATCTTCTGGTGTATCCGGGACAATCCCGCCGCGCAAATCTTTGGGCGAGCCATGCACAAAGAGTATTTTATCCTGTTGAATGGCGACGGGCAGGCTATCAATGTAGGCAAGGTCTTGTTCTCGCATATAATCCAGCGTCCAATAGGCCACCCCCCAACGGGAGCGCGGGTGGGCCGATTCATCGCGGTTCGGATCGGCCAAATTTTGGATATAACGTTCATGATTGCCTAGCACAACACGCGGTTTGCGGTCGTACAAAATATCAAGTACCTCGCGCGGAAACGGCCCGCCGTTGAGAAAATCCCCCACGACGACCACATCATCCACACCCTGCCGATCAATATCCGCTAAAACGGCTTCAAAGGCTGGCGCGTTGCTGTGAATATCCGCAACAATCGCAATCCGCATGTTGTTCCTCCCCTTCAGTCAATCATAAAGCCTCCCAATTGTAGCTGGCGAGGCTTGGTTGTTGACCTACGTAAATCTGACCACGAACCAACGTGCGACAACCGACATTCGGTCTCTCACATCTTCCGAAGTCTAATGGTTGCCACCACCGATGGCAATATAGATTTTGCCGTATCAGCATCAGAAAAAGTGTTGCTTGCGCCCCAAAACACCACTATTATTGAAGCTATCATGTTGTACAGCAGACGCAAACCCTCGTGATTAAACGAGTATCCCAAAGCAATCATTCTAAAGGGACAGTGATGACGATTAACGTAGATTCAATTCTGGTCATTGGGCACCGTAATCCGGATATGGATTCGATTGCGGCAGCCATCAGTTACGCTTGGTTATTGGAACAAACAACTTCAGAAAAACACATCGCGGGGCGCGTTGGACAGGTTAATGCCCAAACAGCCTTCGCCCTCGAACATTTTAGCATTGCCAGCCCAACCTTGGTCACCGATGTGCGGGTACGGGTCAGTGACCTTGTTGAAGCATTACCCTTTTTACAGCAGCACCAAACGCTACTAGAAGCCTGTCAAAGTATCGCCAATACCCGCCGTTCAGCCCCGCTGTTAGATGATGATCGCAAACCAATTGGCTTAATCTCCGGTGCGGGTCTATTCGCAACAATGGCGGACGCGCTCAGTTCAACCTCGGTGCTGGCGCTTGCCAAAGAATTTGACCGCCCTGCTCAGGCAGCAGTGGATACGACAAGCATCATCTTACACGGGGAAGAATACATTCGAGATGTCATCAATCATGTGCTGCGTGCTGACCCCGACGAATTTTTGGTAGTAGACGAAGGCGGACGATATATCGGGTTATGCCGCAAGTCGCACCTGCTATCACCCCCGCGCCGTCGCATTGTCATGGTTGACCATAATGAATTAGGGCAGGCCGTACCCGGTTTGGATGAAGCCGAAGTGATTGAAGTGCTGGATCATCATCGCCTCAATACCGTGCCCACATCCATCCCAATTCATTTCCGTATCGAACCCGTTGGTAGTTGTTCAACGCTGGTGGCGGAACGGGGCATTGAACAGGGCATCACTTTTCCAAAAGGGTTGGCGGGGCTGCTGCTGTGCGGCATCCTGTCCGATACACTGACGTTCCGTTCGCCCACCGTCACGGCACGCGACCGTAGCGCGGGTATTAAATTGGCGGCTATGGCAGGACTAGCCCCCGCCGATGCTCATGAACGACAAACGATGCAGGCCATTACCGACCTCGGTCAGCAGTTGCTCTCCGCTGGTGCAGGCTTGGAAACCCGCCCCGCCGAAGAAATTGTCAACACCGACATCAAATTCTACGAAACTAACGGCATGAAAGTGGGCATTGCTCAGGTCGAGGTGGCGAATCTATCCGAATTAACTGCCCGCCTGAGTGAACTACGCGAGACCTTGCAGCAGTTGACCGAAAGCCAAAGTCTATCGCTGGCCCTGTTGATGGTTACCGATGTGGTACGCGGTAACAGTCGGTTGGTGGCCGTCGGTCAGCATCGGGTTATTTCTATGATGCCCTACACCCGTCTCGATGATGATACCCTTGATGCACCGGGGGTCATGTCGCGCAAGAAACAACTACTGCCGACTGTTCTGGCTGTGCTTTCGCAGGCAACCTAATCCCCACCTACAACGAACACATAAAAACAAAACCAGCCATCTTGATGATTCGGATCGCTGGTTTTTTTGCTGTAGGGGGTCAAGTTTTGTATCCATCAATCATTCAATGGCATACGTATCCACAAGCGAATAGACTTTGAGGTTTTGGCGGAGGGCATCCGCATTCAAGGGCGCGTAAAGAGTAAATTCAACCGTGCGTGTTTGATTCGGCAACACGTGAAAAAAACAATCCTCGAATTTAGTTTCGGGGAGTTCAAGCCATACATAGAGGGCGGCAGTGCTGGATTGCAGCGTCACCTGACCCCGTGTGGCGGAAATCAACTGTAGACTGTGCTGAATATGCGGCGCTTCAAGTTCCAGATGTTTGGGACGGCTGATGGTCACTAGGTTTTCCGAGACTTTATCATCCCCGACCCAAAATTCTAGCCATACCAGCAGATTACGCGGCGAATATTCAGCGACATAGGGTTGGAGGTCTAGCACTTCAACACATTGGGTCGAACGCGGGTGCAATGTGACGGCCAATTCGCCCTGATGAACAGGTTTGCCCGACGCTGTTGTAATCAAATAACGGGCCATACCCTGCTGTATTTCGGCAAGGTCGCTGGTCACATGAATTTCAACGGTCTGGGCTTTGCTGTTTTCTAAGCCGGAAATCAAAAGAGGTGCATAGAAACGTCGGGCCATATAATGCAGGGTCTTCCAATTCCCTTTCCAATCCAATGATGACCAGCTAGGCGCACCCCACATATCATTCAACTGCCAATAGAGTGTACCCATTGTGCGTGGCATATTACGCCGCCAATGTTCGACCGCATATTTCATCGCCATACCCTGTAATATCTGGCTTAACCACAACGTTTTATCAAATGAGGTGGGTAGACGAAACCAGTCCAGTAGGTAATGAATAATCGTGCTGTTGCCGATGCCACTGCGCTGGTGATGCTCCATCACATAACTCGTAATGTTGCGATCCTCCGGCAGGGTGAATTCATAAACCGTCGAGGGTTCGGGAAAGGATTGAAAACCAAATTCGCTGCAAAACCGATCTAGCCGTGTGCGATACCATTCAAATGGCTCTTTGCCATGCCACACACTCCACAAATGAGTATCGCCCCACGCCGGATTCATATGATCGCTACGGTCACCATAGGGGCTGTGAGGGCTGCCGGGCCAATAGGCGGTCTGTGGAGCAATTTCGCGCACCACATCGCCGATAATCGTATCGAACAGGTGGCTGTATTCCTCCCAACTCATCGTGGCAAGCCAATCGGGGCTAGAAAGTCCTTGCTCGATTTCATTGTTGCCACACCACAGTGCGATACAGGCATGGTGGCGGATACGACGAACATTTTCCTGCACCTCCGCAATCACATTATCAACAAAGGTCTTGTCCCGGCAGGGATAGGTACCACAGGCAAACATAAAGTCTTGCCAGACGGTAATGCCATATTGGTCACACAGGTGATAGAAAACTTCGCTTTCATAAAAGCCCCCACCCCACACCCGCAGCATATTCATATTGGCATCAGCGGCGGCGCGAATAAGGCGTTCATAGTCGGCAGCACTGGTCTGGCCCGGATAGGGACTGGGGGGAATCCAATTCGCCCCCTTGGCAAAAAACGACACGCCGTTGCAGGCAAAATAGAACGATTCACCCCATTCATCATGATGACGTTCAAGGGTAAGTGTCCGCAGGCCAATACGCCGATGCAGTGTGTCCAGCACATTACCCTGCTGATCGTACAAGGTCACTTGAAGCTCATACAGTGGTTGTGCGCCCATATTGTTGGGAAACCACAACTGCGGTGCCGAAATGGGCAGGCTCATCTCCGCCGCATCATTTTGGACAACGGCGTCTGCCTGCGCGACCTGTTGACCCTCAAAGATAACCTGCGCTGTTAGGGTCAGGGGTTCTGCGTCTGCACCCTCAACACTGGCCTGTAAGTTTAGTGTGACATGCTCGGTCACATGCTCGGCGGCATGGTCTTGCAAAATGAGCAAATCTTGCAGGCGGGCCGTGTTGTAGGCCACGATTTCGACATCACGCCAGATGCCGCTGGTAACCATTTTTGGCCCCCAGTCCCAGCCAAAATTGCAGGGTTCTTTGCGAATCCACGCGCTGGTATTGACACGCATCGGCTCGACCCAACCCGCCATCGCGCCCTTTTCGGCATCCATGCGACGTACATACTGCATCGGCGAGACTAGATCAATTTCCAGCATATTTTCGCCAGCCTGTAGAATAGATTTGACATCAAATTCCCATGTGCGGAACATATTCTCAGCTTGACCGACTTCGACACCATTCATCCGTATCGTTGCCAGCGTATCTAGGCCATGAAAACGGAGCAACACTCGGTCATGGGCCAGCACATCCGCCGAAACCTCAAATGACCGCGCATACCGCCAATCGGTTTCACCAATCCACATTTGTTTGGCTTCATTGGTACGATAGAAAGGGTCTTCCAATAAACCATTTGCCAATAAATCGGTGTGGACACACCCCGGCACAGTCGCGGGAATGGCGGTGTCGTCGCCTAATTTGAATAATGACCATACTCCATTAAGTGTAAGTTTTTGCATCCTATAAATCCTTATTGAGAGAGATATTGTTCCTATACTTTACAACTTAGCTGCATAATACACATATGGCGTTGAGTTCGGCAATACGTTCGGAATAGACGGCCTGCAAGCGCAGCACCTCGGCAAAAAACATGCTGTAGTGATAGTTCACTTTCCAGATATTGGCTTTGCCGAAGCCAACCGGGGCTAGATCATCCCGACTATCGAGCGAGTCATACAATCCCCTATAGGTTTGGTCAGTCAACAAGGCATTAAACAGATATTCAACGTTTTTGAACATCTCGGCATAATGATCTTCGCCGCGCACAATCAGGAAATGCAGCAGCGCACGGGCGGTTTCGGCCTGTGCCCACCAGATGTAGAAGGTGTTATCTGGATTACCCTCTAACGGCTGTCCATCATAATCGGTGATTTCATACAGCATCCCGCTGGTGGTCGGGTCAATGGCGTGGATTTCACAGAACGTCAGCAGTTTTTCGGCGGTAGTCATCCATTCTGGATTAAAGCCGCGCTCGATGGCTCGACTCAGCAAATACGCCAATTCAATGTTATGTCCGGTGGTGGCATGACGCGCACCCGACCATTGGGTATCGCGGCTGTAAGGGGCTTGAGCAGGCTGCCACACTTCATCATAGTTATAGGCCACATAACCCCGATCCGTAAAACCCTCTTGGTCATGGTAGAGCGTGCCAACCAGAAAATCACCACACTGGTTGACCCAACCATCAATTTCAACTTGGGTATCGCCTGTTGTGACATCGTGTAGGCTAAGTAGGGCTTCAAAAAAGTGGGTAAACACGTCCACATTATTCACCCCAATCACTTCACTGAAATCACGTGAGAAACCCGGGGCGATGGCGCAGGCGTAGTTGGGGTCAAGGAAATACGTGGTAAACGTGTCTAGCTGCTCTAGCGCGGCGGCAAGATGATCGGGGTTCTGGGTGATGCTGTAGGCTTGAGCCAATGCAAAAATGGGATGTACATTGCCATAGCCCTGTTTCATGCGGTCAATGCGAAGGCCATTGGCATTGACGGCCCAGTAAAAACCGCCATAGGTTTCATCATAGAATTTAGTTAGCAAAAATTCGACCCCACGATTGACGGCCTCTAAAAACCGTTCTCCCTCGTCTGGCCCGGCGGCGCGATAGGCTTCCACGTTCATATAAATGGCGCGACTCTGGGCAATACTGGTGCTGGCCTCAAGGCGCTCTTGCCGCCACTGCTGATCTAGCTGGACGTGGAAAAAGCCATCAAAATCGTCCCGATAGACCCCCATGCCCGATTCTCCATCTAATCCACCATTCCAGAGGTCGGCGGTGGTAATCAGGTTTTCGTGATACCAATCCACATCAAGAAAGAGGGCTTGATTGTAGGTGCTGTAGCTTCCGGGGTCAGTAGCACGGGCAGGCACGACACCTATCACGAACAAAACCAACAGTGCAAGAATCATCGTTTTTTGACGCATCGCTTTTTATCCTTATAGACGCTGAACCAAAAATGCACCGCCCTGAAGCCCTTCAAGACCAACATTCCAAACAACCCCCTGCTCCGTTACGGATGCCGCTACGGGTTGATGATTTAGAACAGTCCATACCTGCCAATTCTGCCCACCCACAGGCAGGGTGATGGTCGTCTGCTCAGTGGATTGCAGGTGATTGATGACCAGTACGATATGGGAATCGTCATTCGACCACAGCGCGACCTCTACATCGGGATGGGAGGAATAGACAGGCGGGTGAATAGTCGCGTCAACCAATAAATCGCTGATGAATTGGCGCAACGCCGCATCTTGCCGCACATGAAACGGGAACATCTTGCCGAGGTCATAATAACCGGGATAAGGCGTATAATCCCAACCAAGATAGGTGCCTGCCAAAATTAGTGTGCCCTTCCCCTGTGGGATACGACAAATAGCAGGAGTGCCATGTTCAAAATAAGCCAAAACTTCGGTATCTTCCGGTACATGCAGCGGCGCGGCTCGTAAATAAACTGGGACAGGCGTGCCATCGGGTAGGGTATAGATACGGGGTTGTGGATGAGTGGTGCGCCATTGGCCCAACAAAGGCGGATAGGCGTCAGTCAGGTGAGGGGCATGGTCAGCAATCAACAAGCCGCCCCGTTCAGCAAAATCAATCAGCGTATCATGAACAACTTGGGGCAATGCGGCACACCCTAAAGCGAATACAGCTTGATAATCGCGCTCGGTCAAGACGCCGCCAATAACCTGAGTCTCGGAAACAATATCCACCGGATAACCCAACTGCACCAGTAATTGATACATCAGTAGCGTGTCATAGGTGTGGTGGTCTTCTCGTTCAGCCCCCATCGTCGTCCACGAATACAACAAGGCGATTTTGGCTTGGCTGAGATGATACCCATCCAACATGTTGACAAGGGCGGCATACTCGGCGTTGGCTTGGGTAGTCTTGCGGATCATCCGATAGCGGATTTGATCGAGGTCGGCTTGTTCGGCTGGACGCTTCATATGATAATCCGTGTTGCCTGCAATCCCCGGTAATTCTGTCCACCACACCAAACCCAAAGCCCCATGTGCCAATGCCGAATAAATCTGTTCGCTCATGCTGTTTTCGGGCAGTTGATAGCCAAGCCAGCTATTAAACGCCTGCCCATTCGCTGTAATCAAGCCTTGAAAGCCCATCGCGCTCCGCATGACATCTTTGGCGTAGTCGTACACATAACAAACATAACGGGTATCAAATTCAAGCGGGTACATATCTTCGTGCCCAAAATCCAACACCGCCGCCATGCGCCACCAATCATTGCCCGTATAAACGGACTGCCATGATGCCGGATAGAAGTCGTTACATTCGTGGGTAGACCAGACCGGCTGCACCGCTTTGGTTGCTTGAATCAGCCGATGCAAAAATTCCGGAATGGCGTTGGCGTGGCAATCCCACCACTGCTGCCATACCACCGGGTCGCGATCATCAACCGGAGGCGGTGTAGCCGGATTTAGCTGATGCGCCGTCAGATAGTCACCCCATGCCGCCTTACAGTGATCACAATAGCAGTTGGGTTTCATATGTCCGCCGCCAAATTCCGGTACACTGTTACGATAATAGGCCTCGTGGACAAAATTCATCAGGGGCTTGCCCTCGATGCGATATAGGGCCGGATGATCGCCAAAATCGCGAAAAAAACCAACGGCGCGGCTGGTCGCAATTTCTAGCAGCGTAGGATGCCGGAAACATCCCATATTCCAATAGCGGGGGTCATCGGAGGTCGTGCCATCGGAATTGACAATTTTGACCTCCGGGTGGTCTTTCAATTGCAGAAATTGACCAAGCGCCGGGGTAACCGTAAGGCCAACTTTTTGGGCATGGTCAAGCAACGCCTTTAGCCCAACCGGATTATTGGCATCATAAAACGGGTCATAAAATAACCAGAGAGACGCCAGACCACACGCCGCAAAGACATCCAAATCGCGTTGGATTTGTTCAGGTGCCCAGTCAGCGCGGGGATAGTAGTAAACACCGAGAATCGGATTGGTGTGGGTATAGTTCATACAGGTTTGACCTTGATTGCTAAATCGCTGCTAAAAGTGGGGAGTGGGATGCTTAGCACGCCATCGGTACTATCAATCATTTCAGATTGCAGGATAGTTCCCGCAACGGTATCCCATATTTCGACCTGATAAGCCCCTGCTGGCAAATCACTGACCAGCAAAACCGCCCCTTCAACTTCGGGAAAAGCAATCACAGTGGGATTTTCTACCTTATCACGCAGATTTTTGAGATAGGTTTTTTCGAGATATTGGGTGGAGTAATCACGGTTGACCACCCACAAAAGGGCGGTATCTTCAGCTTGCAGGCCAAATACTCGCGCTGTAGTACGTTCCACAAAATCGGTATTCGGCTTAGACCACTGATAGGCTGCAAGGTCTTCATTTTTGAAGAAGGCCGTGATACCCATATAGAGCTGATTCCATAAGTTATTGGGATGTATATAGGTATCCCACCACCAACTCATAGCTGTGCCCGCCGCCCCATTCATCGGCGCACCCCAGATACCGAGGTGCAGTTCTACCCCTTGCGTATCATAGCTGAGTGCACCTCCATTCCGGCCAAATTCACCGACAAGGAAAGGCTTATCGGGATAGGCAACCGACCATTCCTCAATGGCATTGGCAAATGTACGGGAGAAGTCGTCGCGGTCATAAAAATGATCTTGCGCGAAATCTAACGGCGACCATACCCCTTCGAGTGCAGCAGGCGAGCCAGAATGTGTAACTAAATGGTGATAGGGGTCAATCTCATCAAATAGGGCCGTGTTACGTTCAATCCAAGGGGCAAGGATTCCCGGATTAGATAGCGGTGTCCAATTAACCTCATTCCACCATTCCCACGCCATGATATTCGGGGAATAGCCCCACCGCGCCACGATATAACGCAGGCGTTGTTCCCAAAAGCGAATCGCATCTGGGTCAGATGCAAAACATTCGGGGGTTTCACATGGGCCACCATTCTCAACATTATAGGGATTGAGATCCCATTCCGGATTAGTCCGCGTATTGAACTGACCGTGATTCAGCAGGGTCAGCATGATATAGATACCGCGTTCCTCCGCCAACTCAATCACACGATCGAGTTCATAGGCGCGGAATTGACGCTTCTCATAATTCCCCAAGCCCGTATCTGTCCACTCAATACTCATATTCCACGGGGCCATCCAGACGCGGATGAAATTACCACCGCTGGTTTGTAGAGCATCCAACCATGTGGTGTAATCTGCGATAGTGTCGCCATTACTCCACGCCACATTGAGGCCAACCGGGAAATAGGGCGAGCCATCATCAAAGGCGAAATAGCGCGGATTCCGACTGTCCACCCGCACAAAACCGCGTTGATCCGACCCGGTGGCTATAAAAGTACCCGCTTCACTTTGGACGCTGCTACCCCCTGTCGAGGCCGTCACCTGATAGCGATATTCACCAACTTCCTGTGGAGTAAAACGCACCCGCCACGCAAAATGATCGGTGGCGACAGGCTGACCTGTGTCTTCATCAAAATCACGGTAGTAGAATGCAGGAACGCTGATTTGGCGGCCCGATGGTGCTTCGAATTGGGCCTCGACCTTAATATCGGTGGGATCATACGGGTTGGTAAATGTCGCATCTAGGGCGACCTCTAGCTCGAATTTATCATAGAGACCGACCTCAGATACGAGAGGCGTGATACTTTGGATGGCTCGTACTTCAGATGCACCACTTGAAGTCACAGGTGCATTTTCCGTTGGAACGGGGGTCGCTTCGGCGGGGGTATCAGTAGCCATGAAAATATCCGGCAGGGTTTCAAGGGCGGGGGCAGGGTTTTCGACAAGTGCCCCGTAGACCTCAAATTCCCATAATGAGAATCCCCAGCCTGTAGCACGTTTGATGCCGTCCATGCGAACAAAACGAGCATTGACCGCTGTGGAGAGGGTAATGTCATCTGTCGCGCCATCGCCAGTGAGTTCACTGAAAACAGCTTGCCATGCCACACCATCCCACACCTGCAATTCATAATGCTCCCCATAGGCGGCTTCCCATTTAAGGGTCAATTGGGTGATATTGATTACCGCTGCCAGATCAACCGCAAGCCATTGTTCATCGGCATACTGGGTTGACCAGCGTGTATTTTCAAGGCCATCCACCGCATATTCAGCCAAGTAACCACTGTTTTCGATGGTTGAAGAAATAGCGGTTTTGCCAAGCGCCACATTACCCCACAAAGGGTCTTGCGCTTGTATTTTGGGTGACTTCATTGATGAAAACAGCAGCAAAAATCCCAACAAAATTAGCCAGAGCTTTTTTCGCATAACCTATTCCAATTCTTTTAGCAGAGACAAAAACCCCCGTTGTAGACAGGGGCTTATCGGTCGTCTATCCCTTGACGCTAGAGACGGCAATCCCTTGGATAAACTGTTTCTGGAATGCGATGAATAGAATCAAGGTTGGAATCGAGGTCAACAGCGCGGCAGCCATCGCCACACCTTGTTTGGTAGCGCCAGAGAACGGGTCTACCATCGTCGTCATAATCAATGGCAGGGTACGCAATTCTTCGGAACGAATCACGATAAGCGGCCACACGAGGTTGTTCCATTCATTGAGCCAGATAAACAGACCCATCGAAACAAGCGCCGGGCCGACCAGTGGCAACACCAGACTTCGGTAAATCCGGAATTCACTGGCCCCGTCCAAGCGCCCTGCTTCAAGCATTTCGTCCGGTAGGGACAGCATATATTGTCGCAAGAAGAACAGCGCAAAGGCTTTGGGTAGGGCTGGAATAATCAAAGCCCAATAGGAATCTGTCCAGCCAAAATCGCTCACGTTGAGGAAGTTGGGGATGATGGTTACTTGCCATGGAATCATCATGGAGGCGATAAACATTAGGAAGAAAAAATTACGACCGGGGAAGTTGTGTTTGGCAAGCACAAAAGCCGCCAGCGAAGCGACCAGTAAAGCCGCGACCGTAATGGACGCCGAAACGAACATGCTGTTAAACAAATAGCGGAAAAATCCGCCTTTGGTGCCGGGGTAAATCTGGAACAACCCACGTGTGTGGTCTGGTGGCTTTTCACCCTCGGCGTCATAAAAGCTATTGAGTGTGGGGCTTTCCACCATAAACGTAGGCGGGATGCGATTAAGTTCGGGGACGCTCTTAAAGGCCCCTAGCATCATCCAATAATAGGGGATAAGCGTGAAGGCAGCGATAAACAAGGCAAATACTAACCCTGTGCGCTCCAACAGAATAGTGCTGCGGCTTCGGTGCATCATGGTTAATACGCCTCATTCACTCGCCCAACCCGCAGGTTGATTAGGGTCAAGAAGAAAATGACAATGAACAGCACCCACGCAATCGCGGAGGCATAGCCCATCTGGAACAGGCGGAAACCCTTGTCATAAAGGTAGGGGACAACCGTCAATCCAGAATCCAGCGGGCCACCCATGCCTTCTGATCCTGCATAGAGGATATAGATGGCATCGAAGACTTGGAAACCGCCAATGATGCTGGTAATCACCACGTAAAGAGTCGTGGGACGTAAGAGAGGCCACGTGATGCGGCGGAACGTGACCCAAGGGCCAGCCCCGTCTATCGCCGCCACCTCATAGAGTTCGTGGTTGATGTTTTGTAGGCCGGCGAGGAAAAGAATCATGTTGTAACCAAAGCCGCCCCAAATTGCCATAATCACCAGAATGGGCATTGTCCAACTGGCGTCGTTCAAGAATGAAATCGGCTGATCCACAATCCCATTTTCGATCAAAATATTATTGAGCAGACCATAGGATTGTCCTCTAAAAATCCAACCCCAGATGACCGTAACCGCAATACTGGCAGTAACCGACGGCAGAAAGAAAATCATGCGTAAGAAGTAGTTAAGGCGCGACTGTTTTTTGAGGATTAACGCCACAAGAAGGCCCAAAATGAGCTTACCAATGACCGTATAGGCAACAAAGTAGAGCGTATTGACAATGGCAGTCCAGAAGCGCGGGTCACGAGCACCTAGCACATAATTTTTGCCCAAAATAGCGTAGGTTTTCCATTCGCGATACCCTTCGCTGAGGAGGTCACGGGATGAGGTAAAGGCCGCCGTACACTGCTTACCTTCTTCGGCTTCATAAGCAGCAACTTCGCTCTCTGGGCGTTTGCGACGACCGCATTGATACATGCGTTCACCGGTTTCTTCATCATATAAAGCGGTTTGTTCGCGGATTTGCAGACTTAGTAATTCAGTATAGTTATCAAAGCCAATATACTCTGATTCATCGGTAGAAACCGCACTATAGTCTTGAAAACTGACATTGGCAGATTGAAAAACGGGCACGATGATAAAAACAAAAAAGGGGATGAGCATTGGTAATAACATTATGTAGGAACTTCGAGACCGCCATGCCCGTGCCCATACCGATGACGCCGAGGCTTTCTTTAAAACCTTGGGTGGGGCTGCTTCTGTACTCATGGTTTCTCTCCAATCGGTATTATTTAGAACAGAAGGCCAGGGAAACCCCTGACCTTCTACCTAAAAGTCTGATGAATCGTTAACTAGCCACCATATTCCTCGATACCAGCGTTGAGAATGTCAGATATCTCAGCGAGGGCATCTTCGAAATCTGTTTCTTCAAACAGAACCGATTGCAGTACAAGGTCAACTTCGGCATTGGTTTCTTCCCAACCGGGGCAAATGGGTGGGCCAGCGGCGTCAGTCAGTTGGCTAGACAGAGCAGCTTTGACATCATCGCCACCCTTGATCAAGCTATAGTGTTCAACTTGGGGCGGAACGTGAATCGAATTCGCGTTGGTAATGGACAGTTCGGTCAGCATCGTTTGGGCTTCGGTGGTGCTGAGGTACATCATGAACTCGAACGCAGCATCCACATTTTGGGAGTAGGAGAAGATGCCCATACCCTTGCCACCGATGAAAGCGTTAAAGCTGCCAGTGGGGCCAGCGGGTAGCGGTGCAACCGTCCAAGTACCTTCCAATTCGGGGTGCGCAACGTTGATACCAGTCGCTTCCCATTCACCACTGAAAGCATAATCCAGCGTGCCAGCAGCAAAACCATCGGCTACGGAAACCTGTTCGGCTGGGAAACCAAAGTCTTCATACAGGGCGGTATAGAATTCCAGCGCCGTTAAGCCTTCTTCGCTGTCAATGGCAGCGGCAGAGCAATCTTCGGTGTACCAATCGCCACCGGCCTGCTTCAAAACACCTTGGAAACCAAGCCATGAGGTATTACCCCAGCTCCAACCACCCAAAAGACCTGCTTCAGCAGCGGCTTCTACAGCTTCCCATGTGGTGGGGGCTTCAAGACCAGCAGCTTCAAAGCTACCGGGACGATAGTACATAACCATCGTGTCGAGATTGTAGGGGATGTAATAGACATTACCTTCAACCGTCAAAATAGCTTCATAGAAAGCCGGGTTGCTGATTTCGGCAATCTCGGCAATTTCTTCGGGATAGCGTTCGCCGAGGTCAACCATACCACCGAGGTTACCCAACGAGATACCCCAGCTCATACCACCGGAGATGATGTCCGGGCCAGAGCCATCGGCGACTGCGGCGAGTGATTGGGCATAAGCATCGCCCCACCCTACTGCCGTAACAGTGACCGGAACGCCCGAAGTCTCAGTCCATTTATCCGCAACTTCTTGGAGGATCGCCGCACCGGTATCATCACCAGTCAGCCAGAAAGTAATGCCATCTTGCCCATGCACAACGGGGGTCTTGGGGGCGGGAACAAACGACAGTAATACTACTGCGACGACGAGAATCGAAAGTCGCATTTTCATAATAGTTCTCCTGCATATTGAACAATTTACGAAATGAAAGTACCCTTATGGATATACAGCTATCAGACCTGTTCGCTCCTTCCTTTTGCTCTAGCTCTCGAATGTGTTTGGAAAACCACCGGGCCGGTGTTAATCCTCAAAATAGCGAACGCTGCTGCGGGTAATGAGTTGGGTTGAAACGACGGTTTTGATAGCTGCTTTGTCCATATCATCAATGCGATCTCGCAGGAGGCGCAGGGCCATCGTCCCCATCAAGACCTTATCCACATGGATAGTGGTCAATGGGGGAATAACTTCCTGTGCCAGATCAATATCGTCGAAGCCAACAACTGAGACATCCTCCGGTACACGCAATCCGGTGTGTCGTATAGCATTGATCGCACCAATTGCTGTCTCATCATTACACGCAAAAATGGCCGTAATCTGTGGAGATTTGTGCAGAAGCCGAATGGTCGCTTCAAAGGCTTCTTGCCGATTCAAATATCCGTCTTCGATATAAGTATCATGAATGCCCGCTTGGGCCAGTGCCAGCAAATAACCTTGTCGTCGTTCGAGGACGCTGGGATAGGAATCGGGATTACTACCGATCAACCCAATATGACGATGATTGTTTTCAATAAGATGTGAAACGGCCTTGATTGCGCCGCCTAGATTATCAATGACTACGCTATCGAACACGGTGTTAACCGACGTATAGGCGTCTACCAGAACGATGCTTCTTCCCAGCCGCATACTAATGTCGGAAATCGCCTGTTCGAGAAATGCCCCGACAATGATGACCCCATCCACCATATCGTTGAGCAACATGGCAGGCCAGCTTAGGGCATGGTTTCGTTCATCCACTTCCACGTTGGCATACATCAGATTGATGTTGTTGCGCTGACATTCACGCTCTACCCCATCAATAATGTATGAATAAAAGGGATTCACAATGAGTTGGTCATCTTGACGCCGTTTGGTCAGTAAACCTACCGTCGAGAGGGTTGTAACAAGGGGTGTGTTGCCTGCGACTCTGTGGCGATAGCCGAGCGTAGACGCTGCGTTAAGAACTCGTTCACGCATCTCAGGGGTAACGTTCGGCTTGTTATTTAGCACAAGCGACACACTACTAAGGGATACCCCCGCTATTCTAGCAATTTCGCGCATCGTAGGATTTTTTGTCATAAGTATCCATAAAACAAATCGAACTTGTTCTAAAACTATTTGTATGTTAATCTGTTTTTGAAGTTCTGTCAAATATTTATTCACAAAAATCAACTATGGAGAGATTTCCATATGGTTATCGAGGCTGCATTACCCAACGTGTCCATGATTGGCAACCCATTACCAAATATCCCGTGGGAAGATCGCCCTGCGGATTCCAATGCAGTGATTTGGCGCTATAGTCAGAATCCCATCATTCATCGGCACGCCACGCCAACTTCCAATAGCATATTTAACAGCGCAGCGGTGCCATTCAACGGGGGTTATGCGGGAGTGTTTCGAGTAGACGATACTCGGCGAATTATGACCTTGCACGTAGGGCACAGTGCCGACGGCATCCATTGGAATATTCAGCCACAGCCGATTGAATGGAAGTTTGAGGACGAAGAACTAAGCCAGTTCGTGCATCGTTATGATCCCCGCGTGGTTTGGCTGGAAGATCGCTATTACGTCACATGGTGCAATGGGTATCATGGCCCAACCATTGGCATCGGATACACCTATGATTTTGAGGAATTTCATTTCTTAGAAAACGCATTTTTACCTTATAACCGCAACGGTGTTTTATTTCCACGCAAGATTAACGGCAAGTATGCCATGTTGAGCCGTCCCAGCGATACGGGCCACACGCCGTTTGGTGATATTTTCTACAGCGAAAGCCCTGACATGATTCATTGGGGTCGGCATCGCTTTGTCATGAAGCCAAAAGGTTGGCGCTGGGAAAGCACCAAAATTGGAGCAGGGCCGATTCCAATTGAAACTAACGAGGGCTGGTTGCTGATCTATCATGGCGTGCTGACCTCATGCAATGGTTTTGTCTATAGCATGGGAGCTGCTTTGCTCGATCTTGATGAGCCGTGGAAGGTCAAGTATCGCGCCGCGCCCTATTTGATGTCACCCCAGATGTTATATGAATGTGTTGGCGATGTGCCCAACGTCGTGTTTCCTTGTGCCGCCTTACATGACCCAAAGACAGGCCGCATCACCATTTATTATGGGGCTGCCGATACAGTCACAGGGCTGGCCTTTGCACAGGTTGATGAGCTAGTGGACTTCATCAAAACGAATTCAGAGGTATAGGACTACTTCGATTATAAGCGAACAAAAAACCAACCGCCGCTTGAGGATGGCTGGTTTAAGGGCAATTGCATCAAAATCTGAGCCAATATCGTAGCTTTCTCAGACCCATCACATATTTTGGCGTGTTATGGGTACATGCAAGATCACGATAATTTTGATGCGATTGTCCTAACCAGTGCCATGACACTGACGATACAGCCAATCAACTCCGGCGGCACTGCCCTGCAAAAGGCTTCAGCAAAGACTTAAGCGGTGAGAGCATCGTTATAAACAGGTTGTCTGGTAGGTAGGCCAATGATGTGATATTGCGGTTGTCCATTGACCCAAATCAGCATAAATCCTTTGCTGGAAGGTCAGCCAAGGGTCGTCTTGCTTGATGGCTTGTGTATAGGTAAAACGACACTGGGTAATGGGGCTATATACATGATCCACAAGCCCTAAAAAGGCTTAAATAAGCCGTTGTTGATGAGTTGATGTTGACCCGAATGCGAGCTAATCCCCCATGATACCAAAAATCCCACCCGCCTAACGGTCAAATATAATCCTCCACCATAACCGATGACACCACTTGACAAATGCATACCGTTTCACATCACCCATTATCCTCCCATTACACCCATAATTATGAATCATTACCTACTCTCCTAAAATATGTGAGTAATGGGGAAGAGATTCGCAGCAAAGGTTTAATTGCGGGCAATTGAGCGCACGGCGTCGGCAATCCGTCCGACATTTGGTACAACGGTGTCTTCTAGCGGCGGGCTATAGGCGATAAGCGCTTGGCCCATATTCACGCGCTTAATCGGGGCATCCAGCCAATAAATCCCCTCGTCGGCGACCAGCGACACAATATCACCGCCCCACCCTGCCGAATGGGGGGCTTCTTCTACAATCACCAAACGGCTTGTTTTGGCGACCGATTCCAAAATCGTGTCTTTGTCCAGTGGGGCCATACAGCGTAAATCAATCACCTCGACTGAGATGCCATCTTTTTCCAACAGCGCCGCCGCCTCGAGTGAACGGTGTACCATCAACTGCGTGGCGACAATCGTGACATCCGAGCCAGCCCATACTACCTTCGCCTCACCCAACTTCAGCGGGCCAGCGTCATCTGGTATATCGCCTGTCATGTTATAGAGCAGCTTGTGTTCGAGGACAAAGACGGGGTTATCTTCCCGAATTGCCCCACGCAGCAGGCCATACATATCAGCAGGGGTACTCGGCACGACCACTTTTAGGCCGGGGCAGCCCATCAAAAACGATTCGACACATTGGGAATGCTGCGTGCCAAATCCCGCCCCTGCGCCCTGTGCAGCCCGAATGGTCAGCGGCACGGTAAATTGCCCCCCACTCATATACCGATATTTGGCGATTTGATTGACGATTTGATCCATGCTGACAAAAATGAAATCGGCAAACATCAGTTCCGCCACCGGGCGCAACCCCGTGATCGCCGCGCCCAACGCCGCCCCAACAATCGCCTGTTCGGAGATGGGGGTATCGCGCACACGGTTGGGGCCAAATTCTTCATACAGGCCGGGGGTGACTTTGAACACACCACCCGCAATAGCAACATCCTCACCGAAAAAAATCACATCCGGGTCGGAGCGCATTTCATCGGCAATGGCTTTACAAACTGCTTCACGATAAGTCATCTGGGGCATAGAAAAAATCCCTCTATGTTCAATTCATCTCAAAAAATCCAGCTTCAACGATAAACAAATCGGTAGACGGTTTCTGGGGAACGTACCTTCAAAGACGGGTCAGTCTGAGCCCTACAAGACGCAAATTCATAGGCAGGGCAAGGTGGTCTTAGCCCTGCCCAAACTTTAGGAAGGTTAACGCCGCCACCATTACGCAAAAATATCCTCAAACAGCGTCTCAATGGCCGGGAAGGGTTCGGCTTTGGCCCATTCGATGGCATCAAAAACCAGCCGTTCCGTACCTTGTCGCAATTCTTCTAACTCGGTGTCATCCAATTGCCCATCGGCCTTCATTTTGCGGGCCAGCACATCAATCGGGTCACGTTTTAGCCATTCATCTAACTCCCCCGGACGGCGATACGGGGCGGTGTCGGTGCGTGAATGTCCCCGATAACGATAGGTTTTGAGCTCGATCAGGGTCGGCCCTTCACCGCGCCGTGCCCGATCCGCCGCTGCTTGCACCGCCTCATAGACCGCCTCGGCATCCTGACCATCCACCACGATGCCGGGCATGTTATACGAACAGGCGCGTTCCGCAATATTGGCGACGGGGGTAGTGTTTTCCATCGGACTGTATTCGCCATATAGGTTATTTTCGCAGATGAACAGGGCGGGTAATTTCCACACCGCCGCCATATTCAGAGCTTCATGGAACGTGCCAATGTTGGTCGCGCCTTCGCCAAAAATTGCCACCGAGATGCGCGATTCACCTTTGACCTGTGCCGAAAGTGCCGCGCCAACCGTAATGGGCAGCCCCGCGCCGACGATGGCGTTTTCACCTAGCAGGCCAATCGAAGCGTCGGTCAGGTGCATACTACCGCCCTTGCCCTTGCACGCCCCACTCGCCTTGCCCATCATCTCGGCCATGAGTTTTTTGATGCTCATGCCGAGGGCCAGCGCGTGCCCATGTCCCCGATAGGTGCAGGTCACGGTATCGCCTGGTTGCAGGGCGTGGGCAATCCCTACCGAACAGGCTTCTTGCCCGATGCACAGGTGGGTCGTACCGCGAATCAGATTTTGCATAAACAGCCCTTGAATCTGCTCCTCGGCGATACGGATTTCCAGCATCCGCCGCAGCATCGCCTGACGGGTGTCCAGATTCAGCGCAGGTATTGCGGTCATATCAGATTACTTCCCTTGTATCACTCAATTATGTTCGTGCTCACCCACTCTACTATCCCCATCCCTAATGCTTTGGGGAGGGATTGGCGATTCTATTAACCAAATCGTTCCAACTCTTCCTGAAAGGTCGCCATGAATTTGCCGAGCGTCATGCCGTCCACCACGCGATGGTCGCCGCTAAGGGTTAGATGCACCGTGTTATGAACATGCAGGCCACCATTGATGACGACCGGACGTGCCTTGACCGTGCCGACCGCCAAAATCGCTACTTGGGGCGGATTGATGACAGCGGTGAATTGATCCACCTGTTTAACCACGCCAAGATTGCTAATCGTGAAGGTGCCTGTCTGCAGATCTGAGGGGTGCAGATGATTGGTACGGGCGCGTTCAACCAGTGCGCGGCTGGCTTGGGCAATGCCCTGCAATGAATACTGTTGGGCATCGGCAAGGACAGGTGTAATTAGGCCATCCTCCAACGACACCGCGATGGCAAGATTGACCGCCTCATGATAATACAGGTGGCCGTTTTCAAAGGTGGCGTTTAGTTCCGGTACACGCAGCAAGGTTTGCACGACCAGATATTGCAGTACATCATTGACCCGTACCCCTGACAGCGTTTTCAATCGGGTCAGGGCCGCTTCAAGGTCAAATTCGCCGCTGACATAAAAGTGTGGGGCTTCCTGCATACTACGGCGCAGGCGCTCCCCGATGGTCTGACGCATCCGGCTAAGGGCCACTTCACGCACGCCAGATTTTTCACGGGCAGGTGGCTTGGTCAACCGGGCTTGATGCTGTTGCACATCAGCAAGCGTGATTTCCCCGTGTCGGCCTGTCGGGGTGACATCACGCAATTTTACTCCCATTTGACGGGCGGCTTGGCGAACTTTGGGCAGGGCCAAGGGCTTACCGTTCGATGATTTAGCAGGCGAGGCAGATACCAGTCGTTCAATATCCTGCCGCATAATTTTTCCGCCGGGGCCGCTACCCGTGACGGATGTTAGGTCAAGGCCGTGTTCCTCTGCCATACGCCGTGCCACTGGCGAAACCTCCATTGGCGCAGTGTTCTGGGCGGGTGCGACTTTGGCAGGTGATTGAACGACGGGCCGGTCTTGTGCAGAGCCGACCCGCGCAATCACTTCCCCGACCTTTACAGGCGTGTCGGCGGGGAAAAGTTGTTCCAATAAAACCCCATCTCCCAATGACTCTAGCTCTACATTGGCCTTGTCAGATTCTATGATGGCAACCACATCGCCGCGCCGTACCGGATCACCCGGTTTTTTCACCCACTCGATAATGCGGGCCTCTTGCGCGTCGAATCCCATATTGGGCATTACAATATTCATGTGCGTCTATTTGCTCCGATCCATTCGTCAAGCGTCCCCATCCCCTAGGCCCTTCCCTATCGCAACGAGGAAGGGGAACAAATCAATACGGCTTTTCTCCCCTGCTTAATGCGTTGGGGAGAGGTTGGGGATGTAATCTCCCATTCGCGCTTAATCCTGATGGAAAACCTCTTCCATATCGGCCCACCATTCACCGGGGGCACGGGTTTCCAATGGCCTCTGCATCGCTTTGGTAATCCCCCACCATTCATCCATGCGTGGCGCGGCGGCAAGTTTTTCCATGCGGGCAGCAAATTCTTCTTCAGGGCCATCATACTCAAAATAAGCAAATAGAAAGCCATCTTTATAGTAAATGCTATAGTTGATAATGCCGGATTCGCGGATGGCGTCTTCGATTTCCTGCCAAATTTTCACATGAATCCGTTTGTATTCTTCCAAAACCTCAGGCCGTACTCGATTCACCTGACCAAATCGCTTGACCATGTTCAGTTAATCCCTTCCATTTAAAGGCTCATCCGATGAGCGTTCTATTTGATTTGATTCTTCCGGTGGGAGGACGACCTGTCCACCGCGCCCAAAATCACCCGGCAAGATTTCCTGAAAAATGACCAACACATCCTCCCGTTTGGCACCGGCTTCGCTCACCAGCACGTCCGTAATCTGCTCAATCACCGCTTGTTTTTGTCGAATGTTCCTACCGGGTGACCAGTAGATAATGACGGTGGGCATACGATAAACTCCTAAATATAGTTTGTTCTTTCGTGCGTGCGCGTGGCAATATCATCCGGGAGGCGCTTGAATAATTTCTAACGTAATGTCGTCCGGGTCAAGAAAATAACACGTAAACCCACCCTTATTGATGCCGGCGGTGATGGCGACGGGTTCAGATTTGAAGCGCACCCCTGCGGCAACCATTGTGTGATATTTGGCCCACGCATCCACTACCTGAAAGGCGAGATGGGCACTACCGGGGCGGCAGGTGGCGGTATCGGTGGGGTCACAGCGCGGCGAGACATATTCCACCAATTCCAACAGATGCCCCGAACGCACCCCCGGCATCCCTTCGATGGCGAGTTGGGCTACCTTGAGCGAAGCATCGGGATAGGCAACCAGTTTGCGGGTGTATTCATTGGACTGCTCCTGCCGATGCACCAATTTCATACCGATGACGTTCGTATAAAAGTCAATCGAACGCTCCAAATCGGCGACGGTAAAACTAAAATGCCAATAACTGATTAACATAAATTTTTCGCCTTTTGTTGAGACCGGGAGTCTGAAAATTCTTCCTCACCCCCGCCCCTCTCTCCGTTCAATAAGGAGAGGTTGGGGTGGGACGCCTTACCCCTTAATTGCACCAAACGTCAGGCCGCGTATCATGCTGCGCTGCGTCAACAGGACAAAAATGACAGCGGGGATAATCATCAACACCGACATCGCACACATACCGCGCCAGTCCACCGTAAATTGACTGGTAAAGTCGTACAACCCCACCGGAAAAGTCTTGGCGTCGGGTGTCCCGGTAATCAAGCTGGCAAGCTGATATTCATTCCATGCCGCCAAAAACGCGAAAATCGCCGAAGCCGAGATGCCGGGCAGGGCCAGCGGAAGGTCAATGCGCCAGAACGCCAGCCAATAACCACAGCCATCAATATAGGCCGCCTCGTCGAGTTCGGGTGGAATCTGCCGGAAAAAGCCATCCATTAACCAAACAGTGATCGGCAAATTGACCGCGACGTACACAAACGCCAAACCATGCACCGTGTCTACCAATTCATATTTACGCATCAGCAAAAACAGCGGAAAACCTAATGCGACGCCGGGTATACTACGCGAGAGCATAATAAATAGGAACACCAGCGTATGCCCCCGAAATCGAAAACGCGAAAAGGCATAACCGGCCATCGTTCCCAAAATCAAGACGATCAGCGTACTCAGCACGGCGACCCGAATCGAGTTCCACATATAATCGCGGACAGGTACAGGCGCGGCGACGTCAGGATCGCCCCCGAACAGTTTTTCGAAAGCATCCAGTGTCAGCTTTTGCGGAATCCAGACCGCCGGACGCACATTGACTTCATTGCCGGGGCGAAAGGCGGTGAAAATAATCCAGACGGCGGGCAGCGCACCAATCGTTAAGATGATGAACGCTACAACGTTGTAAATAGTCTGACGGAGTTTGCGATAGGGCCGGACGGCATTGGTTAACATTAATACACCACCCTCGACTTGACCAGTTTGCGGAATAGGTAGAGCGTGAACAGGACACCGAGAATCACACCAACCATCGAAATCGCGCTTGCCATGCCATAGCGGTTGCTACGGGTCGCCATACGTCCGGCATATGTCCAGATCATTTCGGTGCGATGAGCCGGGCCACCACCTGTCATAATCCGCACAATGTCATAGGCGCGGGCGACATCCAGTGAGCGAATCGTCAGGGCGATAAGAATAAATGGGCGAAGCAGTGGCAGGGTAATATGGCGGAATTGATGCCAGAAACTTGCCCCATCCACTTCGGCGGCTTCGTACAGTTCGTTGGGGAGAGAGAGCGTGCCCGCCAATAGAATTATTGCCATAATCGGCACGTTCATCCATATACTAGCAATCATCAGCGCAATCATACCCGTCGGTTTGTCTACCAGCCACGGCTTGGGGTCGTTTAGTTCCATCAAGCCTAGTTCGACCAGCGCATTGTTGACCAAACCGACGCTGCCATTAAAGAACCATGCAAATTGGAAACCGACCAGTACAGGCGCAAACATCATCGGGATCATCAACAGGGTACGCATCACCCCCTGCCCCCATGTGACCCGTGCCATCAATTGTGAAATCAGCAGGCCCAACGCAAATTCCGTGTTGACCGTGACCGCTAAAAACAACACGGTATTTTTCACTGAGCGAATAAAAACATCATCGTCCTTCAGGCGCTCATAATTTCGCCACATGGTTTCCTGCTCAAATACAAACGTCTTTTCGTAACGCAGCATATTGAGTGGGGTAAAACTGACGTAGATGGAATAAATCAGCGGATAGAGCACGATCAGCAAAATAATGATGACCGTCGGCAAAATCAGCAGCATCGGAAACAAGGTGCGGCGTGTCTTTTGGGGGATGCGTTCCCACAAATAGCCGAATGGTAGCAGTCGCCACAGCGCACCTATCACCTGAGTGATGCCATCCATTATCGCGTATAGGACAGTTGAGAAGCGTTGAGCCAATAAAGCAAGCAATGTGTAATTCCTTATTTCAGCAAAAAATCTATTGGGTGTGGGTCGGGGCTTGTAAGGAAGTGTTTGCAAACCCTCCCTTACATTGATTTCGCCCACAGCAACCCCATTCCCCCTCCAAACATAGCGAGGGGGAGTCGAAAAAGCTGTTTTCAAGCCCCTCCCTGTGGTTGCGGAGGGTTGGGTTCAATCATCGGCGGTTACGTCATCTCGCCACGCGCATATCCTATTCGTAGTAGCCGAGGTCTTCCATCAGGAATTCCGTCTCTTCCACAGCCTGCGCCAGACCTTCCTCGACACTTACGTCACCAAGGATGATGGATTGTAGAATTGGGAACCACAGGTCAGTGAAGCTGATCCAGTCTGGGAACAGCGGCGGGGTGAAGAAGTCTTCGGCGATTTGCTGTTGGGCCAGTTCGAGACGTGGCACAGCCAACGGGTCGGCGGAAGCGCCTGCTTCAGAAATCAGACGCGCCCACACATCATCACGGACAGCTAACAAACCGAGCAGGGATTCTTCATAGGCTACGCGCTCAGAAGTCAAGAACTTGATCAACTGTGCGGCGGCTTCTTTGTTTTCGGCGTCAGAGGGGATGGAGAAGGCATGTGCGCCCGCCCAACCCGTATGAGCTTCGCCACCCGCACCCAATGGGCCGCGTGTCAGGCCAAATTTGCCAGCAACCGCGCAGCTTGCCGGGTCTTGGAAATAGCTGTACCAGCCATACCATTCCAGATAGAAGGCAATCTTGCCATCGCAGAAGTTTTGGGCAACTTCCGGCCAGATATAGTTGGGAGTATCGGGCGGGATATAGCCGTTTTCGTACAGATCAACCATCCACTGGGCAGTGGCAGTGCCGGCTTCATTATCGAAGATAGGTTCCCAATCTTCATTGAAGTAATTGCCACCATTGGCGACGAGCAGTTCATAGAAACGACCCGCGAGGGCTTCTTCTTTACCTGCAAACTGCGTGCCCCAAACCGGGGTATCTGTGTCCTCGGTGACGGTGGTGAAGAATTCTGCCATGTCATACATTTCGTCAATGGATGTGGGTGGGGCCAACGGATAGCCATATTCGGCTTCAAATGCAGCCATATAATCAGCATTTTCAAACAGGTCGGTGCGATAGTGCATCGCGCTGATGTCGGCGTGACGGGGAATAAGAGTCAGTTTGCCGTCAATCGTCGCGGCTTCGATGATGGCCGGGCTAAAGGGGGCTAGTTCTTCGGCGCTGAAATATTGGGCCATGTCTTCGACAAAGTCTACATACTGGGCGGTGAAGCTGGTGTGATTCCACGCCACGTCAAAATCCACCGTGCCAGCGGCATAGTTCTGCTTCAGATAGCGGTCAATTTCGAAACCGTCGCCGAGGAACACGATTTCTACAGTCGCGCCAGTTTCCGCTTCGAATACATCAATAGATTGATACATCGCTTCATAAGGTTGACCACCGATACCCGCAAAACGGATGGTAACGCCGGAAAGGTCTTGGTCTAGCCCGGCATATTGTGGGCCATCTTGAGCGCGGGCTGGGGCATTATTGCCAGCTACCCCTAATACAAGGCCGCATACCATAACAAGGGCTAACAGCAATCCTATTTTTTTACGCATGTTAAAGCCTCCACTCTACTCTCGATAATAAACTGTTGGTTTGAAAGAACAGGCAATTTTTGAATGGTCGGTAGCCTCCTTTGTCTTTGACTTGGCAAATTATAATTTATAATTTATAATCTAACAACAAATTCGTCAACCGTTTCTCATGAAAAAACCAAAATTCGTCTATGACCCAATCACAACCATCCCTGTCTTTACCTAGAGCGACCCTGTCGCTGCAAGTGCAGGAACGTATTCGTGAAGCCATTGTCCACCGCGTTCTCAAACCCGGCCAGCGTATTGACCAAAACAAATTGGCCGAAGATTTACAGGTCAGCCTTGTTCCCGTGCGCGAGGCTCTAAAAGGATTAGAGTCGGAAGGTTTGGTCACCATCATCCCGCGACGCGGGGCGTTTGTGACCGAAATTTCGCTCAATGACCTCGATGATTTGTATTTTGCACGGGCTTTGATCGAGGGCGAAACGATTGCCTATGCCGTCGGACGGATGCAGACATTTGATTTTGCCCGTCTGCACGAACTGATTGAATTGATGCAGGAGGCAACGAACCGGCAGGACATCAAGGAATTTATGGAACTGAACCGCGAATTTCACTTGACGATTTATCGCGTGTTGAATAATGAACACCTGCTACAGGCCATCATTACTTTGTGGGATCGCAGCGAGCTATACCGCTATCGTTATATGTTTGTGCTGCGCAATGCCGATGTGGTACATGAAGAACACCGCGAAATTCTGGCGGCATGTGAAACGGGAGACGCTGTTCGGGCAAAGGATTTGGCGATTCGGCATATTCAACACACGCAACAAGGATTGAAAGCGAAGATTGCTGAGGAATTGCAGGCCGAGGGATAGGTTTTTGGAATGGGACGACAACGCAACCATACCCCCTTTTCTAATATCGCTAATTATTACTCATATATCTTGATAGAGTGGGTAATGGGTCATAATTAGGTGTGTAATGGAGGGATAATGAATGATATAAAACGGTATGCATTTGTCAAGTGATGTCATCGGTTATGGGGGAAGGTTATATTTGACCGTTAAGAGAGCAGGGTTTTGGGTATCATGGGGAGTTGGCTCGAATTCGGGTAAATATCAATGTTGAGAAAAGATTTTAGGCTATGCCCTCGAATGTAATTGATTCGATTTTTTTCAAAGATTTGTTTGGCACCCCAACCATGCGGGCGGTGTTTGACGACCACACGTTGTTGCAAAAATGGCTGGATTTTGAAGCCGCCCTTGCCCGCGCCGAAGCCAAATTGGGTCTTGTCCCCGCCGAAGCCGCCGCCGAAATTACCCGCCAAGCCCGCGCCGAAAATATGGATACCGACGCCATCAAAAAAGGCATTGACGACACCGTGCATCCGTTGGTTTCGATGATCTGGCAACTGTCAAAACGCTGTGAGGGCGACGCCGGGGGCTATGTGCATTGGGGCGCGACCACACAGGATGTGATGGATACGGCGTTGGTGCTGCAAATCCGTGATGCCTCGGCCCTGTTTATGCAGACCATGGACAGCTTGATGGAGGCCATGCGCCAGCTAGCCGAAACCCACCGCGACACCCCCATCGCTGGACGCACACATGGTCAGCAAGCCCTGCCGACAACCTTCGGGTTTAAGGTGGCCGTCTGGCTGGCCGAGATGCACCGTCACCGCGAACGCTGGCAAACCAGTCAGCATCGCGTTTTGTTGGGCGAATTTGGCGGCGCGGTTGGTACTTTGGCGGGTGTGACACAAGGCGCACCGGAAGGGGTCAAGGTGGATGGCATCGCCATTCAAAAAGCCGTGCTGGATGAATTGGGCCTCTACACCCCGCCGATTGCATGGCATACCTCCCGCGATGGCCTCAGCGAATATGCCACCCACGTCGCCATGCTGGCCGCGCTAATGGGTCGCATCGCCAATGAGGTCATCCATCTGCAAAAACAGGAATTTGGCGAGGTCGAAGAACCGTTTGAGATGGGCAAGGTCGGCAGCAGCACCATGCCGCAAAAACGCAACCCGATGATCTGCGAGGCGATATTGGCGATGGCACGGTTATGCCGTCAGCACGCCACCACCGCCATTGATACCCTGCTCTATAACGAACACGAGCGCGATTGGTCGTCGGTGCATATGGAATGGGCCTATCTGCCGGAATTGTCCATTATGGCGCACGGGGCGATGGAATTGACGTTGCGGGTGTTGCGCGGTTTGCATGTTTACCCCGACCGGATGCGCCGCAACATGGATATTACACATGGTCTGCTGTTAGCTGAACGGGTCATGTTTGAATTGGGGCAGCATATCGGACGGCAGCACGCGCATGATGTGGTCTATGAACGGGCCATGCAAGCCGTCGAAGAACAGCGGCCTTTTTTGGAGTGCCTTGCTGCCGATGAGCGGGTAATGGCCCATCTGGATAAAGCGCGGTTGGCGTCCCTGCTTGATCCCGAAGCATATACAGGGTTGGCAGCGGTATTTGTGGATCGCGTGTTGAAGTTATGACAAAGGTACTCCCCTTCCCCGAACACAGGGAAGGGCTTGAATACAACCTTTGTTTCCCTCCCTATGCTTGGGCAGGGGTGGGGGTGGGGTTAATTCTCGGCGCGATTTTTGAGATAAAGCAATTAGAGAAGATTATCTTTTAGTTTAGGAGGAAACGATCATGGTGAAAGTTGATACCCATCAACATTTTTGGAATCTCGAAAAAGTGGCCTATCCTTGGCTCGTACCGGAATATGGCCCTATTTATCGCACCTTTGAAGCGCCCGAACTTGAGCCGCAGGTCAAAGCCGCTGGCATTGATAAAACCGTCGTGGTGCAATCCATGGACTCCTACGAGGACACCGAATATATGCTGGCGGCGGCGGCAACCTTTAAATGGATTCAGGGCGTGGTTGGGTGGGTACCCCTGCTCCGCCCCGATGAAGCGGCTAAGTCGCTCGAAAAATATAGCAAAAATCCGCTATTTAAAGGGATACGCCATCTTATTCACACCGAAGCCGACCCAGATTGGGTGGTACAAGATGTGGTGATTGAGGGCCTTAAGGTGCTGGCCTCATTTAATATGACATTTGATGTGGTGGCGGTTTTCCCCAATCACTTGAAACACGTCCCCACCCTTGCGGAAAAAGTGCCCAATCTCAAAATGGTGATTGACCACCTTGCCAAGCCTCCGATCGCCAGCGGGGAATGGGAGCCTTGGGCCTCGCAGATGAAAGCCGCCGCCAGCTATCCGCAGGTATATGCCAAAGTGTCGGGTCTGAACACCGCCACCGCCGACCCTGTGAATTGGTCTGCCAAAGATTTGCAGAAATATGTGGACTACGCCTTCGAGATTTTCGGCGCGGATCGGTTGATGTTTGGCAGCGATTGGCCTGTGGCGATTTTGGCGGGTGACTATGCCAAAGTGTGGGCCGAAACGAATAAGTGTCTTGCTGGACGCTCCCAAGCCGAGATTGACGCGGTGTTGGGTGGCACGGCGACGAAATTTTATCGGTTATAAACAACTATCCCCACCCCAACCCCTCCCCACTCAGTGGAGAGGGGCTTTAATGCGGAGCTATAAAAATGCGGGTCAGTTTGAGTGGGTGTCACAAAAGTTTAACCTCACCCCCCACCCCCCTCTCCATTTGGCGAGGGGGAGTTGGAAACCCTGTGTTTAAGACCCTCTCACGTGGGAGAGGCGTTTGGGGTGAGGTAAACGCACTTCTTTTTAGACACCCTCCGAGCCTGACCCCTACCAAATACATTTTCATCCGTAGGGGCAGGGCTAAGACGCATAGGCATTCAGTAGTTAAGGGACAATGGAGTGATACGGGATTCGGGTGATCCATAGGTAAAAAAGAGGGTCAGTCTGAGCCTGACCCCTACAGGATGCCATGAACATGGGCTTTTGTAGGGGTGCGGTCTAAGACCCACCCTTCACCCGAATTTCGTATGAGACGTTGCCAAGAAACGTCGTAGGGGCATAGTGCGCCCTGATTGCAGAAATGCGGGATGGGCCATCCCCTACGAAGCTAGGCGTAATGAATCGGCATCGCGCAAAACATGAAGGCTTAACCGAACGGCTATGGGGCTAAGACCTACCCAAACTGCCCCCCTCGTTATCAAGTAGGGGCGATTAACGATTATTGCCAGAAACGGAGTACCTTATGGGTGTATTAAACATTGATTGGCGGCCCAAGCTGCCACAGAAAAAAGATTATGGCATTGGCATTGTCGGGTGTGGTGGCATCGTCCAGTATGCCCACATGCCTGCCTACAAAAAAGCAGGGTTCAAGGTGGTGGCGTGTTATGACATCAACCCCGAAGCGGCGCAGGCATTGGCGAAACAATGGGACATCCCCCATGTCTATACCACTCTCGATGAACTGATCGCCGACCCACAGGTGGAAATTGTGGACATCGCCGTGCAGCCGTGGCACCAACTTGAGATTGTGGAAAAGGTTGCCGCTGCAAAAAAGCATATGCTGTGCCAGAAACCCCTATCAGATGAATTCTCGAAGGCCGTCAAGACTGTCGAACTCGCCAAAAAAGCGGGGGTCAAACAGGCGATCAATCATCAGATGCGCTGGGATGCCGGGATTGCCGCCGCCAAAGTCATGATTGAACAGGGTTGGATTGGTCAACCCACCGACGCTCAAATTCAAGTCAGTTGTGAAACCCCTTGGCATATGTGGCCGTGGCTTGCCAATGCACCGCGCCTAGAGGTGATGTATCACAGCATCCACTATATTGACTCGCTACGTTTCCTGTTCGGCAATCCCGAATGGGTAACCAGCCGCCACGCCAAATTTGCCAATCAGGGCAATGTGAAGGCCGAAACCAAAACCATCACCGTCATGGATTACGCGAATGGCCTGCAAGTGCTGGTGTCGGTCAATCACTACAACATTCACGGCGAAACCTTTGCGACCTTCCGCTTTATCGGCACAGAAGGCGCGATTGAGGGCACGATTGGCCTCATGTATAACTACCCTGCCGGACGCCCCGACACATTGGAATATAGGCAGAAGGGGCGCGGGGTTGTAACGCTGGCACTAGATGAAATGTGGATACCGGACGCTTTTGTTGGGCCGATGTCGGGTTTGATGCACGCCATTGAAACCGACGGCATCCCGCTAACCAGCACCGAAGATAATCTGAATACGCTGCGGGTGGTCAACGCCGCCTATCTTTCCGCACAGGAAAATCGTTCTGTCCGTCCTTCCGAGATTCAAGGATAGCCCTATGCCACCAGTCGCAGATCGTCTCAAAGGAAAAGTGGCAATCGTCACAGGGTCGGGGCAAGGCATCGGCAAGGGGATTGCCCTGCGGCTTGCTAATGAAGGAGCGCATGTCGTCATCGCCGAATACAAAGCCGAAAACGCCCATGCTGTTGCCAATGAAATCAGCCAGATGGGGCCGCGTGCGTTGGCCTATCCGGTGGATATTGGCGACACTGACCAGATTAACCAAATGGTCAAGGACGTCGTCAGGGAATTTGGCAAACTGGATATTCTGGTCAATAACGCCGGGGTGCTAGAAACCCTGCCCTTGTTCGATTTGACGCCGGAAAAATGGGATTGGCTACAGCGGGTCAATCAACGTGGGGTGTTTTTCTGCCTAAGAGCCGCTGCCCTACAAATGGTGGCCCAAATCCCGGAGGAGGTCAAAGCCGCCGGAAAAGCCGATCGCAGCTATGGCAAGATTGTCAATCTGTCGTCGGTGGCGGGTCGCAAGGGTCGCCCCTATGCCGCGCACTATTCCGCCGCAAAATGGGCCGTCATCAGCATTACCCAGAGCGCCGCTGGCTATCTTGCGCCGTATAACATCAACGTCAACGCCATTTGCCCCGGTGTCGTGCCTACCCCGATGTGGGACGATATTGATAAGACACAGGCTCAACGTTTTGGCTTGCAACAGGGCGAATGGATACAAAACACAGTGGATAAAGTACCGCTGAAACGGGCCGCTAAACCGGATGATATTGGCGCGGCGGTAGCCTTCTTGTGTTCGGAAGATGCCGATTACATCACCGGACAGGCGTTGAATGTGGACGGCGGCATGGAAATGAATTAGCCCGTTTCCGAGAGAGCGAGTCCCACCTCCTCGCTCTCTTATTTTTGTATGGAAAAATCCCCACCCCATCCCTGTTGTGAGGATGAACGGGGTCGCCCGCCCTAAATGAACTATTTTAGAAAGACGATTTTCGTATGAGCCGACTTGACCATATCAAATTAGAACATTCCCAAACGATTGGACGAGTGCTGCGCCTTGATGACATCGAGACGATGGGTGTATCGTCGCAGACGTTAGCCGAAGAAGCCATTGCCGAGGGGCGGCGCGATCTGGCGGCGGATTTGGTGCGTTATTTTCACGAAGAAATGCGGATTATGCACCACATTATGTCGACATGGCTGCAAGATATTCAACGTTTTATCGTGCTGAAATCTGGCGCGACTGAAGCCCAAGCTGAATCCGCCTCACGGGGCATGATGCGCACCTATTGGACATACCCTTTTGGGGTGACTGAGCGCGAACTATGCCTAAAAGCCCTTGCCATGAACGAGGATGCCGAGGCGCTCAAATGGCTGGAACGGATGCGTTTGGCCTTTTTGAATGTGCATGATGTGTTGGTGGCGTGGGTACAAGATCAACTGTCCTATATCGCGGAGACGTGGCAGGAAGAGGCCGTTCTCGACACTATCCTGCACACCCATCAAAGCATCTGGGGCGATCGTTACGCGGCATGGGACAAAATGACCCCGTGGGAAAAAGTCGCCCTGACCGTCGAAGGGATGCGCGGCGGGCACTTCAGCGGAGGCCAGCGGCGCGGGGATGTGATTGTGGAAGATCAGGGTGATCGTTATATGGTCGCGTTTGACCCATGTGGCAGCGGCGGGGTCATTCGGCGCGGTGACCCTGAAACCGGACGACGCAGTTATGAGATTACAATGCACGGCACGAATCAAACAAGCCACCTGTGGACATGGCAAAAAGAGGGCGTGCATTGGTATTGTTCCCACTGCGCGATTGCGATGGAATGGCTGCCGGGGCGCAAACGGGGCTATCTGCTGCGCCCGCTGGATCATACCCTCGACCACAATGCCCCCTGCCCATGGTACATCTACAAAGATTACCGCGATATCCGTGAATATCATTATTCGCGCACGGGCCAAACCAAGCCCGTCGAAAAGGAGTAGTAGCGATGGCAGCCCCCGCACAGGAAGCCGTCAGTATTCGTGACATCAAACACCGCGCCCGCAAGCATTTGTGGATGCCCTATACCCAACTAAATGATTTAATTGCTGACGATGGCCCGCGTGTCATCAGCCGCGCCGAGGGCAGCTATCTCTATGATATTGAGGGTAATCGTTATTTGGATGGCGTGTCGGCATTGGAGGCGATGGTGGCGGGGCACGGACGGCACGAATTGGTCGAGGCTGCTATCCGCCAATATGAGCAGGTGGCCTTCATTGACTTGTTCCGCTATGCCACACTCTCGCAAATTGACCTAGCCGAAAAACTGGCCCATATCACCCCCGGCAGCCTTTCGATGGTGCATTTCACCCCCGGCGGCGCGGAGGCAGTTGAAGTTGCCATCAAGATCGCCCGTCAATATCACTATCTGCGCGGCGACCATGCGCGGCACAAAGTCATTACCCGGCATGGCGCATATCATGGGGTGACCTTTGGCGCGATGGCGGTAGACGGCAATTATCACGCCACCCGCAATTTCATTTTTCAGCCGGACAGCTTTGGCCGGATCGCACCAGCCCCCCGCCCCGGTTGTGGCGCGGAACATGCCATCGAGATTGAGGAACTCATCAAACGCGAAAATCCGGCGACGGTTTCGGCGGTGCATGTTGACCCAATGAACACCGCAATTGGCGTGGCAATCCCCGACGATGATTTTCTGCCTGCCCTGCGTGAGGTATGTGACCATTATGGCGTGCTGCTGATTGCCGATGAAATCATCACGGGCTTTGGGCGCACGGGCAAAATGTTCGCCTGTGAGCATACCGGGGTCGTGCCAGATTTGATGACGATGTCCAAAGGCTTATCCAGCGGATACATCCCGATTGGTGCGGCGATTGCAAAGGCCGAAATTGCGGAAGTGTTCGCGGGTGGGGCGGAAGAAATGTTCCGGCATGGGCATACCTATAGCGGGCATCCGGTGGCGTGTGCCGTCGCGCTGGAAAACATTCGCTTGATCGAGCGCGATGATTTACCAAGCCAAGCCGCCGCCTCTGGTGAATATCTGCTAAGCCGCCTGCACGATTTGGCTCATCATCGGCTGGTGGGCGGGGTACGTGGCAAAGGGATGCTGGCGGGGCTGGAACTGGTCACCGATAAATCTACCAACGCGACGACCCACCCCCCCGGCAAAATTGGTTTAGCCTTCCGCTTGGCCTGTCGTGAACTTGGTTTGATTTTGTTGCCTGTCCACCCCGGCAACGTCATGTTAATTGCCCCGCCGCTGAATATGCCGCTGTCCGAAATTGATGAATTGGTGGACATTGTGGATCGCGCTTTAGCCATTATCGAAAAAGATTTTTAGCACAGTAAAGGATTTTTTGAGTATGTATCAGTATCAAAATATGCCCATTTTGCCAACACAGGTCATTGGGAGTTATGGCACACCCGGCTGGCTGTTTGTCGTGCGCGAGGCTATGAAACGCGGCGAGATGGGATCGGTAGACATCCGCGAAGCCTTTGACGACGCCACCAACCTTGCCATTATGGAGATGGAGGAAGCCGGGGTAGATGTCATTTCGGATGGCGAGATGCGGCGCTTCAATTTTCTGGTCGGGTTCTATGATTACATTCACGGCGTCCAGAAGATTCCGTGGGAGCGTCAGTTGGGCTATCCCGGCCCAGATATGATTAACGCCTTCCGCGCCACCGACAAATTCGCCGCCCCCAACGGCTTTGGACTCGTCGAAGAATTGGAATATGCCCGCACCCGCACCCAAATGCCATTGGTCACACCACTAGGAGGGCCAGTCACCTTCGCGTTTCGTATTGACCCAGCAGGCGTCTATAAAGACAAACGCGAGGTAGCATGGGCGCTCGTGCCACTGCTGAACAAGGAATTGAAAGATGTCGTAGCGGCGGGTGCAACCCATATTCAAGTAGACGAACCCTCAGCGATTGATGATTTTGTCTCGGCGGATGAATTTATCGAGATGTTCAACGCGATGGTCGAAGGTGTGAATGCGACCATTGGCTTGCATATCTGTTTTGGGAATTTTATGGGGCGTCCGGCGGTGGCGCATCGCACCTATGAGCATGTTGGGCCGATCTTCCCCAAACTCAACACCGACATCATCCATCTCGAATTTGCCAATCGCGGTATGTGGCAGTCCGATTTATTCATGAAATATGCGCGGGAAGATCAATATCTGGCGGCGGGGGTCATTGACGTCAAAGCACGGGCCGTCGAAAAACCGGAAATTGTAGCGGAGCGCATCCACGAAATTTTGAAATATAACGATCCTAAGCGAGTATGGATTAGTGCTGACTGCGGCTTTAGTATGACGGCGCGTTGGGTGGGACGCGAAAAACTCAAGGCGATGGTCGCTGGAACGAAGATGGTACGTCGTGAATTGGGGTATGAGGGATAGGCGCTCGACTGGTCTTATACCAAATTCGGGTGAACAATGACGATTTGACCTCACCCCCCGACGCCCTCTCCGCAACAGTTCACACTCCGACAGTTTTTCGAAAAGGGGATACGTGGGCGATATTGGCATGGTTTACCTCACCTCCCGGCCCCCTCTCCAATTTGGCGAGGGGGAGGCGAGAACGGCGGAAATAGGCAAACAAAAACCAGCTATCCTCAAGAGGCGGCTGGTTCGTCAAATTGTTTAGTTGTTGAGCCTAGAGGGATTCGAACCCCCAACCAAGTGCTTAAAAGGCACCTGCTCTGCCATTGAGCTATAGGCCCGATATTTCATAACACAAGTATCAGTATAGCAGTCAGCGTTATGAAACTCAAGAGTTTTTTTGGCAATGTGCGATTCACTTCTATTCGGTACGCTCTTGGGTCAGCGTCATAAGATATGCCACGATATGTAACACGTCCTGCTCACTAAGCACCTGTCCCCAATCAGCCGGCATCAAATTATCGGGCCACGGTTGATCCGTTTGAGCTGGTGAAATAAACGCGCTCGGCTGTGTAATGGATTGGTACAAATAATCTTGGGTGCTAAGACCCGCCACCCGGCTTCCTGCGACTGTCGCAATTCCATAGAGGTATGGCCCCGTCCCCGGCAAAGGCTCATTGACGTTATGACATAGGACACAATTCTGCCCCGTCTGAATACTGACCACATTCTCAAACAGCAGTTTCCCAATTTCCGGGTCACCGGGGAGTTCTTCTGTCACCACTGCCTCAGTGACTTCTGCCGTTGGTTCTTCAGTGGCGGCTTCAGTAACTTCGGGGGTCGGCGTCGGCGGGATAGGGGTTGCAGTCGGCGGAACGGGCGTGTTGGTGGGTTCAACCGCAACAACTTGAACATCTTCACCGCTTTGGTCGGCCTGTACAAATGGGTGGGTAGGTTCAAAAGTGGGCCGGGGTTCTTCCGCGACTGTCCCACAGGCCACCAAAAAGAGTCCAATCAAAACCAGCGCCGCAGCAGTCAGCGTCCGAATTCGCAGAAAAGCAGGCATCGCATTTCCTTCCAGTCATTCAAGTGCAATGTCAGGGTGTACGCTCGTGAAAAGCGCCACTATTGTAGCACGCCAATGGAACAACACCAATATGAGCGTTTGGTGGATGCTGTCATAATTCTCGGCCCGTTGATTGAATTATTCCTTCGCTTCCACCTGCTCTGGCAAATCCAACCGATAGTAGTTCAGTTGCCTGCCATCCGGGGCGCTCAATTCGGTCGCTGTTACCCGTTCCGAATAGGCCTGCAAACGGTTTTGGACAGCCGCATCAATCAAAATAGTCTGGCGTGGCGTCTGATTGAGCAGATCGAACGTTTGATTCACTAAGCGCCCCACTACCCCGGTTGGTGAGAGGATAATATCGCCCGATGCGACAGCGGCCTTGAAATGATAATCTGGCAGTTGGGGGTGTTGGCGATTATGGATGGTAATGAGGGAATGGAGATTCAGGAGGGCCTGAATTGCGTCGTCCGCATCACTAAAGGTGATAAGCGCCATATCCGCCACAAATTGACGTACCTGCCCCCGTAGACCGCGTATCGCCTCGCGGTGTAGATTGGCCCATGTCAGCAGCCAATCATTCAATTCCAGCGGCGGCATCGTCTCACCCGCTTGAATGTATTGATGCAAATCGGTCACCAATAAAACCGTGCCATATTCGATAAAGCTCTGCTCGGTATTTTCGAGGGCAAAAACCTTAATCGGCTGGGGGCGTCCGCGCAGTTGAATATCCCCGACGGGATGAAATACAAAATCGCTTGCACCCACTACTTCACGGGTAGCCGCCGTTAGCCATACCTGATTGGTAGGCACGCTTTTTTCAAGCCGCGCACACACCACCACCCCATCGCCCAATATATCGTCATCTTCAAGCATGACATCGGCGGTATTGACGACCACCCGTACCCCATCAATCGCAAATCCGCTGGGGGTATACCGTTGGCGGATATAATGGTCGCGGATTGTATCGGCACATAACAAAGCTTCACGGGCACTTTCAAAAACAGCCCAAAAGCCATCACCCGTGAACTTGACCAAACGACCCGTATGTTCCTCCACCGCGATTCGGATGGGATGGGTGGCATCCTCTAAAAATTCGGCGGCGCGAATCGCATTGATTTGGGCTACCTGTTGGGTTGAACCCACTAGATCCGCCAATAAAATCGTGAGTGTCCGGGTCGGCATGGCAATTTTCTCCCATTATTCGTAGGACTATCGGATTTTATGACCGATTACAGCCTACCGCAAGTCAACGCCTAGGGAGTGGCATCCGCTTCTTCGTCTTCCAGCGCGGCAATGATGCAAGATGCCGTTGCCGGATTAGAGGCCAACGGTATATTGTGAACATTGCACACCCGCAGCAGCATTTGAATATCCGGGTCGTGCGGGTGATAGCCAAGCGGGTCTACAAAGAAAAATACGGCGCGAACTCGACCCTCGACCACCTGAGCAGCAATCTGGGCATCCCCTCCAATTGGGCCGGATAACATCCGTTCGACCGTCAACCCCACTTTATCTTGTAGCAGCGTTCCGGTGGTACCTGTCGCCAGAATTCTGCATTTTTGCAGGGTCTTACGGTGGTCAATTGCAAAGGCCACCATATCCGCTTTTTTGCCATCATGTGCAATTAACGCAAGGGTACTATCTTCTAACCGGGCTGGTTTTTTAGGCATTATCCCCCTACCCCTTATACATACGGTGGTCGTTCCGTCAACCGATATAAAAACGCGAGAAAACGAGTCGTTAGTGATAAATCATGTTCTTCATCTGCGGCCTCCGCCTCATCCCCAATAGATAGAGCCTCGGCGATTTCGTCATAGGGGTGCTGGTGGACATAGGTCATCAATTTTTTGAGTTCCCCCGCATCCAACCAGATGCCATGACACGAGATACATTGTTCGACCCGGATGTCGCTGGCGGCAAAAATATATTCCACCAGTTCAAGACCATCTTCCGGGCAAAACCGTCCACTGTGGTGCATGGTCGTTTCATCAACTTCCATCAGGGGTGGTAATTCGTGGTCTAGCTGTTCCTCCGCCAATTGTTGAAGCTGACCATGCGGCAGCCAATGTCCACCTGTTGCCGGGTCACGATAAAGGATCACCCCCTCAAACGTCACAGGGGTCAAAAGCGCATCGCTCGCTGGTGACTTGAGTTCAGGATTGTCGGTCATTGCTTCGTGTTCCTTTCGGTAAATACTCGGCACACCCTCATTTTAATCCGAGTTCCATAATGTTGCACGCGATTGGACAGCCCCCTAGCAGCGAAGGTAAAAAAATCAGGGTGTACCGGCTTCCCGATACACCCTGAATACTTGAGGGTCATGACGATAAGGCGATCAGAGTTCCGCCTATTCAGTAGTCTCCTGCGTAACAACGAAGGCGTCTACTGCGACGGTTCCGCTAATCGGGACAATTTGTAAAGTGTGCTGTCCATCAGACAGGTAGTTGATGAGGGTGCGGCTGTTAAATTCAGTCGCGTCCCCGGTGGTGATGACGGTACGAACCGCCACATCATCCACCACGATCGTGAATGTTCCGGTCATACGGCTTTCGACGTAGATGACCTCAACCGACGTACCCACGAATTCGAGCGTCAGGATGTCATCGGTGCTGCCGCTGCCGTAAACATAGCGGTCACCACTGGCGAGCGGGGCGGTTTGCACCGTCCACTTGCCCTCGCGGACAACCTGTGCGTCATCAGACTCGATGACGGTCGTGATACGGCGGGTGGTTGGTGCGCTTGGGGTCGGCGTGCTTTCAACTGCCTCGCCCTGACCTTGAGCTACCATAGCTCCACCCGAAACCCCGGCCCGCCAACTGGTCGCAACGGTCGTTGTACCAATGGGTTGTGCAACACGCTGGAGCGTATACACACCGGAGTTCCACAGCAGGTCATTCCGATAGTAGAAGTAGCCAGCCGGGTAGTACAGGCCGAAGCTATCAATGCCATCGCTGTCCCAGTCACCGGAGACCATATTGCCATATTGACCAGACAACACGTCACCAGCCAGCGTTCTTGGATCGCCGATGTATTGGGCGAGATTAAACGTGGCAAGGCTATACGGTAGGCTCGGTGCATTCGGCGCAGGCGGCACGTTGGTATAGGCGATGAATTCGCTACGGCGTATGGCGATAGAATCTGTTCCGTCGCCGTCCCAGTCACCAGCCGTGAACTGAGCCGTTCCGGTGAAGCCTTGCGAATCCGGCAAGACCACACTCAACCATTGGAAACTCAAGGGTGGTGTTGGGCCACTGGTCAAATTACAGGTGTAGTACAGAACATAAGCCGTACCATAGGGCGGGAAGTTGCCGCTGTCCACAACGCCGATGCAGTCGTGACCGACACCCGCATCGAAGCGACCGGGGACGGCTGGGCCGGGCAAGCCGAACCAGATACCGACCCATGAGGCAGGCGGGACAGGGCCAACCAAGTTGGTATAGAAGAACGCGCCACTGGCATAAACGCCGGGGGTCTTTTGACCATCGCCATCCCAGTCACCCATGACCCATTGGCCCGGAAGCGGTGCGCCGGGGGCAAAGGTGTTGTACGCACCAGACGGCGGCAAGTCTTGCAGCGTGTTGAGCAAGCTGGCTTGGCTGGTCTGCGGATTGAAGATGGCAAGGGCTTCTGGCCCGTCGTTATCTTGGATACGGACACTCAGGGCCGGGATGATTAGACCGACATATTCTGCCGCGCTGCCTGCCTGTACCGCGAAGTTAATCGCGCCGTTATGAATGGCGGGTTCAACCAGCGCATCATCCACCGCGACCACTTCAACGGTCTGGGCAACATCCCAAAGCGTATTCGGCGCAGTCGGTGTACCGCTGGGCACAAACGTCAGATTTAGGCTTGTGCCATATGGCCCACCCACGCGGCCAATCAGGGTTTGCCCGTCGCTGACCGTCAGGTTGATGGTCGTATTGGCGCTGGGTTCAGAGGCCAAGCGGACATCAAACGTATCGCGTTGAGCAGCACTTGGCGCAGGCGATTCGACTACGGTCGTATTTGCACCCGTGATCGTCACGGTGACACCCACCGTATCGTCGTCATTGATCGTGCCGACACCCACCGTATTGGCAGGGGTCGGGTCAAGCGTCGCGTTGGTTGGCGCACCCAATGTCACATTGAACGTTTCGTTGTTTTCGTCAACTCCGTCGCGTACTACACTGACAACAATCGTGTGGGTCGTCGTGCCAGCCGCAAAGTTCAACGGGCTGATGGTCGTCACCGAGTAGTCTGCCGGGTTCACCGCCGTCACATCCGCTACCGTAAACGGCACGGTGATCGGGAAGTCGCTGGCAGCAGAAAGCGTAACTGTGAAGGTCAGGTTGGTTGTACCCACACCGGTGCCTTCAGTAACCGCCACGTCGTCAATACTGACGGTTGGCGGGGCATCGTCGTCATTGATCGTCCCCACACCAATTGTGTTGGCGGGAGTCAGATCAAGGGTTGCGTTCGTCGGCGCACCCAACGTCACTGTGAAGTCTTCGTTGTTTTCGTCAATCGCATCCGTCACGATGTTGACACTGATGGATTGTGAAGTCACGCCCGCATTAAACGTCAGCGGTGAAATCGTCGTGACGCTGTAATCCGTACCGACTGCCGTGCCATTCGCCGAGGTGAACGGTACGGTAACGGTGAAGCTACTGGGGTTAGTCAAGGATACGGTGAAGGTTAGGGTATTCGTGCCACCCGTGCCTTCGGTGACGGTTACATCATTGATGCTTACCACTGGGGCGTTATCGTCGTCATTGATGGTGCCGATACCCACGCCCGCACCCGGTGTCGGGTCAAGCGTAGCATTCGTTGGCGCACCCAATGTGACGGTAAAGGTTTCGTTGTTTTCATCAATATTGTCGGTCACGATGTCAACCGCGATGGTCTGCGTCGTCACACCCACATTGAAGGTCAATGGGCTTACTGTTGTGACGCTGTAGTCCGCGCCCGTCGCTGTCCCATTCGCCGAAGTGAACGGTACAGTCACGGTCAGACCACTTGCCGCCGATAGTGTTGCGGTGAAGGTCAAGGTGGTTGTGCCGCCTGTGCCTTCGACAACTGCCACGTCGTCAATACTGACTGTCGGCGCGGCATCATCGTCGTTGATCGTGCCCACGCCAATGGTGTTGGCAACTATGCCGTCAAGCGTGGCATTCGTAGGCGCACCCAATGTCACCTCAAAGGTTTCATTTGGTTCATCGGTTGCGTCGCGCACGATATTGACTGAAATGGTCTGCGTGGTGACACCCGCATTGAACGTCAGCGGACTTACCGTTGTGACGCTGTAGTCGGCTACAGTAGCCGTTACATCAGCCGCCGTAAACGGCACGGTGATCGTCAAACCACTTGGTGCGGAGAGTGTCGCTGTGAAGGTCAGCGTCGTTGTACCCGCGCCCGTGCCTTCGGTGACTGCCACATCATCAATACTCACTGAGGGTGGGTTGTCGTCATCATTGATCGTGCCCACGCCAATGGTGTTGGCAACTACGGCGTCAAGTGTGGCATTTGTGGGCGCACCCAACGTAACGGTGAAGTCTTCGTTGTTTTCATCCAGCGCGTCGCGCACGATATTGACCGAAATGGTCTGCGTAGTGACACCCGCATTGAACGTCAGCGGACTTACCGTTGTGACACTGTAATCTGCACCACCCGCTGTACCATTCGCCGAGGTGAACGGCACGGTGATTGTCAAACCACTTGGTGCGGAGAGCGTTGCCGTGAAGGTCAGGGTCGTTGTGCCCGCGCCAGTGCCTTCCGTCACCGCCACATCATCAATGCTGACCGATGGCGGATTATCATTATCGGTGATCGTACCCGTCCCGATTTCATTGCCGGGGGTCGGATCAAGGTCGGCGTTCGTCGGTGTGCCCAACGTCACCGTGAAGGTTTCATCGTTTTCGTCCAGCAGATCATTCACGATGTTGACCGTGATGGTTTCACTGGTATCACCCGGTGTAAACGTCAACGGACTGATCGTCACCATACTGTAGTCAGCGGGGGTTAAGGCTGTGCCTGCCGCAGAGGTGAACGGCACTGTCACGGTCAAACCACTCGCCGCTGTCAGCGAAACGGTAAACGTCAGTGTTCCAGCGCCTTCGTCAGCTGTCACATCAGTGATGCTCACTAAGGGCGGGCCATCGTCGTTGTTGATCGTCCCGATACCCACGCCAGCACCCGGCGTCACATCCACCGTCGCATTCGTCGGCACACCCAATGTCACCGTAAAGGTTTCATTCGGCTCATCCGTCGCATCCCGCACGATGTCCACCGCGATATTCTGCGTCAAGACACCCGGATTGAACGTCAGCGGTGAAATCGTCGTCACGCTGTAGTCCGCCGGGTCGGTCGCCGTTACATCCGCTGCGGTGAACGGTACACTCACGATGAAGCCACTGGCCTGTGACAAGGTCACCGTATAGGTCAGCGTCGTTGTACCTGCGCCTGTTCCTTCCGTCACCGCCACGTCATTGATGCTCACCGTCGGCGGGTTATCGTTGTCGGTGATTGTGCCCACACCAATTGTGCTGGCAACCACCGGGTCAAGGTCGGCATTGGTCGGTGTTTGCAGCGTCACCGTGAAGTTTTCCGTCGGTTCATCGGTCGTGTCATCCACGATCGTGACCGTGATCGTCTCACTTGTGTCGCCTGCCACAAACGTCACACTGCCATTCGCTACACTGTAGTCGGCGGGTGTCGTGGCTGTTCCCGGCGCTTGGATGTACGGTACGGTTACGGTTCGGCCACTCACGGGCGACAGCGTCACCGTGTAGGTCAGGGTGCCATTCCCTTCATCCACCGTCACATCATCAATGCTCACCGTCGGCAGGGCGTCATTGTCGGTGATCGTCCCAACACCTATACCTGCTCCCGGCGTTACATCCACCGTCGCGTTCGTCGGTACACCCAGCGTCACCGTGAAGGTTTCATCATCTTCATCCAGCAAGTCGTTGATGATTGTGGCCGTGATCGTTTCACTCGTGTCACCTGCCACAAACGTCACACTG